>NZ_JBQCIF010000059.1:0-20571 GCF_051953955.1 Trinickia sp. | reverse complement strand
GCGCAAGGCGCAAGGCGCAAGGCGCAAGGCGCAAGGCGCAAGGCGCAAGGCGCAAGGCGCAAGGCGCAAGGCGCAAGGCGCAAGGCGCAAGGCGCAAGGCGCAAGGCGCAAGGCGCAAGGCGCAAGGCGCTGGGCACTAGGCGCGCCGAACGCGTCCGCTCGGCGGACGGCTGGACGCGTGCGGCGGCGCCGCCTTGATTGCCGCCGCCCTCGCTCGCCGTTCGCCGTTCGTCTGAATTCGTCATGGCAGAGGACTTGCTGGTCAGCACGCCTAATTTCCGGGTTGATCGACGAGGTACCTCGATGTCCGCATTGCGCACCGCTTCCATCCGGCATCACTTGCATACGCCCGAACCGGATCCGCCGGTGCCGCCGCCGCAGGAGCCGCCTGGCCCGGGCCCCGTGCCCGAGCGAGAGCCGCCCGAACCGCCGCAGCCGCCGATCGGCGATCCGCCTCCCGTGCCGAGCGACGTTCCCCCGCTGCATTGACGCGATGAGAAAGCCGTCTGACTGTACCGGTTACAAATCTGTCGCAATTGTTACCGCGCGTTCGGCCGTTCGGCATCCTAGACTTCAAATCGAAACTGCTTTGCCCGCCCGGGCATTGCCCGCTCCTGGAGATCGGTTCCATGAGACACCCCGCGTTACGGCGCTCTGCGCGCCATTCGCTCAAGCGCGAAGCGAAGAACAGTGGCGGTTTTCCGGCTCAATCACCGTCTCGATCGGATCCATCGGGGCAGAACCGCCCGGCGCCTGACGGACCTGCGGACGGTGACCACAATCAGGGCGGCGCGCGCGCTGAAGGACTCGACTATCAGCGCGATCTAGGCTCCGAGCAAGACGCCTAGAAGCAGGAAGGCCTCACCGGGCACCGTCTTGCGGCGAGTGCTGCGCAGGCGGCGCGTTCGCCGCGCTCGATGCGCTCGATGCGCTCGCCCTTCGTCGGATTCGCACCGCGCATCCGTGGCGCGCGTTCGCTCGTGGGCGTTTCCCAGCGAGGAAGCGGCCGCTTCCCTTGCCGCCGCGGCTCCGGCCGGAATTCGCAGCACGAATCGGGAGCGTTTCATCAGATCATCAGATGTTCAATGCGGCACGCGCCTTGCGTGCTTTGCATCGGGTGACGGCGAGATGGGTCGCCGCGCAGAAATGCCAACCGAAGAGGTGGAGCCGCAATGAGCAGACTTATCGTGGTGTCAAACCGCGTCGCGCCGACGCAGGAGGGCCGCCCCGCGGCGGGGGGGCTTGCGATCGGCGTGCTGGACGCCCTGAAGGAAACCGGGGGTGTCTGGTTCGGGTGGAGCGGAGAGATCATCGGCGAATCGCAGGCGCCCGAGATCGAGAAACAAGGGAAGGTCACGTATGCGACCGTCGGCCTCACGCGGCGCGACTATGATCAGTATTACCGGGGGTTCTCCAACGCGACCCTGTGGCCGACCTTCCATTACCGCACCGATTTATCCCGCTACGACCGGCAAGAATACGCCGGCTATCTGAGAGTCAACGGGACGCTGGCCAAGCAACTGAAGGCCATGCTCGAGCCCGACGACATCATCTGGGTTCACGACTATCACCTGTTGCCGTTCGCGCGCGCGCTGCGCGAACTCGGCGTCGCCAATCCGATCGGCTTCTTCCTGCACATTCCGTTTCCCGTGCCGGAGATGCTGCGCGCGGTGCCGCCGCACGAGGAACTCGTCAAAGCGATGTGCAGCTACGACGTGCTCGGCTTCCAAACGCAGGCGGACCGTCAGGCGTTCGTCGACTACATCGAGCGCGGCGGCTTCGGCACCGCGAGCGACGACGGCATGATTCACGCCTTTGGGCGAGTGCTCAAGGTCGGCGCCTATCCCATCGGAATCTATCCTGACGCCATCGCCAGCGCCGCTCAGCAATTCGCCGATCGCAAGCACGTCAATACGCTGCGCGAGGCGATGCGCGGGCGCAAGCTCATCATGAGCGTCGATCGCCTCGACTACTCGAAGGGGCTCGTCGAGCGGTTTCAGGCGTTCGAGCGGCTTTTGCTCGGCGCCCCCCACTGGCAGGGACGCGTATCGCTCGTCCAGATCGCCCCGCCGACGCGCGCGGACGTGCAGAGCTATCAACGCATCCGGCAAACGCTAGAAGGGGAGGCCGGCCGCATCAACGGGCGCTTTGCCCAGCTCGACTGGACGCCGATTCAATACCTGAACCGAAAATACGAGCGCAACCTGCTGATGGCGTTATTTCGCCTCTCTCAGGTGGGCTACGTCACGCCGCTGCGCGACGGAATGAATCTCGTCGCTAAGGAGTACGTAGCATCGCAAGACCCGGAAGATCCGGGGGTGCTCGTGCTGTCGCAGTTCGCCGGGGCGGCCGAGCAGTTGCCGGGCGCGCTCGTCGTCAACCCGTTCGATCTCACGCAGATGGCCGAAGCACTCGAACGAGCGTTGTCGATGCCGCTCGAAGATCGCAAGGCACGCCACGCGGACATGATGGCGCAACTGCGCGCAGGCGATTTGTCGACCTGGCGCGATGCGTTCTTGGCCGATTTGCGGCACGTCACGACGGCGGCATCGGTCACGCGCAAAGCCGTCAAACTAGCGGACATCGCCGCCTGACGCAGCGCAGGCAAGCAAGGGAAAGCGAGAAGGGCCGGCTCCCTCGAGCCGGCCCTTCCTCTTCCTACCCGTCCTACGCTGCCTTCATCCTTCCTTCGCCGTTTCGTTACGCTTGCCGCCGCAACTGGGCCGGCGGCACCTTCAGCAGATTGCGATACTTGGCGACGGTGCGGCGCGCGACGATCATGCCCTCTTGCGCCAGCATCTTCGCGAGCGCCACGTCGGACAGCGGATTGCGCACGTCTTCTTGGTCGATCATCTCCTTGATCAGTGCACGCACGGCGGCGGCGGAACAGCGTCCGCCCGTTTCCGTCGCGAGCTCGCGCGGGAAGAAGTGCCGGAACTCGAAGATGCCGCGCGGCGTGGCCATGTACTTGTTGCTCGAGGCGCGCGAGACCGTCGATTCATGTAGACCGAGCTCTTCCGCGAGCTTGCTGAGCACGAGCGGTTTCAGCGCGATTTCGCCGTAGTCGAAGAACGCCTTTTGATAAGAAACGATGCATTGCGCCACGCGTTGAATCGTCGTAAAGCGCTGCTCGGCATTGCGCAGCAGCCAGCGCGCTTCCTGGAGCTGTTGGCCGAGCGGCGAGCCCGCGCCGCCCGATTGCGCGAACAACTCGGCGTAGACGCGGTGAATGCGCGCCCGCGGCAGCACGGCCGGGTTGATCGACGCGACCCAACGCCCCTTCACGCGGCGGACGATGACGTCGGGGATGACGTAGTTGTCGTCGGCGCGCGAATAGAATTGACCAGGCTTCGGGTCGAGCCGGCGCACGAGCGCGCAGGCCTTGCGCAATTCTTCGGCCGAGCAACCGAGCTGCTTTTGTAGTTCGGCATGCTCGCGCCGCGCCAGCCGTTCGAGATGATGCTCCACGATCTCGCGCGCGGCCGCGCGACCCGGCGTGTCGGACGACATCGCCTCGAGCTGAAGCCCGAGGCACTCCGAAAGCGAGCGTGCGCCGACCCCGGGACGATCGAGCGTTTGCACGAGCCGCAGCGCCACGCGCAATTCTTCCTCGCTCAGCGGCGGATCGGCTTCGAATGCGCTGGCCAACTCGTCGAGCGGCTCGCGCAAGTAGCCGTCGTCGTCGAGTGCCTCGATGACGATCTGCGCGGCGGCGCGATCGCGCTCGCTCAACGGATACAAGTGCAGCAGATTGTGCAGATGCTCATGCATCGTCAACTGGGCATGCGCCCAGGCACCGGGGTCGACGTCGTCCGAATCGTTGTTGCGCGAGGCGCCGCGCGTCGTCCAGTCTTGGCCGAAATCGCCGATCGGATCGTCGGCCGGCGCCGCCGTCGTCGCGTCGGCGCTCGACAGGCTCTCATAGGGATCGACGGCCTCCGCGGGAGCGGGGGCGTCCGCGACGACACCGGGCTGCAGTTCGGCCCCCTCGCCATCGTGGGTGGCCGTTGCGGGCCGCTCGCCTTCTTCGGCGAGCGGGTCGTCGTATTCCAGAAACGGATTGTTGTCGAGCGCTTGCCGAAGTTCATGCTGAAACTCGAGCGACGACAACTGCAGGAGCCGCACCGATTGTTGCAGGCGCGGCGTGAGTGCCACATGTTGTTTGCTGCGCAGTTCAAGAGTCGGCGGCATGGCTAAAAGTCCAGTGGAATGGTCCTGGCTGTAAAGCAACCGCTATACCAGCCGTTGCCGCATGGGCAAGGCAGACGATTCGGCAGCGCAGGAACCATGCCGTAGCCGTGCGAACGCGGCAGCTTTTACAGGCCGCAGTGCAAAAGCGCGGCGTCGTTTGCTGCGAGTGCAAAGCGCGAGTCGCGACGCCCGTGCGGCCGATATCGGGAAGGGAAGGCATGCGACTTGCGAACGCGTTGAGACGACGCAACGCCGGACGGCCGCTATTCGCTCCGGTCTTGCGGCATCGTCCGGCACTTCCCTCCATCTTTGAGCAGGAGAAACTCGTGAAAGCGCTCCCATTACTCAAAATCGCCGCCGTGCTCGCTTCCCTGACCTTCGCCGCCGGCGTGACGGCCCAGGCGACGGAATCTTCCGGGACCACGGCAGCCACGGCCGCCTCGGCGCCATCGTCGAGTTCAGAGTCGCTCGGTCAGCACATCGATGACGGCACGGTAACGACGAAGGTGAAAGCGGCACTCATGACGGCGAAGGACGTCAAATCCACGCATGTTCACGTCAAGACGCGGCGAGGCATCGTCTGGCTCACCGGCACGGTGCCCACCCGCGACGAAAAAACGCGCGCGGAACAGGTTGCCGCGGGCGTGAGCGGCGTGCATGAGGTGAAGAACCGCTTGAAGGTACGCGCTTCGCAGTGACGAGCACGCTGCGACTGGCTGCGTCGTGTCAGACGCGGCCGGGACCGCTTGCGCGTAGCCGCATCAGACTGACCGCCGCCGCGACACTCGCGATGGCCGCCGCGACGCCGAGGGCGATGACCGGCCCATGGCGCGGCGAGACGCCGAAAATCAAGGCGACGAGCGCAGCGCCCACGGTTTGACCGGTGAGCCGTGCGGTGCTCAGCATCCCGCTGGCACCGCCGCTGCGTTCGCGCGGAGCGGCCGAGAGCATTTGCCGATTATTGGGCGACTGGAATATCCCGAACCCCGCGCCGCATAGCGCCATGCGCCAGGTGATGTCGAACACGCTGGGGTGGGGACCCATCGTCGCGAGCAGGATGAGGCCGGCCGTCAGCGCAATCAGCCCGATGCCGCCTAGTATGCCCGCGGAGTACCGATCCGACAGCACGCCCGCCACCGGTGCGGCGAATACGATCACGAAAGGCCAGGGCGTAATCAGCAATCCCGTCTGCACCTGATCGAAGCCGAGCACGTTCTGAAACAGGAACGGCAGCGAAACGTAGGCCAGCATCTGCGCGCAAAACGAGCAGACCGACGTGGCGATCGAGAGCGCGAAAACGGGGATCTTGAGCAGATCGATCGGCAGCAGTGGCGCCGGGCGGGTCAATTGACGCCGTACGAAAGCGTAGCCGACGATCAAGAGTGCCAGCGCTTGGGCGACGAGCCCGGCGACCGCTTCGCCGTGCCCGAAGCCGTCGATCGTGAAGATCAGCAGACCGAACACGATCGCGTTCATGGCCGCGCTCAAATAATCGTAGGGTGCATCATGTCCGGGATTGGTCGGCAGCGCGCGCATTGCGCCGATCACCGCGGCGATGCCGATCGGCACGTTGATCGCGAACAGCCAGGGCCAGGAGGCCACCGACAATACCGCCGACGCGACCGTCGGCCCCACGGCCGACGACACTGCCACGACCATCGCGTTGATCGCGATACCGCGCCCTAGCATGTTCGCCGGATAGATCGTGCGCACGAGCGCCGTGTTCACGCTCATGATGCCCGCGGCGCCGAACCCCTGCACCACGCGCACCAGTGCGAGTGCCGACAACGAGCTCGAGAGCGCGCAACCGAGCGAAGCCGCGGTGAACACCGCGAGGCCGGCCGTGTAGATGCGTCGATAGCCGATGCGGTCGCCGAGCGAGGCCAGCGGCAATAGAGAAATCGTGATCGAGAGTTGGTAGGCGTTGACGACCCAGATCGAAGCGGAGGCGCTTGCGTGCAGATCGCGCGCGATCGTCGGCAGCGCGACGTTGGCGATGGCGCCGTCGAGCACGGCGAGCGTGATGCCGAGCCCGATGACGACGATTGCCCAGTAGCGCTGGGGAATGGGAATACCGTGTTCTGCTTCCATCGGGGGACTTGGCGTAGCGGGCTACAGGGACGAACCCCCGTATTTTAAGCGCGCAACCCCGAGATGCGCTTGCGGGCGCAACATGGGACGGGGCGGGCGGATTCGGTTGCGGGCGCAACCGTCATGCCCAGCCGCCGTGCGCGCAACGCACCGCACGCACGGCCGGCGGCCTTGCGGCGTTACTTCATTTCGTACAAGCCGGTGTAGGTGGCCGAGTCGATCTCGTTCAGATGCGTCATGAAGCGAGCGACCGCATTCGTCGTCTCCGGCGTGACGGGCAATTGATCGACCTTCAGCGCATGCAGCCGGAAGATGTAGCGGTGGGGCTTGTCCCCGCGCGGCGGTGCGGCGCCGCCGAAGCCCTGCGTGCCGTAGTCGTTGCGCACTTGGACCGCGCCGGCGGGCAGCAGGCTGCCGTCGGCCTTGCCCGCGCCGAGCGGCAGCGAGCGCACGTCAGCCGGAATGTTGACGACGACCCAATGCCAAAAGCCGCTGCCTGTCGGCGCGTCGGGGTCGTAGACGGTCAGCGCGAGGCTCTTGGCGTCTTCCGGAGGCGCCTCCCATTGCAGCGAGGGGGAGAGGTTGCCGCCGTCGCCGTCGACGCCGAACGCTTTGTCGTTGCACTCCTGGGCTTTCGGCATGAAGCCGTTGCTCGGGAAGTCGTCTGACCAGATTCTGAACTCTGCCATCGGATGCCTCCTTTTTCTTGACTGGGTGCGCGGTGCAGCACGACGTGCCGCCGAGCGTGCGGCGGATTGTGCCGGATTGCACGCCGAGTTTATCACCGGGCTCCCGCATGGACCGGGCCAAGGGACGGCCCGCGGATGCCGCGGGCGGCGGGGGGCGCGAGCGATTGCCGACGCCCCGTTAGTAGCTGGCTCAGCGCGGCTCTTGCAGCTTGCGCAGACGCCAGATCAAGCTCGACGTATCGAACCTGTTGCCGCCGAGCGCTTGAACGTCGCCGTAGAATTGATCGACGAGCGCCGTTACCGGCAACGACGCACCCATGCGCTTCGCTTCGTCTAGGCAAAAGCCGAGATCCTTGCGCATCCAATCGACGGCGAACCCATAGTCGAACTTGCCTTCGATCATCGTTTTGCCGCGATTGTCCATCTGCCAGCTTGCCGCTGCGCCTTTGCCGATCACTTCGAGCACGCGCGCCATGTCGAGTCCGGCGCGCTCGCCGAAGTTGATCGCTTCCGAGAGGCCTTGGACGAGGCCCGCGATGCAGATCTGGTTGACCATTTTGGTCAGTTGGCCCGAGCCGACCGGGCCGAGGCAGGTGACCGCCACCGCATAGTGCCGAAGGACCGCGGCCGCGCGCTCGAACGCGTCAGGGTCGTCGCTGCCGCACATGATCGTCAGCTTGCCGTTCTGGGCGCCGGCTTGACCGCCGGAGACCGGGGCGTCGATGAACTCGATGCCTTGCTCGCTTGCCGCCTTGGCGAGCTCGCGGGCGACGTTGGCCGAGGCTGTCGTGTGGTCGGCGAACAACGCACCGCTTGCCATGCCGGCGAACGCACCATCGGCGCCGAGGGTGACGCTGCGCAAGTCGTCGTCGTTGCCGACGCAGGCGAGCACGAGCTCGGCGCCTTGCGCCGCTTCGCGCGGCGTGGGGGCGGCACGGCCGCCGTGCTCGGCGGCCCACTGCTCGGCTTTCGCGCGCGTGCGGTTGTAGACGGTGACGTCGAACCCGGCCTTGGCAAGATGGCCGGCCATCGGATAGCCCATCACGCCTAGGCCGATGAAGGCGACGCGGCGGATGGCGCTGGCGGAAGAGGAAGTCGGCTCGCTCACGGCGGCTCCTTTTTGCGTTTCAGTGGGGTGGGGGCCCCAATTATCGCAGCGATGAGCGATCGGCCGTGCGGCGGTGCACATTCGCGGATGCGTCAAAGCCGCCTAAAATGAGATCGTCAGAGCCAAAGCTTGGGTCGCTGCCATGTTCGACTCGTCGATCGGAACGTTGCTTTTGCTTGCGCTGTTCGCGTGCGCCGCGCTCGCGGTGTCGACGCGCTATCGCACCGACCATCCGCTCGCCGACCTGATCCGGTGGGCGCACGCGCATCATTGGCCGCGTCATCGGCACTAGCTGCCCCTCTACCCGCTACCCCTCTAAATCGAGATTGCCGAGCAAAATGAAAGGTTCGGCCTGCGAGCGCGTGGACAAATCGAAATCGCGCGCCGCTTGCCACGCGCGCAGCTTCCGCGGCAACGCTTCGAGATAGTGTGCAAACCGATGCGGGCCGTTGTGCGCCATCAGCGAGGCGATCTCGCACTCGTCCCAGGTCATGTGCAGGTTGAGCGGATGCCGCGTGCCCCGCACGCGCTCGGCGATCGGCGCCGTGATCTTCAGCGTGGTCGGCTGGCCTGCGCCGCCGTAGGGCTCGAGGTGAATATGAGCTCGAGGGCCGATGACGTCTCGAATCGCTTGCGCAATGCGAGGCGCGAATTCGGCATCGAATTGGTGAGCTGTCGTCGGGTTCATGAGCGCGTCCGTGATCATGGATGCTAGCACGGAGGGGCGTGACGGGACTTGGTCCGGTTTTGGTGGCGAAACTAAGGCATTCGCGAATCTTCCGGTAGAACGTTGCCGGGGCGGTTTCTGCCCTACTAGCATGCCGAACAGTGGCTCCGTTTCGCGGCCGTATGGTCCTTCAGCCGGGTCACAACTTCTTCGACCGCTGGATCGGCAACTATAACGGCTTGCGTTATATGACGCGTCGCGTCATAATCCGCTTAACGAACCTTATGGCAATTCAAGAGTTCTCCGATAGGGAAACGGCCCTGATATGGGCAGGGCGCCGGTCAAGACGGCTACCGTCCGATATGCAGCAGGTGGCTCGTCGCAAGTTGCGGATGCTCCATAGTGCTCACGTCCTCGCCGATCTGCGGATTCCGCCGGCGAATCGGCTGGAGGCGTTGAGTGGCGATCGAGCAGGGCAGCACAGCATCCGCATCAACGACCAGTGGCGTGTATGTTTCCGCTGGGTCGACGGCAATGCGCATGACGTGCAGATCGTCGACTACCACTGAGGAGCAGGTGATGAAGAGACTTTCCAACGTTCATCCTGGTGAAGTGCTGAACGAGGAGTTTTTGGTTCCGCTGAATATGAGCCAGAATGCGCTGGCTCGGGCGATGAAGGTTCCGCCCCGGCGTATCAACGAGATTGTCCACGGCGCTCGCGCCGTCTCGGCGGATACAGCGCTTCGGCTTGCCATCGTACTTGGGACAACGCCGCAATTTTGGCTCGGGCTCCAGGGGGATTACGACCTCGAAGAGGCAGCGAGAACGGATTTGTCCGACTTGCGACCGCTCGTAGCGGCATAACCCGATAGGTTTTGTCGCTGATGTCTGGCGCCGTTCGAGGAAGTGGCGGCTGCGATGCCTGCCGTTCCGCTGGCTTTCATCGGGAAGCCGTCGGCAATGCAACGGATCGTCATGCGCCGTGGGTTGCGTGGGCCATGCCTGCGAGAGTCGATTCTTTTTCTATTTTTCCAGCCATTTCCGAATAGCGTCAAGCGTGCTGGTTTCAATGCCAAGGAAACCGTGCGGCGAGCTAGCGCCGCATTCATCGGCGTGGCTCTTGGATAGATTACTGCTGACGGCAATGAAGTCGAAGCCGTTGGTGCTGGCTAAATTTTTTGCTGCGTCAAATGGGGAAACGCCGCACCCGTCGTGCTCATTGGATACCACGAGAACACGGGCTTTATTATTGGGCCAGCTTAGTTCGGAGAGGCCGAGCTGACCTTTATTGGCTTGCGTGACGGGCGACGTCAGAATGTATGCGTCGGCTAGGTCCGGACTGCGCTTGAGCACATTGCCCGCGGTAATCGTGCCGCGACTCGTGGCTAGCAAGGCGACCTTCGCGCTGGGGAAGCGCTTGCGGAGCTCCGACACGGCCGCCTCTACATCCTTCACCGCATCCTTGCTCAGCCGGAAGTGGTCCTTCACACCGTCTGCGTGATCGGATGGCGTATCGAACAGCGCGGTCGCGCTGCCACTGTCCGTCCAATAAGAAGACGTTCGCACGACGAAGTTGCCCGCAAGCTGCGTGGCGCCGCGGTCCGTCAGGTGCAATGCGCCATTCCCCCCGGGCAATAGTACGATCACCCATGCTGGTTGCTGCTGAGGGGCTTCGATATAGATGCCTTGGGTTGCGTCGGCGTGAGCGGGGAGGGTCGCTAATTCGCCGGCGTTTGCCGTCGCAACGATCGCTGCCCCAAAGAGCGCTGCAGCGAGATAACGTCGAGCGTGGTTGATGATGGTCTTCATTTAATGGTTCTTTCGCGTGAGGATCATAAAAATCGATCAAGGCGTAATTCGTCTCTGCTTGTATTCTACTAACAAGGTACCCATTGCGTTAAACTCTTTTCACGCCAACACCGTGCTACTTTGGGCGATGCTACAGGCGCCGCCGCTTTGTAATTTATTTCGGGTTTTGCCGCTGGAGCGCGCGTGGTCACTGTTGGCGTAGTCGGGGAGCCGCGCGGGCCAGGATTTGGTGCGCCAAAATTGCTGCATTTACTCACCGTACACGGATCATAGATAGCTCGCGAATTGACGCCCGCCTGCATCGATTGCAACTGCGATTGCAGTTGCATGACAGAGTCCATCGCCGTGCCGCTGGAGCCGGATTGCGACCTGCTTGGTTGTAGGCTCCCGCTGGCGTTACCTTCTGCGACCAATCGCTCGACCTCCTGCTGCTGGGCACTCGCTTCGGCTGCTGCCTTTTGCTGCTCTTCCTTTGCCCGATCGGTGGCCGCCTGGGCTGCGGTCTTGCAGACGTGGCACGCATCGAGGGCGATATCCCGTTTGCGGACGGGCTTCTCACTCGTCCCCATCACGCGATCGCTGTCCTGTCGGCCGTTGGCGAGAATGGTAAATGCAGGCGTACTGTCGACGAAATACTCCACTTTCGCGCAAGCCGGCGCATCCGCCCGTATCAGGAGGTCTGCCCCGTATAGCCCTTTGTGCGAGCCGGTGGGCGTGACTTGAATGCTGGCATTGCACGTGCCGATAATCTGCGTGCAATCGCATGCTTGTGCCTGAGCCTGCGTTGCGAAGGTTGCCAACCCGAGGGGCAAAGCCAAGGCGAGTGCAGTCAATGCGCGTCGCGGCATCTTCATGCTCCGATAAGCTCTCGAGCGCTTCAGTTGCATTTGCGCACCGCGCTGATCTTGTCCAGCAACTCAGTGCGATTGGCATAAGCGTCAGCATTGGCCTTGCTGTCGTCGTGCATCTGCTGGAGCTGCGCGTTGGCTGTATGTTGTTGGCTCGCCAGCGCGGAATTTCCGGTGCCCATCGCCAGCCCTTCCGCAACGGCGCCAAAGACGTCCCAGAATCCCGAATGGCTATTGTCTTCGTGATAGCTCCGATTGGCCTCTACCGCCTCTCGTTCATGGCTGATCGCGTTGCAGTCGAGGCTCGAGTAGGTTTTCGGGTCCTGCATCGGCGGCAGCGATGTGCACGCGCCCAGGCAGCAGGTTGCAATCAAGGCAGCGAACATGACACGATTCAAATGTGTGGTTTGCACGGCACCCCCAAAGAAGTTTTTGATATCGAGGCTGCGGTGCAAGTCTTCGGCAAAAGATCCTGGTGGCCTAGAGTTCGCCACTCTCGATGACGCAAGCCTCGGGGGTAAAATAAGTTCCCGAACGCTTCCGGTCATCCCCAGAATTGGGGATGAGCCGATGGCCTGAGCAACAGGCGAAGCGCGGGGTGGCAGAGTTGAGCAGTTGGCAACGAGCCAATTTGGGGTAGATGGACCTGATCCGGGAGCGGACAGGGATTAGCCATGTCCAAGAAACGGCTAGCTGACGAGTCGATCGCAGCGCTATATACCGCCGCCATCGATCCCAAGCAATGGGGTGTGGCACTTGATGCCCTGACCGCTCTGGGGGATGCCCGGGCGGCCAATTGCTTTATTCACGATATTCGTACCGGCGACTTCCTCGAATACCGCTACGCAGGCTACGGCGCCGACTGGGCCACGGGGTATGCGGAGCATTACCACGCCTTGGATCTCGCTCGTAAGGTTTTGATGGCCGAACCGTCGGGTCAGATGTATGCGATGCATCGATTCATTTCCGCCGACGCCGTCTCGCGAAGTGAGTACTATCAGGACTTCTACATCCGAGAAGGACTCCGTTATTCCTGCGGCGGCACACAGCTCGACGGTGATCGACGACTGATATTGGCGGTGCATCGACCTGTTGGGCATCAACCGTACGATGACTTGACGATTCGAGAGCTCCAGCGCGTGTTGGAGCATCTGCCGAACGTTTTACGAGTGCGGCAGACTGCTGCCCGCTCGCACGGAAGCGCTGCGATGACATCGGCCGCGCTCGATGTGCTACCGCACGCAGTGATCATCGTGGCCAGCGATATGCGGGTTCGCTACATGAATTCGGCTGCGATGTCCTTGCTTGGAAACTCGACGGAAATTCGCATTCGCGCCGATCGCCTCGTCGTATCGTCGGCGCAGATTGCCCCCCAGCTCGCGCAGGCGGTTAGGAAGGCGTGCACGCTTGGGCAAACTAGCGACCCAGTGCCCATTTACGCGGTGGATTCGGACGGCCGGCCAACACTCGAGATTCGGATTGCCCCGCTCCAAGCGCAGCTAAGCTCTGAATTCGACCCGCAGACGCAACCCTTGGCGATCGTGCTGCCGAAACAGCGATTCGCGCATATCGCGCGGTCGCATGCTGACCAGCGGCCGTTCTCGCTGTCGCGAGCAGAGATGGATGTAGCGACAGCGCTTGCGAGCGGGTCGACCCCGTCGGAATATGCGGATCGCGCCGGTATTCGCATCAGTACAGTGCGAAGCCAGATCAAGGCGATCCTTGCAAAGACCGGCTTGCGGCGCATTGCCGATATTGTCGTGCTGTTTAACGACTACGCCATGGGCCAGCGAAAATGACGCGTTCGGTTATCGAACCGATTGGAGCCGAATATGGTCCCCCCGACAGGAATCGAACCTGTATCTAGCGCTTAGGAGGCACTTGTTCTATCCATTGAACTACGGGGAGGATCTGCTGCCCGGGCGGTGAGCCCGGATGCGCCGGCGCGCGCAGAGTATATCAAACGCGGCGCCCTTGGCGATGCACGCCGCATGCAACGAACCTGCCGTGCACCCACCGCCTGAACTCGGCCTCCAAGAAGCTCAAAACTCGACGACGGCGAACTCGCCTTTGCCCACATCGCACAGCGGGCAGCGCCAGTCGTCAGGAATGTCGGCGAAGCGCGTGCCTGCCGCGATGCCTTCGTCCGGCAACCCTTCCTCTTCGTTGTACACCCATCCACAGATCACGCAAACCCAGCTTTTGTAGTCGATCACGTCGCTCACGGCGTTCCTACCCTGATTCATTCCAAAAAGTCGCTACTCTAGCGCCACGCCGTTGCGCCGGCGCGCCGCGCGGCGGGGCGAATTGTCGCACTCTTTGCAACCTATCGTCCGCTCGCCGCAAAGTCCGTGATTCTACCGAATGGCCAATACCCGCCGGCGCGAACGCCGCGGCCGGTACAATGGACGTTTCGATTTTCGCAGGCGCGCTTTTTCATGTCGCTTTACTCCATCGTCGACGCGCAGCTCGCGTTCGGCCACGTCGCACTGCTCGATCACGCCGATTTCTCGCTCGAAGCGGGCGAGCGCGTCGGTCTCATCGGGCGCAACGGCGCCGGCAAATCGTCGCTGCTCAAGATCGTCGCCGGCCTCATGCAACCCGACGACGGGCTCGTCACGCGTCAGCAGGATTTGTCCACGGTATACGTGCCGCAAGAGCCCGAATTCGATCCCGAGGCGTCGGTCTTCGATGCCGTGGCGGCCGGCCTCGCCCACGTTCGCGCTTCGCTCGACGAGTACGACGCCGTCGCGCATTCGCTCGCGGCAACGCCCGAGGGCGCCGAGCACGACGCGCTCCTTGCCCGGATGAACGTGCTGCAGTCCGCGCTCGATGCGGCCGGCGCATGGAATTGGCGCACGCGCGTGTCCACGACGATTGCTCAATTGAACTTGGACGGCGATGCGCGCGTCGGGGCGCTATCGGGCGGGATGCAAAAGCGCGTCGCGCTCGCTCAGGCGCTCGTCGTCGATCCCGACGTCCTGCTGCTCGACGAACCGACGAACCACCTCGATTTCGACGGTATCCGCTGGCTCGAGGAATTGCTCGTCAACTCGCGCGCGGGCCTGTTCTTCATCACGCACGACCGCGCGTTCCTCGATCGCGTGGCGACACGCATCGTCGAGCTCGATCGCGGCCGGTTGCTCTCGTATCCGGGCAACTTTTCCGCTTATCAAACGCGCAAGGCGCAACAGCTCGAAGTCGAGCGCATCGAGAACGAAAAGTTCGACAAGCTGCTCGCGCAGGAAGAAGTGTGGATACGCAAGGGCGTCGAGGCGCGGCGCACGCGAAGCGTCGGGCGCATCGCAAGGCTCGTCGACATGCGGCAGCAGCGGGCAGAGCGCCGCAACGTCCAAGGCAACGTCAAGCTCGACGTCGGGCAGGGCGAACGCTCGGGCAAGATCGTCGCCGAACTCACCGACGTGACGAAACGCTTCGGTCAGCGCACCGTCGTCGATCGATTTTCGGCGACGGTCATGCGCGGCGACAAGATCGGCTTCATCGGCCCGAACGGTGCCGGGAAAACCACGCTGCTCAAGCTGATCCTCGGCGAAGTCGCGCCGGACGAAGGCACGGTGCGCGTCGGCACGAACCTGCAGGTTGCCTACTTCGACCAAATGCGAGCCCAACTCGATCAGGAAAAGAGCCTGGCCGATACGATCAGCCCCGGCAGCGACTGGATCGAGGTGAACGGCACGCGCAAGCACGTCATGAGCTATCTCGGCGATTTTCTGTTCGCGCCGGAACGCGCGCGCTCGCCCGTGAAATCGCTCTCGGGCGGCGAGCGCAACCGGCTTTTGCTGGCGCGGCTCTTCGCCCGGCCCGCCAACGTGCTCGTGCTCGACGAGCCGACGAACGATCTCGACATTCCCACGCTCGAGCTGCTCGAAGAGCTGCTGTCCGAGTACGACGGCACCGTGCTGCTCGTCAGCCATGATCGCGCGTTTCTCGACAACGTCGTCACGTCGGTGATCGCGTCGGAAGGTGGCGGGCTGTGGCGTGAATACGTCGGCGGCTTCTCCGACTGGCAAACGCAGAGCCAGCGGGCCGAGCGTCTCGCCCAGGAGGCCGCCGGCAAGCAAGCGCCGAAGGCCGCGGCGCACGAGGCCGCGCCCAAGGAAAGCGCGGCGGGCCGCAATGCCCAGCGCACGGTCAAGCTTTCGTTCAAGGAGCAGCGCGAGCTCGAAGCGCTGCCCGAGACGATCGCGGCGCTCGAGGCGGAGCAAAAGGCGATCGGGGCACAGCTCGAGGACGGTTCGATCTTCGCGCGCGACGCGAAGGAGGGCGCCCGGCTGACCGAGCGCTACGCAGCGATCGACGACGAATTGCTCGCCGCGCTGGAGCGCTGGGAGGAACTCGAAGCGAAGCGTAAATAACGCGGCTGGCGCGAGCCTTGCCGGGCGAGCGCATTCGCGCCCCGTTCCGACCCGGCAGGGAAGGGCCGGCAACCTGGCCGTTCGGCGGATCGGCCGCTTCGCCGAATTGCCGGGACAAACGAAACCAGTAAAATACGCCGCGACTACGGCGGACGGGCCACCTGGCGCCGCCGGCGGCGCCCGCTCAGCGGGCACGCCGGCCGCGCTCGTTGTTTCGATTCGCTTTTTTTGAACTTGCAACGCTTTGTCCACGCGGATATCCACACGCGCTGTGGACAACGACCAACACGAGGCTAGGTGCCCCCAACCATGTCCACGAAAAAGCCAAACGCCGCGTACAGCGAGGCGTCGATCAAGGTGCTCAAGGGGCTCGAGCCCGTCAAGCAGCGGCCGGGCATGTACACGCGTACCGAAAATCCGCTGCACATCATCCAAGAAGCCATCGACAACGCATCCGACGAGGCGCTCGGCGGCTACGGCCGTCAGATCACCGTCACGCTGCATGCGGATCAATCGGTGTCCGTCGACGACGATGGGCGCGGCATTCCGTTCGGCATGCACCCCGACGAAGGCGTGCCCGTGGTCGAGATCGTCTTCACGCGCCTGCATGCGGGCGGCAAGTTCGACAAGGCGGCCGGCGGAGCGTATACGTTCTCGGGCGGCCTGCACGGCGTGGGCGTTTCCGTCACGAACGCGTTGGCGTCGCGGCTCGACGTGACCGTATGGCGCGAGGGCAAGGTGGCCCAGATCGGGTTCGCCCACGGCGAGGTCGTGCGCCCGCTCACCGTGCGGGCCGCCGAAAAAGGCGAGAAGCGAACGGGCACGCGCGTGACGGCGCTGCCCGATCCCAAATATTTCGATTCGCCCAATCTGCCGCTCGGCGAACTGCAGCGCCTGCTGCGCTCGAAGGCCGTGCTGCTGCCGGGCGTCGAAGTCGTGCTCGTCAACGAGAAAACGGGTGAGCGCCAAAGCTGGAAATACGACGACGGCCTGCGCGGCTATCTGCTCGAAGGCATGGCGGGCAGCGAATTGCTGATCCCGCTGTTCGAGGGCGAACGCTATGCCGACAGCGCCCGCACGAACGAAGATTCGTTCGCCGAAGGCGAAGGCGCCGCATGGGTCGTCGCATGGAGCGAGGAAGGCCCGCTTCAGCGCGAATCCTATGTGAACCTGATTCCGACGCCCGCCGGCGGCACGCACGAATCGGGCTTGCGCGACGGCTTGTTTCAAGCCGTCAAGAGCTTCGTCGAGCTGCACAACCTGCAGCCCAAGGGCGTCAAGCTGCTGGCCGAGGACGTCTTCGCGCGCGTGTCGTTCGTGTTGTCGGCGAAGGTGCTCGATCCGCAATTCCAAGGGCAGATCAAGGAGCGCCTGAACAGCCGCGATGCCGTCAAGCTCGTGTCCTCGTTCGCCCGTCCCGCGCTCGAGCTCTGGCTCAATCAGCATGTCGATCACGGCAAGAAGCTCGCCGAGCTCGTCATCAAGCAGGCGCAGGCGCGCACCCGGGCAGGGCAGAAAGTCGAGAAGCGCAAGAGCTCGGGCGTAGCTGTGCTGCCGGGCAAACTGACCGATTGCGAATCGACCGACATCTCGCGCAACGAGCTGTTCCTCGTGGAAGGCGATTCGGCCGGCGGCTCGGCCAAGATGGGCCGCGACAAGGAATTCCAGGCTATCCTGCCGCTGCGCGGCAAGGTCCTCAATACATGGGAGACGGAGCGCGATCGCCTGTTCGCGAACAACGAGGTGCACGACATCTCGGTCGCGATCGGTGTCGATCCTCACAACCCGGATGACACCGTCGACTTGTCGAATCTGCGTTACGGAAAGATCTGCATCTTGTCGGATGCCGACGTCGACGGCGCGCACATTCAGGTGCTCTTGCTCACGCTGTTCTTCAAGCACTTCCCGCAATTGATCGAGCGCGGGCATGTTCATGTCGCGCGGCCGCCGCTGTTTCGCGTCGATGCGCCCGCGCGCGGCAAGAAGCCGGCGCAGAAGCTGTACGCGCTCGACGACGGCGAGCTCGAAGCGACGCTCGACAAGCTGCGCAAGGACGGCGTGCGTGAAACGCAGTGGACGATCAGCCGCTTCAAGGGCCTCGGCGAAATGAGCGCCGAGCAGCTCTGGGACACGACGATGAACCCCGACACGCGGCGGCTCATGCCCGTCGCGCTGGGCGAGCTCGAATACGAGGGCACCGTCTCGCGCATGACGATGCTGATGGGCAAAGGCGAAGCGGCTGCGCGCCGCAGCTGGCTCGAAGAGAAAGGCAACGAAGTGGAAGCCGACATTTGAGGCGATGCGTCGCCGTGCTCGCGCTTCTTCGCAAGTCTTCTGAATACGGACATTATTCTCGATGGATCAACAAGACGATCTGTTCGCACCGGCCGCGACCCCCGACGGGGAATCGCTGACGCTCGGCCACTATGCCGAGCGCGCCTACCTCGACTACGCCGTGAGCGTGGTCAAGGGGCGGGCGCTGCCCGACGTCAGCGACGGACAAAAGCCCGTGCAGCGCCGCATCCTGTTCGCGATGAGCGAGATGGGCCTCGCCTCGGATGCAAAGCCCGTCAAGTCCGCGCGCGTCGTCGGCGACGTGCTCGGCAAATACCATCCGCACGGCGACCAATCGGCCTACGATGCGCTCGTGCGGCTCGCCCAAGACTTTTCGATGCGCTATCCGCTCATCGATGGGCAAGGCAACTTTGGCTCGCGCGACGGCGACGGCGCGGCGGCGATGCGTTATACCGAAGCCCGCTTGACGCCGATCGCCAAGCTGCTGCTCGACGAGATCGATGAAGGCACCGTCGATTTCGCGCCGAACTACGACGGTTCGTTCCAAGAGCCGAAGCTGTTGCCCGCGCGCCTGCCGTTTCTGCTGCTGAACGGGGCGTCGGGCATCGCCGTGGGGCTGGCGACGGAAATTCCCTCGCACAATCTGCGCGAGGTTGCGGCGGCGGCCGTTGCGATGATTCGGCATCCGAAAATCACGCACGCGGAGTTGATGGACATGCTGCCCGGTCCCGATTTTCCGGGCGGCGGCCAGATCATTTCGAGCGCGTCGGAAATCGCTGCGGCGTACGAGGCAGGCCGCGGCAGCCTGAAGGTGCGCGCGCGCTGGAAGATCGAAGATCTCGCGCGCGGGCAGTGGCAACTCGTCGTGACCGAATTGCCGCCGAATACCTCGGGTCAGAAGGTGCTCGAGGAGATCGAGGAACTCACGAATCCGAAGATCAAGCTTGGCAAGAAATCGCTGACGCCGGAGCAGTTGCAGACGAAGCAGACGTTGCTCGCATTGCTCGACGCGGTGCGCGACGAATCGGGCAAGGATGCGCCGGTGCGGCTCGTGTTCGAGCCGAAGTCGAGCCGCATCGATCAAACGGAATTCGTCCACTCGCTGCTCGCGCATACGAGCCTCGAATCGAACGCGGCGTTGAACCTCGTCATGATCGGGGCGGACGGACGGCCGCGGCAAAAGGGCATCATCGAGATATTGGGCGAATGGATCGGGTTCCGTTTCGCGACGGTCACGCGCCGTACTCGGCATCGGCTCACGAAGGTCGACGATCGTATCCATATCCTCGAAGGCCGGATGATCGTCTTTTTGAACATCGACGAGGTCATCCGCATCATTCGCGAATCCGACGAGCCGAAGGCGGCGCTCATGAGCGCGTTCGGCTTGAGCGAGCGGCAAGCCGACGACATCCTGGAAATCCGGCTGCGCCAGCTTGCGCGGCTCGAGAAGATCAAGATCGAGAAGGAGCTCGAAGCGCTGCGCGACGAAAAGTCCAAGCTCGAAGAGTTGCTCGCGAACGAGTCGTCGATGAAGCGGCAGGTCATCAAGGAAATCGAGGCCGATGCCAAGCAATACGGCGACGAGCGGCGCACGCTGATCCAGCAGGAGAAGCGCGCGACGTTCGAGGCGCGCGTCGTGGACGAGCCCGTTACGGTCGTCGTGTCGCGGCGCGGCTGGGTGCGCGCGTTGAAGGGGCATGGGCTCGACGTCGCCGGCTTCACGTTCAAGGATGGCGACGGACTTTACGCGGCATTTCAATGCCGCACGCCCGACACGCTCATCGCGTGGGGCAGCAAGGGCCGCGTCTATTCGGTTGCCGTAGCGTCCCTGCCGGGCGGGCGCGGCGACGGTGCCCCCGTCACCTCGCTCATCGATCTCGAACCGGGCACGCATCTCATGCACTACTACGCGGCTAGCGCCGAGCAGGCGTTGCTGCTCGCGTCGAGCAACGGCTATGGGTTCATCGCGCGCGTCGGCGACATGGTGAGCCGCGTCAAGGCCGGCAAATCGTTCATGACCATCGACGAAGGGGCGCAGCCCCTGGCGCCGATGCCGGTGCTGCCGCAGGCGGCGCAGGTCGCTTGTTTGTCGAGCACCGGCCGCTTGGCCGTGTTCGGGCTCGACGAGATGAAGACGTTGTCCGCCGGCGGCCGCGGCATCATTTTGATGGGCCTCGACGACGGCGAAAAACTCGCTCAAGCGTTGGCGATCGGCCCGGCCGGCGTCGTCTTGCTCGGCACCGGACGGGGCGGCAAGCCGCAAGAGGAGAAGCTCGCCGGCGCGGCGCTGGCCGCGCACGTCGGCAAGCGCGCCCGGCGCGGACGCGCCCCCGACACCCGTTTGAAAATCGCGGCATTGCGGCCCGCGCTCGATTGATGCCGAAGCCTCGGCCGGCCCGCGCATTGCCGAGGCGCGTGTCGGCCGATATTACGACCGCTCTTGGAGAGTCCCATGTCCCTGTCGATCGCCATCGACATCGCCTTGTTCGCGCACCTG
>NZ_JBQCIF010000058.1:0-7003 GCF_051953955.1 Trinickia sp. | reverse complement strand
CGACCACCACGAGGATGAGGAACTCGCCGCCGTTGATGTCGAACACGGGTCCATCATCCCCCCTCGCGCCCGGTCAGTCGCTGGAGGCCTGCAAAGTCATCTTCACGGTGCGCTCCTTGTCGCCCGTGCGGACGGTCAGCGTGACGACGTCCCCCGGCGCCTGGGAGCGGATCGCGACGACCAGCGCGTCCGAGTCGCTCATCGGGCGGCCGTTGAACTTCGTGATGACGTCGCCGGGCTTGATGCCCGCCTTGTCCGCCGGGCCGCCTTGCAAGACGCCGGCCACGATCGTGCCGCGCTGCTCGAGCCCGAACGATTCGGCGATCGCCGGCGTGATGTCCTGCGGCTCCACGCCGATCCAGCCGCGCGTGACCGAGCCCGTCGTGATGATGCTTTCGAGCACGCTGCGCGCCGTGGAGACGGGAATGGCGAAGCCGATGCCGAGCGAGCCGCCCGAGCGCGAGTAGATCGCCGTATTGATCCCCAGCAGATTGCCGTGCGCGTCCACCAGCGCGCCGCCCGAATTGCCGGGGTTGATCGGTGCGTCGGTTTGGATGAAGTTCTCGAACGTGTTGATGCCCAGGTGGTTGCGCCCGAGCGCGCTGATGATCCCCATCGTGACCGTCTGCCCGACGCCGAAGGGATTGCCGATCGCGAGCACGACGTCGCCCACGCGCACTTGATCCATGCGGCCGAGCGTGATCGTCGGCAGGCTCGTCATGTTGATCTTGAGCACGGCGAGGTCGGTCTCGGGGTCGACGCCGATCACCTTGGCATTCGTGCGGCGCCCGTCGGCCAGCGCGACTTCGATCTCGTCCGCCCCGTCCACGACATGTTCGTTCGTTAGAATGTAGCCTTCCGGGCTCACGATCACACCCGAGCCCAGGTTCGTCGCAGTCTCGTCTTCCGGCTGTTGTTGCTGTTGCTGCTGATTCTTAGGATTGCCGAAGAAATAGCGAAACAGCGGATCCTTCGCGTGCGGATTCGGCGGCGTCGCGCCGGCTTTGCCGGAGAATACGTTGACGACCGCGGGCATGGCTTTTTGTGCGGCGTCGGCATAAGAAGTCATGGCGGGCCCCGAGCCGGACCCCGGCGCCACTTCACGCAGCGCGACGATCGGAGAGGCGAGCTGCTTGCCGAATTGCCCCTGATGCTGCAGCCATTGCGGCTTGAGCGTCACCACGATGAACAGCAGTGCGAGCAGCACGGTCACCGCTTGGGCGAAGAGCAACCAGAAGCGTCTAAGCATTTGAAGAATCGAGGTTTCTATGGATCGGATCGAACTTGAATTGTACTTGAACGACATGCTCGACATCGGGCGTTTCAAGGACTACTGCCCGAACGGCCTGCAAGTGGAAGGCCGGCGGCGCATCGACAAGATCGCGACCGGCGTGACGGCGTCGCTCGCATTCCTCACGGCGGCGGCCGAATGGGGCGCCGATGCCGTCCTCGTTCATCACGGCTACTTCTGGCGCAACGAAGCGCCGCAGATCACGGGCCGCAAGTACCGCCGGATCAAGCAGCTGATCGACAACGAGATCAGCCTGTTCGCCTATCACCTGCCGCTCGACGACCACCCCGAGGTCGGCAACAACGCGCAGTTGGGGGCGCGCCTCGGGCTCATCGGCGACACGCGCTTCGGTGCCGATTCGCTGGGCTGGATGACGACGCTGCCGATGCCGATCACGCTCGCCCACTTCGCGGCGCAGGTCGAACAGACGCTTGGGCGCGCGCCGCTCCTGCTCGGCGATACCGATATGGAACTGCGCCGCATCGCATGGTGCACCGGCGGGGCCCAAAGCTATTTCGAGGCGGCGATCGATGCCGGCGCGGACGTCTACCTGACGGGCGAGATCTCCGAGCAGACCACGCACGTCGCCGCCGAGAGCGGAGTCGCTTTCCTTGCCGCAGGGCACCATGCGACCGAGCGCTATGGCGTGCAGGCGCTTGGCGCGCACGTCTCCGAGCGCTTCGACGTCGAACATCTGTTTATCGATATCGATAATCCGGTGTGATGCAGCGCCGCAATTGATGCGAATCGCCGCGGATTTTCTCGAATCGCGCGGCATGCTTCCATGCCGCAATAAGCGTGCCGATCACGGCTGGCCTTGGTCTTTTAGCGCGCATTTCGGACCCGTGCAAAGTTAAAGGAAATACTTAACGAGAAGTAGATGCCCAAACGCCCCTTTCGGATGGGGGGAAACCCTTAAGAATCAATGCTTCGCACGGTTTTTGTCGGACGGCTCTTGTAAATGCCGACTCCATTCGCGCAAACTAGCGGCGGTGACGAAAGCGGTGACCGAAAATCCAACTCAGAAGTGGGGCGTGTGATGCGAGATAAAGAAGATGAACGCGTCGACAGCAGCCGCCGTACCTGGCTGATTACGACGACCGCAGTAGGCGGCTGCGGAGCAGTTGCCGCCGTTGTACCTTTCGTGGACTCCTTAGAGCCATCGGCGAAGGCCAAGGCGGCGGGCGCGCCCGTCGAAGTCGACATCAGCGGATTGCAGCCGGGGCAGTTGATGACGGTGGCCTGGCGCGGCAAGCCGGTCTGGATTCTGAACCGCACGCCCGACATGATGGCCGACGTGAAGAAGGCCGACCCGGAGGTGGTCGACCCGAATTCGAAGAACCCGTTCTCCATGCC
Organism: Trinickia sp.; assembly: GCF_051953955.1. Classification (GTDB taxonomy): domain Bacteria; phylum Pseudomonadota; class Gammaproteobacteria; order Burkholderiales; family Burkholderiaceae; genus Trinickia. The sequence goes on along the minus strand of NZ_JBQCIF010000058.1, from coordinate 4,356 downwards.
GATGCCGAAGTACTGCCAGAACGAGTATCGGTCGCGCGAGGATCACAAGAACATCCTCGTCGTCGTAGCGGTCTGCACGCATCTCGGCTGCACGCCTACGCCGCGCTTCACGCCCGGCCCGCAAGCCAACCTGCCCGACAACTGGCCCGGCGGCTTCCTATGCCCTTGCCACGGGTCCACCTACGATCTGGACGGCCGCGTCTTCAAGGACAAGCCCGCCCCGCAGAACCTCGACGTTCCCCGCTACATGTTCACGGATTCCGCTGGGACGAAGCTCGTGATCGGCAAAGACGAAGAAGGAGAGGCGTAAATGGCGACAACGGAAAAGCAGGTGGAAACGACGGGGTTAGCCGGCTGGATCGACCGGCGGTTCCCGATGACGTCGACATGGAAAGCGCATCTGTCCGAGTACTACGCGCCGAAGAACTTCAACTTCTGGTACTTCTTCGGCTCGCTCGCGCTGCTCGTGCTCGTGAATCAGATCGTCACGGGCATCTTCCTGACGATGAACTACAAGCCCGATTCGCAGCTCGCATTCGCGTCGGTCGAGTACATCATGCGCGAAGTGCCGTGGGGCTGGCTGATTCGGTACATGCATTCGACGGGCGCGTCGATGTTCTTCGTCGTCGTTTATCTGCACATGTTCCGCGGGCTCATGTACGGGTCGTACCGCAAGCCGCGCGAGCTCGTCTGGATCTTCGGCTGCGCGATCTTCCTGTGCCTGATGGCCGAAGCGTTCTTCGGCTACCTGCTGCCCTGGGGTCAAATGTCGTACTGGGGCGCGCAGGTGATCGTGAACCTGTTCTCGGCGATTCCGTTCGTCGGCCCGGACCTGTCGCTGTGGATTCGCGGCGACTACGTGGTGTCCGACATCACGCTGAACCGGTTCTTCGCATTTCACGTGATCGCCATTCCGCTGGTGCTGCTCGGTCTCGTGTTCGTGCACATCGTTGCGCTGCACGAGGTCGGATCGAACAACCCCGACGGCATCGAGATCAAGGCCAAGAAGGATGCGAACGGCAAGCCGCTCGACGGCATCCCGTTCCATCCGTACTACTCGGTCCATGATTTCTTCGGCGTCTGCGTGTTCCTGATGGTGTTCGCGGCGATCCTGTTCTTTGCGCCGGAGATGGGCGGCTACTTCCTCGAGTCGAACAACTTCATCCCGGCGAACCCGCTGCAAACGCCGCCCGAGATCGCCCCGGTCTGGTACTTCACGGCGTTCTACGCGATGCTGCGCGCGACGACGGACCCATTCAAGATCGTGCTGATGGTCGTCGTCGGCCTGCTGGGGTTGCTGGCCCTTGCGCGGGCGCGCGGAAAGTGGCGTGTCGGTCTGCCCGTCCTGGCCGTGCTGCTGATTCTGTTCATGGCGTTCACCGAAGCGAAGTTCTGGGGCGTCGTCGTGATGGGCTCGGCGGTGGTCTCGCTGTTCTTCTTGCCCTGGCTCGACCGCAGCCCCGTGAAGTCGATCCGGTACCGGCCGTTCTTCCATAAGGTGCTCTACGCGATCTTCGTGCTGGCGTTCCTGACGCTGGCGTTTTTGGGGACGAAGCCGCCTTCGCCGGCGGCGACGCTGATTGCCCAGATCTGTGCGCTCATCTACTTCGCGTTCTTCTTGGGCATGCCGTTCTGGACCCGGCTCGGCACGTTCAAGCAGCCGCCCGAGCGTGTTCGCTACAAGCCCCATTAACTGCGAGCGAGGACAACACGATATGAAGACTTGGCTCAGTAAGCTCGTGCGAATCGGCGGGGCGAGCGTTGCGATGGCATTGGCGGTGGCGATGGTGCCGGCTCACGCGGAGGAAGGATTCGCGCTCGATCGTGCGCCCGATAACACGCACGACATCGCGTCGTTGCAGCATGGGGCGCAATTGTTTGTAAACTACTGCTTGAATTGCCACAGTGCGAACCTGATGCGATACAGCGCGCTGGAGCAGATCGGCATTTCGCAGAAGGAAATCGAACAGAACCTATTGTTTACTACCGACAAGATCGGCAGCCCTATGACGGTGGCGATGCGTCCGGACGATGCGAAGGCATGGTTCGGCGTGACGCCGCCCGATTTGTCCGTGGAGGCGCGCGCGCGCGGGAGCGACTGGCTATACACGTATCTGCGCAGCTTCTATCGCGACGATACGCGGCCGACGGGGTGGAACAACATGGTGTTCAACAACGTCGGCATGCCGAACGTACTATGGCAATTGCAGGGTGTGCGCACGGCCAAGTTCGAGGACGTGAAGGACCTGGAAACGGGCGAGAAGACGCATCAGTTTTCGGGCTTCCAAGTCGTAAAACCGGGGACGATGTCGCGGGTAGATTATGATTCTGCCGTGGCCGACCTGGTTGCGTACTTGACTTGGATGTCCGAGCCGACCCAGCAGAGCCGCCGACAGCTTGGTGTGTTCGTGCTGATCTTCCTGGGCGTACTGACTTTTTTCGCCTGGCGGCTCAACGCGGCGTACTGGAAAGACGTCAAATAAACACGCCGTGACACGGTGTGGGGCCGGCGCAAAGGAGCGCTCGCGCGGGTACGGCGCGAGCGCTCCGGCGTGCTGGCCCTTCAGCTTTTTGAGGAAATTTTAGACATGATGGTTTTGTATTCCGGCACAACTTGCCCGTTTTCCCAGCGTTGCCGGCTGGTGTTGTTCGAAAAGGGCATGGACTTCGAGATCCGCGACGTCGACCTGTTCAACAAGCCGGAAGACATCGCCGTGATGAATCCGTACGGGCAGGTGCCGATTCTGGTCGAGCGCGACTTGATCTTGTACGAATCGAACATCATCAACGAATACATCGACGAGCGCTTTCCGCACCCGCAGTTGATGCCGGCCGATCCGGTGCAGCGTGCGCGTGCGCGCTTGTTCCTGCTCAACTTCGAGAAGGAGTTGTTCGTTCACGTCGGCACGCTCGAGAACGAGAAGGGCAAGGCCGCGGAAAAGAATCATGAGAAAGCGCGCCTGGCGATCCGCGATCGGCTGACGCAACTGGCGCCGATCTTCCTGAAGAACAAGTACATGCTCGGGGAAGAGTTTTCGATGCTCGACGTGGCGATCGCCCCGCTGCTGTGGCGACTGGATCACTACGGTATCGAGTTGTCGAAGAATGCCGCGCCGCTGATGAAGTACGCCGAGCGTATCTTCAGCCGGCCGGCTTACATCGAGGCGCTGACGCCCTCGGAAAAGGTGATGCGCCGGTAAGTCGAGTCCGCCAGGTGCCGCTCGCGTCGTTGCAAGAGCGCGGGCGGTGCGCCGGGCCTCGTATGAGGACAGTTGATGCAAGAAATTTCGACTAAGCCTTATCTGCTGCGTGCGTTGTACGAATGGTGCACGGACAACGGCTATACGCCGCATATTGCGGTGCGCGTGGATAATCAGACACGCGTGCCTCGTCAGTTCGTGCACAACGACGAGATCGTGCTGAACATCAGCTTCGAGGCGACGAGCCAGCTGCAGATGGGCAACGAGTGGATCGAGTTCAGTGCGCGGTTCTCGGGCAAGGTGCACAAGATCGAAGTGCAGGTGTCCAACGTGCTGGCGATCTATGCGCGCGAAAACGGGCAGGGCATGGCGTTTCCCGTCGAGCCCGCGACAGGTGCCGCGCAAGGTGGGCCGGTGGCGAGCAGCGAGGTTCATGAAGCGGCCGATTCGGAAGCCGATGCGTCGTCGCGCGAGCGTGCACCGGAGGGAAGCGGCGCGGGTCACGGCCCTCGCACCGATGACGACGGCGGCAAAGGCGGCGGCGGCAAAGGCCACCTCAAAGTCGTGAAATGAAGTAGAATCGCCGACTCACGCCGGCTTAGCTCATCTGGTAGAGCAGTTGATTTGTAATCATCAGGTGGCGGGTTCGAGTCCTGCAGCCGGCACCAATGCAGAGGCGGGTCCCAGAGATGGGGCCCGCTTTTTTTTGTTCTACAAATCCCTGCTTGTTCTACAATTGTCTGAACACCGCCCCGGGGATAGCCGAGCCTACTTAGGCTGCGGCTAGTTGCAACGTACGGGTCAGAAAAACCAACAACACCCCCTCCACATGTCGGCAAGCATTCAATTGAAGCTTGATGGCGGACTGCTGCACGGTCCCCACAGCGTGACGGTCCGAACCCTCAGTCGCTCGATGACTAGCATCCAAGCGGCGGTCGACAGAGCGTTTTTGGATATCCAATTCGGCCAGGTTTTCAAGCATGCCCGGCTACCGATAAAGTACTACGAAGACGCCGACTTCATCGTCGGTGAAATGTCCGAAGGCAGCTTCGTAATCGATTTTCTGTCGGAACACGGTGGGCCGATCGTTCGTCGCCTAATCGATGCGATAGCCAACCCTTACAGGGAGGCCGTAGAGGGCGCAGACCAGGAAATC
>NZ_JBQCIF010000057.1:0-132478 GCF_051953955.1 Trinickia sp. | reverse complement strand
GGCATGGTAGTCGCCCATCGTCGCAAAAGTATGTCCCTGGGCGTGCCAGCCCGCGAGCAGCTGTTCGAAGATGGGCGCGAGCTTTTGTCCTTCGAGCTCGGCATGCAGCGTAAAGACTTGATCGCGCGGGCTGCGCTCCGTTGCCGCGAGCAGACGTTGCGCGACGTTCGATTCGTCGCAGCCGTCCACGCCGATCAATTCGTCGAGCGTCGGCAGCGTGGTGGGCAACTGCACGTGCTCGAGCGTCTTGCCGCCGACGACGGGCCGATACGGCGAATGGCCGCGCCCGTCCGACGCGTAGCGCATGCCCCACGCGTCGATCTGCTCGAATGCGTGCTCGTTCATCTGCCAGCCGGCCGAGCCGTGAGTTGCCGGCGGGCCGCCGAAGATATCGACGAAACGCTCGAAGCTTTTTTGCATCTCGCCGGCCGTCCAGTCTCGCCCGCGTGCTCGCACGTTGTCCTGCCAGTAGACGTGATCCCACGTATGGATGCCGCACTCGAAGCCGGCTTCATGGATCGCGCGCATGTCGGCCGTGGCGCGCCGGCCGATGTCGGGGCCGGGCAGCAGCACGCCGTACATCAGTTGCTTGACGCCGTAGTGCTCGACGACCGACGTGCGCGACACCTTCTTCAAGAACCCGGGCCGGAGCACGCGCCGCAGCGCCCACCCCGTGTGGTCGGGGCCGAGGCTGAACAGGAACGTCGCTCGGGCCTTGAAGCGGTCGAGCATGCGCGCGAGGTTAGGCACGCCCTCACGCGTGCCGCGCAGCGTGTCGACGTCGATTTTTAGAATGATGCGTGGCAAAGGCAGGGATCCTTTCGAAACTGCGCGAGCCGGCCGCGATTATTGTTGCTCGACGAGCGCGCGCGCGTCCGCGACGTGGCCGCGGTATGCCTCGAATATCTTGCGCAGGGCGTCGTCGAACGTGGCCTTCGGGGCCCATGCGAGCTCGGCCATCGTGTTCTCGATTTTCGGCACGCGGTTTTGCACGTCCTGATAGCCCTGGCCGTAGTAGGCCCCTGACGATGTTTCGACGAGCTTGACCGCTTTGGCCGATTCGGCGTATTCCGGGAACTCGGCTGCCAGCGCGAGCATCTTGTGTGCGAGCTCGCGCACCGAGAAGTTGTTCTTCGGATTGCCGATGTTGTAGATCGTGCCCGAGGCAATGCCGTTCGGATTGTCGATGATCGTCATCAGCGCGCTGATGCCGTCGTCGATGTCGGTGAACGCACGCTTTTGCGAGCCGCCGTCGACGAGGCTGATGTTCTCGCCGCGCACGATGTGGCCGAGGAACTGCGTGACCACGCGCGAGCTGCCTTCCTTCGGCGTGTAGATCGAATCGAGGCCCGGCCCGATCCAGTTGAACGGGCGGAACAGCGTGAAATTCAGGCCTTCTTGCATGCCGTAGCCCCAGATCACGCGATCCATCAGCTGCTTCGAGCACGCGTAGATCCAGCGCGGCTTGTTGATCGGGCCATACGTGAGCACCGACGCTTCCGGGTCGAATTCTTCATCCGCACACATGCCGTAGACTTCCGACGTGGACGGAAACACCAGATGCTTGCGGTACTTCACGGCCGAACGCACGATCGGCAGGTTCGCCTCGAAGTCGAGCTCGAACACGCGCAGCGGTTGCTGGACGTAGGTCGCGGGCGTCGCGATCGCCACGAGCGGCAAGATCACGTCGCACTTCTTCACGTGATACTCGACCCATTCCTTGTTGATCGTGATGTCGCCTTCGAAGAAGTGCATCCGCTCGTGCTGCGTGAGATCGCCGAGGCGGTCCGTCTGCATGTCCATGCCGAACACTTCCCAGTCGGTCGTCTCGAGAATGCGCTTGGACAGATGATGGCCGATGAAGCCATTGACGCCGAGAATCAGGACCTTCTTGGCGGAACGTTCGGTTTTGACGGAATTCATGAATGACGGGAATGATGAGTGAGCTGGACGAACTGCTGGGGCGTGACGACGGTTTCTTGCCCGTCGTGCTGATGCCGCAGCTCGGAAATGACGATGGCGCGGGCGTCGCCGCATACGCCGAAACACACATTATCGCTTACGTGCAGACCGGGGGGCAAATCGGTGGGGCCGCCGTAGGCCGCACCGCCATTGCCCCCGTGCTTCGAACCGAGCGCGTCGAGGCCGGCCAGACGCGCGCGCGACGATGAAGCGGTCGGGGCCGATGTCGGTGAACGCACCCGGATACGGCGGGGCGACGGCGCGGATCAGGTTGTAGACCTGCTGCGCCGGTTGCGACCAATCGATGCGCCCATCTTCGGGCTTGCGTCCGCCGAAGTAGCTGCCGCGAGCCAGGTCGTTCGGCAGGTGCGGCGCCTCGCCGGCCAACAGCGCCGGCAGCACGCGCCAGAGCGTTTGCTCGGCCGCGACGGTGACCTTGTCGAATACCTCCTGCGCCGTGTCGTCGGGCAGAATCGGGACGCTCGTTTGCGCGACGATCGCGCCGGCATCGGGCTTGGCCGCCATTTCGTGCAGCGTGGCGCCCGTCTCGGTCTCGCCGTTCAAGACGGCCCAGTTCGTCGGTACGCGTCCGCGGTACTTGGGCAGCAGCGAGCCATGCATGTTATACGCGCCGCGCGGTGCCAGGGCGAGTACGGCAGCCGGCAGCATATGGCGGTAGTAGAACGAGAAGATGAAATCGGGCCGCGCGGCTGCCACCGCGTCGCGCAGTGCCGGGCTCGCCGGATCGAGCGGCGTGATCGTCTCGATGCCATGCTCGGCCGCCACTTGCGCGACGCTGCCGAACCAAATCCGTTCGGCCGGGTTGTCCTCGTGCGTGACGACGAGCGCGACGTCGACGCCGCGCGCGAGCAGCACGCGCAGGCAGCGCACGCCGACGTTGTGATAGGCGAAGACGACGGCGCGCGGTTTCATCGGTCGCGATCCTCCGAATGGGCGTGGGGCACGGCCGCGACGCCGCCATGGACGGCCGGTGCCGCGGCGCTTGGACGCGAGGCGAGGTCGCCGGGGCGCGCTTCGAGGATCGTCTGCACGAGGTAGCGAGGCCGTGCGCGCACCTGCTGGTAGATGCGGCCGATGTACTCGCCGAGCAGCCCGAGTGCGAAGATGATCACGCCGAGCATGAAGAACGTGATGGCGAACAGCGTGAAGACGCCCTGAACTTCCGCCCCGATGACGAAGCGCCGGATCACGAGCAGCAGGAACAGCGCCGCCGAGCCCATCGACAAGATCACGCCGATGAACGACAGCCATTGCAGCGGCACGACGGAGAAGCCCGTCACGAGGTCGAAATTCAGGCGAATGAGGCTGTACAGCGAATACTTCGATTCGCCCGCGAAGCGCTCCTCGTGTGCGACCTCGACTTCGATCGGATTTTGCGCGAACGTGTAGGCGAGGGCGGGGATGAACGTGTTGACTTCGCCGCAGCGATTGATCGTATCGATGATCTGCCGGTTGTAGGCGCGCAGCATGCAGCCTTGGTCGGTCATCTTGATGTGCGTGATGCGCTCGCGCAGGCGGTTCATCGCGCGCGAAGCCTTACGCCGCCACAGCGTGTCCTGGCGCTGGATGCGGATCGAGCCGACGTAGTCGTAGCCCTCGCGCATTTTCGCCACGAGCTTGCCGATCTCCTCTGGCGGGTTCTGCAAGTCGGCGTCGAGCGTGATGACGATCTCGCCGCGCGCCGCTTCGAAGCCGGCCAGGATCGCCATGTGCTGCCCGTAGTTGCCGTTCAGCAGCACGACGCGCGTCGTGTCGGGGCGCGCGCGGAACTGCTCGGCGAGCAGCGCGGCCGATTTGTCGCGGCTGCCGTCGTTGATGAAAATGACTTCGTAGCCCGTGCCGAGCGCATCGAGCGCCGGATAGAGGCGCGCGTACAGCGCGTGCAGCCCCGCCTCTTCGTTGTAGACGGGGATGACGACCGAGACTTCGGGCGAAGCGTGGCGGTGTTCCGTGTAACTCATGTCCGCTTATTTCCCATATCGTTCGCAGATCTCATTGACGGCGCGGCACACGCGTGCCACGTCCTGTTCGGTCATCAGCGTGAAGAGCGGCAGCGTGACCGTCGTCGCGCCGAAGCGCTCGGCATGCGGGAACATGCCGGGCGCGAAACCGCGCGCGCGGTAAAGCGAGAACAGGTGGATCGCCGGGTAATGAACGCCCGATCCGATCCGGTAGTCGTCCTGCAGCTTGCTCATGAACGTCGCGCGATCGATTGCCAGGCGCTCGAGGGGCAGCGTGATCTGGAACATGTGCCAGTTGCCGTTCTCGAACTCGGCCGTCGGCAGGCCGACGCCGAGCGCGACTGCCGCGCCGCCTTCCAACCCCGCGAAGTAGGCGCGCGCGAGCTTCTTGCGCTGAAGCAAGAAGCGCTCGAGGTGCGCGAGCTGCCCGAGGCCCACGCGCGCCGCTACGTCGGTCAGATTGTACTTGCCGCCGAGCACGTCGCAGTCCATGCCGTCGTAGCCCTTGCGGGTGATCCCTTGGAGCCGGTACTTGCGGGCCAGTTCGGCTTCGTCTTCATCGTTGAGCACGAGCGCGCCGCCTTCGATCGACGTCAGGTTCTTGTTCGCATGGAAGCTGAACGAGACGATGTCGCCTAGCTTGCCGATGCGCTCGCCGCGCCAGGTCGAGCCCAACGCCTGCGCGGCATCTTCGATCACACGCAGCCGATAGGCTCGCGCGATGTCGTAGAGCCGGTCCATGTCGACGGGCAGGCCGGCGAGATAGACGGGGATGATCGCCTTCGTGCGCGGCGTGATCGCCTTTTCGAGCAGATTCAGGTCGATGTTGCGCGTGGCCGGATCGATGTCGACGAAAACGGGCGTCGCCCCGACTTCGAGAATGACGTTGGCCGTCGCGACCCACGACGCCGGGGTGGTGATGACTTCATCCCCGGGCCCCACGCCCGCGATGCGCAAGCCGATCTCGAGCGTCGCCGTGCCCGAGTTGAACGTGCGCACGGGGCGGCCGCCGCAAAATGCCGAAAGCTGCGCTTCGAATGCCTGATTCTGCGGCCCCGTCGTGATCCAGCCCGAGCGCAGCACGTCGGCGACGCCGGCGATCGTTTCCTCGTCGATCTCTGGCCGCACGAATGGCAGGAAAGGAAGGGTGTCTTGTGTCATGGGCTTCGCTCGAGTTTTCCGTTTCGACTATTCAATTCAATTGTTGCGCTTATTTCCGCGCGCGGCGCCGGGGCGTGCATGCGGTTCGATGTGCCGTGTAGCTCGGCGATCGGTCCGTTTCCTTCCGCCTAGCTGCGGGCCAGCACGAGCACGCCGATCAAGATGATGCCGATGCCGACGAGCCGCTGCAGGCTCAGCACTTCACCGAACAGATACCAAGCCGCGAGTGCGTTGACCACGTAGCCGAGCGACAGCATCGGATAAGCGATCGACACGTCGACGCGCGACAGCCCGACGATCCAGACAGCGACGCTGACGACGTAACAAGCGAGACCGCCGATGATCGGGAGCTGCATGGCCAGCTTCAGCCCGATCGGCAAGATGTTCGCACGGGTGAATTCGAAGTGTCCAACGGCATTGACGCCGGCCTTGAGCAGCAACTGCGCGCAGGCGTTGAGCGCGACGCCCGATAGGATGCAAAAGAGAGAAATCGGATTCATCGATCGTAAGAGGGAACTGTGCGAGCTTCGGTTGCGTTGCGTTCAGGGCTTTTTCAGGGCTTTTCGACGACGACGCGCCGCGCGTCGCGCGCGATCACGCGCATCGGAACGTGCTGGGCGGCGAGCTGCTCGTACAGGTCCGGACGCATCACGGCGAGCGCCTGGCGATCGGCTTTCCAGCGCGTGATCCATTCGGGGATGGTCGGCACCCACTTGGAGGGCTCTTGCGCCACGCCGAACCCGAGCTCGTCGGGGCTGGCGACGATGATCGTCGTATGGCCGACGTAGAACGGCAGCGTATGGTCGAGCGCGTCCACCGCATAGAACGGCGTATCGGCCGGCAACCGCGCGAGCTCGGCCTTGACTGCCGGCGCGAGCAGCGCCCCCGAGCTTTGACGGCCGAAGACGTCGTGTCCGGTGCCGCCGATCGTGCAGAGCATGATCCAAGCGGCGCCGAAGGCCACCGCCGACGGCAGGATGCCGCGCTCGGTGCGCCGCAGCAAGGCCAAGGCGGCTAGCGTGAGAACGAGCGCGACGCCGATCGCTGCCCATACCCAGACGCGGAATTCACGATAGAGCGCATTGGGCGTGCGTGCATCGCCGAAGCGGGCGATGAAAACGGCGCCGATCGCCGCGAGCACGAGAAAGACGGCGTAACCGAGCAGATGACGGCGCCAGGCGTCGCGGGAGACGTGCGGCAAGTACGCGCCGATGACGAGGGCGAGCGCCGGTGCGACGGGCAGGACGTACGAAACGAGCTTCGAATGCGACGCACTGAAGAACAGAAAGATGAAGACGGTCCAAATCACGAGCAGCTTGCCCGGCGCGAAGCCGTTCAATTGGCGCGGCTGGGCGAGGGCGTGCCGGATGCTTTGCCAGGCGATCGACAGCCACGGCAGAAAGCCGACGAGCAAGACCCAAACGAAATAGTAAACGGGACCGGGCCGGTTTTGGGCCGGGGTCAAGTATCGATCGAACTGCTGAACGATGAAGAAGAAATTGAAGAATTCGGGGTTGCGCTGCTGCACGAGCACGAACCACGGCGTCGCGATCGCGAAGAATACGACGAGGCCGCTCGGCAGGTACAGCCGCTTCCACAACCCCCAGTCGCGCTCGATCAGCGTGTAGAGGACGAGCACCGCGCCGGGCAGCAGGATGCCGATGAGGCCCTTCGACAGCACGGCGAGCGCCATCGAGGCCCAGCAAAGCCACATCCAGCGGCGCGCCTGCCCGGCGGCGATGCCGACGCGCTGGGCGAGCAGCATCGCGCACAGCGTGAGCTCCATCCAGAACGACAACCCCATGTCGAGCGTGTTGAAGTGGCCCATCAATTGCCAATACGGCGCTGCCGCGAGCACGAGCGCCGCGGCGAAGCCGGCCGCCGGGTTGACGAGGCGGGCCGCGGTGTAGCCGGCGACGAGCACGCCGGCAAAGCCCGTCAGCGCCGTATAGAGCCGAGCCTGCCATTCGCCGATGCCGAACCAGGCGAACGTCAGCGCGTTCATCCAGGTTTGCAGCGGCGGTTTCTCGAAGTACTTGTAGCCGTTGTAGCGCGGCGTGATCCAATCGCCGGTGACGAACATTTCGCGGGCCATCTCGGCGTAGCGGCCTTCGTCGCTCGGCACGAGGTGCCGCCAGCCGAGCGGGACGAACCAGACCACGGCGAGCGCTACTAGGAGCAGGGCGATCGCCAGCGTGCCGACGGGCCTGTGCGTTGCCGCGCTGCCGGACGGCGCGGCACGGTCTGCTGGGACGGCGCCGTCGGCGCGGGAATAACGTTGAAGCGGCATAGGGTGGCGAAAAGAGCTATCGATGGAAGCAGGCGGTGCGCCGCGCATGGCGGCGGCCCGCTTCGGCGTTCATTGCTCGATGAGCAGGGCCGCGCAAACGCGCCGACCCTCGGCCATCAGGATGTTGTAAGTGCGGCACGCGGCCATGAAGTCCATCGTCTCGACGCCGATCCGCTGCGCCGACAGTTGCGCCGTCAGCCGGGGATGCGGAAAACGCAGGCGCGAGCCGCTGCCGAAGACGACGAGTTCGGGGGACTGCTCGAGCAAAAGCTCGAAGTGCCCGGGCGTGAGCGCGTCGAACGACGACACGGGCCACGCGGCGACGGGCGCATCGGGCAGCAGCACGATGCTCGTTTCATGGCGTACGAGATTGACGTCCACGTAATGGGCGCCGTAAGCGGTTACCGTATTGAGCGCGCCGCTCGAGTCCTGGTGTAATTTCAAATCCGTTTCCGTGGTTCTGTCGGGCGCGGCGGAGCCGGCCGCGACCGCATCGAGGCCGAAAGGGGCTTCCGCTGAGAATGGTGCATTGCGAAAGTCGGCCGAAATCCGCTAAATTATAACTTTTTAGCCGCCCTGCGGCGCCCGGCATCGTGCACACGCGCGAGCGAACCCCCCAGCAGTCGCACCCGCGCGCCACAAGCGCGCCGTCAGCCGGGCGAATCCGCTGCACCGGCGTACCTACACCGGCGTACCCATCGCCGCCCGGGCGCCGCCATGCTCCTCGCGCGTCTCGATACCGTGCGCTCGGCTCGCGCCCCCGTCTTTCGGCTCTCCCAGGAACTGTGCCCGTCGTGAAACCGATTCTCAAATCGAACAAGTTGCTCAACGTCTGCTACGACATTCGCGGGCCCGTGCTCGAGCATGCGAAGCGCCTCGAAGAAGAAGGTCACCGCATCATCAAGCTCAACATCGGCAATTTGGCGCCGTTCGGGTTCGATGCGCCGGACGAGATCATCCAGGACATGATCCGCAATCTGTCCGCTTCGTCGGGCTATTCCGATTCGAAGGGCGTGTTCGCGGCGCGCAAGGCGATCATGCATTACTCGCAGCAAAAGGGCGTCGTCGGCGTCGAACTCGACGACATCTACATCGGCAACGGCGCGTCCGAGCTCATCGTGATGGCCATGCAGGGGCTGCTCAACGACGGCGACGAAGTTCTGCTGCCGGCGCCCGATTATCCTCTGTGGACGGCCGCGGTCAGCCTCTCGGGCGGCACGCCGGTCCATTATTTGTGCGATGAATCGAATGCGTGGATGCCCGATCTCGACGATCTGCGCGCCAAAATCACGCCGCGCACGCGCGCGCTCGTCGTGATCAACCCGAACAACCCGACCGGCGCACTCTATTCGGATGAACTCCTGCTCGAGTTGCTCGAAATCGCCCGCCAGCACGGGCTCGTCGTGTTTGCGGACGAGGTGTACGACAAGATCGTCTATGACGGCAGGCAGCATACGTCGCTCGGGGCGCTCTCGGAGGACGTGCTGACCGTCACGTTCAACAGCCTGTCCAAGAGCTACCGCTCGTGTGGCTACCGTGCCGGCTGGATGTACGTTTCCGGATTGACCGGCGAGAACCGGCGGCGTGCGAAGGACTACTTCGAAGGGCTCGGCATTCTCGCCTCGATGCGGCTGTGCCCGAACGTGCCCGGGCAGTACGCCATCCAAACGGCGCTCGGCGGTTATCAGAGCATCAACGATCTGATCGGGCCGGGAGGGCGCCTTCACCGGCAGCGGCAAGTCGCCTACGAGATGCTCAACGCGATTCCGGGCGTGAGCTGCGTCAAGCCCGAAGCGGCGCTGTACATGTTCCCTCGGCTCGATCCGAAGATTTATCCGATCGAGAACGACCAGCAATTCATCCTCGATTTGCTGCTCGAAGAGCGCGTGCTGCTCGTGCAAGGCAGCGGCTTCAATTGGCCGCGGCCCGACCATTTCCGAGTCGTATTCTTGCCGAACGTGGACGATCTGACCGACTCGATCGGCCGTATCGGGCGCTTTCTCGAAGGCTATCGCAAGCGTCACGGCACCTGACCACCCGGGCGCTCACCTTTTTTTTCGAATCACCTCACTAGAAAACGCTGAATGGAACCGATCAAAGTTGGCCTGTTGGGCTGCGGCACGGTAGGCAGTGGCACCTTCACGGTGCTGCGCCGTAATCAGGAAGAGATCAAACGCCGCGCCGGCCGCGGAATCGAGATCGCGCGCATCGCCGTGCGCAATCCGGCCAAGGCATTGGCCGCGCTCGGCGAGAGCGCCGGCACGGTGCAGGTCGGCAGCGACTTCGAAGCCGTGATCGACGATCCGGCGATCGACATCGTGGCCGAAATGATCGGCGGGACCGGCATCGCGCGCGAATTCGTGCTGCGGGCGCTCGCGAACGGCAAGCACGTCGTCACCGCCAACAAGGCGCTGCTCGCCGTGCACGGCACCGAGATCTTCGCGCAAGCCCGCGCCAAGGGCGTGATGGTGGCGTTCGAGGCCGCCGTCGCGGGGGGGATTCCCATCATCAAGGCGTTGCGCGAGGGGCTGACGGCCAACCGCATTCAGTCGATCGCGGGCATCATCAACGGCACGACGAACTACATTCTCTCGGAGATGCGCGAGCGCGGCCTCGATTTCGCGACGGCACTCGCGGGCGCGCAGGCGCTCGGGTACGCCGAAGCCGATCCGACGTTCGACATCGAAGGCGTCGACGCCGCGCACAAGCTGACGATCATGAGCGCGATCGCGTTCGGCATTCCGATGCAGTTCGACCGCGCCTACATCGAAGGCATCAGCAAGCTCGCCTCGATCGACATCAAATACGCCGAGGATCTCGGCTATCGCATCAAGCTGCTCGGCATCACGCGCCGCACCGAGCGCGGCATCGAGCTGCGCGTGCATCCGACGCTGATCTCGGCCAAGCGCCTGCTCGCCAGCGTCGAAGGCGCGATGAACGCGGTCGAAGTGCACGGCGATGCGGTCGGCACCACGCTGTACTACGGCAAGGGCGCCGGCGCGGAGCCGACGGCATCGGCCGTCGTCGCCGATCTCGTCGACGTGACGCGGCTGCATACGGCCGATCCTGGCCACCGCGTCCCGCATCTGGCCTTCCAGCCGCAAAGCCTGGCCGACACGCCGGTGCTGTCGATCGACGACGTGACGAGCGGCTACTACTTGCGCTTGCGCGTTGCCGACGTGACGGGCGTGCTGGCCGACATCACGCGCATCCTGGCCGATGCCGGCATTTCGATCGATGCGTTGCTGCAAAAGGAATCGGAGCAGATCGCCGACAACGGCGAGACCGACGTCGTCATCATCACGCACGATACGCTCGAGCGGAACGTCAACGCGGCGATTGCGCGCATCGAAGCGCTGCCCACCGTCGTTTCGAACGTAACCAAGCTGCGGATCGAAGCCCAAAGCTGAGCACGCCATCGAAATCGAAGTAAGTCACTGATCCGACCATGAACTACATTTCCACGCGCGGCGCCGGCATCGGCGAGCGCCATACCTTCTCCGACATCTTGCTGACGGGGCTAGCCAAGGACGGCGGCCTTTATTTGCCCGCCGAGTATCCGCGCGTGACCGCGGAGGAATTGGCGCGCTGGCGCCCGCTGCCGTATGCGGACCTCGCATTCGAGGTATTGCACAAGTTCTGCGACGACATCCCCGCCGCCGATCTCCATGCACTGACGCGCCGCACCTATCGCGCCGACGTCTATTGCAACGTGCGCGCCGGCGAGGACGCGAATGCCATTACGCCGCTCACGCGGCTGGGGGTCGAGAACGGCGCGCCGCTCTCGCTGCTCGCGCTCTCGAACGGCCCGACGCTCGCCTTCAAGGACATGGCGATGCAACTGCTCGGCAACTTGTTCGAGTACGCGCTGGCCAAGCATGGGCAGACGCTGAACATCCTGGGCGCCACGTCGGGCGACACGGGCAGCGCGGCCGAGTATGCGATGCGCGGCAAGGCCGGCATTCGCGTATTCATGCTGTCGCCGCATCGCAAGATGAGCGCGTTCCAAACGGCGCAGATGTACAGCCTGCAAGAGCCGAACATTTTCAACTTGGCCGTCGAAGGCGTGTTCGACGACTGTCAGGACATCGTGAAGGCCGTATCGAACGATCACGCCTTCAAGGCACAGCATCGAATCGGCACCGTCAATTCGATCAACTGGGCCCGTGTCGTGGCGCAGGTCGTCTATTACTTCAAGGGCTACTTCGAGGCGACGCGATCGAATGACGAGCGCGCGTCGTTCACGGTGCCGTCGGGCAACTTCGGCAACGTCTGCGCGGGGCACATCGCCCGCATGATGGGCTTGCCGATCGAAAAGCTCGTCGTCGCCACGAACGAGAACGACGTGCTCGACGAGTTTTTCCGCACGGGAGCCTATCGCGTTCGCGGCGCGGCGCAGACTTACCATACGAGCAGCCCGAGCATGGATATTTCGAAGGCGTCGAACTTCGAGCGCTTCGTGTTCGATCTGCTCGGCCGCGATCCGGCGCGCGTGCTGCAGCTGTTTCGCGATGTCGAAGAGAAGGGCGGATTCGATCTGGCCGCAAGCGGCGATTTCGCGCGCGTGCGCGAGTTCGGCTTCGTTTCGGGCCGCAGCACGCACGACGATCGCATCGCCACGATCCGTGACGTCGAGGCCCGCTACGGGCAGGTCATCGATACGCATACGGCGGACGGGCTCAAGGTTGCGCGCGAGCATCTGGACCCGGGCGTGCCGATGGTCGTGCTCGAGACGGCCCAGCCCATCAAATTCGGCGAGACGATCCGCGAGGCGCTGGGCCGCGACCCGCAGCGGCCCGCGGCGTTCGAAGGCCTCGAAGCGCTGCCGCAGCGCTTCGACGTGCTGCCTGCCGATGCCGCGCGCGTGAAGGCCTTCATCGCCGCGCACACGGGCGCTTGAGCGCCAACGGGCGGCGGCCCCATGCGCCCGCCGCCCGCTCTGTCCGGCGCCTGCCGTGACCGCAGGCGCATGAGCATGAGCATGAGCATGAGCATGGGTGGCTTGCGGTTCGGCGTATGCCGCCTCGGCCGCGCCTCGCTACAATGAAGGCTTTCGCAGCGAGAATCGCTTGCCGATGTCCACGCCATCTGAATCCGCGCCCCGTGCGCCGCTTTTGTCGACGGCCGATGCGCTCGCCGCATTGCTCGCCGCCGCCGTTCCCATTGCCGATACCGAATCGGTCGCGACGCTGGACGCGCTCGGGCGCGTGCTCGCCGCCGACGTCGTCTCCGAGCTCGACGTGCCGCCCGCGCATATCAGCGCGATGGACGGCTACGCGGTGCGTGTCGCCGATCTGCTGCACGGCGAACGCCGCCTGCCGATTTCGCAACGCGTGCCCGCGGGTCACGTGCCGTCGCCGCTGGCCGCCGGCACGGCCGCGCGCATCTTCACGGGGGCGCCGGTGCCACCCGGCGCCGATGCCGTCGTCATGCAGGAGCAGGCGGAAGCGGACGGCGACGCCGTCGCGATCCTGCATACGCCGAAAGCCGGTGAATGGATCACCGCGCAGGGGGCCGACATCCGCCGGGGCGCCGTCATTCTGCCTGCCGGCACACGGCTTTCGCCCCAAGCGCTCGGGCTGGCGGCATCCATCGGCGCGGCGCGGCTCGAGGTCGCGCGGCGCGTCAAGGTCGCCGTGTTCTTCACGGGCGACGAATTGACGATGCCGGGCGAGCCGCTCGCGCCGGGCGGCATCTACAACTCGAACCGCTTCACGCTGCGCGGCCTGTTGGCGCGCTTGAACTGTGAAGTGACCGATCTCGGCATCGTGCCGGACCGGCTGGAAGCGACGCGCGATGCGTTGGCGGCCGCGGCGCGCGAGCACGATTTGATCTTGACGTCGGGCGGCGTGTCGGTCGGCGAGGAGGATCACGTCAAGCCGGCCGTCGAATCGCTCGGCCGTCTCACGCTGTGGCAGATCGCGATGAAGCCTGGCAAGCCGCTCGCGTTCGGGGCCGTGGGCCGCGGCGTCGGGCCGGAGCAGGGGGAAACGCATTTCATCGGGCTGCCGGGCAATCCCGTGTCGAGCTTCGTCACGTTCTTGCTGTTCGTGCGCCCATTTCTGCTGCGTCTCGCGGGCGTGCGCGAGGTCGCGCCGCGCGCCGTCTCGCTGCGCGCGGACTTCACGCAGGCCAAAGGCGACCGCCGCAACGAATTCCTGCGCGCGCGCGTGAATGCCGCGGGCGGTCTCGATCTGTTCCCGAATCAAAGCTCCGCGGTGCTGACGTCGACGGTGTGGGGCGACGGCTTGATCGACAATCCCCCCAATCACGCAATCAGCGCCGGTGAGACGGTGCGTTTTCTCCCTTTCTCCGAATTGCTCGGCTGACGGCGAGCGATAGCGGCCCGAGGCGCCATTCCGACATGAAGATCGAATTGAGATATTTTGCGAGCGTGCGCGAGGCCGTCGGCCTTGCCGCGGAGCAAGCGCAGGTGCCCGAGGGCGTCGCGACGGTCGGCGACGTGCGCGCTTGGCTGCGTGCGCGCGGCGGCGCGTGGGCCGAGGCGCTCGCCGAGGGACGGGCGTTGCGGATGGCCTGCAACCATACGATGACGGATGCCACGACGCGGCTGACCGAGGGCTGCGAAGTGGCGTTTTTTCCGCCTGTCACGGGCGGGTAAGGGGGGGCCATGACGAGGAGCGCACTGCCATGACCGTTCGGGTGCAAACCGAAGACTTCGACCTGTCGGCCGAGGTGGCCGCCTTGCGGGCCGAGAATCCGAAAATCGGCGCCGTCGTCGCGTTCGTCGGCACCGTCCGCGATCTGAGCGACGGCGATTCTGTCGCCGCGATGGAACTCGAGCATTACCCGGGCATGACCGAAAAAGCGCTCGAAGCGATCGTGGAAGAAGCGAAGCGGCGCTGGCCGGGGTCCGAACTCCTGATCGTGCACCGCGTCGGCAAGTTCTTCCCGCGCGATCAGATCGTTCTGGCGGCGGCCACGTCCGCCCATCGGCACGACGCATTCGATGCGTGCTCGTTCGTCATGGACTATTTGAAGACGCAGGCGCCGTTCTGGAAGAAAGAGACGACGCCGAACGGCGCGCGTTGGGTCGATGCGCGCGTCTCCGACGATGCCGCGCTGCGGCGCTGGGGCATCGACGCGGGCAATGCGATGCGGGACGAATAGGCGCCAAGCGGGCGCCGAGCGGGCGCCAAGCGCATTCAGTCGTCGCGGCTCGGCTCGCCCTGCGGGTCGGACGAACGGCCGATGATCTTCGCGGGAAACGGTTCGCGCGGCTTCGATGCCGTCGCATGCGCCCCATGCCCCGGCGAATCCGCTCTCGCGCGCTTCGGCGCGACGCGATCGAGCAGGGCCTGCTGCTCGGGCGGGACCGCGTAGTCCCAGCCGAATCGGCTCAATTGCAGGCTTTGCGCGATGCGCAGCGCGGGTTCCATGAAGCGCACGGCCGCAGCCGGCTCATAGCGATCGCAGACGGTATCGAGGAACAGATGGAGCCAGCGGCTGAAATGACGCGGCTCGAGTCCTTCGAGCGGTTGATGCGCTTGCTGCACGTTGCCTCGGTAGCGCTTGTCGCCGAGCACGAGGCTGCCCCAAAATAGGCACATTTTGGGCAAATGCTCGTCCCACCGGCCTTCGAGCACCGCGTCGAACACGGGCCCGAGCAACGAATCGGCGCGAACGCGGTCGTAAAAGGCATAAACCAGCTCGCGGACGTTCGCCTCCGTCGGTTCGCGATGACGAACGGGGGACACATCCGCGGGCGGCGGGGCCGAATGGCCGGAAGGCAAGGAAGTCGACATCGAAATACCGTGTTGCGGGTGCCGTCGGCGCCAATCGGCCGCCAATCGTGCCCAAAGCAAGCTAAATTATCAGGAAGCGCCGAAGCGCGACCTTGATGATACATGTATGTTTGATACATGTTATGGTCGAGGCGCTGTCCGTACAACCCTTTGCGCAGTACGGTTTTGCGGCTGGACGGATGTTTTGTCTCGCCGAACGCCACGAGCGCCTTTGACTTCTGCCCGCCGATGAGACTCACCGACTACACCGACTACGCCCTGCGCGTCTTGCTGTTCCTGGCCGTGCGTGAGGAGGGCCTCACGACGATTCAGGACATCTCGGCAGCATACGGCATTTCGAAGAACCACTTGATGAAGGTCGTGCAGCGGCTCGGCGAGCTGGGCTGGATCGAGACGGTCCGAGGGCGAAACGGCGGCTTGCGGCTCCATGCGCGTTCGCTGAACCTGACGATCGGCGAGGTCGTGCGCGGCACGGAGAGCGATTTCGCGCTCGTCGGTTGCTTCCCGCGGGAGGGTTCGGAGCCGCGGCACTGCGTCATCGAGCCGCAGTGCCGGTTGAAGCATGTCTTCGAAGCGGCTCGCGGCGCGTTCTTTGCGGAACTCGATCGATACACGCTAGGCGAGCTCGCGACCCCAGGGGCGCCGCTGGCCGACCTGCTCGGCCTTTCCACCGTCGCCACCACGCTCGCCCGGCCGGTGGTACCGATCGCGGCGAGCTAGTACCGGGCCGCGGAAACGGCGCGGACAGTGTGAAGCCTCGAGCGCGAGCGCCCGGCAGCACAAAAAATCTGCTTGAAACGAGCCGAGAGCACCTCATTTTGGTGATAGTCAAAAATTGGAGGTCTCTTCATGAGAATCGACAAGCTCACCACCAAATTCCAAGAAGCGCTCGCCGATGCCCAGAGCCTCGCGATCGGCCGCGGTCAGCAGTACATCGAACCCGTGCATGTTCTGGCGGCGCTCGTCGCGCAGCAAGACGGCTCGGCGCGCTCGCTGCTGTCGCGCGCCGGCGTGCACGTGCAAGCGCTGCAAACGGCGCTTAGCGAAGCGATTTCGCGGTTGCCGCAAGTGCAAGGCACCGACGGCAACGTGCAGATCAGCCGCGAACTGAACGGTTTGCTCAATCAGGCCGACAAAGAGGCGCAGCAACTGAACGACACGTTCATCGCCAGCGAAATGTTCTTGCTGGCCGTCGCGGACGACAAAGGCGAGGCGGGGCGCCTCGCACGGCAGTACGGGCTCGCACGCAAGGCGCTCGAATCGGCGATCGCCGCCGTGCGCGGCGGCGCGCAGGTCCATAGCGCCGATGCCGAAAGTCAGCGCGAGGCCCTCAAGAAGTACACGATCGATCTGACCGAGCGCGCGCGGGCGGGCAAGCTCGACCCCGTCATCGGCCGCGACGACGAAATTCGCCGAGCGATACAGATCCTGCAGCGCCGGACGAAGAACAATCCCGTGCTGATCGGTGAGCCGGGCGTCGGCAAGACCGCGATCGTCGAAGGGCTCGCGCAGCGCATCGTCAATGGCGAAGTGCCCGAGTCGCTCAAGAGCAAGCGTGTCCTGTCGCTCGACATGGCCGGGCTGCTCGCCGGCGCGAAATACCGTGGCGAATTCGAGGAGCGGCTCAAGGCGGTGCTGCACGACATCGCGAAGGACGAAGGCCAGACGATCGTCTTCATCGACGAAATCCACACGATGGTGGGCGCGGGCAAGGCCGAAGGGGCAATCGATGCGGGCAACATGCTCAAGCCTGCGCTCGCGCGCGGGGAGTTGCACTGCATCGGCGCCACGACGCTCGACGAATACCGCAAGTACATCGAAAAGGACGCGGCACTCGAACGGCGTTTCCAGAAGGTGCTCGTCGACGAGCCGTCGGTCGAAGCATCGATCGCGATCTTGCGAGGTCTGCAGGAAAAATACGAACTGCACCACGGGGTGGAGATCACCGATCCGGCCATCGTCGCCGCGGCCGAGCTTTCGCATCGCTACATCACCGATCGTTTTCTGCCGGACAAGGCCATCGACTTGATCGACGAAGCCGCTTCGAAGATCAAGATGGAGATCGATTCGAAGCCCGAGGAAATGGACCGGCTCGATCGCCGCCTGATTCAGTTGAAGATCGAGCGCGAAGCCGTGAAGAAGGAGAAGGACGAAGCATCGCAAAAGCGGCTGCAGCTGATCGAAGAGGAAATCGAGCGGCTGAACCGCGAGTATTCGGATCTCGAAGAGATCTGGACCGCCGAGAAAGCGGCCGTGCAAGGTAGCGCTCAGCTGAAGGAAGAGATCGAAAAGACTCGCGCCGAAATCGCGCGCTTGCAGCGCGAAGGCAAGCTCGAGAAAGTGGCCGAGCTGCAGTACGGGAAGCTGCCCGAGCTCGAGGCGCGCTTGAGGCAAGTGACGCAGGCCGAAGCGAAGGAGCAGCACAGCCCGACCCATCGGCGGCTGCTGCGCACGCAGGTGGGAGCCGAGGAAATCGCCGAAGTGGTTTCGCGCGCAACGGGCATTCCCGTCTCTCGGATGATGCAGGGCGAGCGCGAAAAGCTATTGCAGATCGAGTCGAAGCTGCACGAACGCGTCGTGGGACAGGACGAAGCGATCAGCGCCGTGGCGGACGCCATTCGCCGTTCGCGTGCGGGCCTGGCCGATCCGAATCGGCCCTACGGTTCTTTCTTGTTCCTAGGTCCGACGGGCGTCGGCAAGACCGAGCTGTGCAAGGCGCTGGCCTCGTTCCTGTTCGATTCGGAGGAGCATCTGATCCGGATCGACATGAGCGAATTCATGGAAAAGCATAGCGTCGCGCGGCTGATCGGCGCGCCGCCGGGCTATATCGGCTACGAGGAAGGCGGGTATTTGACGGAAGCAGTCCGCCGCAAGCCGTACAGCGTCATCCTGCTCGACGAGATCGAAAAGGCGCACCCTGACGTCTTCAACGTGCTGCTGCAGGTGCTCGACGACGGGCGCATGACCGATGGTCAGGGACGCACGGTCGACTTCAAGAACACGGTCATCGTGATGACGTCGAACCTCGGCTCGCAAATGATCCAAGCGATGACCGGCGAGCCGCAGGAAGCCGTGCGCGATGCGGTCTGGACCGAGGTGAAGCAGCATTTCCGCCCCGAGTTCTTGAATCGGATCGACGAAGTCGTCGTGTTCCATGCGCTCGATCGCAGCAATATCGAGTCGATCGCCAAGATCCAACTCGAGCGCCTACACGAACGGCTCGCGAAGCTCGACATGCAGCTCGTGGTATCGGACGCCGCACTCGAGCAAGTGGCCAAGGCCGGCTACGATCCGCTGTTCGGCGCGCGGCCGCTGAAGCGGGCGATCCAGCAGGAGATCGAGAACCCGGTCGCCAAGCTGATTCTCGCGGGGCGGTTCGGTCCGAAGGATGTCATTCCCGTCGAAGTGGAGGACGGCAAGCTCGTGTTCGAGCGCGTGGTGCATTGACGCCGCGTGTGCGGCCGATGCCCGGTCCGCGTTGGTCCGAAACGGCCGAGCGCTTAGGTGCTCGGCCGTTTTTTGCAGCAATCTCGCGCGCAGGCGCTTGACTTCGAGTGCGCTCGAAGTCTTAACGTTGAGGTCGTCATGTCGGAAGCACTCACGATCGGTCGGATGGCACAAGCACTCGGCGTTTCGACGCACACGCTGCGCTACTACGAGCAAGCCGGGCTGATTCGGGCCGTATCGCGCTCGGGCGCGGGACACCGGCTCTACTCGCCGGCCGATATCGAATGGTTGCGGTTCGTGATGCGGCTCAAAGCGACGGGCATGCCGATCGCCCGCATGCAGGCGATCGCCGCGCTGCGTGCACGGGGCATCGAGACGGCGGCCGAGCGGCGGGCGCTGCTCATCGAGCATCGCGAGGCCGTGCAGGCCGAGCTGCTGCAGTGGCAGGCGAACCTGGCGGCGATCGAGCAGAAGATTCGCGACTACGATGCGATGGTGCGCGACATGACGAACGACAAGCAACCTCAATCGTCAACGGAGCGACCATGGCAATCGAAACGCACGCAAACAACGACCGCTACACCCGTGGATGGGCAAAGCTGAAGGAGGTCGACGGGGAAATCGGCGAGCGCGTCGTCGCATCGCTGGCCTCGATCGCGCCGGATTTCTCGCGGCTGCTCGTCGAATTCGGGTTCGGCGACATCTACAGCCGGCCGGGGCTCGATCTGAAGTCGCGCGAGATCGCGACGATCGCGGCATTGGCCGCGCTCGGCAATGCGCAGCCGCAACTGAAGGTCCATATCGAAGGCGCGCTGAACGTCGGATGCACGCGCGAGGAGATCGTCGAGGTCTTCATGCAGATGGCGCTCTACGCTGGTTTCCCCGCGGCGCTCAACGCCTTGTTCGCCGCTCGCGAGGTGTTCGAGGCCCACGCTGCGGCGTGAGGGGCGAGCCGGCAGCGGGCGAGGGCAGTGAGCGCGGCCGATTCGAGAGGCCGCGTCAAGGCGCAGCCGGCTCCTCGAGCGCGTGCCGTTGGCTGATGGCGCGCCAATGGAGGAACAGTCCGCTGCCGGCGACGGCCAAGCTCGCGGCGCTCGCTGCCCAAAAGCCGCGGGCGCCCGTAAGCCACGCCGGGATGGCCCCGCCCACGTCGAAGCCGAGCACATAGCCGCCTCCTAGCCCCACGCCCCACAATGCCACGGCATAGATGACGGTGGGCACCACGGCAACCTTATAGGCCCGCAACACGAAAGCCGTCACGGTCTGGAACGTATCGAAGATGTGATAGACGAGCATGATCGGCAGCAGCGGCATCGCAGCGGCGATGACCGCGGCGTTCGTCGTATAGCCCGCGAGAATCTGCGGCCGCAGGATGAACGCGGTGGCCGCATAGCCGAGGCCGATCGTGCACGCCATCACGATGCCGTGCCGCGCCAGCGTCCGAGCAGCGTCATGACGATGTGCGCCCAGCGCCTGCGCGACGAGCGTCGAGGTGGCGACGCCGATCGACATCGGCGTCATATAGAGCACGGCGCCGAAGTTGCCGGTAATCTGATGTCCCGCCAGCGTCGTCGTGCCGAAGCGCGCGATGAACAGCGCCATGAACGTGTACGACGTGACCTCGATCAGAAACGAGAGGCCCATCGGGACCCCGAGCTTGAGAAGGGCGAACTGACGCCGCCGCTCCGGCCAGCAAAAGTGCTTGAAAATCTCGAACGGGGCAAAGAATTCGAGCTTGGCCAAAAGGCCCATCCCGATCACGGCGAGCGCGCCGTTGATGACGGTGCTGGCCAGCGCACACCCGGGGCCGCCGAGTGCCGGGACGCCGAGCCCGCCGAAGATGAACCACAAGTTGAGCGGGATCTTGATCAGCAGCGCGCCCACCTGCAGGATCATGACGAGGCGCGGCTTGCCGACACCGTTCGCGAGCGCCGTGTAGACGCGAAAGGCGAGGCTCGCCGGCAAGCCGAACGCAGCGATGCGCAAATACGCTTCGGTGCGCTCGTGCAAGGCGGGCGGTACGTGCGAGATGGCGAGAAGCGGCTCGGGAAAGTACATCACGACGAAGCCGAGCGCCGCCAGACCCACGGACAGCCATAGCCCTTGGCGGACTTCCTCGCCGATTTCCGTATAACGCCGCGCGCCGAAGAGCTGTCCGCTGATCGGCTGCAAGGCCAGCACGACACCGGTGAGGCCGACGAACATCGAGACGTAGACCGACGACCCGAGCCCGAGCGCGGCCAGATCGACCGCCGAATAACGGCCGACCATGACAGTGTCCATCACGCCGAAAGCGATGATGGCCAACTGTCCGATCAGCACCGGCCACGCGAGGCCGGCGATTCTGCGGATGTCGGCGAACATGAGCTCGAGGTGTGCTAGGAGTGGCGTTTGCGAACGAGACGGCGATGCGGTTCCACCTTCGGCTGCGGCCGATCGACGCGAACATAGAGCCGGAAGCGTTCGTCGCGGTCCGCGGCGCGCCGGCCTTCCCAGACGAGCTTCCAAGCGTAGTTGAGCATCGGGCTCGGCGCGCTGAAATCGGCACTGTCTTGTCGCAGCAGCACGTCGCAGTCCTGGTTGAACGAGAACTGCATATCGGCGAAATAGGCAAACGAAGCGAGTTGCGCGTCGCCGAGCCTGACCGGCGAGATGCAAGTGTAGTCGTTCGGCAAGTGCTCGGCGATCTGCATCGCGACGTCGCGATAGGTGCGGCTGTAGTTGACCATGGGCAGCCACAACGTCATCAAAAGCACCCACATGAGTGTGGTGCCGGCACTCGAGAGGACGACGCTGCGCCAGAGCACCTTCGGATGGCGGGCGATCCGCCAGCGGACGAGCGCGAGCCAGCAGACGGTCGCGGCAACCGCACAGACGAACGACAAAATCGAGAAATGCGGCACGAACCCCGGCACGAGTCGCGCGAGATTGTGCGCAAGCTGATGGGGGATGCCGGTCTCCGATGCGAGCCAGACGAGCCAGACGAAGATGCCGAGTATCGAGAAGCTCAACACCGCGAACCAGTCGATCGCGTTGATCGCGCCGCGTTTGAGCGTCGGCAGCGCAAACGCGGCGAGCGTTGCGAGCGGCGGCAGCAGCAGCATGTAGAGCCGGTTCGTGTTATGGCTTTGCAGCACCGCGAGCAACAGCAGAGGGAGCGCGACGGAAACGGGAATCGCGATGTGCGGCTTGCGGCGCATCCCGCCCCAACTGGCCCAGGCCCATAGTGCCAGCGGCCACGCAGGCCACGTGAACAGCGGCAGGTTTTTGAGCGCATAGAGCCAGACATGCCCCGACGGTGCCGTGAAGCGATTGATGCTGCCGTTGATCCATTGCTCGATGAACCAATGCGCATCGTCGGGATAGGCATGCAGGACGATGAGCGGCCAGGCGAGCGACAGCGCCAGCGCGAGCGGGACCCCGGCGAGCGGGAGCCAAAGCGATCGCAATTCCGGGACGACGATGACCATCGTGAGCGTGCTCGCGAGCAGGACCGTCACGAGCAGGGGGTTGCCGGACAAAGCGAGCAAGCCCAGTGCGAGCGCCCACCAAAGCGTGCCCTGCAAGGGCTTGTCGGCAGAGCGGACGAGCCCATATGCGAGCATCGAGATGCTCATCAATTGCGACAGCTGTGGCGTGGTTTCATGTCCGCGCTCCGCGAGGCCGAAGCAGGCGACGAGAATCAGCAGCGCGCCATCGGCCAGCATGCGCCCGAAGTCGCGCGGCTCGGGCTCGCCCCCGAACGCATACTTGAACGGCTGAACTTCGGCGCGACGGCCGAGGAGATAGGCCGCATACCAGACGAACGCGCACGTCGCGCAAAACAGCAAGCCGGTAGCGAGCCGCGAGGCGTCGGCCGCATCGACCCATGGCGCGAGCGCCCGGATCGAGATCGCGCCGAGCCAATAGCCGAAGGGCCCGTCGTCCGTGATGAACTTGCCGACCAGGTTGGGTAGCAGCCAATCGTGCGCGTTGCCGCCCGCCATGGTCCACATGACGCCGAAGCCCGCGGCATCCTCGTTCTTCCACGGATCGCGGCCGAACAGGCCAAATGCGGCGTAGACGATGCAAAGCGTGAGCAACAGCCAGCGCGGAAGCGCGCGCGTGGCGGAAGCGGTGAGGCGAACGACGGGTCTCATGCAGGCTGCGGGTCTCGATCTGTGGTTGTCATGCTTGTCAGCGAGGGCGCCTTGGCGCGCGGGATGCGGCATTGTAGTCGCGCCGGGGCCGGCCTGCCACGAGATGTAGCGAATGTCGTAGCTTGCGCCCCAATGAAAATGGGCAGCGCCGGGCTGCCCATTTCGTAAAAAAGGGCAGCCTGCCGCTGCCCTTCTGTTCGGACCGGCGTGAGGGCCGGGCGCATGGTTTGGCGCGTGATTACTTCGCTGCCTTGCCGGCGGCGCGTGCACCGAACTTCTTGTTGAACTTCTCGACGCGGCCTGCCGTATCCATGATCTTTTGCTGGCCCGTGTAGAACGGGTGCGATTCGGACGAAACTTCGATCTTGGCGAGCGGGTAGCTCTTGCCGTTGTACTCGACCGTTTCGCGCGTTTGAATCGTCGAGCGCGTCAGGAACATGAAGCCGTTCGACAGATCGTGGAAAACGACTTCGCGGTAATCGGGGTGAATGCCTTCTTTCATGGTATTTCCTTTGGTCTGGCGGTAGCCAACCCACGCTGCATGGCCTCGCGCCCCCACCGGAGCAACCGGAGCGAACGTGCGGCATGCCGAAGGCGCGAGCCACTTGCCTAAGGTCGAAAAACGGCGATTATGCCAGAAAATCAGGCGGTTGACGAATAATTCGCACACGAGGTAGGCATGTTCCGGCCGCTCGGGCGGAATTTCGCGTCAGCGCGCGGTTCACTGGCGCGGGCCAGCGAGAACACCCTTGCGTGCGGGGTCTTGCCGGTAGTAGCGGGCGAGCAGACGGTACAACTCGGGATACTCCGCTTCGAATGCCTGCGGCTGCACGAACAGGGCCTCGCTGCAAACGGCGAAGAACTCGGACGGATGATCCGCGGCGTAAGGGTCGATCAGCGATTCGCGCTCGAAGCGCCCCCAGCGGCGGCGCGGCACCGCATCCACGCGCGCGCAAAAGCGGTCGTAGGCTGAATCGAAGACGCCGGCCCAGGCTTGCGCATCGAGCGGCGCATGCCAGCGCCGAAAGAGCGGGGGATGGCCGTCCGTTTCGCCCGTCAGCATGTCGATCTTGTGCGCGAACTCATGAATGACGACGTTGTAGGCGTCTGGCCCATCGGTCAGCTGCGCGTCTTCCCACGACAAGATGACAGGGCCGCCTTCCCAGGCTTCGCCGCTGGCGTCGTGCTCGACTTCGTGGACGACGCCGTCTTCGTCCTCCACCGTCTTGCGGATCACGAACTCGCCCGGGTAGATGGTGATCCCGACCCATCCTCGATACAAATCGAGGCTCAGGTTCAGCACGGGCAGACACGCCTGGACGGCGATGCCGACGATCATGCTATCGGTCAATGCGAGTTCGTGCGCCGTCGAGAATTGCTTCCGAGCGATGAAGAGGCTCGTCATCTCGCGCAGCCTCACGAGATCGGCTGCATCGAGGTAGCCGAGGAACGGCAGGCCCTCGAGCGTGGCTTGCCACAGCGCATCGTCGATCGCATGTTCGCGCAGCGCGCGTTCGCGGCGGCGCGAGCCGAACCAGTGCGTGAGCTTGGCGAGCATGGGGGCAGGGACCGTTGCGTGTGCCGCCGTTGCCGTCTATCGCACATGCGGCACATGCGGCAGGTGCGGAGGACGACGGCGGCGCGATGCCTTAGCCGCCTCGGCGCATCAAGTCGAAGAATTCGGAGTTGCTCTTCGTTTGGCGGATCTTGTCGAGCAAGAACTCCATCGCTTCTACTTCATCCATGTCGTGGATGAATTTACGCAGCACCCAGATCTTTTGCAGAATCTCGGGCTTGATCAGCAGTTCTTCGCGGCGCGTGCCCGACTTGTTCAAGTTGATCGAGGGGTAGACGCGCTTTTCCGCGAGGCGCCGCTCGAGGTGCACTTCCATATTGCCCGTGCCCTTGAACTCTTCGTAGATCACGTCGTCCATGCGGCTGCCCGTTTCGATGAGCGCCGTGCCGATGATCGTCAGCGAGCCGCCTTCCTCGATGTTGCGCGCGGCGCCGAAGAAGCGCTTCGGGCGTTGCAGCGCGTTGGCATCGACACCACCCGTGAGCACCTTGCCCGAAGCCGGGATGACGGTGTTGTAGGCGCGTGCGAGACGCGTGATCGAATCGAGCAGAATGACGACGTCCTGCTTCATTTCGACGAGCCGCTTCGCTTTTTCGATGACCATCTCGGCCACTTGGACGTGACGCGTGGCGGGCTCGTCGAACGTGGAGGCGATCACTTCGCCGGCCACCGAGCGCTGCATTTCGGTCACTTCCTCGGGACGCTCGTCGATGAGCAGCACGAACAGCACGACGTCGGGATGGTTCTGCTTGATCGCGTGCGCGATGTGCTGGAGCATGACCGTCTTGCCCGACTTCGGCGAAGCGACGAGCAGGCCGCGCTGGCCCTTGCCGATCGGAGCGATCATGTCGATGATGCGGCCCGTGACGTTTTCCTCGCCGCGCATTTCGCGCTCGAGCAGCAAAGGCTTGTTCGGATGCAGCGGCGTGAGGTTCTCGAACATGATCTTATGTTTCGAGGCCTCGGGCGGCTGTCCGTTGACCTTGTCGACCTTCACGAGCGCGAAGTAGCGTTCGCCGTCCTTCGGCGTGCGCACTTCGCCTTCGATCGTGTCGCCCGTATGCAGGTTGAAGCGCCGGATCTGCGAGGGGCTGATGTAGATGTCGTCCGTGCTCGCCAGATACGACATTTCGGGCGAACGCAGGAAGCCGAAGCCGTCTGGCAGCACTTCGAGCGTGCCGTCGCCAAAAATGGTCTCGCCGGTTTTGGCGCGGCGTTTCAGGATGGCGAACATCAACTCTTGCTTGCGCAAACGGTTCGCGCTCTCGATCTCGAGGCCATTCGCCATCTCGATCAATTGAGACACGTGCTGAGACTTAAGCTCGGATAAATGCATACGGAAATCCCGCCGGGGAAGGTGCGACGAAAAGAAATATGGGAGGAGAGGTTTGAGCGGAACCGCTCAGAGACTTATACGTCTTGAAGTCTTATGATTCTAGCATAGCACAGGCCGCGTGCGGCCTGATCGGCCGACGTGCCGCGCGCCGAGCCTGTTGTCAGGTCGCAACAGGCTCGGCCGTATCGTTACAGGTGGCTATCGAGGAATGCCGTGAGTTGCGACTTCGACAACGCACCGACCTTCTGCGCCGCGACCGCGCCATTCTTGAACAGGATCAGCGTCGGGATGCCGCGCACGCCGAACTTGGCCGGCGTCGACTGGTGCTCGTCCACGTTGATCTTCGCGATCTGGAGGCGGTCGCCGTAATCCTTCGCGACTTCGTCGAGAATCGGGGCAATCATTTTGCACGGGCCGCACCACTCGGCCCAGAAATCGAGCAGCACGGGCTTGTCGGATTTCACGACGTCCTGTTCGAAAGATGCGTCGCTGATGTGCTTGATTTGTTCGCTCATGTAAAAGTACCTCTTCGGGTTCGGGGCCCGCGTCTGAAATTGCTCGCCACGATACACCAAAACGGGGAATCGTTCCGAGCGCACGCCCGCACATGCGGGGAGTGCACACGGTGCAGGCTTCGCGGTAGGAGTCGGCAACGCACGCGGACAGCCGATACGCAACGCCGAGTGCGACACCGATGTGCGGCATTCGCGCGGCTGCGGGTCGTCTGGTTGTCATATTAGCCCAAATTGCTATGCGTCGTGCGAAGCGATAGCCAGGGGCGTTCGCCGAGCGCACGGCGTGCGCTCGGGGCAAACATGTGCCTCTTCCGTGCAGGGCTCGCGTGAAAGGTCGTGGGCTCAGGCCGGAGCCGACGCGATTCGCGGCGGTGCCGTGGACTGGCAAAACCACCGGACGAAAGAATCCGCCCGCGTTGCGCCAAGCGATGATAGAATTCGCCGTGACGGGCCTCCTCGCATGGAGGGGCGGTCAACCTGGTCAGGTCGGGAACGAAGCAGCCACAGCCGTTTTCCACCAGTGCCGAGGGTCGGGCTCGTCACCTTCCGCTTGTCTTGTTTTCCGCCAGTCGTTCCTTCGTTCTTCCTCTCCCTGCTTTCGTATCCGCGTTTGCGTCACATTTGTGTCGTGCTTCTGTCGCGTATGCGACGCTCCCGTGCGGCAATGCCGACACCGCATTTCCCCGTCTCCCGTATTTTTCCTGCGTCGCCTTCGCCATGCCGGCCCGCGCCGCGAGGCGCACGGTTCGCTCGTCTTCGCACGCTGCGTCGACGCGCTTTGCGGCGCGCTTCGTGGATGCATTGGCGCCGCGGCGTTGCTGATACAATTTCGCGATGACCTACCAAGTTCTCGCACGCAAGTGGCGACCGAGGGATTTCGCTTCGCTCGTCGGACAAGAACACGTCGTGCGCGCGCTCACGCACGCGCTCGACGGCGCGCGTCTGCACCACGCCTATCTGTTCACCGGAACGCGCGGCGTCGGCAAGACCACGCTCTCTCGTATTTTCGCCAAGGCGCTCAATTGCGAGACGGGGATCACGGCCACGCCGTGCGGCGTGTGCCGCGCCTGCCGTGAGATCGACGAAGGGCGCTTCGTCGATTACGTCGAGATGGATGCGGCGAGCAACCGCGGCGTCGACGAAATGGCTGCGCTGCTCGAGCGTGCCGTCTATGCGCCCGTCGATGCGCGCTTCAAGGTCTACATGATCGACGAAGTGCACATGCTGACGAACCACGCCTTCAACGCCATGCTGAAGACGCTGGAGGAGCCGCCGCCTCACGTCAAGTTCATCCTCGCGACCACCGATCCGCAAAAGATTCCCGTCACCGTGCTCTCGCGCTGCCTGCAGTTCAATCTGAAGCAGATGCCGGCCGGGCACATCGTCAGCCATCTCGAAAGGATTCTCGCAGCCGAAGAGATCGTTTTCGAGCCGCAAGCCCTGCGTCTGCTCGCGCGTGCCGCGGAGGGCAGCATGCGCGATGCGCTCTCTCTGACGGACCAGGCGATCGCCTATTCGGCCAATCAGGTGACCGAGGAAGCCGTGCGCGGCATGCTCGGGGCACTCGATCAGAGCTATTTGGTGCGCCTGCTCGATGCGATCGTTGCGCTCGACGGGCAACTCGTCTTGTCGATCGCGGACGAAATGGCGTCGCGCAGCTTGTCGTTCTCGACAGCGCTGCAAGACTTGGCGAGCCTGCTGCATCGCGTGGCCTGGGCTCAGTTCGCGCCGGCTTCCGTGCTCGACGAGTGGCCCGAGGCGAGCGACTTGCGCCGGTTCGGCGAAGCGCTGACGCCTGAGCAAGTCCAGTTGTTCTACCAGATCGCCACGCTCGGCCGCGCCGAGCTCGGCCTCGCGCCCGACGAATATGCGGGCTTCACGATGACGCTGCTGCGCATGCTCGCGTTCGAGCCGGCATTGCCGCCAGGGTCTGGGCCGGCCGGCCCAGCACCGAAGCGCGCCGGTTCGGCCGCCGGCACGCCGAGCGGCGCAGCCGGCCCGCGCGGCGCCGCCGTGACCGCGCAGGCGAACCGGAGCGCCGTTCCGAGCGCAGCGGCTTTGCCACCGAGTCCCCAATCGGTACCGGCCGGCGTCTCGGCGCGGCCGGCTGCCTCGGAATCGTCCGTTGTATCGGCACCGCCGTCACCGAGCGACGCTGGCGGCGCATCGGCCTCACGCAAGCATCTCGCGGAAGCCGTTGCGACGCCGGACGAAGCAGCGGTGCGTTCAGTCGCCGCTTCGTCGGCGAGCGATGCCGATTCGAGCGGCGAGGGCGCGACGACGCCCGCAGGCGGCGACGCGGCGAACGGATCGCAAGCCACCGCCGAAGCCGCTCCCGCACCCGCACCCGAGCCGCTGCGTGCGCAAGAGGCCGACGCGCCCGTTGTCGAGATTTCCGCCGCATCCGATTTCGCGCCGAGCGCACCGCAAGCCGAGGCCTCGTCGACGCATGCGTTGCCGCCCGCCGAGCCGGACGAGCAACCGCGCTCCGAGCCGCCGCCCGCCGCGCGTCCACGCACGGGCGGAGCGAGTGCGGCCCTCGACGTATTGCGCAACGCCGGCTTGCGCGTGTCGACCGATCGCAATCGGCCCCCGGCCACCCCGGCCGCGGCGCCCGTCAAGCCCGCCGCGCCGCGTGCGCCCGTTGTCGTACCGGCGCCGCGTCCGCGCGCGCACGAATCTTCGCCGTCGAGGCTCGAGCGCCCGTCTCCCCCTGAACGCGCCTTAGCGCCGGCGCCGTGGGACGATATGCCGCCGCTCGACGATTACCCGCCGCCTTCGTCCGAGGACGACTACTTTGCCGGACCGCCCGACGACGGGTTCGTTCCGGTATTCGGCGCCGGGCCCGACGACGTGCGGCTCGATGGGCGTGCCGACGCACCGGCCGTGCCGTCCACCCCGGCTGTCGATCTGAGTCGGCTGCCGCCGCCCATCGCGCTCGACGTCGTCGGCTTCTCGGGCGATTGGCCCGCGCTTGCCGGCAGTCTCGGGCTCACGGGCATCGCTCATCAGTTGGCGTTCAATAGCGAGCTGACCGAAATCGATGGCCAAGCACTTGCATTGAGCGTCCCGGTGCCTCAGTACGCGGACGCGGCACAAGTGGCGAAATTGAAAGTCGCGCTGGCGGAAAAGCTCGGCAAGAGCATCGACGTGCGGGTGACCGTCGGCCCCGCGCGCCGCACGGCCGCCGTGCTTGACGCGGCCGCCCGCGCCGAGCGTCAGCGCGAGGCGGAGCGCGAGATCGGCGCCGATCCGTTCGTGCAGTCGCTGATACGCGAGTTCGGCGCGAGCATCGTGCCGGGCTCCGTCAAGCCCGTATCGCCCGAACCCGGAGCCGGTGCGCACTGAGCCACGACCCATCTCGCGGCCGCGTGCCGCGACGAACGAAAACGCTTCCCGACAACCCATCTCGCGGCATGGCGTCGACTCGACAGCCGCAAGCAACGTCAAAACGATCCAAGGAGCATATCCATGATGAAAGGCCAACTCGCCGGGCTCATGAAGCAGGCCCAGCAGATGCAGGAAAACATGAAGAAGATGCAAGAGCAGCTTGCACTGATCGAGGTCGAGGGCCAATCGGGCGCCGGGCTCGTGAAGGTGACGATGACCTGCAAGAACGACGTGCGCCGCGTGTCGATCGATCCGAGCCTGCTTGCCGACGACAAGGACATGCTCGAGGATCTCGTCGCCGCTGCCTTCAACGATGCCGTGCGCAAAGCCGAAGCCACGACCCAGGAAAAGATGAGCGGCATGACGTCGGGGCTGCCGCTGCCGCCGGGATTCAAGCTGCCGTTCTGACGATGTGCCGCACGCCATTTTCGATCCGCGGCGCGAAGAAGTGATCGCGACATGAAACAGCCTTCCGCACTCGTTGCGCTCGTCGAGGCGCTGCGCGCGCTGCCGGGCGTTGGGCCCAAATCGGCGCAGCGCATGGCCTACCACCTGATGCAGCACGATCGGGAGGCGGCCGAAAAGCTCGGTCGCTCGCTGCTGTTCGCGACCGAGCATCTGCGCCATTGCGAGAAGTGCAATACGTTCACCGAGGCGCGCGTGTGCGACGTGTGCAGCGACGAGTCGCGCGACCCGACGCTGCTGTGCGTCGTGGAAACGCCGGCGGATCAGATCATGCTCGAACAGACGATGACCTACAAAGGGCTCTATTTCGTCCTGATGGGGCGCTTGAGCCCGCTCGACGGCATCGGCCCGAAGGAAATCCACTTCGACCGGCTCGTCAAGCGCGCGTCCGACGGCGTCGTCAAGGAAGTCGTGCTCGCGACGAATTTCACGAACGAAGGCGAGGCAACGGCCCATTACCTCGCGCAGACGCTCAAGGCGCGCGATCTGTCGGTGACGCGCCTCGCTCGCGGCGTGCCTGTCGGCGGTGAGCTGGAGTACGTCGACGCGGGCACGATCGCACGCGCGATGCTCGACCGGCGCTCGCTTTGAGGAACGGTCATTCCGAAGGAGGCTGCACATGAGCGCATCGGCCGGCCCGCTCGCGGGCGTCAAGGTGCTCGAACTCGGCACGCTGATCGCGGGGCCGTTCGCCTCGCGCTTGCTCGGCGAGTTCGGGGCCGAGGTCGTCAAGATCGAAGACCCGAACGGGGGCGATCCGCTGCGCAAGTGGCGGATGCTGTATCCCGAAGCCGGCGGCACCTCGCTGTGGTGGGCCGTGCAGGCGCGCAACAAGAAATCGGTGACGCTGAACCTGAAGGCGCCCGAAGGCAAGCAGATCCTTCGGCAGCTCGCGCGCGAAGCCGACATCGTCGTCGAGAACTTCCGCCCGGGATTGCTCGAGAAGCTCGGCCTCGGGTATGACGTGCTCAGCGCGGACAATCCCGGACTCGTCATGGTCCGCCTTTCGGGGTATGGGCAGACCGGGCCATATCGCGACCGGCCCGGGTTCGGGTCGATCGCGGAAGCCATGGGCGGCCTGCGCCATATCACCGGTTACCCCGATTTGCCGCCGCCGCGGATCGGCATCTCGATCGGCGATTCGATCGCGGCCTTGCATGCGGTGATCGGCGCGCTGATGGCGCTCCATCATCGGCAGGCGAACGGCGGCAAAGGGCAGGTCGTGGACGTTGCCCTCTACGAGGCCGTCTTCAACATGATGGAGAGCATCGTGCCCGAGTACGGCGTCTACGGCGCGGTGCGCGAGCGCACGGGGCCTTCGCTGCCGGGCATCGTGCCGTCGAACACCTACGCTTGCAAGGACGGCAGCATCGTCATCGGCGGCAATAGCGACCCCATCTTCAAGCGGCTGATGATCGCGATCGAGCGCAGCGATCTCGCCGACGACCCGGCGCTCGCGCATAACGACGGCCGCGTGCCGCGCACGCGCGAGATCGACGATGCGATCGCGGCTTGGCTTGCCGACCGCTCCATCGACGAAGCGCTCGGCGTCCTCAACGCCGCTGACGTCCCCGTCGGCCGCATCTACAGCGCGGCCGACATGTTCACCGATCCGCAGTTCGCGGCGCGCAAGATGATCGAGCACTTCAAGTGGCAAGACGGGCTCGACATCGCGCTGCCCAATGTGACGCCGAAGTTCTCGGACACGCCAGGCGGTACGCGCTGGCTCGGGCCGGCGCTCGGCGAACATACGGACGAAGTGCTGGCCGCGCTCGGCTATGACGAGGCGGCGATCGCGCTTTTGCGCGAACGCAAGGTGGTCTGAGCCCGGTGCGCGCGGAGCGCACGCGGCCGAATCAGGCCGCTTCCCGGGCAGCGAACCGAACGGCGAACCACCGAGCAGCTCGTTCGGCGATGGCGCCGCGTCGCTCGCGCCTGCTCAGGGGGTAATGACGATCTTGCCCGTCACACGCCGCTGAGCCATGTCCGTCAGCGCGCGCGGGGTGTCTTCGAGCCGATACCGCGCGCTGATGAGCGGCCGCAGCTTCCCTTCTCGGAGCCAGCCCAGCAGTTCGGCGAACGCCTGCGCGTTGCGCTGCGGCTCCCGCTTGGCGAAGTCTCCCCAAAACACCCCGACGATGCTCGCCCCCTTCAGCAACGCGAGATTCAACGCAAGCTTCGGGATCTCCCCGCCCGCGAAGCCGACCACGAGATATCTCCCGCGCCAGCCGATACTCCGGAAAGCGGGTTCCGCGTAGGCGCCGCCCACCGGATCGTAGACGACGTCGGGGCCATGACCGTCGGTGAGTGCGGCGATTCGCTCGCGCAACTCCCCGCTGTCGTAGCGAATCGTGGCATCGGCGCCGTGCGCCCGCGCAACCGCGAGTTTTTCGTCGCTCGAGGCGGCTGCGATGACACGCGCCCCGATCGCCTTGCCGATCTCGACGGCCGCAAGCCCGACGCCGCCGGCCGCGCCCAGCACGAGCATCGTCTCGCCTGGGCGCAGCGCGCCGCGGTCGATCACGGCGTGGTGCGACGTCCCGTAGGCCAGCGTGAACGCGGCCGCCGTCGCGAAGTCCGCGTCATCGGGCAATGGCATGCAGGCATCGGCCGGCGCCAGCGCTTGTTCGGCAAAACCGCCGACGCGTGTGAAGGCCGCTACGCGCATGCCCACGCGGACGTTCGAAACGCCTTCGCCGATCGCGCGCACGATGCCGGCCACCTCGGAACCCGGTGTGAAGGGCAGCGGCGGCTTGAACTGGTATTTGTTCTCGATGACGAGTACGTCGGGGAAGTTGACGCTTGCCGCTTTCACGTCGATGACGACTTCACCGCTGCCGGGCTCGAGGTCCGGCAACGTATCGACGACCAGCGTTTCCGGCGGTCCGTACTGATGGCATCGAATGGCGCGCATGGACATTCCTCGATCGAGTGGCAGGCGGCCGCCTGCCGGTTGACCTATGGGCCGCACGGCGTGAACGGCGGGGTTTGGGAGCGACGCTGTGAGGCGAACGTGCATGCGTCTCGCGCCGCCGCAAATGAGACATCGACGCAGTGTAGATCAACTCGAACGACCGTGCCTTTCCGGTGAGGCGAGGGGCGCGAGCGAGCGCGAGGCGCTCGAGAACGATTCGATGCGCCGGCGGTCGCGTGAGCGCTCAGGCGGCGCCGCTCCTCGGTTACAATCGCCGGATGCGAATCCTACTGAGCAACGACGACGGTTACCTTGCGCCCGGTATCGCGGCGCTTTATCACGCGCTGCAGCCGCTCGGCGAAGTGACGGTGATGGCACCTGAGCAGAACTGCAGCGGGGCGTCGAATTCGCTGACGCTGTCTCGTCCGCTGTCGGTATGGCGATCGGCGGACGGCTTCTACTACGTCAACGGCACCCCGACCGACTCCGTCCACATCGCGCTGACGGGCATGCTGGACGACAAGCCCGACCTGGTCGTCTCGGGGATCAACAACGGCCAGAACGTCGGCGAGGACACGCTCTATTCGGGCACGGTCGCGGCCGCCACCGAGGGCGTCATGTTCGGTGTGCCGTCGATTGCATTCTCGCTCGTCGAAAAGGACTGGGCGCATTTGGACGATGCGGCCCGGGTTGCGGCCGACATCGTGCGTCACTTTCTGTCTCATCCGTTGCCCGCGCATCCGCTGCTGAACGTCAACATCCCGAACCGGCCTTACGAGGAACTCGGCGAATGGGAGGTCACCCGCCTCGGCAAGCGGCATCCGTCGCAGCCCGTCATCCGCCAGCACAACCCGCGCGGCGAGCCGATCTACTGGATCGGGCCGTCGGGCGATGCGCGCGATGCCAGCGAGGGCACGGATTTTCATGCGATTGCGAACGGCCGCGTATCGATCACGCCGCTCCAGCTCGATCTCACCCATACCCAAATGATGGCGGCCACACGCGAGTGGGTCCATACGGGGCGTAGCGGTTCATGACGAGCGAACGCGCCAAGCGCTTCCCGCTCGGGCTCGCCGATCTCGAGCGCAAGCCGCGTGCGGCGGCCGAAGCGCGTGCGCGCCCCGACGAGCGCGCGCGCCGCATTGACACGTCCGCGTCGCATGCCGCCGACAAAATGGGCGCGCCCAACGTGCCGCTCGCGAGCGCCTTCGCGCTCACGTCGGAACGGGTGCGCGAGCGGATGGTCGAAAGGCTGCGAGGCAACGGCATCGTCGACACGCGTGTGCTCGATGCGATGGCCGCGGTCCCGCGCCACATGTTCGTCGACCCGGGCCTCGCGACGCAGGCTTACGAAGATGCGGCGCTGCCGATCGGGCATCACCAGACGATTTCGAAGCCGTCGGTCGTCGCGCGTATGCTCGAGCTCGCTTGCGCCGGCCGGACGCTCGAGCGTGTGCTCGAGATCGGCACGGGGTGCGGGTATCAAGCGGCCGTGCTGAGCCGAATCGCTAAAGATGTTTATTCGATCGAGCGGGTCAAGCCGCTTTACGAGCGCGCAAAGCTCAACCTACGGCCGCTGCGCGTGCCGAACATCCGCTTGCACTATGGCGACGGACGCGTGGGGCTGCCTGCTTGCGCGCCGTTCGATGCGATCGTGATCGCGGCGGCCGGGCTCGACGTGCCCCAGGCGCTGCTCGAGCAATTGGCCGTCGGCGGCCGGCTCATTGCACCGGTCGGCTCACAAAATGAGCAGGCCCAGGTGCTCACGCTCGTCGAGCGCGTCGCGCCTAGTCAATGGCGGCAGTCTCGCCTTGATCGCGTTTTCTTTGTCCCTTTAAAATCCGGAGTGATTTGACACCGATGTTTACGTTGCGCGCGATGCAAAGACACAACGAACAGGCTCGGCTGACCGCCGTTCAGCGCGTAGTCTGTCTGCTTGCCCTCACAACGCTCGCCGGGTGCGCCACACGGCTCGATCAAGCGCCGGTCGTGGATCGATCGACCGCGCTTTCGACGAGCGCCGCGCCCGCGGTGGCGCAAGGGGCATCGCAGCCGGCCGTTCCGCTCGGGCCGCCGCCTCCGGGTTACTACCGGGTCAAGCCGGGCGATACGCTGTACCGTATCGCGCTCGAAAACGGTCAGAACTATCGCGACATCGCGGCGTGGAACAACCTCGCGAACCCGAATCAGATCGAAGTCGATCAACTGCTGCGCGTCGCTCCCCCCGGAGCGAACACGGCGGTGATGACGCCCGGTGTGGCGACTGCTCCCGTGACGGCCGGGCCGGCCGTTCAAAGTGCGCCGCTCGGCGCTTCGACGGCGCAAGGCGCCTCGGGTGCAGCGAGCGCGCACGGCGCCGCGCCGCCGATTTACGGCAGCGGGCCCGGTGCGACGGCTACCACGATCCCGCCGCAGCCGGCCACCGACGCGCAGGCCAGCTCGACGCTAGCGGAAGGCAGCGTCTCGTTCGCGTGGCCCGTGAGCGGGCCCATCCTCAGCCGGTTCGACGACAACAGCAACAAAGGGCTGAACATCGGTGGGACGGCGGGCGAGCCGGTGAAGGCCGCCGCGTCAGGCCGCGTCGTCTACGCAGGAAATGGGCTGCGCGGATACGGCAATCTCATTATCATCAAGCACAACGCGACGTATCTCACCGCCTATGCACACAACCGCTCTTTGATGGTAAAAGAGGGGGACGCGGTGACGAAGGGGCAGAAGATCGCTGAGATGGGCGATAGTGATTCACCCAACAATCGCGTGATGCTGCACTTTGAGATCCGCCGGCAGGGCAAACCTGTCGATCCGATGAAATACTTGCCGCCGCAATAAGCGATACGACCATGCCGACATCGAAGCGCCGCAAGCAGCAAGCCGAAACGGACACGCTCAGCCGCGTGACGCCCGACCTGGTGCATGACGCGGGCGCTTCGACGAACGAGCCCGAGGAAGACCCGGCCGAGTCCGACGCCGAAATCGAGCAGGAAGGCGCGGCGGATCAGGCTGAGGAAGGCGGGGAGGAGCGCGAAGGGGCGGCGGAGGCCGGCCCCGATCCCGACGATTTTCGGGCGCTGCTGCAAGCCGAACTCACGGCCGACACGATCCAGCACTACCTGAACCGCATCAGCATCAAGCCGCTGCTGACGGTCGAGGAAGAGCAGCGCTATTCGCGGCTGGCCAAGGCGGGCGAGTTCGAGGCACGGCAGGTGATGATCGAGCGCAATCTGCGGCTCGTCGTCAGCATCGCGAAGGGGTATCTGAATCGCGGCGTGCCGCTGCTCGATCTCATCGAGGAAGGCAACCTCGGCCTCATGCATGCGATCGAGAAATTCGATCCCACGCGCGGTTTTCGCTTTTCGACTTACGCGACCTGGTGGATACGCCAGAGCATCGAGCGCGCGATCATGAACCAGGCGCGCACGGTTCGGCTGCCCGTGCACGTGATCCGCGAACTCAATCAGGTGCTGCGCGCCAAACGGCATCTGGAAAAGAATTCGATGAATTCCGGCGAGGCCGTCGAACGGCGCGACGCGAGCATCGACGACATCGCGTACCTGACGGGCAAAACGACCGACGAGGTCACCGACATCCTCGCGCTCAATGAGCATACTGCGTCGCTCGATGCGCCGCTGGACCTCGATCCCGCAAGCAGCCTGCTCGATCTGCTCTCCGACGATCAGAGCCAGTCGCCTGACGCGGAGGTGCAGCACCGCGAGTTGGAAACGCTTACACGCGCGTGGCTGTCTCGGTTGTCGGACAAGCACCGTCATGTCATCGAACGGCGTTTCGGCCTCAATCACATCGAGCCCGCGACGCTCGAGGAATTGGCCGACGAAATGGGTCTCACGCGCGAGCGCGTGCGGCAAATCCAGCAAGAAGCGCTCGTGCGCCTGAAGCGCTTTTTCGCGTCGAACGGCGTGCGCAAGGACGCAGTCCTGTAGGCGCGCGCAAGGGCGCACCGTCAATATCCATGATTCCGATTCTCGTATTCGACATCGAGACGATTCCCGATGTCGCCGGCATTCGTCGCCTCGACGATCTGCCCGATTCGATGAGCGATGCCGAAGTGGCCGACCACGCCTTCGCCGCCCGCCGCGAAAAGACCGGCAGCGATTTCCTGCCGCACCATCTGCAGCGCATCGCGGCAATCTCGTGCGTGTTTCGCGACCGCACGGGGCTGCGCGTGCGATCGCTCGGCACCGCCCTGGACGGCGAAGCGGCGCTGATCCAGTCGTTCTACCGCGTCATCGAAAAATACACGCCGCAACTCGTGTCGTGGAACGGCGGGGGCTTCGATTTGCCGGTGCTGCATTACCGCGCGCTCGTGCATGGCATCGCTGCCTCGCGTTATTGGGACTTGGGCGAGGACGACCGCGATTTCAAATGGAACAACTACATCAGCCGGTACCACTCGCGCCATACCGACTTGATGGACGTCCTCGCGATGTATCAGGCGCGTGCGAACGCGCCGCTCGATGCGCTCGCCAAGCTGTGTGGCTTTCCGGGCAAGCTCGGCATGGATGGCGGTCAGGTGTGGACCGCCTTCCGCGAGGGGCGCATCGACGAGATCCGTAACTACTGCGAGACCGACGTCGTCAACACGTACTTGCTCTACTGCCGCTTCCAACTCATGCGCGGGGCGTTCTCGCCCGACGAGTATGCCGATGAAATCGCGTTCGTGAAGCGCTCGCTCGAGCAGGAGACCGCGCCGCACTGGGCCGAGTACCTCGCTGCCTTTACCGAGCCGGCGATTGCAGCGGCCAATCCTCGCTGAAGACCTGTCACATTTCTCAGCCGCCGCGTTCTGCGAAATTGCGGGTTTTCGCACAGCGCGCAACGAACGGCCCGCCGAGGCCCTGGCGTATCAAGGCGCCCGGCCGCACGCGCGGGTTGGCATACTAGTTGCATAACTTGTCTCCAAACATCCAACGAACCTCAAGGAGACGCCAAATGAACCCATCCTGCACAGACGATTGACGGGCCCGAGCGCTGACGCTTGGCTTTAACGCCGCATTTCTTTTCTTTCGAATTCAGCAACACCGAACCGAGCGCGTCGGCTTGCACCGTCACGCGCAGCGGATCGGCGTATTTCGTCGTTTCACCACGATCCAGAGGAGACACTCAATGGACGCCCGTCGTACCCGTAAAACCCTTACCGTTCTGAAAGCCGCCGCTGCCGCCATGGCTTGCGCTGTTGCCAGCTTCGGCGCGCACGCCGCGTCCGCTCCGTCCGAAATCAAGATCGGCACGCTTTACGCGACCTCCGGCTCGTTTGCGGTGGCATCGCAAGGCCAATACGAGGGCCTGAAATTCTGGGCCGAAGACGTCAACAAGACCGGCGGCGTGTTCGTCAAAGCATTCGGCAAGAAGATCCCGGTGAAGCTCGTCGCGTATGACGATCAGAGCTCGACGTCGACCGCCACGACGCTCTATAACCAGCTCATTACGCAAGACAAGGTCGACGTGCTCGTGGCGGATTTCGGCTCGGTGCTGACGTCCGTGGCCGTGCCGCTCGCAGCCGAGCACCACATGCTGCTGATCGACCCCACCGGCTCGGGCGCGAACTTCTTCACGCAAAAAACCGACTACCTCGCCGACGTCAGCATTCCGTCGTCGACGGTATGGCCGATCCCGCTCGCGAACTTCCTGCTCAAGCAGAACATCAAGCGCGTGGCGATCATCTACGGCGCGAACGATTTCGACGCATCGCAGGCCGAGACGATGAAGGCCGAGCTCGAGAAGAGCGGCGTGAAGCCCGTGTTCTATCACAGCGTGCCGACGAACGAGTCGAACTACAACGTGCTGT
The DNA here is from genome assembly GCF_051953955.1 of Trinickia sp. Classification (GTDB taxonomy): domain Bacteria; phylum Pseudomonadota; class Gammaproteobacteria; order Burkholderiales; family Burkholderiaceae; genus Trinickia. The sequence continues at coordinate 93,732 of NZ_JBQCIF010000057.1, read as the reverse complement.
TGCACACGGCCAAGGCCGCCGATCCGCAAGCGCTGCTCGAGTTCGGCTATCCGCCGAACGACATCGCGTTCTTGCGTGCGCTCTCGCAAAGCGGGCTGCACTTCGACATGACCTTCACGATCTTCCCGGGCCAGTTGTTGCAACTGCTCACGAAGAACGTCGGCACCGATGCGCTCGCCTACACGTACACGTATCCGACGCCGCCGCTGGTTCGCTATGAGAAGGTCACCTACGGCATGAACACGGCGCAATTCGAGAAGGCGTTCCAAGCTGCGGAAAGCAAGGCACCCACGTTCCTCGACTCGGCCGGCTACAACACGGGCATCGTGATGCAAAAGATGCTCGGCGATGCACCGAAATTCGAGCAGACCGACTTCCATCAAGCGCTGATGGATATGTCGGGCAAGACCACGACGCTGCTCGGCGCGTTCCAGATCAACGCGAACGGCGCCCAGCTCGGCCAGCCGTTCCCGGTCGCGCAGATGGTGCCGGACGGCAAGAACGGGCTGAAGTTCGTCGTCGTGTATCCCGACGATCATGCGACGGGCAAGCCGGTGTTCCCCGCACCGAAGCATTGAGCGTCCGTAACATTTTTTGAACAGGACCCGGCCGGCGCGCCATCCGGCGCCGGCCGCGGCATCCCTTGCGAAGGACGAACGTGGAACTTCTCGCTTATGCCGTCGTCGGCGGCATCCTGTACGGCATCTTCTTCACGCTGGTCGGCCTGGGGCTCAACCTCGTGTTCGGCGTCATGCGCATCATCAACCTCGCGCACGGGCAATTCATCGTGCTCGGCGGCTACCTTGCGTGGCTCGTCACGGATCGTTTCGGGCTCAATCCGCTCTGGGCGATACCGCTTGCGGTCGTGGGCGCGACCGTGAGCGGCTGGCCGCTCTATCGCGCCGTGGTGCCGCGGCTGCAACGCAGCGAAGACCCCGAAATGCTGTCGTTCATTCTCTTTTTCGGCATCGGCCAGATGCTCGAAGCCCTGACCGTACTCGCGTTCGGCGCCGACCAGCGCTCGCTGCCGGAGGACGCGCTCGGCGGCGGCAATCTCGGCGTGCTCGGCCAGCAGTTCCCGGATAGCTGGTGGTGGGCTGCGGGCATCAGCCTGGCCGCGTTATTGGGCCTCTGGCTGTACTTCTCGCGCACGCGCCTGGGCTACGCCACACGCGCCGTGATGGCGAACCGCGAAGAAGCCGTGGCGACCGGCATCGACGTGCGCCGGGTCTCGACGATCGCGTTCGTCGCAGGTCTCGCGCTAGCGGGCATCGCCGGCGTGTTCGTGCCGTATCTGCTCGGCTCGGTGTCGCCCGATCTTGGCGGCAGCCTCACCACGACCGCGTTCGCGATCGTGATCATCGGCTCGCTCGGCAATCCGCTTGGCACGATCGCCGGCGGCCTCGTGTTCGGGCTCGGAACGATGCTGATGCAAACCTATTACTCGTCGTGGTCGAACGTAGTGCCCTATGCGCTGCTTTTGATCATCGTGCTCATTCGTCCCTCGGGCTTGCTCGGAAAGGCGGTGCGTCTTGCTTAAATCCATTACGACCGAATCGCGGCCGGCAACGTTCCGCCGCACCGGCGCCATCTTGCTCGCGGTGTTGGCCGCGGTGTTTATCGTCGCGCCGCACGTATACGCCAATCAGTCGTTGCTGTTCACGATCATGACGTTCATCGTGCTTGCGCAGGGGCTCAACCTGCTGTACGGCTTTACTGGTTATCTGCCGTTCGGCTACGTCGGCTTTTTCGGTAGCGGGGCCTACGCCACGTCGCTGCTCGTCATGCACACCCACCTGCCGGTGCTGGCGTGCGTCGCGGGCGGCGGGCTCGCAGCGGCGCTGATGGGGCTCATCCTCGGGCCGCTTCTGAGGCTGTCCGGCGCGTATTTCTCGATTGCGAACCTCGCGGCATCGCAGATCATCTTCTTCGTCGTGTCGAACCCGAACCTCGCCGACATCACGGGCGGTCCGTACGGGCTCAAGATCGAACAAGTGTACGACCCGCGAGCGAGCTACTACTGCATGCTGGCCGTGCTGCTCGCTGCATGCGCGCTCGCCGCGTACTTCCGCAAGTCGGGCTTCGGCATGGCGTTGCGCGCGGTCAAGCAAGACCCCGTCAGCGCGGCCATGGCCGGCATCGACGTCGTGCGCATGCGGCTCGTCGCGTGGCTCGTCTCCGCGCTCGTCGCCGGTCTTGCAGGCGGCGTGTATGCGTGGGGGATCTCCGTGTTCTATCCGGATGCGGTCTTCACGCTCGAGTTCTCCGTGTTCGCGATCGTGTTCGCGCTGTTCGGCGGCGTGGGCACCGTCATCGGGCCGGTTGTCGGCGCCTCGCTGCTCTATACGTTGTATGCCGCCATCGGCATTTCGACGCCGCAGTACTTCCAGTTCATCTACGGCGGCCTCATCGTCCTGCTCGTGCTGTTCTTGCCGGGCGGCCTCCTGTCTTTGCTGCAACGCCGGGGTATCCATGTCTTCTGAACTGCTGCAACTGGCCGGGGTCAACAAGCGCTTCGGCGCGCAAATCGTGCTCAACGACGTGACCTTCAGTGTCGCGCCAGGCGAGATCGTCGGCCTCGTCGGTCCGAACGGCTCGGGCAAAACCACGACGATCAATGTCATCTCGGGCCTGTTGCAGGCCGACGACGGCGTGATCGATTTTATGGGCCACAAGATCAACCGCTTGCCGATGCATCGCCGTGCGCATCTGGGCATCAACCGTACGTTTCAAGTGCCGAAGGTTTTTCGCGAGATGACCGTGCGCGAGAACGTCGAGGTGGCCGCCCGCAACGCACACCTTGACCAGAGCGCGATCGACGCCATTCTGGGCGAGATCGGCCTGGCCGGCGTGGCCACGCGTATCGCGGGTTCGCTGACAGTGAACCAGCAAAAGCTGCTCGATCTCGGGCGCGCGCTGGCGACTCGGCCGAAGCTTTTGCTCGTCGACGAGATCGGCGCCGGGCTCAACCCGGCCGAACTCAACGTGATGGCCGAGCTGCTCGAGAAGTTGTCGGCGCGCGGCATCGCAATGATCGTGGTCGAGCATCTGCTCGAATTCCTCAACCGAATTACCGAGCGCGTGATCGTGCTCGGCGCCGGACGCATGTTGTTCGAGGGGCCGCTCGCGACCGCTTCGCGCGACCCCGAAGTGATCGCGGCATTCATTGGAGCGGCATGATGACGGCATCCCTTGTTATCGAAGGCGTTCAAGCAGGCTACGGCGCGATGCAGGTGCTCTGGGGCGTCGACCTGCGGGTCGATCGCGGGCAGACCGTGCTCTTGCTCGGCGCGAACAGCGCCGGCAAAACCACGCTTCTGCGCACGCTGATCGGACTGCTGCCATGCACCGGCGGGCGTATCACGCTCGACGACGAGCGCATCGACACGATGCGGCCGGACCAGCGGATCCAGCGCGGCATCGCGTTCATGTCGGAACTCGGCGTGTTTCCCACGCTGTCGATCGACGAGAACATCGCGCTGGGCGGCTACTTCATGCCGAAGGCGAAGATTCGTCAGCGCAAGGAAGTGCTGTTCGAACTCTTTCCCGCGCTCGCGGAAAAGCGGCGCGCGCCGGCCGCAAGTTTGTCCGGCGGGCAGCGCAAGATGCTCGGCATTGCCAAGGTGCTGATCTCGGAGCCGCGCTTGCTGCTGATGGATGAGCCTTCTTCGGGGCTTGCACCGGTGTTCGTCAAGAACGTGATCGATGCGCTGCGCACGGCGATCGGCGACGGGACGTCGCTTCTGATCGCCGAGCAAAACATCGCGTTCCTCGATTTGGCCGACCGCGGGTACCTGCTCGACCACGGCAAGGTGCGCGTGTCGGGCACACGCCAGGAACTCGAAGCAAGCGACGCGGTGCGCGAGACTTACTTCGGGCTCTGACAGCCGTTCGACGATGAATCCCCGGGACGCCGCCCGTGCGCGTCCCCGGGGAGCGCGTGATCTCGCATCGGTGAAAGAGAGCAGCGTGACGGGCGCCAATGAATCGGGGGATGTTGCCGTGAAAATGATCCATTCAATCAAATTCAAGATCGCGTTAGCGTTCGGTCTGTGCGTATTGCTGATGATTGCCGTTGGCATGCTGGGGCTGTCCGGGCTCAGGCAACTCGATCGGAAGATTCACGCTTCGTACTCGCAAGATACCGCGCCGATCGTCGAGCTTGCCGACGCACGCGCCGCCCAAGGCGACATGCGGCTGCAAATGAGCCGCATCGAGATACTGGCCGATCCGAGCGCCACGCCGGCCATACTCGCGAAAATCAGCGCTTCCCGCGCGATGCTGAAACGCGCGTTGACCCGCTACGCGCAGGTGGAACTCCCCGGCAACCCGCAAGCCCAGGCGATGAGGGCCAAGGTCGAACGCATCCTGCCGAAGTTTGATGCGATCGCGGATCGAGTCCTCGCGTCGCTGCGCACCGGCGATCTCGACGGCGGGCGCACGGCTCAGGAGACGCTCGTGCCCGTGGCCGATGCGCTGTCCGAAGATTTGAGGCAACTCGGGCAATTGAGCAGCCGTGCGGCCGAGCGCGATGCGAACGATAGCCGGGCCACCTACGATCTGCTCTTCTGGATGCTGGCAGCGTTGCTGGCGGCGGGCGCAACGCTGGGCGTCGGCATATCGGTCTATCTAGGCAAGGCGATTACGCGTCCGCTTCATCGGGCCGTGAGTTTTGCGCATCGCATCGCCGAGGGCCGACTCGACAATCCGGTGGACGCGACCCGCCGGGACGAGTTCGGGCAACTGCTCGAGTCGCTTGGAAAAATGGACCGGCAATTGGCGGACACGGTCCGAGGCATCAAGGCATCGACCGAATCGGTCACGAGTGCCGCCGGAAGCATCGCGTGCGGCAACCGCGATCTCGCGTTGCGCACCGAGCAGCAGGCCGCGTCGCTCGAAGAGACGGCCGCGAGCATGACGGAGTTGACCGAGACGGTGAGGCAGAACACGGACAACGCACGCCAGGCGAACGTGCTGGCGACTGGCGCGACCCGGATGGCCGATACAGGTAACGAGTCCGTGCAAGAGATGGTGGCCACCATCGAACGGATCAGCGGCAGTTCCGCCAGAATTTCAGAGATCACGGGCGTGATCGAGGGCATCGCATTCCAGACCAACATCCTTGCGCTGAATGCAGCGGTGGAAGCGGCACGGGCGGGCGAGCAGGGTCGCGGGTTCGCCGTGGTAGCGGGCGAGGTAAGGTCGCTCGCCCAGCGCAGCGCCGCGGCGGCCAAGGAAATCAAAGAGCTGATCGCTTCCTCGGTCGCAATGATCCAAGACGGCTCGAAGCAGGCATGCGGGGTTGGCTCGACGATGCTCGAGGTCAAACAGTCGATCAAGCAGGTGTCGTATATCGTCGGCGAAATTGCGGCCGCATCCGAAGAGCAGAGCCGCGGCATGGAGCAGGTGCATCAGGCCGTCGGCCAAATGGACGAAGTCACGCAGCAGAACTCGGCGCTGGTGGGGCAAGCAGCGAGCGCCGCGCAGTCGCTCGACGAGCAGGCCGCGAAACTCAAGGAAGCCGTGTCCGTTTTCACGTTGTCGGAACCCGCGTAGGCTCCCTGACCGCGACGAACCGGAAGAAGGCATGCGCGGCACGCATGCCGCGCGTTTTGCCTCCGTTCGATGGCGCCGTTCGTCTACAATCTCGCCTTTCGTTCCATGTCCGTCAGGAAGCCGCAGGTGTCCGAATCTCCACGTAGCATCGCGCGTCGCCCCGCAGGCGCCGCCTCGCAAGCCGAGCCCGTTCGCGCCCCTATTATCGAAATCGACTCGCTCGACATGGAGGCGCGCGGGGTGGGACGCTTGATCACCGAGAACGGCGAGCCCGGCAAGGTCATTTTCGTCGAAGGCGCGCTGCCCGGGGAGCGGGTCACCTATTCGAGCTATCGCAAAAAGCCCAGCTACGAGCAAGCGCAAGTCGTCGAAGTCTTGCAAGCAAGCGCCATGCGTACCACCCCGCAATGCCGTTTCTTCGGTACCTGCGGCGGTTGCTCGATGCAGCATCTGGACGAGCGCGCGCAGGTGGCGATCAAGCAGCGCGTGCTCGAAGATAACCTCTGGCACTTGTCGAAGCTGCGCGCGGAAACGGTGTTCCGGCCGATCCACGGACCATCTTGGGGCTATCGCTACCGCGCCCGGCTGACGGTGCGCCATGTCGCCAAAAAGGGCGGGGTGCTCGTCGGCTTCCACGAGAAAAAGAGCAGTTACGTGGCCGATATGACGAGCTGCGAGGTGCTGCCCCCGCATGTCTCCGCGATGCTCGTGCCGCTGCGGCGGCTCGTTGAAGGCTTGTCCATTCGCGATCGCTTGCCGCAAATCGAGCTAGCGGTGGGTTCGAACGTGATCGCGCTCGTGTTGCGCGTGCTCGAGCCGATGACGCAGGACGACGAAGCGCGCGTGCGCGCGTTTGCCGACGAACACGGCGTGCAGTTCTGGGTTCAGCCGAAAGGGCCGGATACGGCCGTGCCGTTTTATCCGCTCGACGTCGAGCTCGATTACACGCTACCGGAATTCGGCATTCGGATGCCGTTCAAGCCGACCGACTTCACGCAGGTCAACCACGCGATCAACCGAGTGCTCGTCGGCCGTGCGTTGCGGTTGCTGGCGCCGGCTCGCACCGATCGCGTCCTCGACCTGTTCTGCGGGCTCGGCAACTTCACGCTGCCGCTGGCACGGCTTGCTCGCGAAGTCGTCGGCATCGAAGGCAGCGAAGCGTTGACGACGCGGGCGCTGGCCAACGCCAAGGTGAACGGTGTCGATCGCCACACCTCGTTCGCCTGCCGCAACCTGTTCGAGGTGACCGCCGACGATCTGCGTGCGCTGGGGGCCTTCGACAAATTCTTGATCGACCCGCCGCGCGAAGGCGCGCTTGCCGTCGCAAAGGCGCTGGCAGAGATCGTGCAAAGCGGGGTGGGATCCGTGCCCAGCCGAATCGTCTACGTTTCGTGCAATCCAGCCACGCTCGCGCGCGATGCCGGGCTGCTCGTGCACGAGGCCGGCTATCGCCTCAAAGGGGCGGGTGTCGTCAATATGTTCCCGCATACGTCGCACGTCGAATCGATCGCATTGTTCGAGCGCGAGTGATGCCCTGCGGGCAGCAGAAAAAAGCCCCCAGACGCTTGCGCGGTTGGGGGCTTCGTGTCGACTGAGGGGAGCGAGCGGGCTCGAGCCAGTCAGTCGCCGAACGCAGAGGGCGATCCCGCCCTCATTCGTTCGTCACCAGCGGAGCATCAATTCCGATTGCCGCCGAAGATGCCGAGCAGAGCCAGCAGGTTGACGAAGACGTTGTAGAGGTCGAGGTAGATCGCGAGCGTAGCCGAGATGTAATTCGTCTCGCCGCCGTTCACGACGCGCTGCACGTCGAACAGCATATAGGCCGAGAAGATCGCGATCGCAAGGACCGAGACCGTCAGCATCAGCGCCGGCAGGTGCAGGAACATGTTGGCGACCGAGGCCAGCAAGATGACGATCACGCCCATGAACAGCCAGTGGCCGAGCCCCGAGAAATCGCGCTTGCTGACCGTGGCGACCGTGGCCATCGCCGCGAAGATGACGGCGGTGCCGCCGAACGCGAGCATGATCAGCGCAGGGCCGTTCGAGAAGTGCAGAACGAACGTGAGGATTCTCGAGAGCATCAGGCCCATGAAGAACGTGAAGCCCAGCAGGAAGACGATACCCAATCCGCTTTGCTTCGTGCGCTCGATTGCGAACATGAAGCCGAAGGCGATCGCGAAGAACGCGAGCATGCTCATCATCGGGCTCGTGGCCGCGAACAGCGAAAAACCGCTCACGACGCCGAGCCAAGCGCCGACCACCGTCGGCACCATCGACAGCGCGAGCAGCCAGTAGGTGTTCCGTAGCACGCGGTTGCGGATGGCCGCCGAGCCGACGGCACCGCCGCGGGCGACGTTGTACGGATAGTCGTTCATGCTTTCTCCTAGCGTAAAAACGCACTCGAATCGGGTTTTGCGCGGTGCCGGCTCAACTGCCGCACGCGGCTTGCCCATTCCTAAGATCGGTCCGGCGAGCGCGAGTTTCAAGCTCCCGTTAGGTTTTTCGGACGAACTTTCGTCCGAGCCGGGGATCGATCGCAATAATACACCGGAACATGCTACAATTGCAGATTCGTTAGAATCCGTAACCCCTTAATTTTTTGGAGTTTTTATGGCGATCGAGCGTACTCTGTCGATTATCAAGCCCGATGCAGTGGCGAAGAACGTGATTGGTCAAATCTACAGCCGCTTCGAAAACGCGGGTCTGAAGATCGTCGCCGCGCGCATGGCACAGCTCTCGCGCGCCGACGCGGAGAAGTTCTACGCCGTGCACGCCGCTCGTCCGTTCTTCAAGGATCTCGTGGAATTCATGATCTCGGGCCCGGTGATGGTGCAAGTGCTCGAGGGTGAGAACGCCATTCTGAAGAACCGCGACCTGATGGGCGCGACGGATCCGAAGAAGGCCGAGGCGGGCACCATTCGTGCCGATTTCGCCGACAGCATCGATGCGAATGCCGTGCACGGCTCGGACGCCGCCGAAACGGCTGCCGTCGAGATTGCGTTCTTCTTTCCCCAAATCAACGTCTACTCGCGCTGAAAAGCCGGGCACGACGTTAGCGCATGAGGCTTGGCGCGGGCACCACGCCCGGCCCGGCGGCCGGGCAGAACAGGGCCGCCGCCGGGGCGCATTGAAACAGCAGGATCCGACATGACGAGCAGCACTTCCGTCAATCTTCTCGACCTCGATGCCGCGGGGCTCGTCGCCTATTGCGACAGCCTCGGTGAGAAGCCGTTTCGCGCCAAGCAACTGCAGCGCTGGATTCACCAGTACAACGCCGCCGATTTCGACGGCATGACCGATCTCGCGAAGTCGCTTCGCGCGAAGCTCAAGGATCGAGCGGCGATCGTCATGCCGCCCGTGGTCAGCGATCACGTATCGGCCGACGGCACGCGCAAGTGGCTCGTCGACGTCGGCAACGGCAACGCGGTCGAAACGGTGTTCATTCCCGAGGAGACGCGCGGTACGCTTTGCGTATCGTCGCAGGCCGGTTGCGCCGTCAACTGCCGGTTTTGCTCGACGGGCAAGCAAGGGTTTTCTCGCAATCTCACGACGGCCGAGATCATCGGCCAGCTGCGCATGGCCGAATTCGCGCTGCGCGCGGCGCTCGGACGCCCGCATGCGCCCGACAACAAAGGCGAGCGCGTCATCACGAACGTCGTGATGATGGGTATGGGCGAGCCGCTTCTGAACTACGATGCACTCGTGCCGGCGCTGCGGCTGATGCTCGACGACAACGCGTATGGCCTATCGCGGCGGCGGGTGACGGTATCGACCTCGGGCGTCGTGCCGATGATGGACCGGCTCGGAGCCGATCTGCCGGTAGCGCTCGCGGTGTCTCTGCACGCGCCGAACGACGCGCTGCGCGACATGCTCGTGCCTTTGAACAAGAAGTATCCTCTGCGCGAGTTGATGGCCGCGTGCCGCCGGTATCTCGACGTGGCCCCGCGCGATTTCATCACGTTCGAGTACTGCATGCTCGACGGCGTCAACGATAGCGACGCGCATGCGCGCGAGTTGCTCGCGCTGACGGCCGACGTACCCTGCAAGTTCAACTTGATTCCGTTCAATCCGTTCCCGGAGTCCGGGCTCGTGCGCTCCAAGTCCGATCGGATCAAGCACTTTGCGCAAGTGCTCATCGACGCCGGCATCGTGACGACGGTGCGCAAGACGCGCGGTGACGACATCGACGCGGCGTGCGGACAACTCGCGGGGGCGGTGAAGGACCGCACGCGCCTCGCCGAGCGCACGGCAGGAGGAGCGAATGGCCGGGCCGCGAATGGCGGCCATGCCGGCAAGGTGATCGAAGTGAGGCCGGTGCGCTGAGGCGCGCGGCATAAAAGGGGCGGCGCCGTTCTCGCGCGTCGCCGGACCGCAGTGAAGCATGAGAAAGACGGTTCGCGCATCGCCGGCATCGACGAGTTCGGCGCGCGCGGAGTGGAAAAAGAGAATCGACGCGAGGATCAGGGATGAGTGAGCCGCAGCATCCGCAATCAGAAGGCGCGCAGGCGAGCGCGGGACGGGGGAGCGCCATGCCGCAGACGGCGCCGGGCGCCGCTTACGCGCCGCTTGACTCGCTGGCCGCGGTCGGGGCACGCCTCGCCCAATTGCGGGAAGCGAAGGGCTGGTCGGTCGACGACGTATCGGCTCGGTTGAAAGTCTCGCCGGGCAAGATGCGTGCGCTCGAAGCCGGCGATATCAGCCAGTTGCCCGGCACGACGTTCGCACTGGGTGTCATCCGCAGCTATGCGAAGATGCTCGGCACCGATCCGGAGCCGTTTGCGCAGGCACTGCGCCGCGTCAAGGGCCAGTCCGAGCCCGATTTGTCGATGCCCGCATCGACGGGGGCCGATTTGCCGCGAGGGCGTGTTTCCGTTTCGCTCGGCGGCACGCCGAAGCACCGGTCGTGGTGGTGGGGCGTGGCTGCCGGCGTCATCGTCATCATCGCGCTCGCCATGTGGCATCAAGGTGGCGACTCGGCCGCTTGGCTCGCGCGCCTGAAGGCCAGCGCGGGCGGGATGGCCGCCAATCCGGGCGGCGCGGCATCGGGTGCCGCGGCACCGGCCAGCGCGTCCGCCGCGTCGGCCGTGACCTCGACAGGCCTCGTCGCGACCGAGTCGGGCGCCTCGGGTGCCACGGCGGCTTCGGAGTCCGCCGCCAGCGCGGCGACGGCGCAGGCGAGTACGCCGACGATCACGCCGCTCGAGTCGGCGGCTCAGCCTTCGGCCTCGCAGCCCGCCGGTGCGCAGCCTGCTTCGGGCGCCGTGGCTACCTCGGTTGCATCGGCACCGGCGCAGGCGCAAGCCGAAGCGGCGCAGCCGGCATCGGCGCCCGCATCGAGCGAGCAAGCCGCCGCGGCGTCGGGCGCCTCGGGTGCCTCGACGATCGTCGTCAAAGTGACGCAGGACAGCTGGTTCAGCGTTCACGACAAGAACGGCAAGGAAGTGTTCTCGGGGCTCGTTCACGCCGGCGACACGAAGGAAATGTCGGGCGTGCCTCCTCTGAAGATCACGGCGGGCAACCGCGCCGGGCTCGAATCGATGACGTTCGACGGCCAAAGCGTCGACGCAGCGAAGTTCGGCCCGAACAAGGGCAACGTCGTGCACTTCACGTTGCCGTAACGGTCCAATGCCGCGGCAGACGCGCTGCGGCACGTTCTCGATTCTGGGGTGCGCAGCCGCTGGCAAGAGCTGCGCACGCAGCGTAACCAGGACTCATGGGTCTTTCGATGCCTACCGACATCAGCAGTCAGATTTGTTCTTCCGTACCGGTTTTCGGCGGTTCCACCAAGCGTCGCGCGTCGCATGCGGTCGACGTTCGCTGGGGCGGCCAACTCGTGACGATCGGCGGCGACGCGCCCGTGCGCGTGCAATCGATGACGAACACGGATACGGCCGATGCGATCGGCACCGCCATTCAAGTGAAGGAACTGGCGCAGGCCGGTTCGGAACTCGTGCGCATCACGGTGAACACGCCCGAGGCGGCGCAAGCCGTGCCGGCGGTCCGCGAGCAGCTCGATCGCATGGGCGTGACGGTCCCGCTCGTGGGGGATTTCCACTATAACGGCCATTTGCTCCTGCGCGACTATCCCGCTTGTGCCGAGGCGCTGTCGAAGTACCGGATCAATCCGGGCAACGTGGGCCACGGCGCGAAGCGCGACACGCAGTTCGCACAGATGATCGAAGCGGCCGCGCGCTATGACAAGCCCGTACGTATCGGGGTGAACTGGGGCAGCCTGGACCAGGATCTGCTCGCGCGGATGATGGACGAAAACGCGGCGCGCAGCGAACCTTGGGAAGCGCAAAGCGTGATGTACGAAGCGCTGATTCAATCGGCGATCGGCTCGGCCGAGCGCGCCGTGGAACTCGGCCTGGCGCGCAACAAGATCGTTCTGTCGTGCAAGGTCAGCGGCGTGCAGGATCTGATCGCCGTTTACCGCGAACTCGCGCGTCGCTGCGCATTCGCGCTCCATCTCGGCTTGACCGAGGCCGGCATGGGTTCGAAGGGCATCGTCGCGTCGACGGCTGCGCTCGGCGTACTGTTGCAAGAAGGGATCGGCGACACGATCCGCATCTCGCTGACGCCCGAGCCGGGCGCATCGCGCACCGGCGAAGTCATCGTCGGCCAGGAAATCTTGCAGACGATGGGCCTGCGTTCGTTCACGCCGATGGTCATCGCTTGTCCCGGCTGCGGCCGCACGACGAGCACGCTGTTCCAAGAGCTCGCATCGCAAATCCAGAGCTACCTGCGCGCGCAGATGCCGGTTTGGCGCGATGAGTACCCCGGCGTCGAGAAAATGCACGTGGCGGTCATGGGCTGTATCGTCAACGGGCCCGGCGAATCGAAACAGGCCAACATCGGCATTAGCCTGCCCGGCTCGGGGGAAAACCCGGCGGCGCCCGTCTTCATCGACGGCGAAAAGGTCAAGACGCTGCGCGGCGAGCGAATTGCCGAGGAATTCCAGCAAATCGTCAGCGACTACGTCGAGCGCACCTATGGCCGCGCGAGCGTCGAGAATTAACGAGTCACGAACACAACGATGACAGAACAGAAGAGAAAGCTCGAGAAGCTTGCCGGCGTCAAAGGCATGAACGACATCCTGCCGGGCGATGCCGCCCTGTGGGAGTTCTTCGAGTCGACGGTCAAATCGATGCTGCGCGCGTACGGCTATCAAAACATCCGCACGCCGATCGTCGAGCATACGCAGCTCTTTACGCGTGGGATCGGTGAAGTCACCGACATCGTCGAGAAGGAGATGTACAGCTTCGTCGATTCGTTGAACGGCGAGAACCTGACGCTGCGCCCCGAGAATACGGCCGCCGTCGTCCGTGCGGCCATCGAGCACAACCTGCTTTACGACGGCCCGAAGCGGCTTTGGTACATCGGGCCGATGTTCCGCCACGAGCGCCCGCAGCGCGGCCGCTACCGCCAGTTCCACCAGGTGGGCGTCGAAGCGCTCGGCTTCGCCGGCCCTGACACCGACGCGGAAATCATCCTCATGTGCCAGCGGCTCTGGGACGATTTGGGGCTGACGGGCATTCGTCTCGAAATCAACTCGCTCGGTTTGGCCGAGGAGCGTGCGGCGCATCGCGTGGAACTCATCGCCTATCTCGAAAAGCACGTCGACGTGCTCGATGAAGATGCAAAGCGGCGCCTGTACACGAACCCGCTGCGCGTGCTCGACACGAAGAATCCGGCTTTGCAGGACATCGCGCGGAACGCGCCGAAGCTCGTCGATTTCCTCGGCGACGCTTCGCGGGCGCACTTCGAGGGGCTGCAGCGGCTGCTGAAGGCGAACAATATTCCGTTCACGGTCAATCCGCGGCTCGTGCGCGGGCTCGACTATTACAACTTGACCGTATTCGAGTGGGTCACCGATAAGCTCGGCGCGCAGGGCACCGTGGCCGCCGGCGGCCGCTACGATCCGCTCATCGAGCAACTCGGCGGCAAGCCGACGGCCGCTTGCGGCTGGGCGATGGGCGTCGAGCGCATTCTCGAATTGCTGAAGGAAGATTCGCTCGTGCCGCAGGAAGAAGGCTGCGACGTCTATATCGTCCATCAGGGCGAGCAGGCGCGCGAGCAGGCTTTCATCATCGCCGAGCGCCTGCGCGACACGGGCCTCGACGTCATCCTGCACTGCAGCGCCGACGGCGCCTCGGCCAGCTTCAAATCGCAGATGAAGCGAGCCGACGCGAGCGGGGCCGCGTTCGCGGTGATCCTCGGCGAGGACGAAGTGGCGAACGGCACCGTGGGGATCAAGCCGTTACGCGACGCCGCGGGCGGCGGCGAAAAGAGCGAGCAGAGCGCCGTGCCGGTCGAAAACTTGACCGAATTTCTAATCAATGCGATGGTTGCAACCGCCGAAGACGGCGACGACTGACGCTACCGTCGCCGCTCATGACAAGAACGGTGCGAGACAAGAAGGAATCGCTTGGCGATGAGTTATCACGACGAACAAGAATCGATTGAGAGTTTCAAGGCTTGGTGGGCGCAGTGGGGCAATACGGCCACTTGGATCGTGCTCGTGGCGCTCGTCGCCGCGGCCGCGTGGAACGGCTGGAATTTCTGGCAGCGGCGGCAAGCCGCTCAGGCCGCGGTGCTCTACGAGCAGGTGCAGCAATCGGTCGCGGCGAAGGACAAAGCGTCCGTCGTGCGCGACGCCGGGGATATGGAGTCGCGCTACGGCCGCACCGCGTACGGGCAGATGACGGCGCTCGAAGCCGCCAAGGCACTGTACGAAGCGGGTGACGTCGCGGGCGCGAAGGCGCAATTGCAGTGGGCGATCGATCACGCGAAGGACGACGAGTACAAGCAGATCGCGAAGCTGCGCCTCGCGGCCGTGCTGCTCGACGAGAAGGCTTACGATGCGGGCCTCGCGCTACTCGGCGGGGCGCCCGTCGAAGGCTTCCAAGGCGCCGTGGCGGATCGCCGCGGCGATCTCCTGGCGGCCGAGGGCAAGCGCGGCGACGCGCGCAGCGCTTATCAGCTCGCGCTGTCGTCGCTGAGCAAGAGCGATACGTCCGCGCGCCAGCTCATCCAGTTCAAGCTCGACGCGCTCGGCGGCTGAGCGGCACACGCTCACATCGCCGCCGGCCGGTCTTACCCGAACAACCCTTGACGAAGCTTCGCCCACCGATGAATTTGCTGAAACGTTTTGCCGTGCCCGTCGCTTGCGCGATGACCGTCCTTGCGATGGCCGCTTGCTCGTCCACGAAGGATCCGCGCCGCGAGCCGGTGCCGCTCGCTCAGTTCAAGCCCGTCTTCACTGTCGAGAAAGCTTGGAGCACGAGCGTCGGCAAGGCCGGACGGTACTTTTTCTCGCCGGTCGTCGTCGGTAGCGCCGTCTACGCAGCGGGCTCGGGCGGAACGGTCGCGAAAATCGACGGCAAGACGGGGAACAAGATCTGGAGCACGGACGTGCATGCGGATCTGACCTCCGGCGTGGGCAGCGACGGCACCTATACGGCGGTCGGCTCGGAAAAGGGCGGTGTCGACGTGCTCGACGCGAACGGCAAGCTGCTTTGGAAGACCACGGTGCCGGGCGAGATCGTGTCGCCGCCGCTCGTCGGGAACGGCTATGTGATCGTGCGCACGATCGACGGCGAAATCAATGCGTTCAACGCATCCACCGGCGAGTTGCGCTGGCAGTATCACAACCGGGCGGTGCCGCTCAATCTGCGCGTGGCGGCCGGCATGGCGTTCGCGGGCGACGCCGCGGTGTTGGCCGGCTTTCCGGGCGGCTCGCTGTCGGCGATCAACCTGAAGACCGGCGACGACTATTGGCAGGCCCCCGTGTCCTTCCCGAAGGGCGTCACGGAAGTCGAGCGAATCAACGATGTGACGGGCGCGCCGACGCTCGTCGGCGCGGAAGCATGCGCCGTGACGTTCCAAGGACGCATCAGCTGCTTCGACGCGAACAGCGGCCAGCCCGTCTGGGAGCAGCCGTTCTCGGGCGTGAGCGGTCTCGCCGCGGATCGGACGGCGGTGGTCGCGCCTGACGATTGGTCCGTTCTGCAAGCGTTCGATGCGACGACGGGCAAGCCGCTCTGGAAGAACGACACGCTCAAGAACCGCAATCTGAGCACGCCTTACTTGCTCGGGCCCGATGTCGTGGTCGGCGATTACGAAGGCTACGTCCACTTCCTGTCGCGTGACGACGGCAAGCTGCTCGCGCGTGCCAAGACCGACGGCAGCGCGATCACGGCAGCACCGGTCGCGGTCGACAATACGCTGATCGTGCAAACGCACGATGGCCATTTGTACGGATTCGTCTCGCACTGAGCGAAGCGTTCCGCCCAGCTTCGATCGCGGGCCGGCTCAGCCGGCCGCGGTCGTTTTCGAGCCCCGGCAGGCGCAATGGCAGTGCGCAGCCGGCCGAATCGATATGCGCAGGCAGCTTGGCGCCGCGTATCGTGATAGTTTTCGAGCAACGTCGGCGCGGCGCGCTTCCCTGAACGGGCGCCGCGCCTCGATCGGCTCGCTTTCAGTGCATTTTGAAGTCCGGCGAGCCACGCCGGCTCATGCCGCACGTGGCCCCCAATGTGCCGTCGGGCCCCCCACTCGCCGATCGGGCGGGCGCGGCGGCGCATGCCTCACTTAGACAACGTCAGATGAAACCCGTAATTGCCCTCGTTGGGCGCCCCAATGTGGGGAAATCGACCCTGTTCAACCGCCTCACGCGTTCGCGCGATGCGCTCGTCGCCGATTTGCCCGGCTTGACGCGCGATCGCCACTACGGCGAGGGGCGCGTGGGCGACCGCCCGTATCTCGTCGTCGACACGGGCGGCTTCGAACCCGTCGCCAAGGACGGCATCCTGCACGAGATGGCGCGGCAAACGCGGCAGGCGGTCGAGGAATCGGATGTCGTCGTCTTCATCGTCGACGGGCGCAACGGGCTCGCACCGCAGGACAAGTCGATCGCCGACTACCTGCGCAAGACCGGCCGGCCGATCGTGCTCGTCGTGAACAAGGCCGAGGGAATGAAGTACACGGCCGTGGCAGCCGATTTCTACGAGCTCGGGCTCGGCGATCCTCGCGCCATTTCGGCCGCGCACGGCGATGGCGTCACCGAGACGATCAACGATGCCCTCGAAATTGCCTACGCGGGGCACGTCGACGAGCCCGAGGAAGCGCAAGGCGAGCGCGGCGTCAAGATCGCGATCGTCGGGCGGCCGAACGTCGGCAAGTCGACGCTCGTCAATACGCTCATTGGCGAAGACCGCGTCATCGCTTTCGATATGCCGGGCACGACGCGCGATTCGATCTACGTCGATTTCGAGCGCCAGGGCAAGAAGTACACGCTGATCGATACGGCGGGCTTGCGCCGGCGCGGGAAAGTATTCGAGGCGATCGAGAAATTCTCGGTCGTCAAGACGCTGCAATCGATCGCTGACGCGAACGTCGTGATTCTGCTGCTCGACGCGCGGCAGGATATTTCGGACCAAGATGCTCACATCGCGGGCTTCGTGGTCGAACAGGGGCGCGCGCTCGTGGTCGGCGTCAACAAATGGGACGGGCTCGACGCGCACGTGCGCGAGCGCACGAAAGCCGACATGATGCGCAAGCTCAAATTTTTGGAGTTCGCGAAGTTCCATTTCATCTCGGCCGCCGAAAAGACGGGGATCGGCCCGCTCATGCGCTCGGTGGACGAAGCCTACGCGGCCGCCATGTCGAAGCTGCCGACCCCGAAGCTCACGCGTGCGCTGATCGACGCCGTGGAATTCCAGCAGCCGCGCCGGCGCGGGCCTGTCCGCCCGAAGCTGCGCTACGCGCACCAAGGTGGACAAAATCCGCCGATCATCGTCATCCACGGCAACGCACTCGATGCCGTGACCGAGACCTACAAGCGCTATCTCGAAAACCGTTTCCGCGAAACTTTCTCGTTGACGGGAACTCCATTGCGGATAGAGTTCCGTTCGTCGACGAACCCGTACGCCGACAAAGGCTGACGGAGCGGGCGAGTTGCTTGGCCGAACGGGCTGGGCGGCCCGTTCCGCAACGAAAATCGGCTATAGTGTAGCGATTGGCGGCGGATTTCTTTTTCTTCGTCCCAATCGGATCCAACCTGCAAAAAAACGACGGAGTTTGCTATGAGCAACAAAGGGCAACTGTTACAAGACCCGTTTCTGAACGCACTGCGCAAAGAGCACGTGCCGGTTTCCATCTATTTGGTCAACGGCATCAAGCTTCAAGGGAACATCGAATCGTTCGACCAGTACGTCGTGTTGCTCCGAAACACCGTGACCCAAATGGTCTACAAGCACGCCATTTCGACTGTCGTGCCGGCCCGTCCGGTCAACTTCCACCCGGATGCGGAAACGGCCTGATTTCATCCTAGCGGCCGGCGCGGTGCCGACTGATCGGCGCGCGTGCCGGCCGCTTCCTATTTTGACGCCATCAATTTGATCAACGCAGCGCTCGTCGGCATCGATTTCGGCAAGATCGACTTCGAAGCCAGTCTCGAAGAACTCAGCCTGCTCGTGCAAAGCGCGGGCGCACACCCTGCCGTGACCTTGACCGGGCGGCGCGCGAGCCCCGATGCGGCCTTGTTCGTCGGCAGCGGCAAGGCAGAGGAGTTGCGCCTCGCTTGCGAGGCCAACGACGTCGAAATCGTCATCTTCAATCACGCCTTGGCGCCCGCACAGCAGCGCAATTTGGAGCGGACGCTTAACCGCCGCGTCGTCGATCGCACGAGCCTCATCCTCGACATCTTCGCGCAGCGCGCGCGCAGCCACGAAGGCAAGCTGCAAGTCGAATTGGCGCAACTGCAGTACTTGGCCACGCGCCTCGTGCGGGCGTGGACCCACTTGGAACGCCAAAAAGGCGGTATCGGCCTGCGCGGGCCCGGCGAAACGCAGCTCGAAACCGACCGCCGTTTGATCGGCGAGCGAATCAAGATGCTCAAGGGGCGGCTCGATAAGCTGCGCCGCCAGCACGGTACGCAACGGCGCCAGCGCGCGCGCAATCGGGCGATGTCGGTTTCGCTCGTCGGCTATACGAACGCAGGCAAGTCGACGTTGTTCAACGCGCTGACGAAAGCGCAGGCCTATGCGGCGGATCAGCTGTTCGCGACGCTCGATACGACGTCCCGCCGGCTCTATCTCGGAGACGAGGCGGGCCAAGTGATCGTCTCGGACACCGTGGGCTTCATTCGTGAGCTGCCGCACCAACTCGTCGCCGCGTTTCGGGCCACGCTGGAGGAAACGATCCATGCGGATTTGCTGTTGCACGTCGTCGACGCATCGAGCGCCGTGCGGCTCGATCAAATCGATCAGGTGAACGAAGTATTGGACGAGATCGGGGCGCACACCGTGCGGCAGATTCTCGTCTTCAACAAGATCGACGCCGTGCCCGAACTGGCCGCGCGCGGCGATACGGTCGAGCGCGACGAGTATGGTAATATTTCGCGCGTCTTTTTGAGCGCGCGCACGGGGCAAGGTTTGGACACACTGCGCGCAGCCATCGCCGAAATCGCCACCTCAGAACATCTCCCAGACAACGGGCGTGCGCAGCCGGGCGAGACGCCGGCGGCGCACGGGCAAGACTCGGATGCATCGGCGTCGTCCGATGCGCGCACATGGCGGTCCGATTTGCATTGACCGGCTCTCCCAACTCGAGCGAACGAACACAGGTGAACGAATACAACGAGCGGAGTTTCTGGCCGCGTGCGCGCGCCATTCTTTCGATCAGCGATCCTCGGTGGGGTCGCGGCGACGGCAATGGCAGCTCGCAACGGCCCAACGAGCCGAAGCGCAATCCCGGCGAAAGCGATGGCCCGCCCGATCTCGACGAAATGTGGCGCGAGTTCAATCGGCGTTTGTCGCGTTGGTTCGGCGGCAAGGGCCAAGGGCAGGGTCCGGGCGATCGGCGCCCCGATAACGGGCGAGCCGGCCGTATCGGCGTCGGCATCATCATCGGCGTGCTCGTTGCCATCTACATCGGCAGCGGCGTATTCGTCGTGCAAGACGGGCAAACGGGCGTCGTCCTGCAATTCGGCAAATACCGCGGTACGGTCGAGCCCGGCGTGCACCTGCGCCTGCCTTACCCGTTCGAAACGCATGAAATCGTCAATGTCGCGCAGATTCGTTCGATCGAAATCGGGCGCGGCAGCGCCATGAGCGACGCGAGCACGAAGAACGCCTCGGTGATCACGCACGACGGCGACATCGTGGACGTGCGCCTGGCGGTTCAATATCAAGTGAAATCGGCCACCGATTACCTCTTCGGCACCGCCGACCCGGACCTCAGCGTGACGCAGGCGGCGCAGGCGGCGGTGCGCGAGATCGTCGGCGAGCGCAGCACCGAGAGCCTGCTCGGCGGCAATCGCGATGCGCTGCGCGAGCCGCTGACCCACGCGATCCAAACCGCGCTCGACCATTATCGGACGGGGCTCGCGGTGACGGGCGTGACGGTGTCGTCGATCGATCCGCCGGCCGCCGTGCAAAGCGCCTATGCGGACGTCGTGCGCGCCCGGCAGGACGGCGCGAACGCCAAGGCCGACGCGCAGGCCTACGCAGGACAGATCTTGCCCGGCGCGAAGGCGCAAGCGCAACGCACGATCGACGATGCGAAGACGTATGCCGCACGTGTCGTATCGGATGCCCAAGGCGACGCGGAGCGCTTCAAGGAAGTCTACGCCCAATACGCGAAGGCGCCGGCAGTGGTGCGCGAGCGACTGTATCTGGAAACCATGCGCGACATCTACGCCAATTCGACCAAGATTTTCGTGAGCGGCAAGGCGGGCAGCAGTGTCGTCAATCTGTCGGTCGACAAGCTGCTCGAGGCCAATCGGCGCGCTTCGACGGAGCCCGCGGCGCCGGCCGCGCCCGCGTCCGGCGCGAGTGCCGTATCGGGTGCGCCGGCGGCCCAGGCGCCGGCACAGCCGAACCCGGCCAGCCAAGCCGCTGCCGCGAGCGACGCGCTGCGTTCGCGCGATTCGCTGCGCAGCCGCGCGCGCGAAGACGATCTGCAGCAATAAGGAGCGCTCGAAATGAATCGTATCGTTGCGCTCGTAGTCGTCATCGTGGCCGTGTTGTTCGTGGGTGCGTCGACTTTGCTCGTCGTCGACCAGCGCCACGTGGCCGTTGTCTATGCACGCGGCGGCGAGCATCCCGCGCTCGTCGGGCCGGGCCTGCACTTGAAGCTGCCGGCGCCGCTGCAATCGGCGATGCTCGTCGACACGCGCGTGCGCACGCTCGCGCCGTCCGACGCCGACCGCTACGTCACGTCCGACAAAATGGACCTGCTCGTGACGCCGGTGCTGAAATTCCGCGTGACGGACCCGCTCAAGCTGTTTAACGCGACGGACGGAGATCAGCAAAGCGCGCTCGACCGCCTGACAGGACAAATGCGCGCGGCGCTCGGCGAAGCGTTCGGCAAGCATGCGCTCGGCGATGCGCTTTCGCACGAGGAAGGCGTCGCGCAGGAAGCGCAAGCGGCCATGACCGAGGCGGCCAAAGCGCTCGGCATCGACATCGTCGATCTGAGTCTCGTGCGCGTGGACTTTCCGCAAGCGGCTGCCGACGCGGTCTACAAACGCATGGCAGCCGCGCAGGAGCAAATCGCCTCCGACGAGCGCGCGCGCAGCGCGACCGAGGTAGCGCAGATCAAGGCCGATGCCGAGCGTCAGCGCCAAACCGTGTTGGCCGATGCATCGGCTACGGCGCAGGCCGTCAAAGGCGAGGGCGATGCGAAGGCAGCGTCGATCGCGGCGGACGCGTTCGGCAGCGACCCGGGGTTCTACCAGTTCTACGAGAGCCTGCAAGCGTATCGAAGCGTGTTCAAGCCGGGTGACGTCATCGTCGTCGATCCCGACAGCGAATTTTTCCGCTTCATGCGCAGCCCCGACGGGAGCAGCGCGCAATCGACTCCGGCCGCCTCGGCTTCACGCAAACACTGATTCAGGGGGCGCTGCCGATCGACAGGCGGCGCCGGCATTTCCATGGACATGGCCGCCTCGTTACTTCTCGCGATTGCCCTCATGCTGATCATCGAGGGCATGTTTCCGTTCGTCTTCCCGACGGCGTGGCGCGAGACCTTTCGTAAAATAGCGGAGCGGCCGGCGCACCATATCCGTATCGGAGGCTTGATCGTCATGGCGCTCGGCTTGCTGCTGCTCGTCGCGGCGACCTGAGCGTCGCTCCGGCGGTTCCATGCGTGCGCACCGCGTTCGCCCCGGGCGTCCCTGTGCCGTTTCGCATTGTGCTTGACCCGTTTTCGGCTGCGCGCTGCGCGCCCACAATTAACGTCGTAGGACCCAATCGATGTCGACCTGGCTGCTTCCCGAAAATATCGCCGACGTGCTGCCTTCCGAGGCGCGCAAGATCGAAGAGCTGCGGCGTGCGCTGCTCGACCGCTTCCGCACGTACGGCTACGAGATGGTCATGCCGCCGCTGCTCGAGTACCTCGAGTCGCTGCTGACGGGCGGCGGCAGCGACCTGAATCTGCGTACGTTCAAACTCGTCGATCAGCTATCGGGGCGTACGCTCGGACTGCGGGCCGACACGACGCCGCAAGTGGCCCGAATCGACGCGCACCTGCTCAATCGGCAGGGCGTGACGCGGCTTTGCTATGCGGGCAGCGTGCTGCATACGCGGCCGCGCGGCTTGCACGCCACCCGGGAGCAGATACAGATCGGCGCCGAAATCTACGGCCACGCGGGCCTCGAAGCCGATCTCGAAATTCAGCAACTGATGCTCGACGTGCTGCGCTTGGCGGGCATCGAGAACGTCCGGCTCGATTTGTGCCACGCGGGCGTGCTGCTCGCTTTGTTCGAGCGCGACGCGCAGGCGGCCGATCGCGGCGAGGCGCTCTACGAGGCACTGGCCGGCAAGGACGTCCCGCGCATCGCCGAGCTCACGCACGATCTCGAGCCGGCGGTACGCGATGCGCTGCGTGCGTTGCCGTCGCTGTACGGCGATGCGTCCGTCATCGCGCTCGCGCGGCAGCGGTTGCCGCAATGGCCGGCCATCACGCAGGCGCTGGACGACTTGGCTTTCCTCGCGGCGCACGCCGACGGTGCCCACGCCGCGATCGATCTGGCCGACCTGCGCGGCTATGCTTATCACAGCGGCGTGATGTTCTCGGCGTACGTCGACGGCGTCCCGAATGCGCTCGCGCGCGGCGGCCGCTACGATCACGTCGGGCAAGCATACGGACGCGCGCGTCCGGCGACGGGCTTTTCGCTCGATCTGCGCGAAATCGCGCGGATTTCTCCGATCGAGGCGCGCAGCAGCGCGATTCTCGCGCCCTGGAAGCATGACGATCTGTTGCGCGAGCGCGTCGCCGAATTGCGCGATGCGGGCGAAGTCGTGATTCAAGCATTGCCGGGGCACGATCACGCACTCGACGAATTCGCGTTCGACCGGGTGCTCGTGTTGCGCGACGGCGCTTGGCGAGTCGAGTCTCGCCAGCCGAACGCGGGGGCTTGATCCGATGCGGCCGGCGCACGCCGCCGCGACACCCTCGGATGGTCCATGCCGTTGAAGCGAAACGGAAAAATTCGGAAGCTTCAACGAACATGGGTAGAATACGTTTTTAACCAGCTAACGAAACAACATGTCTGCCAGCGCAGTGAATGCAGCCCCGGGACGCAACGTCGTCGTCGTCGGGACTCAATGGGGTGATGAAGGCAAGGGCAAGATCGTCGACTGGCTGACGGACCACGCGCAAGGCGTCGTACGTTTCCAGGGCGGCCACAATGCCGGGCACACGCTCATCATCGGCGGCAAGAAGACGATCTTGCGCTTGATCCCGTCGGGCATCATGCGCGCCGGCGTCGCTTGCTACATCGGCAACGGCGTCGTGCTGTCCCCCGAGGCGCTGTTCAAGGAGATCGAAGAGCTCGAGGCCGCCGGTGTCGACGTGCGCAAGCGCCTATTCATCTCCGAGGCGACCACGCTGATCCTGCCGTACCACATTGCGATCGACCAGGCGCGCGAAGCGCGCAGCGGGGCGGGCAAGATCGGCACCACGGGCCGCGGCATCGGGCCGGCTTACGAGGACAAGGTCGGCCGCCGCGCGTTGCGCGTGCAGGACTTGTTTGCGCCGCAAGCGTTCGCCGATCGCCTGCGCACGAACCTCGATTTCCACAACTTCGTGCTGACCCAATACCTGGGCGCGCCGGCCGTCGATTTCCAGCAAACGCTGGACACGATGCTCGGCTATGCCGAGCGCCTGGCGCCGATGGTCACGGACGTTTCTCGCCGCTTGTACGACGAAAACGCGGCGGGCCGCAATCTGCTGTTCGAAGGTGCGCAGGGCACGCTGCTCGACATCGATCACGGCACCTATCCGTTCGTCACCTCGAGCAATTGCGTCGCGGGCGCGGCGTCGGCCGGCGCGGGCGTCGGGCCGCAAAAGCTGCACTACATCCTCGGCATCACGAAGGCCTATTGCACGCGCGTCGGTTCCGGTCCGTTCCCGAGCGAGCTCTACGACGCCGACAATCCGCAGCGCCAGGAAGCCGTGGGCGTCACGCTGGCCAACGTCGGCAAGGAATTCGGCTCGGTCACGGGGCGTCCGCGCCGCACGGGCTGGCTCGATGCGGCCGCGCTGCGCCGCTCGATCCAAATCAACGGCGTGTCCGGCCTTTGCATGACGAAGCTGGATGTGCTGGACGGCCTCGACGAAGTGAAGTTGTGCGTCGGCTATGAGGTCGACGGCAAGCACTTCGATCTGCTGCCGCGCGGCGCGGCTGAGGTCGCGCGCTGCGAGCCCGTGTACGAAACGTTCGGCGGCTGGAAGGAAAGCACGATCGGCATCACGCAATGGAGTGAATTGCCGGCGAACGCGCAGGCCTACCTCACGCGCGTGCAGGAAGTGGCCGGTGTGCCGATCGATATGGTCTCGACGGGGCCGGATCGCGACGAAACGATCTTGTTGCGCCATCCGTTCAAGGTTTGATTCGATGACGCGGAATACGACGATGATCGCAATGACGGATCCTCGCAATGACGACAAGCACCTCTGGGTCAACTGGGACGAGTATCACCGGCTGATCGAGTTGCTTGCGCTCGCCGTCCATGATTCGGGATGGAAATTCGACAAAATCCTGTGCCTGGCGCGCGGCGGACTGCGCGTCGGCGATCAGCTCTCGCGCATCTACGACTTGCCGCTCGCGATTCTCGCGACGAGTTCGTATCGCGAAGCGGCCGGCACGCAGCAGGGTGAGCTCGATATCGCACAGTACATCACGATGACGCGCGGCGAGCTGTCCGGGAACGTCTTATTGGTGGACGATCTCGTCGATTCTGGCGTCACGTTGGCGCGCGTGCAGCAGCACTTGAAGGAGCGCTATCCGGCCGTGACGGCCGTGCGCTCGGCCGTGCTTTGGTACAAGGGTTGCTCCACGGTCAAGCCCGATTACTTCGTGCAGCATTTGCCCACGAACCCATGGATTCATCAGCCGTTCGAGGAATGGGATACGGTCCGGCCGCATAATCTCGGCGCCTGGATCAAACGCGGCGTTGCTCAGGAAGCGGGTTCCGGCACGTAACTTGCGTTCAATTTGATTGCAACATGGGCGGGGTATCGACAATTGGGCGGAGTCGACTGACTCCGCTCTTTTTATGTGTATGTCACTGCGATGCGCCGCTAGAATAGCGCTCGCTCTCGGCTTCTCCGGTATCAACCGGTCGCTTTTATGACAGACAACAACCACGGCAACCTTCGCCAGCATTCCCTGCCGTCGCTCGCGCTGGCGGCGATTGGCGTCGTGTTCGGCGACATCGGCACGAGCCCCCTGTATTCGCTCAAGGAAGCATTCAGCCCCGATCACGGCATTGCGCTGACCGATCATTCGATCCTCGGCGTGATCTCGCTGCTGTTCTGGGCGATCATCTTCGTGGTGTCGATCAAGTACGTGCTGTTCGTGATGCGGGCCGACAACAACGGCGAGGGGGGCGTGCTCGCGTTGATGGCACTTTCGCTGAGGCCGTTTTCGTCGAAATCGCGCGTGACCGGCGTCTTGATGATGCTCGGTATCTTCGGCGCGTGCATGTTCTACGGCGATGCCGTCATCACGCCTGCGATTTCAGTGATCTCGGCCGTGGAAGGGCTCGAGATCGCGACGCCGCAGCTGTCGCATCTCGTGCTGCCGATCACGATGATCATCCTCGTGGCGCTGTTCTGGATTCAGCGCCACGGCACGTCGCTCGTCGGCAAGCTGTTCGGGCCGATCATGCTCGTCTGGTTCGCGACGATCGCCGTGCTCGGCGTGAACCACATCGTCCGTGCGCCGCAGATCGTTGCCGCGCTCAATCCGTATTACGCGTTCTCGTTCATGCATGCACACATGCTGCAGGCGTACGTCGTCCTCGGTTCGGTCTTCCTGGTGCTGACGGGAGCCGAAGCGCTCTATGCGGACATGGGACACTTCGGCGCGCGTCCGATTCGTCTTGCGTGGTACCTGCTCGTCATGCCGTCGCTCGTGCTCAATTACTTCGGGCAAGGCGCGCTGCTGATGCAAAACCCGAAGGCGATCGAGAATCCGTTTTTCCTGATGGCGCCGCAATGGGCATTGCTGCCCCTGGTCGTGTTGTCCACCGTTGCGACCGTGATCGCGTCGCAGGCCGTGATTTCCGGCGCCTATTCGCTGACGAGCCAGGCGATTCAGCTCGGCTACGTGCCGCGGATGAAAGTGCTGCACACGTCCGAACTCGCGATCGGCCAGATCTACGTGCCGGTCGTCAACTGGCTGCTGCTTTTCATCATCCTGTGCGTCGTGCTCGGATTCAAGAGTTCGGACAACCTTGCCGCCGCGTATGGCATCGCCGTCACGACGACGATGGTCATCACGACCGTGCTCGCGTGCGTCGTCATGGTGAAGGTCTGGAACTGGAACAAGGCACTCGTCGCGGTGATCATCGCCGCATTCATGACGGTCGACGTCGCCTTCTTCGGTGCGAATCTGCTGAAGGTAGCGGAGGGCGGGTGGCTGCCGCTCGGCATCGGCGCGCTACTGTTCTTCCTGCTGATGACCTGGTACAAGGGCCGCCTGCTCGTGAAAGAGCGCACCGCGGCCGACGGCATTCCGCTCGCGCCGTTCGTGCAGGGGTTGCTCGCGCATCCGCCGCACCGCGTGTCAGGTACCGCCATTTATTTGACGGGCAGCGATGCGCTCGTGCCGGTCAGCTTGCTGCACAATCTCAAGCACAACAAGGTGCTGCATGAGCGGACGATCTTCCTGACGTTCGTGACGCGCGACATCCCCTATGTCAGGGACGACGAGCGCATCACGCTCAAGGATGTCAGCGGCGGCTTGTACCTCGTGAGGGCGGTTTACGGCTTCAACGAAACGCCCGACGTCAAGGCGGTGCTGTTCGAACTCGAGCGGATGTGCGGCATGCAGTTCGAACTGATGGACACGTCGTTCTTCCTGGCGCGAGAAACGGTCGTGCCGACCCAACTGCCGGGCATGTCGATCTTGCGTGAACGTATCTTTGCCTGGATGCATCAAAACGCCGCGAAGCCGACGGACTTCTTCCGCATTCCGGCCAACAGAGTCGTCGAACTCGGGACGAAAATCGAAATCTGAGCGCCGGCGGCGTCTGCGCCGCCGCGAACTGCCAACTGCCGGCCCATGAAAAAGCCGCGCTACGGGGGAACTGCACTGCCCCCGGTGCGCGGCTTTTTTGACTCCTCGCTCGGCCGGCGGCGAACGATCGAGCGGATGAGACGTGTGAAGACGTGCGAAGACGTGCAAAGACTTGCGGCAGCTTGCAACCGCCGCTACGTCGATCAGCGTTTGAGTTTCGCGAATGCCGCCGCCATTGCGCCCGCGGGCTCCGGCTCGCGAGTGCGTTGCGGCGCGCGTGAACCGCCGCCGGCTCGGCCTGCGCCGCGTTCGTCGCGCGACGCGGGGGCGGCATCGTCGGCTAGCCGCATCGTGAGCGCGATCCGCTGGCGTTTGACGTCGACTTCGATCACTTTGACCTTGACCACTTGGCCGGCCTTGACGACCTCGTGCGGGTCCTTGATGAACTTCGTCGACATCGCGGAGACGTGCACGAGCCCATCCTGATGCACGCCGATGTCGACGAATGCGCCGAATGCCGCCACGTTCGTGACGACGCCTTCGAGCACCATTCCGGGCGTGAGATCCGATATCTTCTCGACGCCTTCACGGAACGTGGCCGTCTTGAATTCGGGGCGGGGGTCGCGGCCCGGCTTTTCGAGTTCGGCAAGAATGTCGCGCACGGTGGGCAGGCCGAATCGCTCGTCGACGAACTCGGCCGGCGACAGGCCCGAGAGTGCCGCACGGTTGCCAAGGACGTCGCCGATGTGCTTGCGGATCTTCGAGAGGATGCGTTCGACGACCGGGTACGCTTCGGGGTGCACCGACGACCGATCGAGCGGATTCTCCCCCGCATTGATGCGCAGGAAGCCGGCGGCTTGCTCGAACGTCTTGTCGCCGAGGCGAGGCACTTTGCGCAGATGCTCCCGCGACGGGAATGGACCGTTGGCGTCGCGGTACTCGACGATGTTGCGCGCGAGCGTGCCGTTCAAGCCCGACACGCGCGCGAGCAGCGCGATCGATGCGGTGTTCGCGTCGACGCCGACCGCGTTCACGCAGTCTTCCACGACGGCATCGAGCGAGCGGGCGAGCTCGCGCTGATTGACGTCGTGCTGATACTGGCCGACGCCGATCGCCTTCGGTTCGATCTTGACGAGTTCGGCGAGCGGATCTTGAAGACGCCGCGCGATCGACACGGCGCCGCGCAACGATACGTCGAGATCCGGGAATTCCTTCGCGGCGAGTTCGGATGCCGAGTAGACGGACGCCCCGGCTTCGGAGACGACGATCTTCTGCAGCTTCAGCTCGGGATGGCGTGCGATGAGCTCGCTCGCGAGCTTGTCCGTTTCGCGCGACGCCGTGCCGTTGCCGATGCTGACCAGCTCGGCCTGCGTTTGCGCGGCCAAGCGAGCGAGCTTCGCGAGCGAGCCGTCCCAGTCGCGGCGCGGCTCGTGCGGGTAGATCGTATCGGTGGCCAGCAGCTTGCCCGTGCGGTCGACGACCGCCACCTTGACGCCCGTGCGCAACCCCGGATCGAGCCCGATCACGGCTTTGGGGCCGGCCGGTGCGGCGAGCAGCAAATCCTTCAAGTTGCGGGCGAACACGCGAATCGCTTCGTGTTCCGCAGTTTCGCGCAGTTGGGTCAGCAGTTCGTTTTCGAGATGCGGTTGCACCTTGACGCGCCAGCACCAACGGCAGACGTCGGACAGCCATTTGTCGGCCGGGCGACCCTGATTCGAGATGCCGGCATGGCGGGCGATGAGCGCTTCGCAAGGATGCGGCACTTGCGCGTCGAGCTCTTCGCCGAGCCCGAGCTTGATCATCAGCACGCCTGCATTGCGCCCGCGGAACAGGGCCAACGCACGATGCGAAGGCACTGTCTTCCACGTTTCCGCGTAGTCGTAGTAGTCGCGGAATTTTTCGCCTTCTTCTCTTTCCTTGCCCTCGACGACGGCTGAGGAGACGACGCCGCGCTCGCGCAGGTATTCGCGCAGCGTGCCCAGCAGCTCCGCCGTTTCACCGAATTGCTCGGAGAGGATGTCGCGCGCGCCGTCTAGCGCGGCTTTGACGTCCGCCACGCCTTTTTCGGCGTTCACGTAGGCGGCGGCCTCGCTTTGCGGATCGAGCCTAGGATCGGCGAGCAGGGCTTGCGCAAGCGGCTCGAGGCCGGCTTCGCGCGCGATTTGCGCACGCGTGCGGCGCTTCGGCTTGTAGGGCAGGTAAAGATCCTCGAGGGCCTGCTTGCTGTCGGCCGCCTCGATCGCGCTCCGCAGTTCGTCGGTCAGCTTGCCTTGTTCCTCGATGCTCGAGAGGATCGTGGCGCGGCGCTCTTCCATTTCGCGCAGGTAGAGCAGGCGCTCTTCGAGTTGGCGCAACTGCGTGTCGTCGAGGTTGTCCGTGACTTCTTTGCGGTAGCGGGCGATGAACGGAACCGTCGAGCCTTCGTCGAGCAGTTGCACGGCCGCTGCGACTTGGCGCGGCTGCACGTTCAGTTCGGTGGCGATGCGCTGTACGATCTTGAGTGCTACGTTGTCCGTCATAGAAAAGGCGTCTGGCGGGCCCCCCGCGGCGCGGCGCCGGGAACGGCGCGCAAACGCCAGCCGGCGGCCGGGTTGCTGAAGCGGCGCATTTTGCCACAAATGCCCGGGTGCTCGGGCGCGGGTGTTAGAATTTCGACCATGTTCAGATCCCCGCCTACGACGTTGCCGATCTCCCGTTTTTCCGATGCACTGCGCGCCACCATCGTGGCCACAGCGGCGTTCGCCTGCTCGTTCGCGGTGCCCGCTGCTTTCGCACAAGACGTGCCCGCCTCCGCGCCGGCGGATGCGGCTGCCGGCGCTTTGGCGGCCAGCGGCGCCGCGGCCTCGCGAGCGCGCGATTTCGACGCGCGCCAAAAAGCGCTCGATGCCCGCACGGCGGAGAACGAGTATGCGTACGGTGTGACCGTGCACAACTGCTACAGCAAGTTTTTCGTGAATGCGTGCCTCGTCCGTGCGCGCGACAAAATGCGCGACGTGCGCGGGCGGATTCACGCCGAGCAGCTCGCGCTCGACGACGAGCGCCGCACCGCGCATGCGCAGCAGCGCGACGAGGAGGACGCATTGCGCCGGGCGCGCGCCGAGCAGGAGGCGCCGCAGCGTGCCGCGGAGGCGGCCAGCAACGAGCAGGCGTACGAAGCCAAGCAGCGCCAGCATGAACTCGAGCAGGCACGGCGCGGTGCCGAAGCGCCGCAGCACGATGAGAGCCGGGCCGCCTACGACCGCAAGCAGGCCGACTTCCAACGCAAGCTCGATCAGGCGCGGCTCAGCGCGGCCAGCGACGCGCAGGCGCGCGCCGAACGGGCGCAGCACTTCCGGGAGAAGCAGCAGGATGCGGCCCAGCACAAGGCCGACGTCGAAGCGCGCCAGAAGCAGGCGGAGCAAAAGGCGCAGGAAAAGCAGCAGGAGAAAATGCAGCAGCAGGAACAGCAAAAGCGCTTGCAGCGGGAGCAGCAAGATAGCGACTGACGCAAGGCGGTTTTGCTGGACGGTAACCTCAGGCGTTGCAGCCGCACCGAGCGGCGTCTCGCCTAACGAACCGAGGAGGCGACCATGCGCGGCCATCAGGCGATCCAACCGGACACGCTTCGCGACCGTATCTTGCAGTTGGAGTCGGAGCATAGCGAACTCGATCGCATGATCGATAAATTGGCAGTCTCATCGGATATCACGGACCTCGAGCTGCGGCGTCTGAAAAAGCGCAAGCTCAAGGTCAAAGACGACATCTTGTTGCTGCAATTGCAGCTCGAACCGGACAGGCACGCGTAAGCGGCGAACGGGCAGCGTTCGCGCCGCGTGCTTGACGCCGGTCATTGCACGGAAACGCTTGCCTTGAATTCACCGCTCGATGCCTCTACCCGGGCGCCGCTCGCCGTGGCGCCGACATTGCCCGAGGGGCAGCCCGACGGTGCCGCTGGCTCGGCACACGCCAAGCAGGACGTGCGCACGCCGCACGCGCTCGCGGCTGCGCTCGCCCCTCGTCGGCGCGCCGAGCTCGACGCGATTTTCGCGAACGACGGTTTGCTCGCGCGCACGATCGGCGGCTACCGGCCGCGGGCTTCGCAAATCGAAATGGCGTATGCCGTGGCGGCGGCGATGGAGGCCTCGGGCCGCGCCATGCCCGAGCCCGCGATGTTCGAGGCGCAGCGCCGCCCGGCGCGGCGCCTGCGCGGCGAAGGCGATACCGATGCTCGCGCCCAGCCGTCCGGCCGCGCATCGGACGATGCCGCGGCGGCCGACGATGCCGCAGCCGGCGAAAACACGCTGATCGTCGAAGCCGGCACGGGTACCGGCAAGACCTTCGCGTACCTCGTTCCCGCCATGCTCTGGGGCGGCAAGGTCGTCATTTCCACCGGCACGAAGCACCTTCAGGATCAGCTCTTTCAACGCGACGTGCCCACCGTGCGCGATGCGCTGGCCGTGCCCGTATCGGTCGCGATGCTAAAGGGCCGTGCAAACTATCTGTGCCATTACTATCTGCAGCGCACCGCCGACAACGGGCGTCTGCCGTCGCGGCAAGACACGGCTTACCTGCAGGACATCGTTCGCTTTGCCAAGATCACGCGCACGGGCGACAAGGCGGAACTCGCGAGCGTGCCGGAAACGGCAGCCGTATGGTCGATGGTGACGTCGACGCGTGAGAACTGTCTGGGCCAGGAATGCCCGCACTACAAAGAATGCTTCGTGATGCAGGCTCGCCGCGAGGCACAGCAGGCGGATATCGTCGTGGTCAACCACCACCTGTTTTTCGCTGACATCATGCTGCGCGACACGGGTATGGCCGAATTGCTGCCCACAGCCAATACGATCGTGTTCGACGAGGCGCACCAACTGCCCGAGACGGCGACGCTGTTTTTCGGCGAGACCTTATCGACGGCGCAACTGCTCGAGCTCGCCCGCGACGTCGTAGCCGAAGGGCTTGCGCATGCGCGCGACGCCGTCGAATGGGTCAAGCTCGGCGCGGGGCTCGAGCGTGCGGCCCGTGACGTGCGGCTCGCATTCAAGGACGATACGTTGCGCGTATCGGCCGCGCAGCTTGGCGACGATCATGCGCTCTACGGCGCGCTCGATGCGCTCGAGGCGGCGCTGGACGCCGTCGCCACGGCGCTGGCCGGGCAGGCCGAGCGTGCCGAATCGTTGGGTGCCTGTTTGCGTCGCGCGCGCGAGTTGCAAGATCAGCTCGGACGATGGACGTCGCTGCCCGGCGACGAAACGCCGGCCGAGCGCGGCTCGGGCGCAGGTGCGGAGGCCGGTGGGCAGCAGGCGAACGTAAGCACGTCGAAGGCAAGCACGTCGAACGCGGCCGATTTCAACGAGCGCATTCGTTGGGTCGAGGTGTTCGCGCATTCGGTGCAGTTACACGAAACGCCGTTGTCGGTGGCACCGATCTTCGCGAAGCAGCGTGCCGGCGTGCCGCGCGCATGGATCTTCACGTCCGCCACGTTGTCGGTGCGCGGCGATTTCACGCACTATGCGGCGCAGATGGGGCTCGACGCACGCCGCTCGATGACGCTTCCGAGTCCATTCGATTACGGCACGCAGGGCTTGCTCTACGTGCCTCGCAATCTGCCGCAGCCCTCGTCGCCGGCATTTACCGATGCCGTGTTCGAGGCTGCGCTGCCTGCGATCGAGGCGGCGCGCGGGGGCGTGTTCGTCCTATGCACGACGTTGCGCGCGGTCGATCGAATCGCCGGCAAGCTGCGTGACGTCATCGAAGCACGCGGATGGTCGACCCCGCTGCTCGTCCAAGGGGATGCGAGCCGGACCGAGCTGCTCGATCGCTTTCGTGCGTACGGCAATGCGATCCTGGTGGGCAGCCAAAGTTTTTGGGAAGGGGTGGACGTGCGCGGCGACGCGTTGTCGCTCGTCGTCATCGACAAGCTGCCGTTCGCTCCGCCCGACGATCCCGTGCTCTCGGCGCGGCTCGATGCGCTGACGAAGAAGGGGCTCAGCCCATTCGCCGTGCACCAGTTGCCGCAGGCGGTGATCACATTGAAGCAGGGTGCCGGCCGCCTGATCCGCGCAGAAACCGACCGTGGCGTATTGATGATTTGTGATACGCGTCTCGTCGATAAGCCCTATGGCCGCCGCATTTGGCAGAGCCTGCCGCCGTTCAAGCGAACGCGCGAGATCGAGGTCGTGCGCGAATTCTTCGCCGAAGGGGCGGCGCGCCGCGCTGATCCGAGTTAGCCGCGAATCTGCAAGAGCGAGCAGTCCAAAAAAACCAAAACCCGGCCGCGGCCGGGTTTCGTTTTCGCTGCCGCGCCCGGTATCGGGCGAGGGCATCGAGATAGCGCTACGCGCGGCTCAGAACTGCCACCAGGACTTTTTCTTGCCGGCCCGAGCGTGACCTGTGATGTACGGGCTGTCGGGGAACGTTCCGGCAAGCACGCGGCGCGTGTCGTCGGCCAGCTTCGTCTCGTTCAGCTTCGTATAGGACAGCATCATGATGTGAAGCGCGTCTTCGATTGCCGGGGCGTTCTTGTAGTCCTTGACGGCCAACTGGGCCCGGTTGATCGCCGCCACGTAGGCGCCGCGGCGATAGTAGTAATCGGCCGCGTGGACTTCGTAGGAGGCGAGCGCGTTCACGATGTAGCGCATGCGAGCGGCGGCATCGGGAGCGTATTTGCTGTCCGGGTATTTATCGACGACGACCTTGAACGCATCGTACGACTCGCGCAACGACTTCGGGTCGCGCTCGCTCATGTCTTGCCCGGAAAAACGGCCGAACAGACCGAGATCGTCGTTGAAGTGGATCATCCCCTTCAGGTAGTGCGCGTAGGCGATGTCGGGGTGATCGGGATGCAGCCGAATGAAGCGGTCGATGGCTTCGTCGGCGGCGGCCGTTTCGCCGTCCTTCCAATCGCAATAGGCGACGTTGATTTGCGCTTGCTGGGCGAA
Source organism: Trinickia sp. (assembly GCF_051953955.1). Lineage (GTDB taxonomy): Bacteria > Pseudomonadota > Gammaproteobacteria > Burkholderiales > Burkholderiaceae > Trinickia. Next base: position 59,727 of record NZ_JBQCIF010000057.1, on the reverse strand, counting down.
GTGCCCGAACGGGTCGCGGCCTTGAAGCGCTTCGAAATACTTCGCGCACTTGCCCCAGTCGCCGCCCGTCAATGCATCTTGGGCCTCCGAGTATAATTTGTTGTTTGCCCAGCCGGCCGTTTCATCGGTCTTTTGCGGCAGGCCGTGGCAACCCGCCACGAGCACCGCCGCCGCGGCGAGGGCCAGGCCGGCCGAAGCGGATTGAACCGCACGCTTTGCCGCGCGGCTTGCCGCGCACATCATGGTGTTGAAGGCTCGCCGCATTTCTCCGTGCATCCTAGCAATCAGTCTCACTCAGTGACCCAGTTTCAATGACCCGCACACGTCCTTCCGGCAACATGCTCGGCCCAATCGATGAAAGCGCCGATTATAGCCGAAGCGGCAACCCCGCCGACGCTTGCGCAGACCAAGCCGCCGGCGCGCGTTTCGGCACGCGCGCGGACGCAGCCGCGCCAGCGCCCGGCGATGCGCCGCGCGTAGCGCTCGTGCCCGCGCAACTGGCCGGAGAGCGTCTCGACAAGGTGCTCGCGAAAGTCTTTCCGGAATATTCCCGCAGCCGCTTGCAAAGCTGGACCGAAGCGGGGCGCGTGCTGTTGAACGGCGCACCGGCCAAAGTCCGTCAGGCCGTGCCGCTCGACGCGCGCATCGAGCTTACCCCCGATTTGCTGCCGGAGCAGCTTGCGTTTACCCCTGAGCCCGTGCCGCTTCACGTCGTCTACGAAGACGACGCGCTCGTCGTCATAGACAAACCAGCCGGGCTCGTGGTGCATCCTGCCGCGGGCAACTGGAGCGGTACGATCCTCAACGGTTTGCTGCATCGCTACCCCGACGCGGCCGGCCTGCCGCGGGCCGGCATCGTGCATCGGCTCGACAAGGAAACGTCGGGCCTGATGGTGATCGCGCGCACGCTCGAAGCGCAGACCGATCTCGTGCGTCAATTGCAGGCCCGCACGGTCAAGCGCCGCTACGTCGCGCTCGTGTGGGGGACGATGCCGCAGGAGGGGCTCATCGATGCTCCGATCGGCCGCGATCCGCGCGAGCGTACGCGGATGGCGGTCGTGGCGGGCGCGTCGGGCAAGAGTGCGCGCACGCGCTTCCGTCTCGTCGATCAAACGATGTGGAAGCAGCAGAGCGTGAGTGCGATCCATTGCGATCTCGAGACGGGGCGCACGCATCAGATACGCGTGCATTGCGCCCACGCGGGGCATCCGCTGCTGGGCGATCCCGTCTACGGCCAGGCGCGCGGGCGCCGCTCGAGCGCGCCGCTGCCGGGCGGCTTCGCTCGGCAGGCGCTGCATGCCTGGCAGCTCGGCCTCGTCCATCCGGCGACGAAGCGGCCGATGCGCTGGCGAGCCGATCTGCCCGACGATATGGCGGCGCTCGTCCAGGCGCTCGGCTTCGGGCAGCACGCCACGGAGTTCGAGCCCGACGAGTTCGATGACGATGCGTATGACGAATTCGAAGGCGAAAGCGCCGAGGGCGCCTACGAAGACGACGACGCGGACATCGAATGATCGCTCGACGTCCCGCTCGCTGAGCCTTTCCAGGTCCGGCGAGGATGGGCAGCGCCGCGCGGTACCGAACGAAAGCAAGACCGAACCAAGACCGAACGGATGAAGAACGATGGACGAAGCGCGACCAAAGCGGAGCAATCATGACGCAACGCGATGAGGGTTCGATGAGCGAATCCGTGCTGGCCGAAAGTGATTGCCTGACGCCCGGCTGGGATGTCTCCTCGCGCGTGCGCGCGCTCGTCACGACGCGCGCGGGCGGCGTGAGCTTGCCGCCGTACGGCCGGTGGGCGGGCGGGCATGAAACGGCGGGTGGCTTGAACCTCGGCATGCATACCGGCGACGATCCGGTGCACGTCGCGCGCAATCGGGCACGCTTGCTGTCGCTCGCCGGCGTGCGCGCCGCGTGGCTCGAGCAGATTCATGGCGATACCGTCGTGCGTGCCGAGGAGGTATCGCTCGATGCGCCCGTGCGCGCCGACGCGAGCGTGACGACGGCGTCCGGCGTCGCCTGCCTCGTGATGGTAGCCGATTGCATGCCGGTATTGCTCTGCGATGGCGACGGCCGTGCGGTAGGCGCGGCGCACGCAGGGTGGCGCGGGCTCGTGGCTGGCATCGTCGAGAAGACGGCGCGGCGTGTCGCCGATTTGGCGCACTGCGAGCCCAGTACGTTGCACGCTTATTTAGGCCCGGCGATAGGGCCCCGGGCATTCGAAGTCGGCGACGAGGTGCGCGACGCGTTCCTGGCCGCCTCTCTACCTGCCGAGCACGAGGCGACCGCGCATGCGTTCGTGGCACGCGAGCATGTCCCCGGCAAGCATTGGGCGGATTTATGCGCGCTCGCGCGCTTGCGCTTGGCACGGCTCGGTGTCACGCGTGTGACGGGCGGTGATTTCTGCACCGTGACCGATCGCGAGCGTTTTTATTCGTATCGGCGCGATCGCGTGACGGGGCGCATGGCCGCGCTCGTTTGGCTGGCCGACTGACCCGCCGTCGCCGCTCTGCGGCGCACAAGAAGCGCCGCCGCCAATCCCCATGCAGAGCCGCCCGCGCGGGCGCGGCGCGGCCAATGATCCGACCGCTATGCCGATGCCGCTTGGCTTGGGCGTTGGCGATCGACATCGGGAAAACGATAATAAAAAACCTATCGCGCTGCGGCAAAATCGGTCCCAAGCATTGACACGCCTCATGGGGGGCGCAAGAATGACCGCTCGCAAGGGTGAGCGCAGCGAGCGGTCGCGAGGGTTCGCCCACGTAGGCTCGACGCCCGCCTCTCATCAGTCTTCCTTGACTCACGGCCAAAGCGGGTATGACTGCATCAAAACGTCGATCGACTTCTTCCCAAACCGAAACTTCTTCGAGCCAAGCGCAGCAAGCCGAAGCCGGCAACGCGGACATGCAGCGGATGTTCGAGGCTTGGACGGGGGCATGGCGCACGCTCGCCGATCCGAGCAAATGGCCGGCCGCCGCCCAGGCGGCAATGGCCGGACAAATGGCCGGACAATCGGCGAACGGTCCCATGGGCGGCTCGCCGTTTCCGTCTCCGTTTCCGTTTGCTGCCGGCGGCTCGCCGTTTCCGTTTCCACTGACGATGCCGAACATGCCGGCGATGGGCCTGCCCTCGATGGCCGACGCCCAGCAGGCATTCGCGGGCATGAAGCTGCCCGTCGCGTCGATCCCCCCAGAGCGGCTGCAGCAATTGCAGGCCGATTATTCGCGCGATTGCGTCGCGCTGCTGCAGCAGGCGAGCACGGCCGACAAAGCGCCGCCGGAGCTGCCCGATAGGCGTTTCAGTTCGGACGCGTGGAAGGCCACGCCGGCATTCGCCTACATGGCAGCCTGGTATCTGCTCAATGCGCGCTATCTGCAAGAGTTGGCCGATGCGGTGAACGCCGACGCCAAGACACGCGAGCGCATTCGCTTCGCCGTGCAGCAGTGGACGGCCGCGGCTTCGCCGAGCAACTTCCTGGCGCTCAATCCGGAGGCGCAAAAGGCGCTGCTCGAGACGCACGGCGAGAGTCTTCGTCAGGGCGTGATGAACCTGCTGGCGGACATGCGCCGCGGCAAGATTTCGCAGAGCGACGAGTCGCGCTTCGTCGTCGGCAAGAACATCGGCGCGACGGAAGGTGCCGTCGTCTTCGAAAACGAGCTGATTCAACTGATCCAATACAAGCCGCGCACGCCGAGCGTGTTCGAGCGTCCGCTGTTGATGGTGCCGCCTTGCATCAACAAGTTCTACATTCTCGATCTGCAGCCTGAGAGCTCGCTCGTGGCGCACGCGCTCGAGGCGGGCCACCAAGTGTTCATGATCTCCTGGCGCAACGCCGATGCGTCGATGGCGGCCAAGACTTGGGACGACTACATCAACGACGGCGTGCTCGCTGCGATCGACGTCGTCAAAAGCGTCAGCGGGCGCGAGCAGATCAACACGTTCGGGTTCTGCATCGGCGGCACGATGATCGCGACGGCGCTCGCGGTGCTCGCTGCGCGCGGCGAGCACCCGGCAGCCTCGATGACGCTGCTCACGGCAATGCTCGATTTTTCCGACACGGGCGTGCTCGACGTCTTCGTCGACGAAGCGCACGTGCTCATGCGCGAGCAGACGATCGGCGGCCTTTCCGGGACGCCGCCGCGGCTCATGCGCGGCATCGAGTTCGCCAACGCGTTCTCTTTCCTGCGGCCCAACGATCTCGTGTGGAACTACGTCGTCGACAACTACCTCAAAGGTCGCACGCCTGCGCCGTTCGATCTGCTGTACTGGAACGGCGATTCGACGAATCTGCCCGGGCCGATGTACGTTTGGTACTTGCGCAATACGTATCTCGAGAACAAGCTGCGCGAGCCCGGTGCACTGACGGTGTGCGGCGAGGCGCTCGATCTGTCGCGGATCGACGTGCCGACGTTCATCTACGGCTCGCGCGACGACCATATCGTGCCGTGGCGCACGGCCTACGCCTCGGCGCCTTTGCTGACCGGGCCGCAGCGGTTCGTGCTCGGTGCGTCGGGGCATATCGCCGGGGTCATCAATCCGCCGGCGAAGGGCAAGCGCAGCTATTGGTCGCACGAGGGCAACGAGAAGGCGCTGCCCGAGAATCCGGACGACTGGTTCGACGGTGCGGTTGAGAAACCGGGCAGTTGGTGGCCCGATTGGATGGCGTGGCTCGATCAATACGGCGGCAAGAAAGTGAAGGTACGTGCGCAACTCGGATCGGCCGAATATCCGGTCATCGAGCCCGCACCGGGGCGATATGTCCAAGAGCGGGATTGATCGGGCCGCGTAGGTGGGGCCGCCTAGGTCGGGCCGCGTAGGTGGGGCCGCCTAGGTCGGGCCGCCTAGGTGGGGCCACCTAGCCCAAGCAGCGGCCAGGTTCAACCATCGATCGACCGAAGCGCTCGAAGGTTTTTAACTATGATGCGCGGCTGCGCCAAGCAGCCGCCTCATTCGCAAGGAGTCACAAAATGACTGACGTAGTGATCGTATCGGCTGCTCGCACCGCAGTCGGCAAGTTCGGCGGCTCACTCGCGAAGATTGCTGCGCCCGAGCTCGGCGCGACCGTCGTGCGCGCCGTGCTCGAGCGCGCGGGCGTCAAGCCCGAGCAGGTGAGCGAGGTCATCCTGGGCCAAGTGCTCGCGGCCGGCTCGGGCCAAAACCCGGCGCGTCAGGCGCTCATCAAGGCCGGCTTGCCCGCTGCCGTGCCGGGCATGACGATCAACAAGGTGTGCGGCTCGGGCCTGAAGGCCGTCATGCTTGCCGCGAATGCGGTAATCGCCGGCGATGCCGACATCGTCGTCGCCGGAGGGCAGGAGAACATGAGCGCGGCGCCGCACGTGCTGCCGGGATCGCGCGACGGGTTCCGCATGGGCGATGCCAAGCTCGTCGACACGATGATCGTCGACGGCCTTTGGGACGTCTACAACCAGTACCACATGGGCGTCACGGCCGAGAACGTGGCGAAGGAGTACGGCATCACGCGCGACGAGCAGGACAAGTTCGCGGCGCTGTCGCAAAACAAGGCCGAGGCGGCGCAAAAGGCCGGGCGTTTCGACGACGAAATCGTGCCTATCGAGATTCCGCAGCGCAAGGGCGAGCCGCTGCGTTTCGCCACGGACGAGTTCGTCCGTCATGGCGTGACGGCCGAGTCGCTCGCGGGCCTCAAGCCGGCGTTCTCGAAGGAAGGCACGGTCACCGCGGCGAACGCCTCCGGCTTGAACGACGGCGCGGCGGCCGTGCTCGTGATGTCGGCTAAGAAGGCGGAAGCGCTCGGCCTGACGCCGCTCGCGCGCATCAAGGCCTATGCCAATGCGGGCGTCGATCCGAAGGTGATGGGGATGGGCCCCGTGCCGGCATCGCGCCGGTGCCTCGAGCGCGCGGGCTGGTCGGTCGGCGATCTCGATCTGATGGAAATCAACGAGGCGTTTGCGGCGCAAGCACTGGCTGTGCATAAGCAAATGGGCTGGGACACGTCGAAGATCAACGTGAACGGCGGCGCGATCGCGATCGGCCATCCGATCGGCGCATCGGGCTGCCGTATCCTCGTGACGCTGCTGCACGAAATGCAAAAGCGCGACGCGAAGCGCGGCTTGGCTTCGCTTTGCATCGGCGGCGGGATGGGCGTCGCGTTGGCGGTCGAGCGCATCTGACCGGCGAGCAAGCGCCGCCGCCGAGGGCAAGTGCGCGGCGGCAAAGATGAGGGGCGCCGCGAGGCGTCCCCGGAAAACAGGAATGGAGCGTGATTCATGACTCAGCGTATTGCGTACGTAACAGGCGGGATGGGCGGCATCGGCACCGGGATTTGCCAACGCTTGCATCGGCAAGGCTTCAAGGTGGTGGCGGGCTGCGGCCCGAATTCGCCGCGGCGTGTCACGTGGCTCGAGCAGCAGAAGGCGCTCGGCTATGACTTCGTCGCGTCGGAGGGCAACGTCGGCGATTGGGAATCCACCAAGAATGCATTCGACAAGGTGAAGGCCGAAGTCGGCGAAATCGACGTGCTCGTCAACAACGCGGGCATTACGCGCGATGTCGTATTCCGCAAGATGACGCACGAGGATTGGACCGCCGTCATCGATACGAACCTGACGAGCTTGTTCAACGTCACGAAGCAAGTGATCGACGGCATGGTCGAACGCGGGTTCGGGCGCGTGATCAACATTTCGTCGGTGAACGGCCAGAAGGGACAGTTCGGGCAAACGAACTACTCGACGGCCAAAGCCGGCATTCACGGTTTCACGATGGCGCTGGCGCAGGAAGTGGCGACCAAGGGCGTGACCGTGAACACCGTGTCGCCCGGCTACATCGGCACCGACATGGTCAAGTCGATCCGTGCGGACGTGCTGGAGAAGATCATTGCGACGATTCCAGTGCGCCGTCTCGGCTCGCCGGACGAGATCGCATCGATCGTCGCTTGGCTCGCGTCGGACGAATCGGGCTTCTCGACGGGTGCGGATTTCTCGCTGAACGGCGGTTTGCACATGGGTTGACGCGTTTTTGCGGGCGGCGGGCAGCCATTGCCGCCGCCGCAAAACGCGTTAAAGTGTAGGGGTTTCGGGGGGGCCGTCCGCGGCGCGAAGGCTGCGGGCGAGTGGGCGCCGTCATAGCGCTGCGTTGCGTTCATAAAAGGCATTACATGTCGACTACAAAGAAAACAGCCGAGCGATTCATCAAGAAGTACCCGAACCGCCGGCTCTACGACACGGAGACGAGCACGTACATCACGCTGAGCGACGTGAAGCAACTCGTGCTCGACCAGGAGGAGTTCAAGGTCATCGATGCGAAAACCAACGAAGACCTGACGCGCAGCATCCTGTTGCAGATCATCCTCGAAGAGGAAAGCGGCGGCGTGCCGATGTTTTCGTCTTCGATGCTCTCGCAGATCATCCGTTTCTACGGCCACGCGATGCAGGGCATGATGGGCACCTACTTGGAGAAGAACATCCAGGCGTTCATCGAGATTCAGAACAAGCTCGCAGAGCAATCGAAGAATCTCTATGAGGGCAATGCGCTCAATCCCGAGGTCTGGTCCCAGTTCATGAACATGCAAGCGCCGATGATGCAAGGGATGATGACGAGCTACATCGAGCAGTCGAAGAATATGTTCGTGCAGATGCAAGAGCAGATGCAGAACCAGGCCAAGTCGATGTTCAACTCGTTCACGTTCAACAAGCCCGGGACGGGGCCGGAACCGGAAAAGAAGTAACGAACCGCCGATTTCGAGGTCGCCGCAGGCCGCGCCAGGAAGGGGTTTCGCTTCGCGTGCGTCGAGGCGCCGCGGCTCGCCGCGTAGGACCGTCGCGGGCCGGCCGCCGGCGTGGCGGGCCCTATCCACTCGCCGATCGCGGCTCGGCGCCTGCAACCTGGCCGTATCACGGTACAATACGCGGCTCTTCCGGGAAGCGGCGCGTTGACGTTCGCCCACCCCCATCATTGGGTGGCCCGGAGTCACTGCCATTCGCCGGATCACGCCATGTCGCACTCTCCCTCTCCCGCCATCCCCGCACCAGCAGCCGCCACGCCGGCCGCGCCGAAGGTCGGTTTCATTTCCCTCGGCTGCCCCAAGGCGCTCGTTGATTCCGAGCAAATCATCACGCAGCTGCGCGCTGAGGGCTACGAGATTTCGGGCACGTACGACGGCGCCGATCTCGTCGTCGTGAACACCTGCGGGTTCATCGATGAAGCGGTGCAGGAAAGCCTCGATGCGATCGGCGAAGCGCTGACCGAAAACGGCAAGGTCATCGTGACGGGGTGTCTCGGCGCGAAGAAAAGCGCGAGCGGCGAGGGCCTCATCGAAGAGGTGCACCCGAAAGTGCTCGCCGTGACGGGGCCGCATGCCGTCGGCGAAGTCATGCAGGCCGTGCACAGCCATTTGCCTAAACCGCACGATCCGTTCACCGATCTCGTGCCGCCGGCCGGCATCAAGCTCACGCCGCGCCACTACGCCTACCTTAAGATTTCCGAAGGCTGCAATCATCGTTGCGCGTTCTGCATCATCCCCTCGATGCGCGGCGACCTCGTGTCGCGGCCCGTTGCGGAGGTCATGCTCGAGGCCGAGAACTTGTTCAAGTCGGGCGTCAAGGAATTGCTCGTCATCTCGCAAGACACGAGCGCCTACGGCGTCGACGTCAAATTCCGGACGGGTTTCTGGAATGGACGGCCGCTCAAGACGCGCATGACGGAACTCGTCGGCGCCTTGGGCGAGCTCGCCGCGCAATATGGTGCCTGGGTGCGGCTGCACTATGTCTACCCGTACCCGCACGTCGACGAAATCATCCCGATGATGGCCGAAGGGCCGCTCAAGGGGCATGTGCTGCCGTATCTCGACATTCCGTTCCAGCACGCCGATCCCGAGGTGCTCAAGCGCATGAAGCGTCCGGCCAATGCCGAGCGCACGCTCGAGCGCGTTGCGGCTTGGCGGCGCATGTGCCCGGAGCTCACGATTCGCAGCACGTTCATCGCCGGCTTTCCTGGAGAAACCGAAGCGCAATTCGAAACGCTGCTCGAGTTCATTCGTGCAGCCGAGCTCGATCGCGTCGGCTGCTTCGCTTACTCGCCCGTCGAAGGTGCGAGCGCGAACGAGCTCGACGGCGCATTGCCCGATGAAGTGCGCGAGGAGCGTCGCGCGCGCTTCATGGAGATCGCCGAGGAAGTCTCTTCGCAGCGATTGAAGCGCAAGGTCGGCAAGACCCTCAAGGTGCTCATCGACGAAGTCAATGCCGACGGTGGTATCGGCCGAACGGCAGCCGACGCGCCGGAGATCGATGGCGTCGTCTATGTTGCGCCGGCAACGAAGGCATCGAAGCGCTATAAAGCGGGCGATTTCGTGTCCGTCAGGATCACGGGTGCGGATGGGCACGATTTGTGGGGAGAGGTCTGAGCGGGAGGCGAAGCGGTGAGGGCAAGTCGAACGGTTCGGCGTAAGCACGGCATCGCCGCACGATGGTCCGCGGCGGCGCGCTGCGCGATGGCGGCCCTCATTGCCATCCCGGTGTCTCACCTCGCATGGGGCCAACAGGCCACGCTGCCTGCGGCGGCCATCGCCCGGCAATCCGACGATGCGGCAGGCTGGGTCGCCCAGATGCGCTCCGGTGCGGCCGCCGCAGTCGGGCAGGGCGCGGCCGCGGCAGCCGGCTCCGTGGCGCAGCGAGCCTCCGACGCGGCCGGCTCGATCGCGCAGCAATCCGCCGATGCCGCGGCCGCAACCGTTCCGCGTATCGCGTCGCCGCTCGCACCCAACCTCGAGTTCGCGAATTTTCCGCGCTACGCCGGCACGCTCGGTGCTCGGCGTATCGTGTTGCGCCTCGGCAAGAAAACCGATGATCCCACCGGCGTCCACGGCGAATACCAGTTCACCGATACGGGCGAGGTCGTGCTCGTGGCCGGCGACCGCGAAGGCGACGTCCTCGAGATCGAAGACTCCGACGACGGGCACGCGATCTCCGGCAACTGGGTCGGGCGCTTCGCGCCTGACGGCACGCTGGCCGGCGATCGCATGAACCCCGACGATTCCGCGCCGCAACCGTTCGTCCTCCGTCCTCTTGCAGAACCCTCATCGACCGATTGACCATGACCGATTCCGCTTCGTCCCGCACTCGCCAGACCCGTATCGTCCATCCCGATGTCGAACTTGCTCCAGGCTTCGAATCGTTTTCGACGCCCGTGATGCGTGCATCCACAGTGGTGTTCCCCGATCTGGCCGCCGTGCGCAACGCCGATTGGCGCAACGATGCGCAATGGCGCTACGGGCTGCATGCGACGCCCACCTCCGCCGCGCTCATGCAGCGTCTGGCCGACATCGAGGGCGGCAAGCACGCGCTGTTGCACCCGTCGGGACTCTCGGCGATTTCGAACGTGTATTTCGGCATCGTCAAGGCCGGCGATGACGTCTTGATTCCCGATAACGTCTATTCTCCGAATCGCGAGCACGGCAATTGGCTCGCTCATGATTTTGGCCTGTCGGTGCGCTACTACGACCCGATGATCGGCGACGGAATCGCCGAGCTGATCCGGTCCAACACGCGTCTCATCTGGATCGAAGCGCCGGGGTCCGTCACGATGGAGGTGCCCGACGTCCCGGCCATCGCGGCTGCCGCACGGGCGCGCAACGTCGTCACGGCCATCGACAACACCTATTCGGCGGGGCTCGCGTTTCGCCCGTTCGAGCACGGTGTCGACATTTCAGTGCAGGCGCTGACGAAATATCAATCGGGCGGCAGCGACGTGTTGATGGGCGCGGCGATCACGGCCGACGATGCGCTTCATCATGCGCTCAAGCTTGCACGCATGCGGATGGGGATCGGTGTGTCGGTCGACGATTGCTCGCTCGTGTTGCGCAGCTTGCCGAGCATGAAGGCTCGCTTCGAAGCGCACGACCGGAGCGCGCTTGCGCTGGCGCATTGGCTCAAAGCCCGCCCCGAGATTTCGGCCGTGTTGCACCCGGCTTTCCCGGATTGCCCTGGGCACGCCGAATTCATGCGGGATTTCTCGGGAGCGGGCGGCTTGTTCTCGGTCGTGTTCGACGCGCGCTACAGCGCGGCCCAGATCGATGCCTTCGTCGAGGCACTGGAGCTCTTCGCGATCGGCTGGAGCTGGGGCGGTGCTCATAGCCTGGCGATGCCGTACGACATCGCATCGATGCGCTCCGCATCGCAGTGGCCGCATCGTGGCACGTTGGTTCGGTTTTATGTCGGACTCGAGGAAGAGGCCGATTTGCGTGCCGACGTCGAACGCGCCATCGGCATCGCTTTGGGCTGATCTTCTGGCCGATAGCGCGGCGGGAAGGGAGGGGCAAGACGCGCGGCGGATGGGCGCGCACGCGCACCCTGGCCGCTCAGTCGGCCGTGTGCCGCACCGATCCAATCTCAGAACAAGCGCAGCAGCCCGTCGAGGCCGACGTAGTTGAACGCCACGTTGGCCGCTGCCCGAACGACGGGTTTCGCGCGAAAGGCGACGGACAGTCCGGCTTCCGCCATCATCTCGAGGTCGTTGGAGCCGTCGCCCATCACGATCGCCTGCGACGTGGCGATGCCGAGCTTGGCGCACGTTTCGCGCACGGTTCGAGCCTTCACGCTCGCGTTCACGATTTCCCCGATCACCTTCCCGGTCAGCTTTCCATCGACGATTTCGAGTGTGTTGGCATACGCGAAATCGAGCCCCAACTGCGCTTTCAGCCGCTCGGTGAAGAACGTGAAGCCGCCCGAGACGAGCAGCGTGCGTAAGCCTGCCGCCTTGACCGCGGCAAGCATCGTCTCCGCGCCCGGCGAGAGCTTCAGGCGCTCAGCGAAGACATGCTCGAGCGCCGTCGCGTCCAATCCCTCGAGCAGCCCGACGCGTGCGGTGAGGCTCTCGTTGAAGTCCTTGATCTCGCCGCGCATCGACGCTTCGGTGATGGCCGATACCTCGGCCTTCAATCCGCAAAAATCGGCGATTTCGTCGATGCATTCGATCGTGATCAACGTCGAGTCCATATCCATCGCGACGAGACCGAATTCGCGCAGCGTGCGGCCGGGGGGAACATAAGCGTAATCGAGCGCATGCGTGCCGCAATAGGCGTCGATATCGGGGCGCTGCTTCGGATCGGCATCGGCGATGCGCAGTGCGCGGGAATCGGCCGAATGCAGTTGCGTGCCGCGCGCGAGCGCGACGAGCGGCTTGACGTGGGCGGCCGCTAACGGCTCGGGGCTTTGTACGACGAGGTTCATGGACGATGCGCCAAGGGAATGCCGCCGGGCCGGCAGGCGGAAAATCGGGCTATTGTAGCCGGTCCCACCGCCGATGCCGATGCCGATAACGACGATGGACGCAAGCGGGGCAAGCCCCGACTGGCCGATGCAGTCTTTCGCGCGAGTTCGGATTAGACTGACAGGGCGTCTTCGACCATTCGGCCGTGCATGCGCGCACAGCACGACGCACGGTTAGCCAGGAGGTGAACATGAGGGTTCGTCCAAGACCTGTTGTAGCCGTTTTGGTTTCCATTGCCGCCTGCGCGGCCGGCGGGTTCGCGGCACTTGCACAGGCGGCGCCGCCGATCACTGTCACATCGAAGACGGCGGCCGATGGGCCGATCAAGTACACGGTCAAGATCGTGTCGAAGACTTACGGCAACGCGCAGGACACGCGCACGATCCGCTCCGGGCAGACCGACGATTACACCTGGAAGACGAAGCCGCCGGGCGCCACCGTCACCGCGTCCGATCAATGCCCGAACTATGGATCGCTGCCGCTCGATGCGAACGGCACGGTGCAGCGGGAGGTCCGGATTCGGCTGGCGCCGACCGTCGCCGAGGACGGCACGGCAACCGTCCAGATGAGCGTGCAGGCGAGCACGCCGCGCGGCAAGAGCACGGCCAAAGTGCACGGCAAGACGCTTCAATGCCCGAGCGTTGCAACGCTGAGCCAGGTCGTGCGTTTCACGATGCCGACGAGCGGCAGCGCGAAGACGGTCGATCTGAGCGACGGCTCCCAGGTCACGGTGTCGGCGCAACGGTAGGCGCGCCGCCGAACGCTTGCCGATAGCCGGGCGCCGCCCGCGAGGCGGCTCGCCTCAACGGTGTGCCGTGCGCTCGAGGAGCCGTGCCGCCAGGAACCGGTGATCGGCGCTGAACAGCCGCCGATAGACGAGCAGGACCGCTCCGACGGTCCCGAGCGCCGAGGCGGCCGCGATCAGAAACATGATGACGATCTGATAGCGCACGGCTTGCAGCGGCGATTGGCCGGCGAGCACTTGCCCCGTCATCATGCCCGGCAAACTGACGACGCCTACCACGGCCATTTGATTGAGCGTGGGAATCATGCCGGCGCGTGCGGCCTGCCGCGCCGGGCCACGCGCCGCCTCCCAGCGAGTGGCGCCGAGCGCGAGCGCCATTTCCACGCGGTCGCGCCGCGCCGTCAACTCCTCCGTCATGCGCTCGATCGCGAGCGCGACCCCCGTGAGCGTGTTGCCGAGGATCATGCCGAGAATCGGAATCGCGTACTGCGGCTCGTACCAAGGATGAATGCGCATGACGGCGAACAGCCCAACGGCCGCGATGAGCCACGCGCTGATCCAGATCGAGACGAGACTATCGAGTCGTTGCCCCGCGTACGTGTGTGCGCCGCGCGCGGCACCGGCGAACCCGGCGATGATCGTCATCAGGGCCATCAACGCGAGCACGAGATACCAGCGGTTGACGGCGAACACCCAGCCCAGCACATAGCCGACCAACAAGAGCTGGGCGACCGTGCGCACGGCGGCCAACGCGAGTTGGCGGCCGAGACCCAGCGAGAGAGCGATCGAAATCGCGCCGTTGACGATGATGAGCAGTGCGGCGATGGCGACGTCGACGAGACTCAAGTCATGCAGAACCGGGTTCACTCGATGGTCTCCTTGGGTTCGGTGAGCGCGCCGGCGCGCATCGTGAACCGCCGGTCGCCGATTCGTTCCGCTTGCACCGGATCGTGCGAGACCCAGATCGAGGCCCGCCGCGAGCGATCGGCATCGAACCAGTCCGTCACGAGCGCTTCGATCGCGCGAGTGGATTCGGGATCGAGCGAGGCGGTGGGCTCGTCGAGCAGCAGCACCTCGGGGGCCAATTGCAGCACGCGAATCAGCGAGGCCACCTGCGCTTCTCCGCCCGAAAGATCGCTTGCGCGCTTGGCGAGGAAATCGTCGCCTCTGCCGGCGGCTGCGGCGAGCCGCTCAGCGAGGCCGCGATCGAAGCGCACATCGCGGTAGGCATGGAGCGAGTAGGGGTAGCGCAGGTTATCTTCCACGCTTCCTTCGACGAGCGCTGGGCGCTGGCGCACGTAGGCGACGCTGCGCCGGAAGCGCGGGATGACATGGCGATCGATGTCGCGGCCGTGCCACAGAACGCGTCCTTCATCGATCGGATCGAGCAGCGCGAGCGCGCGCATGAACACGCTCTTGCCTGAGCCGGACGGTCCCGTGATGACCGCGCGCTGGCCCGCCGCAAGCGCAAAGGCGGTTGCATGGAGCAGTGTCGTCGCCGTGCGCGGATCGCGCCTGACGAGCCCGCGGGCTTCGAGCAGGTAAGGGGCAGTCATCTTAGAATGGTTTTCGATGAAGCGATCAGGCAAAACGGCAAGCCATCGTTTGCTGGCGAACCAAGCACGCATGCATGCATCGATGAGTGCCGTGCGACTCGACATGATAGGCGATCATGTTCCGTCGCGCGGCACGGCGATTGCTTGAGAGCCGGCAAGCAACGCCGCGTCCGCCGCCCGTCGTGGCGCCCGTGTCGTGTCGCGGCGCGCAATGAACGATCGAGACAACTCGCATGACGCAACCTGCCACCGTAGGTCGTATCGCCGGCAAGATCCTTGCCTGGGTCATCGTCGTGCTGCTCGTGCTGTGCGCGGCGATCGCCATCTTCGTCGTCACGTTCGATTGGAATCGAGCGAGGCCGTGGGTCGACGACAAAGTCACTCAAGCGATCGGGCGGCCGTTCGCGATCAACGGCGACCTGCGCGTCGGCTGGCAGCATCCGGCCGGCGAACACGGGTGGCGCGCATGGGTCCCGTGGCCGCGCTTTTCCGCCTACGACATCACGATCGGCAATCCGTCCTGGGCTGCAGCGACGACATTCGCTCGGCTCGACGAAATCAGCTTCGACGTGGAGGTATTGCCTTTATTGGCGCATGTCATTTCGATTCCGTCGATCGATCTCGTCAACCCGTCGATCGATCTTGAACGGCTCAAGGACGGGCGAGCGAATTGGGTCTTCAACCTGCCGAAATCGAACGGCCCTTCGCGCTGGACGCTGCGCCTCGCCGACTTGAGTCTTGCGAAAGCCCACATCGCGCTGTCCGACGAGATCGAACAAGCGAATTTCCATGTCGAGGTGGGCACGCTCGGCCAGCCGTTGCCGATCGGGGAAGTGTTGAAGCAGCAGGAAAGCGCGTCGCGCGGCTCGGCTGAGCATGTGATCGGAAAGGGCGGCGAGCGCAGGCTGGAAGCGCAAGTGCGGACGGCATCGGGTGCGGCAGCGGCTGCGGTGCCGGCCTCGGCCTCGCAGCCTGCATCCGAAGCGTCAGCTGCGGTAGAGGGAGCATCGTCGCAGGCGCAAGGCGCGCCGCAGGCGGCGCCTGCATCGTCAGGATCGCCGGCATCCAGTGCATCCGCCGCATCCGGCGCATCCGGCGCATCCGCGGCATCGGGCGCCGTCGCGGGTCGCCGCTCGCCGCTGCTGTACGCGCTGGCCTGGCAAGCGAAAGGCACCTATCGCAAGACCGATATTTCGGGAACGGGCAAACTCGGCGGCATCTTGGCGCTGCGCGACGCGAGCCGTCCGTTTCCGATGCAGGCGGACGTGAAGATCGGCGATACGCGACTTGCGCTCGTCGGCACGCTGACCGACCCCGCCCATCTTTCCGCGCTCGACGTGCGGCTTTGGTTGCAGGGCCAAGACCTGTCGCATCTTTATTCGATTCTCGGCGTGACGCTGCCGCAAACGCCGCCTTATGCGACGGACGGGCATCTGACCGGGCATCTGCGCACGGGCGCGAGCGTGTTCACGTACCAGGACTTCACCGGCCGCGTCGGCGGCAGCGATTTGGAAGGCACGCTGACCTACGCATCGCATTCACCTCGGCCGAGCCTGACCGGACACGTTGAGTCGAACTTGCTGCGGTTTTCCGACCTTGCGCCGATCATCGGAGCGGACTCGAACGCGAACAAGGCCAAGCGTGGCGAGGCAGTCAAGCAACCGGCCGATCGCGCGTTGCCCGTCGAACCATTCCATACCGATCGCTGGAAGGTCATGGATGCCGACGTCACGTTCACAGGCCGGCGCATCATCAAAGATCCTGCGCTGCCGATCACGAACCTTGACACGCATGTGATCTTGAAAGACGGCGTGCTCACGTTCGATCCGTTGAATTTCGGCGTGGCCGGGGGGACTTTGTCTTCGAACTTCTACCTCGACGGAGCCAAGGCACCGTTGCAAGCACGCATGAAGCTCGCGGCGCGCCATTTGAAACTGAAGCAGTTGTTCCCGACGCAAAAGACGATGCAGTCGGCGCTGGGCGAGGTCAACGGCGACGCGAGCTTGTCGGCAACCGGCAATTCACCGGCGGCGTTGGCCGGAACGCTGAACGGCGAAACGAAGGTGCTGATTACGCAGGGCAAGGTGAGCCTGATCCTGATGGAGGCGGCGGGGTTGAACGTCGCGAACGTCGTTTACGAGAAGCTGTTCGGCACGCGCGACATCGAGATCAACTGCATGGCGGCCGATTTCGCCGCCACGGACGGCGTGCTCGATACGCGCACGTTCGCGCTCGATACGACCGACGCGCTGATCGGCATGGATGGCAAGATCAATCTGAAAGACGAGACGATGGATTTGACGATCCATCCGCATACGAAGGGATTCCGAATCTTTACGCTGCGCTCGCCGCTATACGTGAAGGGCACGTTCAAGCATCCCGACGTCGGCGTGAGCAAGACCGCGCTGGCGCTGCGTGCCGGTGCGGCCATCGGTCTGGGGCTCATCAATCCGTTCGCGGCGCTGATTCCGCTGATCGCGCCGAGCAACGAGAAGGTGACGCCTTGTAGCGCGCTGATCAGCCAAATGCGGAGCGCGCCGAAGGCGCCGCCGCCCGGGGCGCATGCGGCGCAATGATTTCAGGATGAATTTTTTTCGGGGGTGCCTGAATCTATCGGGGGTGTCGCTCTCGGATATCGGCTAGCGTCCCTTCCATGCTGTCCTCGCGGGCGAGCAACGGGCAATGACAGGTCGCAAACTCGGCGAGGTCCTCGATATAGCGTTCCCGCAGTGTGCGTGCAGCGGGCGAATTCAGGCGCTGCAGAAGCGCTTCCTTTGTGTCGTTGAGCTCGGCAGGATGAGTGACTGGTAGAGCCTGCCCCGATGGCGCTGCGATTCGGAAATGACTAGCGCCATCCCACGCGAGCGTGGTGGGAAAGCCGAAGCCGGCCAGTTCGCGGGACCACGTCAGGTCGACCTTCAGCGGACCAGCAGCGGTATCGATCTCCAGAAAATTGTGCACGTCCCATATTCCGTGGCCCACATAGGGCTGAACTACATCGAGCGGGAGGTCTTCGCAGGCATCGTCCAGCCGATAGGGCTGGTAGTAAAGCCGCGTTTTGACTCTCATGATCCCTAGCACGCGGCTGGCCAGCAGATGTTTGCCCGAGCATGTTCCCTTCCATTCGGCCAGGACGGCAAGCGGCTCCCGTGGAGCCGTAGGCCGCCCATACGGAATATCGCGGATACAGAATAGGACTTCGCGCAGTCCGCATGATTGACCGTTGGCGTGGCAGGCGCTCGCGACGTCGTCCACGAATTCGCGAATCGGCGCATCGATATCGGCTGTCCGCATAGGTAAGGCGTTCCAATTGAAGCGGGGACGAAAAGGCGGCGGCCGGTAGACTGGACACGGCGCCTTCGACGGTAACAGACCGACCGGTTTTCAACCACCCGTCAACCTTGCCCCTTTATTTGTCGGGGCGTTCGTGCGGACGCTTTGCGTAGGCCGAATGCCGAACCGGTGTTCTCCCCGAAAGCTTGGTAAAATGCTAGGTTTTTCGCCGATCACCATTCGAAGGGACGTGCCGTGCTGTCTACCGCCAACATCACCATGCAATTCGGGCCGAAGCCCTTGTTCGAGAATATCTCGGTCAAGTTCGGCGAGGGCAACCGCTACGGTCTCATCGGCGCGAACGGCTGCGGCAAGTCGACGTTCATGAAAATCCTCGGCGGCGACCTCGAGCCGAGCTCGGGCAACGTCATGCTCGAGCCGAACGTGCGCCTTGGCAAGCTGCGCCAGGATCAATTCGCCTATGAGGACATGCGGGTGCTCGACGTCGTCATGATGGGCCACACGGAAATGTGGGCCGCGATGAGCGAGCGCGATGCGATCTATGCGAACCCCGAGGCGACCGACGACGACTACATGCACGCCGCCGAGCTCGAGGCGAAGTTCGCCGAGTACGGCGGCTACACGGCTGAAGCTCGCGCGGGCGAGCTGCTGCTCGGCATCGGCATCGCCATCGAGGACCACAACGGCCCCATGAGCAACGTCGCGCCCGGCTGGAAGCTGCGCGTGCTGCTCGCGCAGGCGTTGTTCTCGAATCCCGACGTGCTGCTGCTCGACGAGCCGACGAACAACCTCGACATCAACTCGATCCGCTGGCTGGAGAACGTCCTCAACGAGTACAACTCGACGATGATCATCATCTCCCACGACCGGCACTTCTTGAACCAGGTCTGCACGCACATGGCGGACATGGATTACGGCACGTTGAAGGTCTACCCGGGCAACTACGACGACTACATGCTCGCATCGACGCAAGCGCGCGAGCGGCAGGCCGCGGCCAATGCGAAGGCAAAGGAGCGCATCTCGGATCTGCAGGACTTCGTGCGCCGCTTCTCGGCCAACAAGTCCAAGGCGCGTCAGGCCACGAGCCGCTTGAAGCAGATCGACAAGATCAAGATCGAGGAATTCAAGCCGTCGTCGCGCCAAAACCCGTTCATCCGCTTCGAATACGAAAAGAAGCTGCACAACATCGCCGTGGTGGCCGAACGCATCACGAAGCGCTACGAGCGCACGATTTTCGAGAACTTCGATTTGAACGTGCAGCCGGGCGAGCGCATCGCGATCATCGGCGAGAACGGGGCGGGGAAGACGACGCTGCTGCGCGCGCTGCACGGCAATCTGACGCTCGACGGCGGCACGATCAAGTGGGCCGAGAATGCGAACGTCGGCTACATGCCGCAGGATACCTACGAGGAATTCCCCAACGACGTCACGCTGACGGATTGGATCGACGCCTATCGCAAGGAAGGCGACGACGATCAGATGGTGCGTGGCACGTTGGGCCGTTTGCTGTTCAATGCCGACGACATCAGGAAGTCGGTCAAGGTGCTCTCGGGCGGCGAGAAGGGCCGCATGATCTGGGGCAAGCTCATGCTGGGCCGCCACAACGTGCTCCTGATGGACGAGCCGACGAACCACATGGACATGGAATCGATCGAGTCGCTGCAGATCGCGCTCGATAAATACGACGGCACGCTGATTTTCGTCTCGCACGACCGCGAGTTCGTGAGCGGCTTGGCCAATCGCATCATCGAAGTGCGCACGGATGGGACGCTGTACGACTTCGGCGGGAATTACGAGGAATTCTTGGCGAGCCAGGGCGTGCAGTAAGGGGGCGGCAACATGCTCGATGCGCCTGCCGCGCGAGACGAGACGGCGGGCCTCCCCATCGGGCCGGATGGGTCCTAGCGGCGCGCGTTAGCCCCACCTCATCTTCACCCCACTGAGTAGAATGTGCGAGTCGAAACCCACACGGTGAGCACTCGCATGAAAACCTACGATCGGCTCTATATCGGCGGCAAGTGGCTTTCGCCCTCGGGCGAAGGCACCATCGACGTCATCGATTCCGGCACCGAGGAGATCATGGGCCGGATCCCCGAAGGCAACGCTGCCGATGCCGAGGCAGCCGTCGAGGCAGCGAAGCTCGCATTCGACAGCTGGGCCGCCACGCCCGCCACCGAACGCGCTGATTATCTCGAAAAGATTGCCGCCAACCTCAAAGCGCGCACCGAAGAATTGGCCACCGCGATCAGCGGCGAAGTCGGCATGCCGCTCAAGCTCTCGCGCGCGATTCAAGTCGGAAGCCCCGTCTACAACTGGAACGCCTACGCCAAGCTTGCGCGTGAGTTCCAATTCGAGACGCGTGTGGGGAACTCGCTCGTCGTCCGGGAGCCCGTCGGGGTCGTCGCGGCGATCACCCCCTGGAACTATCCGCTCAATCAAATCACGCTGAAAGTCGCCGCCGCGTTGGCCGCGGGCTGCACAGTCGTGCTCAAGCCCTCGGAAGTCGCACCGCTCAATGCCTTCATGCTGGCCCAGGCGATTCACGAGGCGGGGCTACCGGCCGGTGTCTTCAATCTCGTCAGCGGCTACGGCCCCGTTGTCGGCGAAATCATCGCCAGCCATCCATTCGTCGACATGGTTTCGTTCACGGGCTCCACGCGTGCGGGCAAGCGCGTATCTGAACTCGCGGCCGCCAGCGTCAAGCGCGTGGCACTGGAATTGGGCGGCAAATCGGCGTCGGTCGTGCTGGGCGATGCCGACTTCGCAACCGCCGTGAACAGCACGGTCGCCGCCTGCTACTTGAACTCGGGGCAGACTTGCTCCGCGCATACGCGTTTGCTCGTGCCCGAATCGAGGTACGAGGAGGCGCGCGCGTTGGCGAAGGCCGCAGCCGAGAGCTATGTCGTTGGCGACCCCCGCAGCGAGCGCACCCGCCTCGGGCCACTGGCGTCCGCCGTACAGCTCGAGCGCGTGCGCTCGTACATCGAGCGCGGCATTGCCGAGGGCGCCGAACTGATAACGGGCGGGGCTCACGTGCCGGACGGCTGCGCCAAGGGCTTTTTCGTGAGTCCGACCGTCTTAGGCCGCGTGCACCCGAAGGCGACGGTCGCCCAAGAGGAAATCTTCGGGCCCGTGCTGTCGATCATCACGTACAAGGACGAGGAAGAAGCGATCCGCATTGCGAACGATTCGCTCTACGGCTTGGGCGGCGCGGTCTGGGCCGGGAGCGACGAACGGGCGATCGGCGTCGCGCGCCGTCTGCGCACGGGGCAGGTCGACATCAACGGCGGGGCTTGGAACATGCAGGCGCCGTTCGGCGGCTTCAAGCAGTCGGGCTACGGCCGCGAAAACGGTGTCTATGGCCTCGAGGAATATCTCGAGTACAAGTCCATGCAATTGAAGGCGGACCGAGTAGCAGGCTAATCGTTGCGGTCGAAAGCAAATTGAAATAAAACGCGGGCTGGCTGAAAGGTGAACCGGCCCGCTGGAACGAGCCGTGACGTGCCCGCGCTTTTACTGCAACGGCCAGAGATCAAAGCTTGTCGTTCCGAAACCGCATCGCCGTGCCTTCGCGCTCGATCCGCTCCCATACGACGCGCTTCTCAGCATCGCTCATGAAGACCCAATTCGAGACTTCGCCGGCGGTGCGGCCGCAGCCTTTGCAGACCTCGTCGAAAAGCGTCGAGCAGACGCCGATGCAGGGGCTGTCAGGTAGCGCGTGGAGATTGGAAGCCATTGAAACCGGTCTCGTTTGCATGGGGAGCCGGTATGGTAGCCGACGCGCCGCTCGCTCGCCCGAATGCCTTACGGCGCGCGGGGCCGCCCCACGGCTCGAGCGCCGCCGCAGCAGGCTATCCGAAAGGCCATTCGCGCTTTTTTTCGAGTAGACACGGCCGTATAACCCGATAAAATTGCGCCCGATTCGGCATGGGGCGCACCCCGTGACCACTTCACGCGGCGGCGATGGGCGCGTTCGATTGTGCCGTTTGCGCGACAGCGGGTCCGAGCGGGCTGCATTTTTGTGCCGCCCGCCAATGAATGATGGTAGCTTTCGGGTTTTTCCAAAGGAGCCGCGGGCGCTGTGCCGCGGCATGGGCGGGGTCGAGGCCGGGCAAACCGGTCCGTATCGGAGAACGGAATGAAAAAACAGGTGATGGGCGGGCTTGCCGCACTCGTGTTGTGCGCGGCGCCGTGGGCCGCGTCTGCGAAGGATACGCAACTGAACGTCTATAACTGGTCCGACTACATCGCCAAGGACACGATTCCGAACTTCGAAAAGCAAAGCGGCGTCAAGGTCCGGTACGACAACTACGACAGCGACGACACGCTCCAAGCGAAGCTGCTGACGGGCAATTCGGGCTACGACATCGTCGTGCCGACGAGCAACTACGCCGGCAAGCAAATCGCCGCCGGCATTTTCACCCCGCTCGACAAATCGAAGCTGCCCAACCTCAAACATCTCGATCCGCAACTGATGTCGCTCGTCGCGGGCGCCGATCCGGGCAACAAGTATGTGGTGCCCTGGGCCTGGGGAACGACGGGCCTCGGCTACAACGTCACGAAGGTCCAGCAGATCCTCGGCAAGAACGCCGCGCTCGACAGCTGGGACATCCTGTTCAAGCCCGAGAACATTTCGAAGCTGAAGGCCTGCGGCGTGTCGGTGCTCGATGCGCCCGATCAGTTCTTCGCAGCGGCGCTTCACTACATCGGCAAGGATCCGGTCAGCACGAACCCGGCCGATTACAAGGCGGCGCTCGAGATGATGAAGAAGATTCGTCCCTACATCACGCAGTTCAACTCGTCGGGCTATATCAACGATATGGTCGGCGGCGACATCTGCTTCGCCTACGGCTGGTCGGGCGACGTCGTGATCGCCAAGCATCGCGCGCTCGAAGCGAAGAAGCCGTACAAGATCGAGTACTACATCCCGAAGGGCGGCGCGCCGGTTTGGTTCGACGTGATGGCGATCCCGAAGGACGCTTCGCACAAGGAAGCGGCGCTTCAATGGATCAACTACATCGAAACGCCGAAGGTCAACGCCGCGATCACCGATGCCGTCTACTATCCGACGGCCAATGCCGATGCGAAGCAGTACGTCGATCCGAAGATCGCCAACGATCCCGCAGTCTATCCGCCGGCCGACGTCGTCAAGACGCTGTTCTTGCTCAAGCCGCTGCCGCCGGAAATCCAGCGTCTGCAAACGCGCCTGTGGACTGAATTCAAGACGGGCCGTTGATTTCGTCGCCGCAAGCGGCACGTAGGGAAGTCGTGAAGCCCCCGGAGCCATTGCCGGGGGCTTTGTACGTCAAACGAGTGGAGTCAAGCAGCACATCATGAGCGATCAGTCGAGCTCGCAGCCGTCCGCCGGCGCGCGCCCCGCAGGTTCAACGTCGGCCGGCAACGCATCGGCCGACAACTTCGTGCAGATCGTCGACGTCGTCAAGAAGTTCGGGGAAACGGTCGCGGTCAACAACGTCAGTTTGTCGGTGGCGAAAGGGGAGTTGTTCGCGCTGCTCGGCAGTTCCGGCTGCGGCAAGTCGACGCTGCTCAGAATGCTCGCCGGGCTCGAATCGGTCAGCTCGGGCAAGATTTTGATCGACGGCGAGGATCTTGCGCTGATGCCGCCGTTCAAGCGTCCCGTCAACATGATGTTCCAGTCGTATGCGCTGTTCCCTCATATGACGGTCGAATCGAACGTCGCGTTCGGGCTCAAGCAAGAAGGCGTGCCGAAGGCCGAGCTCAAGGAGCGTGTGAGCACTGCGCTCGAGCTCGTGCAGATGGGGCGTTTCGCGAAGCGCAAGCCGCATCAGCTTTCGGGCGGCCAGCAGCAGCGCGTCGCGCTCGCGCGTTCGCTCGTGAAGCGGCCTAAGCTGTTGCTGCTCGACGAACCGATGTCCGCGCTCGACAAGCAAATCCGGCAGCGCACGCAGATCGAGCTCGTGAACATTCTCGATCGCGTCGGCGTGACTTGCATCATGGTCACGCACGATCAGGAAGAAGCGATGACGATGGCCGATCGCCTGGCCGTCATGAGCGACGGCGAGATCGTGCAGCTCGGGACGCCGCACGAGGTCTACGAGTTTCCGAATTCGCGCTTCTCGGCCGAGTTCATCGGCTCGACGAACCTCTTCGATGGCCGCGTGGTGGAGGACGAGCCCGATCACGTTTTCGTCGAGACGGCCGAGTTGCCTTGCCGTCTCTACGTCAATCACGGCATCACGGGGCCGCTCGGCATGCCCGTGACGATCTCGGTCCGTCCCGAGCGCATCGCGCTCACGCGCAAGCCGCCCGAGGGGGCCTATAACTGGGGCCGCGGCACCGTTGCGAACATCGCCTACATGGGTGGCTACTCGCTCTACCATGTGAAGCTCGACTCGGGCAAAACGGTGGTGGCGAACGTTTCGAGCCTCGCGCTGACGGAAATCGAATCGCCGACTTGGGGCGATGAGATCTACGTGCGCTGGAGCGCATCGGCCGGCGTGGTGCTGACGGCATGAAGACGCTGCTCTCGCTCGCCACGTGGCCTGCGCGGCGCTTCAGGCTGACCGGCGGCACCGCCGTCGTCGCCGGGCCGTTCATCTGGCTGCTGATGTTCTTCTTCGTGCCGTTCCTGCTCGTCGTCAAGATCAGCTTCGCGCAGTTGCAGCTCGGCATTCCCCCGTACACGGAGCTCGTCGACATCAAGGACGGCGTCGTTCAGATTTCGTTGAACGTTGCCCATTACGCGTTCTTGTTGACCGATAGCCTGTACTTCGCCACCTATGTGAACTCGGTGCTCGTCGCGGCCGTCACGACGCTGCTGTGCCTGCTGCTCGGCTATCCGATGGCGTACTACATCGCGCGCTCGAATCCGAACTCGCGCAACATCTTGATGATGGCCGTGATGCTGCCGTTCTGGACGTCGTTTCTGATTCGCGTCTATGCATGGATCGGCATTCTCAAGAACAACGGGCTGCTCAACAACTTCTTGATGACGATCGGGCTCATTCACACGCCGATCGAGTTGTACCGCACGAATACGGCTGTCTATATCGGCATGGTCTATTCGTATCTGCCGTTTCTCGTCATGCCGCTTTACGCGCACTTGGTCAAGATGGACATGACGCTGCTCGAGGCGGCCTACGATCTCGGCGCGAAGCCCTGGAAGGCGTTCGTGCAGATCACGCTGCCGCTTTCGAAGAACGGCATCATCGCCGGGTGTCTGCTGGTTTTCATTCCGGCGGTGGGCGAATACGTGATTCCCGAATTGCTCGGTGGTGCGAATACGCTGATGATCGGGCGCGTCATGTGGAACGAGTTCTTCAACAACGCCGACTGGCCGATGGCGTCCGCGGTCACCTGTGCAATGGTTCTGCTGCTGCTCGTGCCGATGGCGATGTTCCAGCATTTTCAGGCGAAACAACTCGAAACGCGGCGATGATCAAACCGAACCGTACCTTGCAAGTGACGGCGCTCGGCGTCGGGTTTGCGTTTCTCTACATTCCGATCCTGAGCCTCATCGTCTATTCGTTCAACGAATCGCAGCTCGTCACCGTGTGGACGCATTTTTCCACGCGCTGGTACGAGGCGCTCGCACAGGACGACGAACTCATTACGGCATTCTGGCTTTCGCTGCGCATTGCGTTGCTCACAGCGTTCGCATCGGTATTCATCGGTACGTGGGCCGGTTTCGTACTCGCCAGAATGGGGCGGTTTCGCGGTGCGACGTTGTTCAGCGGGATGATCAACGCGCCGCTCGTGATTCCCGAAGTGATTCAGGGCATCTCGCTGCTGCTGCTGTTCATCGAGATGGGCAAGTGGCTAGGCTGGCCCGAGCAGCGCGGGTTCACCACCATCTGGATCGGTCACGTCATGCTTTGCATGTCGTATGTCGCCATCATCGTGCAGTCGCGCGTGCGTGAGCTCAATCCCTCGTTGGAGGAAGCGGCGCTCGATCTCGGGGCAACGCCGTTCAAGGTGTTCTTTGCGATTACGTTGCCGTTGATTTCTCAAGCGTTGATGGCAGGGTGGCTGCTCTCGTTCACGCTATCGATCGATGACCTCGTGCTGTCGGCGTTTCTATCTGGGCCGGGATCGACGACGCTGCCGCTCGTCGTGTTCTCGCGCGTGCGGTTAGGGCTCAATCCTGAGATGAACGCGTTGGCGACACTATTTATCGGGGTAGTCACCGTCGGCGTGATCGGCATCAATTACTTCATGCTGCGGGCGGAGAGAAAGCGCCTGGCGGGCGTGGCGCCTTAACGCGACGATCGGTAACGGCCGTCGGCACCGGCAAGGTGACCGAATTGCGTTGCCATTGGCGTGGCATCGAAAGGAACGCGGTCCTGCTCGGGCCGTTGCGCTTGCTTTTTGTCGTGGGCTAGTTGCTTAGCCTCCGCTTTTCCCGCCTCCGGCCGCATCCCGGGATAGAGGGTGAAGGGAACGCCCTCATGGTCGGCTTCCATGATTTCGCGTCCGGCAACCTCGCCGCCGCCGTAGCTGAACAGCTCCCCACCCGGGCCACCGAAAAGCACGTTGGTCCGCCCCGCGATGACGGTATAGGATTTTCCGCTCGGGCTCAGGACGTCCCAGGTGCCGCCCGGGTCGGGCACATAGATCGTGTGGTCGCAAGAAGGCGAGATCGGTTCCTGATACTGTCGGGCGGCCTCCGAAACGATGCCTAGTGTGGCCACGCCTATCTGCTTCGCGATTTCATAGAGGCGGCCGACACCCGCTTCCGTCGCGCCGCCGACTACGATGACGTTCTGCGCTCCGCCTTTGTCGTGAATCGTCTGAGCGAGGTCTTGGCGGAAAGTCTGCTCCAATGTCTCGACATGCTCGTAGCCTAGTCCTGAAAAACCGAGCATCACGAATGCGAATTTTTGCCCGATGAACTTCGTCAATTCTTGCTCGACCGTCAGCCGAGCGCTCGGCATCGGGCGGATTTGGCGCTGCTGGTCCGCATACGGCTGCGACGAGGCTACGCTGCTTGCTCGACGCCGTGGCGGGCGAGGGCGATGTTGCAGCGGGGAGGAAGCGGAATCGGGCATGCGTCTCGGGCCATCGTCGATCTGTTCAACACAATTTGCAGTCTACCGATGCCACCGGCGACGGCGGACGCCGAAACGGCACCCACTCCCGTTGGTTCTCGATAGGTGAGAGATCGCCGGGCCAACGCGCGCCTTTGTTGTCTCCACTGGTTCCATCGGTTGCAGTGAAAGTGCAGTGGTCCGCGAGCCGCTGGCTCGTCGGATCGAGCAGGACCGGTCAGGACGCTAGCGCCGCGATCGACGCTAGCTGAAGTCGGTTGCGGAAACGTAGTAATGCCACTTTACCGGGTCCGCTGCCGGATACAGGCAGTTGTACATTAGAAATCTAGCATTAGCGAGTTGAGGCATGTCGTTGTCGTGTTGCGCCCGCTTACTTTGCCTGAACTCCTGGTATTTTTTCGCTACGTCCCCGCGAAGCCGCGCGTAGCGCATCTGTTGCTCGAGCGAGTGTGCGATTCCTTTGCCTGGCTTGGCCACGCCTCGCCGAATGTTTTCGTACCCGAAGTAGTGCTGGGCCAACACCGGATAGGCATCGCGCGGCCACGCGTCGATCACCCACCAAAGGTCCAGTGGCCAATCCTTTTTGCCAACGACGCAAAATGCGTGTTCCGGTATGGCCGTCGTTGCAAATGCAACGGTGTACTCTGGGCCGAAGCGTTGGCGCGCAAGCATATACGACACGTCGGCAAATTCGCCGCAGTTGCCGACTTCAGTGCCAAGCGCCGTGAAAGCGCTGAGCCGCCGCTTGCATCTCAGCACCTGGCCGCGAAGCATGTCGAGGCTTGCCTGGGCGTCGGGCGCAAGCGCCGAGCCGGCGCCGTTTTCGTTCGGCCGGGAAAACAAAAGGCGCTGGATTTGGCCGGCGAGATCGATTCGGTATGGCACCCCCCGATGGTCAGATTCGGCGAAGCGGCGCATTTCATCGTCGGACAAGTGGCTGGGATCAGCATTGCGTAGGAAGTTCATCCGTAGACGCGTTTCGACGTACCGTTCCTGCGATTGGTCTGCGCCTTCTGGGTTTCCCGTTTGGCCGCCGCGCTCGAAATTCCACAGTTGGTTTTCGCTTCCATACTTGAGGCTCGCCTTCACGTCGCGAATAATACCCGCGACGACCACACGCGTATCTTCGTGCTCGCGGGAGATGCGGTGATACTGCGGCGTCAATCCCACATCGGGCTGCCGGACCAATACCGTATATAGCCCTTGGATCGGATCTTTCGTCGGATAGAGGCAGTTATGCATGACCCGCGTGCGGGCATTTATCCCCGGCCACGTCCATTCCCGGAATTCTTGTAGTCGGTGAGCCATCGACCTACGCAGGGCGCGATAGCGTTGCAGCTTTTCATCGCTACATGGCGCGCCTTTTCCGGGTTTGCTCGCCAGGACTTGCGATTTGCCGTAACCGAGGTGGTGTTCGAAGCGCACAGGATAGGCGTCGCGCGGCCAAGGATCGATGACCCACCAGTGCGCTTCCGGCCACGCCGGCATACCAATGCGGCAAAACGTGTGGTCAGGCATCTGCATCAACTGGACCACGTACGAGCTATTGAGTCGATGTCGTGCATCGGTGTAGGCGAAGGCCGCCATGTGGTCGTCGTTTCCCGCGGCCACGGCGTACGCGGTATGGGCGATGAGCCGGGGCTTGTACCGCAGCATCTCTTGGCCTAGCGCTGCAAAATCCGGCCGGGTGCTCGCAGCTTGTGCGTTCGCGTGCTGCGCATCGCCCGGTTCGGGCGAGTTGGACCACATGAACGCTTGCGCGATTCGGCGAGCGAGCTCGCGTCGATCTTCCGTACTGTGGATTTGCGACCAGGCGAAACGGGACAATTCGTTCTCCGGCAGACAGCGCCCGCTGTGATGATCGATAAACTGCGTTCGCATGAGCGCTTCGTTGATTGGCTCGGCCGATCGATTGGCGAGTTCGTCGTTGTGCGGTTGCCCCGAGCCTTGCTGATTCCATCTTTGATTTGCGCTTCCGTGGTGAAGCTGATTACGTACGTAAGCGATGATGTCGGTCGCGACGACAAAGGCTCGCGCGTAGTCGCTTCGTATGCCGTCGGGATAGTCCGTTGCGAGATCGTAGAACTGGAGGGACAGGTGCGCATCGGCCTGCTCGATCGGTTTCGCCCCTAGGGTCACGTGTGACGTCATCGGCTCCGCCGTCGACGTTTCGGCCGCGGCATTGCGCGGAGGCCCCCCAAGAGCAGGCGAGTCCGGCATCTCGCGAAGGAATGCGGAAATCATATTCAACGTCTGAGGGTCAAGATCGAGGGGCTCCGGTGTCGATATCGCCTCGTAGCCGGTCGGCTCCGGCGCCGAGGCCGCCGTTGCGCCATTTCCTGCCTCGCTCTCGAATAGGCCCTTGTAGCGTTTCACCGCGGGCGCATTAGGTTGCGATTCGATACCCGAAGCGGTGGCTGTTTGCGCGAACTGGGACGAGGCTGGCTGCACACCGGGGGACCGCGCGATGGGAGGCCGCATTCGTCGCAGCATGTCGGACTGAGCCGAACTGGCGTTGGCAATAGCGTGGCTCGCGTGCAACTGTGCCCGGTCGTGCCTCGGCGACGGCGAGCGGCGGCGTTTTTTCGATTCGGCGAACGACGGGGGGGAATCGGGCATGCGTTGCGTGGAACCTCAACAGATAGAACGATCGTTGCTCTGGCGCCAACGCCGTCATCAGGCGGTCAAGGGGAAGGGTCCAGCGCACCCGAGGCGCCCGGAGCATCCGGGAAACCCGCGGGGCCGCTCCCCCCAATCAGTGACGCAATTTCATCGAGCCTCGCGCGGAGCCAATTTCTCACCGATTCGTGGTTCAGCAATTCAGCTGCGCCGCCCGCGACGGTGCCCGCGATGGGGAGTGCGGCCGCTGCAGACCTGAAATGCGTTGCGTCGCGCTCGTTTCCTTCCAACCAGATAGCCACCATCGTACAAATCGCGCTAGCAACAATCATAACCACGCGTACCATGAGCGCCGCGCTGCGCGGCAAATGCTCTCTTTGACCGTTCAGGGTCCGGCGCAAGCCATTAATGGCGTCGCGCAGGTCGGCCGCTTCGCTGAAAATCGCGGCTAGTGCGCCGGCGTTACTGTGGAAGTCGACGGTTCGTCTGGGCTCGGTGAGCCACCAGGCCGTCGTCGCCGCGAATCCGGCGTTCAGAAGGCTTGCAACGCTTGCGGCTACCGCCAGTTCACTGACCTGAGTGTTGGGGGCCGCATTCACCCAATTCGCACGGTATAACTGCGCCCCGTTAAGACCACCCAACAGCCCGACGGCGCTGTTAGCCGCGTTCGCAAGACGGTCATAGCCGAGCGGACCCGCGACCGTACTTGTGAGCCCCGTGACGTTGGTGAGCAGTTCGGTCGCCAGGATCGTAGCGGGGTGGCACACCATCTTCCATATTCGCTGTTGCCGCGAATTTTCGGCGGTGGCGGCGGGTTCGTTCATCCTGTCCGATGGAGGCAGAAGCGGCTCCGCGGCGCTCGAAGGCCCGGGATCCGTCGAGGCAAGGCGTGCGATCGACGAATGCGGCGATGCGCCCGCACGAGGGTATTGACCGAGGGCGGCACCCTCTGGGATGGACGTCAACGATCTGCACATCTGATCCCAGTGGCTGATCACGTCTTCCTCGATCGTACGCGGGCCATAGCCGGCCCACGAATTCGGGCGCAGGATCCCCCTCTGCCCGGCTTGGCCATTCCATTGGAAGGGGTTCTGGTTTTCGACCGGCGCACTGTGCGGAATCTCTTCTGTCGCCCGCTGATTATTCGCACGCCCCCCGGTCCGCCGCTGGCGCAGCCCATCGGGTCGCTGCAACTGAATTGGAGAATCCATCGCCTGTCTCGGTGCGCACGATTGCGCTGTCGAAATGTCATGGCCATCGACGCGGGAGCGTCGAGGGGCGACGGATAGCGAGCTCGCCTCGTTCAGCCAAGCCGTGGTTTGCCAGGCGCATCCATCGCCACGATTGTAGGGGCGCGTCGGCTGTGTGCGAGACGAAACACCACGCGAATCGTGCAGCGATATGGCGTTGTCTCCAATATATGAAGATCGGGGCCAGCGACTGTCGCGCAGCATGCGCTCGATTTCAGCTTCCAGAGTGCTTGTCTTCCGCCACGACCCCCATCGCCTGAAACAGCAACGCCGTATCCGTGAGGCGCTGACCCGTAGCGCGAAGCTCGGCAACTCTCGCATCCCAATACTGAATCTCGCTCGCTCGCACGCTCGAAGCAGGCACTGCGCCGAGCCGTTCGCGCGCGGCCGTTTCGTCGAATGCCTGCCGCGCCGATTGGGCTTGCGTTTCGGTTGCGCTCGCCGTTTGCGCGTCATGCTCGAGCGCGGCCAACGTATCGGCGACGTTTTGGAACGCCGACAACACGGTCGCCTTGTACTGGTCGACAGCCGCCTCGTAAAAATCGATCGCCGCGCGGCGTTGGGCGAGCAGTGCGCCACCGTGGAACAACGGCTGCGTCAGCGATCCGCCAAGGCTCCACAATGCGCCGGCTCCGGAGAGCACCGTCGGCCAACTGAAGCCGCCTTGACCCATCGATGCAGTCAGCGACACGCTCGGGAACAACTGCGCCGTGGCCACGCCGACCTCTGCCGCCGACGCTCTCAACGCCGCTTCCGCGGCCGCGATGTCCGGGCGGGCGTGCAAGAGGGTCGATGGCACGACGACGGGCACGCGCTCAGGCAACGCGAGCTCCGCAAGCGCCGGAAGGTCGGGGAGGGAATCGGGCGTGCGGCCGATCAGCACCGCGAGCGCATGCCGAACGGCTTGGCGCTGCGCAAGCAGCGGCGGCAGGCCCGCTTCGAGCTGCGACGCCGTTTGCCGCGACGCCAGCACCTGGAGATGCGGCACGGCACCGACCGCATAGCGCCGCGTGTCCTCTTGCGCCGTTTGCTGCGCTAGCGCGACGAGCCGCTGCGTCGCATCGATTTCATCATCGAGCGCGGCAGCGCTGATCGCCGTCGTCACGATGTTGGCGGCCAGCGCCCGGCGTGCCGCGCTGAGCTGGAACGCTTGCACATTCACGCGTGCATTGAGCGCCGCGTTTGCATAGCGGACGGCGCCGAACAAATCGAATGTGTAATGCGCTTGAATCTGGCCGACGAACACGTTGTAGCGAACGGTCGGCGGCCCTGCCTCGGGAATGCCGAGCGCACGCTCACGCGTGGCTTGCGCGCCGGCGTCGATCGTCGGCAACAAAGACGAGCCGATTTGTGCTCGCAGTTGCTGCTCGGCGCCCGCGAGCGTCTTTTCCGTTGCTGCAAGCGTCGGGCTGTTTTTGACCCCCTCGTCGACGAGCGCGTCCAGCTTCGGCGAATGGTACAGGCGCCACCATTCGGGAAGCGATGCCCCGCCCACGTCGAAGCGCTGCGAAACACCGCCGGCCGCCGCCGTCTGCTCGGGCAACTCGGTTTGACCGTAATGGGCCGGCGAGGGCATCGCCGGCGGCTCGCCGCTAGGCCCTAGCGAACATGCGGCCAAGGCTAGCGTCGCCGTCGCGGCGAATAGGAACGCGCTCACGCGCATGATCGTCATGATCAGTTCCCCGTGTGAGAGTTGGCATCCGGCGGCGGGTCGCGTTCGTCGAGCCGTACTCGGAACGACGTCGCATAGAGCGCGGGCAGGTAGAAGAGCGTCAGCACGGTGGCGCTCGTGATGCCGCCCATCAGCGCGGTGGCCATCGGCCCGAAGAAGTTCGAGCGCAAGAGCGGGATCAGCGCGAGCACGGCGGCCGCGGCCGTCAGCGTGATCGGGCGGAAGCGGCGCACCGTCGCACCGACGATCGCGTCGAAGCGCCGATGCCCAGCGGCGATGTCCTGCTCGATCTGGTCGACGAGGATCACCGAATTGCGCATGATGATGCCGAACATGGCAATTACGCCGAGCATGGCCACGAAACCGAACGGCTTGCCGAAGGCGAGCAGCGTCACGACGACGCCGATCAAACCGAGCGGCGCCGTCAGCACGACCATCAGCACGCGTGCGAAGCTTTGCAGTTGAATCATCAAGAGCGTCAACACGGCGATCGCCATCAGCGGCATTTGCGCATTGATCGACGCTTGTCCCTTGGCGCTTTCCTCCACCGAGCCGCCCACTTCGATGCGGTACCCGAGCGGCAGCGATGCGCGGATCGGCGCCAGCGCGCGATCGAGGTCGTGCGTCACGTCGATGCCTTGCGCGTTGCCGCGCACGTCGGCCTGCACGGTGATCGTCGGTTGACGGTCGCGCTCCCAGATCACGCCGTATTCGAGCGTATTGCGGACATGCCCCAGCGAGGCCAGCGGCACGGGGCCGTTCGGCGTCGGCATCGCGAGGCCGAGCAGGTGCGCCGGGTCGACGCGCTCGCGCTTCGGCGCGCGCAGATCGACGCTGATCAGCTTGTCGCGCTCGCGAAACTGCGTGACGGTGTAGCCCGAAAGCGTCATGGCGAGGAAGTTCGAGACGTCTTCGGAGGTGACGCCGACCTGGCGCGCTTTGTTTTGATCGACCTCGAACGTCATCGAGCGTTCGGCTGGCTCGTCCCAGTCGAATTGCACGCCGCGCGTTCTCGCATCGGCGCGCATCTTCGCGGCCACGCGTTCGGAGATGGCGCGCACCGTCGCGATGTCGTCGCCGCTGACGCGGAACTGCACGGGATAGCCGACGGGCGGCCCGTTCTCGAGGCGCGACAGGCGCGTGCGAACGGCAGAAAAGTCGCTTTCGAGCCGCGTATCGAGCCAGCGCGCCAGCTTTTCACGTTCTTCGACCGATTTGGCCGTGATCACGAACTGCGCGAAGTTCGGCTGCTGCAACTGCTGATCGAGCGGGAGATAAAAGCGCGGTGCACCCGTGCCGACATAGTCGACGAAATGATCGATCTCGGGGCGGCCGTCGAGCGTCTGCTCTAGCCGCTTCGCTTGCCTGAGCGTCGCATCGAACGAGGCGCCTTCGGGGAGCCGCATATCGACGAGCAACTCGGGCCGATCCGAGCTCGGGAAGAACTGCTGCGGCACGAGCGAGAACGCGGCGAGCGCAGCGACGAACAGCGCGACCGTGATGCCGAGCACGATTGCGCGGCGCTCGACGCACCAACTGATCCAACCGGACAGGCGGCGATAGAACCGCGTGTCGTAGATATCGTGCTCGTGATCGTGCGCTTCGCCGTGCGCACGCTTGCGCTCGGGAAGCAAATGGTAGCCGAGCAGCGGAATCAGCACGACGGCGGCGAACCAGGAGGCGATGAGGGCAATGGCCGACACTTCGAAGATCGAGCGCGTGTACTCGCCCGTGCTCGACTTGGCGAGCGCGATCGGCAAGAAGCCAGACACGGTGACGAGCGTGCCCGTCAGCATCGGAAACGCCGTGCTCGTGTAGGCGTACGCGGCGGCTCGCGTGCGCTTCCATCCTTGCTCGAGCTTCACGGCCATCATTTCGACGGCGATGATCGCATCGTCGACGAGCAGTCCCAGCGCGAGCACGAGCGTGCCGAGCGACACTTTGTGCAGGCCGATGTCGAACAGATACATCACGAGCGCGGTCACGGCGAGCACGATCGGGATCGAGATGACGACCACCATCCCCGTGCGCAGCCCAAGCGAAACAAGGCTCACGATCAGCACGATCGCGATGGCTTCGCCGACGGCTTCGAGGAAATCGTCGACCGAGTGCGCGACTGCGTGCGGCATGCTCGACACCTGTTCGAGCGTGAGCCCGGCCGGCAGATGCGCGCGCAGTTGCACCGCCGTCGCATCGAGCGCCTTGCCGAGGCGAATGACGTCGCCGCCCGGCTGCATCGTCACGCCGATGCCGAGCACCGCGTGGCCGCGGTTGCGCATCTCGGTGACGGGCGGATCGTCGTAGCCCCGCTTGATCGTGGCGATGTCGCCGAGCCGCACGGTCCGATGTCCGATCGGAATCAGCGTGTCGGCCAGCGCCTGCACGTTGTCGAGTTGGCCGCTGGGGCGGACGAACACGCGGTCATCGTGCGTCGTGACGGTGCCGGACGATGCAACGGCATTTTGCGAGGCGATCGCTTGGGCCAACTGCTGCGGCGTAATGTTCAAGCGCGTGAGCTGCGCGTTCGCGATCTCGACGAAGATGTGCTGATCGGGATCGCCGAAGTAGTCGACTTTGGCCACGCCGGGCACGCGCAGCAGGACCGTGCGCAATTCGTCGGCATAGTCGTGCAACTGAGCCGGAGAGTACCCGTCGCCGGCCAGCGTGTAGATGTTCGTGTAGACGTCGCCGAATTCGTCGTTGAAGAATGGCCCGACCGTGCCCGCCGGCAGCGTATGCGCGATGTCGCCCACCTTCTTGCGGACTTGATACCAGGTTTGCTGCACGTCTTCGACGGGCGCGGAATCCTTCATCGAAAAGAAGATCATCGATTCGCCGGGCCGCGAGTAGCTGCGCTGGAAATCGATGTGCGGCATTTCCTGCAGCTTGCGCTCGATGCGATCGGTGACCTGCTCTTGCACCTGCCGTGCAGTGGCGCCGGGCCAAAACGTGTTGATCACCATGACGCGGAACGTGAACGGCGGATCCTCGGATTGCGCGAGACGCGTATAGGCGAGGATGCCGGCAAGCGTTGCCAGCGCAATCAAAAAGACGACGAGCGCCTGATGCCGCAGCGTCCAGGCCGATAGGTTGAAGCGTCCTTCCTCGTGCAGGCTCGTCGCGGCCGCATTGAGGGTGGCGCCCGAAGACTCGGCGGCGGTGTGCGAATGCTCGCCGCCGGTGCCAACGGGTGCGGCCCCATCCTGACGATCGGCGCCGCTCATGATCCGAAATCCTCCGGATGCAGCGGCGGCACGACGCGCACGTGCTCGCCCGCGCTCACGGTGTGCACGCCTTGATACACGACGCGCTCGCCGTCGCGCAAGCCCTCCGTCACGGAGAACGTGCGCTCGTCGTAACGCCCGACCGACACGCGCCGCAGCTCGAGCGTGTCGGTCCCCGCGCGCACGACCCACACGGCCGGCGCTTTGCCGTCGTGAAAGAGCGACGTCACGGGCAGCGTGAACGGATGCGGGCCCATGCGTGCCTGCATCGACGCAAAGGCGATCTGCGCCGTCATGCCGAGACGCACCTGCGTGGCGGGTGCCGCGAGCGTCAGCCTGACGCGGTAGGTGCGGCTGGCAGGGTCGGCGGCGGGCGCGATCTCTCGCACCTTGGCGGCGAACCGCTTGCCGGGCAGTGCCGGCAGCGTCACTTCGGCGGCGGTGCCGACCGCCAGCGAGGCCAGGGCGCTTTCGGGCGCATCGCAAACGACGTCGATGTCGCCGGACCAGGCGAGGCTATAGACGGCTTGGCCGGCGCTGACGTTTTGGCCGGTATCGGCTTGCTCTGCGGTGATCGAGCCCGCATGGTCGGCCACGAGCGCTGCGTAGGACAACTGATTGCGTGCGAGCGCGAGTTGCGCTTGCGCGGCATCGCGCTGGGCGGCCGCCGACGCGTACGCATCCTGCGTTTGCTCCAGCTGTGCCGGCGCGATCAACTTTTCGTCGGCCTGCGCCCGGTCGCGATCGAGCTGCTGCTTCGCATAGACGAACCGGTGCTGCGCCGCATCGAGCTGTGCCTGCGCGTTGGCCAGGCTCCTTTGCAAGTCGGACGGGTCGAGACGCGCGAGCACTTGCCCGGCTTTTACGGTGTCACCGAGCCGGACGTTTCGCTCGACGATCTTGCCACCGACGCGGAACGAGAGCGGAGTGCTGTAACGCGCTTCGACGTCGCCGGGCAGTGTAGCCTCGGGCGGGATGCCGTCCGGATGAACGGCGACGGCCACCACGGGCCGTGGCGCCGGGGCGACAGCCGGCCGTTCATGGCATGCGGCAAGCGCTAGCACGCCGCAAACGGCTGCGGCAACCCCGTATCGCCGAACCGCCAAGCGCGATGCGAGCAACGAGAAGCCGTTGGCCTGCGTGGGCGCCGCAATGGGCGCGTCGAGAACGGGACGAATCACGATGACCCCGGGCAGAAGATAGGGAGGGCAAGCCGAGCATGCCGCCGCGGCCCGTTCGGCGTGGCCGTGGGGCGCACGCCGGCGTGCGCGGACGGCCGCGGTCGGAGCTTCAGAGGCGCATTCTAATACATGTCTGTATTTGAATGCAAAGACGTATCAAAGTGATCGGTAGTGCTAAACTGCACGACATGAAACGCAAACGGTTGACTCGCGAAGAGAGCAAAGAGCAGACGCGCCAGCGTTTGCTCGACGCTGCGCTGACGATTTTCATGAAGAAAGGCTTCGTCGCGGCGAGCGTCGAAGACATCGCCGCAGCGGCCGGATACACGCGAGGGGCGTTCTATTCGAACTTCCGAAGCAAGGCCGAGTTGCTGATGGAGCTCTTGCGACGCGATCACGAGCGGATGCAGGTGGACCTCCATTCGATCATCGAAGACGGGGCCACGCGCGAAGAGATGGAAGCGCGATGCATGGCGTTCTACAGCCAGTGCTTTCGGCAGGACGAGTGTTTTCTGCTATGGGCCGAGGCAAAGTTGCTTGCCACGCGCGACGCGAAGTTTCGCGCGCGCTTCAGTGCGTTCCTGCAAGAGAAGCACGCGTTCTTCACGGGCTACGCCCGCTTGTTTTCGGAGCGCACCGGCACGCCGCTGCAGATGCCCGCCGAGGTCTTGGCGCTCGGCCTTATCAGCCTGCTGGACGGTGTTCAGGCGCTGCGCGTTTGCGATCCGCAGCACGTCACCGCCGAACTTGCGGAGTCGGTGCTGGGCCATTTCTTTTCGAAGGTGGTCGGCGCGGGCGAATGACGATCGCCGCGCTCCGGCGTGCGCCAGGCGTCACAGCCCTAAGCCGGGGCCGTAGTTGCTGCCGATGAAACGCGTCACGTCATCGACGCTCGTGTAATCCTGCTCGGGCAACCCCTCGAGAATCGCGAGCAGTTCGTTGCTCGCGCCCGCGTCGCGGGCGGCATCGACGATGCAATCCTTATTGGCCGGATAGCGGACGGCGTGCAGCACGTCGGCGATCTGCAGATCGATCGTTTCCGCTGGAACGGCCGACAGATCGGGCGTGGGGCGCGAATCCGCCTGCGCTTGCGCGCCGGCGGCGGGCGGCCGATGCTTGCCGGCCGCGCTCACGTGCGCGCCTGCCGTTCGTGAGTTGCGAAATGCTGCGCCAATTCGTGTCGCTTGGGCAGCGCGATGCGACGCCAGTGACCGCTCGCAGCGGCCGGATCCGCCGTGACGCCGGGGGCCGGTGGGGCGACGGGCGCTGCGTTTGCGCGAGCCGCAGCCAAGGCGGCGCGTGCGGTGGCGCTGTCGAATTTTCCAGTGTGCATCGGTGCAGCGAAGCACGAAGCCGAAAGCAATGCCATGGTTGTCAGTGTCGAGACTTTCATCGCTCGACCTCCTTCTCGATTGAGCATGCCGCCGATGAGTTCGGAGACATCGATCGGATTCGACGACTCTTGCCGACTCACTGGGCAGCACGCCTCGTGCCAGGCCCCGTTCGACTCGCGGCGCTAACGCTGCACCTCGAAGCGCGTCCATGGCCAACTAGGCCGGTCGCGCATGTAACCATTGAGCCAATTCCATTGCGGATGGCGCTTCATGAACGCCTGTGCTTCGAACGGCTTTCCGCACGGATGGCCCCAGCGCGCCCAAAACGCTAGATCGCGCGCCATTTCGCTATCGACGACTTTTCCGTCGTTCGCTCCCCACGGGTTGAAAGGCCCCTGATCCGATCCGCCGAAGCGCTGATCGTCGAGCTCCAAGTGCCCGCAGATCGTCCGTGAGGAGGGATTGTCGTCGCGGCTCAGGTAGACGTCGTGATGATCGGCAATCATCTTCTTGGCGAGATCCACATCGATTTTGCCGTGGTGGATCTCGGCCAATTGCATGAACCGCAGCCGGCGCGCGCCGTTTCTGCGCACGTCGGTGTAGTCCTCGCCTTCGCCGACGCATTCCTGGTTGCGGATCTTCAGATCCGTCGCGGTGTTGTAGCCGCTGTAAAACCCGTCTTTCGTGCTTTCGAATCCGGAATAGTGGAGCCCGAGCTCGAAACGCGCGATCTCGCCTGTTTTCGTATCGCCGAGCAGCCAACTGTTCGCATAGCCGCCGTTGTTCGATACCGAAAACATCTCGCACCATTCACCGATGTTGTTCGCATACTGCGTGGCGCGCCGCGAGCGGTAGAACTCGGGGGCGCCCGCGCTGTTGTAGCCGGCGAAATTGGAGATCGTCGTTTCGGTGACCATGAGTCCCGCCGACGTCAGCCAGAAGTCGGTCAGACTCGAAATGCAGCCCGGCAATCCCTGCATCAGAATCCGGTGGCCCGAATCGGGCACGATGTCGAACACGACGTTGAACGCATCGCCCGCGGCGTAGCGGTCCCACGAGTTGTGCGCCATGACGATGCGTCCGTCCTGCGTTGCGCTGCCCGTCGCGATGAAAGCGCTGCAATGGTGCCCGCGCCGGCCCTTCCAAGGCTTCGTACCCAAGTGCGGATCGCCGGTCGCGACTTTGTGTGGCCACCAGCTCTGGAGCAAGTCCATATAGCCGTTCCAGGCCAGGACCTCGTCGAAGCGCAGCTTGGCGCCGTCGGCGATTCCTTGGATTTCGTCGGTGAACTCGGTGTCGAGCTTGGGCGCGAACTGTGCAACGGCTGCCTTCGTGAACGTTTCGAAGTCCTCGCCCGTATCCCAGTGCGCCAGGTACTTGGCGGTGCGGATCGCATTCTTGATTTCAGCGGCGAGCAATTGGCCGTGCTGTTCGCCGCGATCGTACGGTTCGCCTTCGATGTGCACGAATATCCAACCCGCGTTGTCGCGACGCACGGCGTCGAGGGACGGTTCACTCATCTTCGCTCCAGATCGATTGGGCGATCGAAAGGGCTGCGCTCGGCGCACCTGCAACGCGGCGCGCGGCGGGCTCGGCGGCCTGCTTTTCAGTCTTTATTGTAGAAAATATGCAGCGCTTTGCCATCGCGGCAAACGCGCCCGGCGGCGCGCACCCGGAAGACGCCGGTGTGTCAGATAGCGGGATTCATCCGACGGTAGGCGTCGAGCAGCGTCGTTTTATAGACGGCGCCGACGAGCACCGGCTCCTCTGCGCTCGCGACGACGGGCAGGCGCTCGCCTTGGAAGGCGAGGAAACGCTGCAGGGCGACGCCGATCGGCATATCGGGCGTCAGCATCGCGAATTCGGGCTGCAGGTAGTCGGCGGCGGTTCGGCTCGAGGTGTCGCGCCGCTCGAGGAGGTCCGAGGTGATGTCCTTCAAGGCGACGACCCCGCGGAAATGGCCGGCGTCGTCGGTCACGTATAGGTACTTCACCGGATATTCGAGAAATACCCGCGTCATCTCGCGCACGGTTGCACTGAGCCGCACGATCGT
The DNA here is from genome assembly GCF_051953955.1 of Trinickia sp. Taxonomy (GTDB): domain Bacteria; phylum Pseudomonadota; class Gammaproteobacteria; order Burkholderiales; family Burkholderiaceae; genus Trinickia. Next base: position 19,527 of record NZ_JBQCIF010000057.1, on the reverse strand, counting down.
ATCGGCCGGCTTGACGAGCTCGCGCACCTGGGCCGCGCGTAGCCGCATCCGTTCCTGCTCTTCGGCATTGCGGCGCAGCGTAACCTCGTACATGGACGTCTTGTTGATCGCGCGAGAAACGAAATAGGCGATGACGCAGGAGAGCATCAGCGGCAACACCACCTGATAGCTGAGCGTCATCTCGAAGATCATGAGGATCGCCATCAGCGGCGCCTGAGTGGCACCGGCCATGAACGCACCCATGCCGACCATCGCGTAGGCGAACGCGCCCGAGGTGCCGTGCGGCCACGCGCCGTGCACGACGAGGCCGAACAGCGAACCGAGCGTTGCGCCGACGAACAGCGTCGGCGTGAAAATGCCGCCGACGGCGCCGGAGCCCACGGTGGCCGCCGTGGCGATGATCTTGCATAGGAGGGTGACGACGAGGGCGGTCCACGTCCACTGCGAGTGCAGGATGGCATTGACGACGCTGTAGCCGTTGCCCCAGACATCCGGCACCCAAATGGAGACGATGCCCACGACGAGCCCGCCCAGCGCGAGCCGCAACGGCAGCGGCACGGGCAGACGCTTGAATCGCGTGCGGGACGATTCGATCAGATGCAGGAACTGCGGGGCCACGGCGCCGCACAGCAGGCCGAGCGCGACGAACAGGAGCACTTCGGGGCCCGCGATCGTCGGGAACACCGGCATCTCGTACGGCGGCTTATAGCCGGAGAACTCGCGCATGACGATGTTGGCCACCACGGACGACACCAGCAGCGGCCCGAAGTTTTCCATGGCGATCGAGCCGAGCACGATTTCGGTGACGAAAAAGGCGCCCGCGATCGGCGCGCTATAGGCGGAAGTGATGCCCGCGGCCGCACCGCAGGCGACGAGCAGGCGCAGGCGCGGCGGATCGAAGTGGACGACGCGGCCGACGATCGAGCCCGCCAGCGCGGCAAGCTGCACCATCGGCCCCTCGCGGCCGATCGATCCGCCGAGGCCGATCGTGAACAGCGAGGAGACGCTGCGCCAGGCGCTCGTCCAGACGGGCACGACACCGTCGCCGATCGTGATCGCTTCCATGTAGTCCGAGTTCGCGTGCTTGTCGGCTTTGCGGCGCGCGAGGATCAAAAAACCGCCGGCCATCAGTCCGCCCAAGGCAGGCAGCCAGACCCGAATCGTCCAGGGAAGCGCCTTGGCCATCGCGACGAAGCTGCCGGTGCGCCCCGTGAACGTCCACTGGAAGACGTCGATCGCATGCCGGAACGCGACCGTGGCGAAGGCGCCGAGGACGCCGACGACGACGGCCCACACCAGCATCGTATGGGCCTCGGAGAGACGAAAGACCGATTGGGCGCGCGTGCGCAGTCGAAGCAGAAATGAAAGCACGGGAGAAGCGTCAGCTCGGGGTTCGATGAATGTTGGGGCGAGCGCAAGCATAGCATCGGTGTCGCGCGGGTGAACGTGCCTCCGCGCTCGGCGTCCGGCACGCACAAGCCGGCGTCGCAACCTGGCTCAATGGGCCCTCGTGTCGAGTTCGGGGTAATGACGGAAGATGCCTGTTTCGTTGAACGGGAGGCGGCGATCCGACGCCAGATACCCGGCAACGTTCGGCCGCGCCGCGACGGCGTCGCGTAGCGCCGCCAGACGCGGGTAGTGCGATGCGAACCGGGCCGTCGCGCGCGGGAAGGCGTAGCGAAGCCCTTCGATCAACTGGAACATCGATAGGTCGGCATAGGTCAGCGTGGCGCCGACGAGATGACGGTCGCCCCGCGGGTTTTGCGCAAGTACCCGCTCGAAGTAGCCCATGAACTTCGGCAGACGGTGCGCGAGAAAATCGGACGCACGCGCTTTTGCGGCGTCTTTTTGCTCCTCGTAGTACTGACCGCTCGCAATCGGATGATGTGTATCGTGCGCTTCGGTCACCATGTCGGCGATCGTCAGTTGGAGGCCGTGCACGACGTAGCGCAAGTCGCCATCCGGCGCGAGTCCGAGCTTCGGGCCGAGGTAGAGCAGGATGTTGGCCGTCTGCGGCACGGTCAGATCGCCGTCCTTCAGGAAGGGCGGGGCGAACGGAATGAACGGCTCGGTCTTGCTGCCCATGAGCGCCATCATGGCCGACTGCCCTTGGCCGTCGTCCTCGCTGCCGCGTGCGATGTCGACGTACGGCGCCTGCGCTTCTTCCAGTGCAAGCCGGACGAATTCGCCGCGGCCTTGCAGTCCATCCCAGTAGTAGAGTTCGTAAGCCATCTGCAAACACCTCCGAATCCAAAAAGCGGCGACGTGCCGCGCCTCTATGATCGCTCCCGCGCGCAAGGCGCGACAACGAAAGGAGGGCGGCACGCAGCATCGGCTGCCGGACGCTGCTATGCGAATGCGCGCTCCACGCCCCAAGTCATCGCGAGCCCGCCGACGATGAGCCAAACGTAGAGAATGAAGCCGGTCGCCAACGCCCGGGGGCCGGCCTTGCGCACTTGCGAGACGTGCGTTTCGATGCCGAGTGCCGTCATCGCCATGGTCAACGCGAACGTATCGATCGCATTGAGGGATTGTGTCGCGGCGCTCGGAAGCACATGCAGCGAATTGACGATCACGCAGCCGAGGAAGCCGAGCGCGAACCAGGGCACGGCCAACTTGCGCGGCGCATGCGCATGGCCACGGCCGCCGGACGCATCGCGCCGAGCCTGGCGTGCGAGCCAGAAGCCGAGGGCGAGCAGCACGGGCACGAGCAGCATGACGCGCGTCATCTTGACGATCGTGGCAACGTGGGTGGCCTCGGCGCTGACGTTGCTGGCGGCGCCCACGACTTGCGCGACCTCATGAATCGTCCCACCGAAAAACAGGCCGACGCCGAGCGTATCGAGATGGAGCCAGCCCGCGCGGTATAGCAGCGGGTACACGAACATCGACAAAGTCCCGAACAAGACGACGCTGCCGACTGCGACGGCGCTCTTTTCGGGCTTCGACTGCAGCGTCGATTCGAATGCGAGCACGGCGGCAGCGCCGCAAATTGCGCTGCCCGCCGCATTGAGAATGGCTGTGTCTCGATCGAGCTTCATCAGCTTCATTCCAAGCCAGGTGCCGAGCAGCAGCGTGCTGACGACGACGAGCATCGAGATCGTGAGCCCGGGCAGCCCGACCTGAGCGATTTCCTGCAGGCTCACGCGCAGCCCGAAGAATGCCACGGCGATGCGCAGCAGTTTGCGCGCGGAGAAATTGATGCCGGCGGCCCAATGCGCGGGCATCCCGGCGCGCAACGTATTGCCGTAGACGGCACCGGCGACGATACCCACGATGAGCGGACTGATGCCGAGATCGGCGATGGCGGGGAAGGCGGCCAGCCGGCTGACCGCCGCGGCGAACAGGGCAACGAAGAGGATGCCGTTGAGCTGGCCGTGCGATGGGGCGGCCTGCGCGGTCTTGGAGAGGGTAGTTGCGTGGGACATTCGGGGCCTTTGAGGGCGGCGTTTCGATAGTCCAATCCTAAATTGAATATAAGCTTATGAAAAATCGTCATTTGTGACGTAATATATCGGCTGAACCGATACTTTTCGCCCAATGTCGCCCGACCAACTGATAACGTTCGCTGCGGTCGCTGAACGATTGAACATCAGCCGCGCTGCCGATGCCCTGCATCTCTCGCAGCCTGCGGTGTCCGGGCAATTGCGTCAGTTGCAGGACGAATTCGGCGAGCCGCTCTACCGGCGCGACGGTCGCGGGGTGCGGCTTACGCCGAGCGGCGTGCAGTTGGCCGAGTACGCGCTCAAGCTGCGCGAGACGTTCCGTCAGGCGCAGGCGTATCGCGATGCGTTGCGCGGCGTCGCGCGCGGCACGCTCAGGATCGGCGCGAGCACGACGATTGCGAGCTACTTGCTGCCGTACCTCATCGCCGAGTTTCAGCGCCGGTATCCCGAGGTCCAGATCCAGACGGCGGGCGGCAATACGGGTGACATCGTCGCGTTGCTGTCGTCACTCGACATTGCCATGATCGAAGGCCCGGTGGGTGCCGATTTGCCCGAAGGAACGGGCGTTCGGGCTTGGCGCGAGGATGAGATCGTGGCGATCGTCCCGCGCGGTCACGCGCTGGCCGAGCATGCCGCGCCGGCGGGCCTATGGCCGACGCTGGCCGATGTCGGCGCTCATCCGCTCGTCATGCGCGAAGAAGGATCGGGCGTCAGGCAGTTCATCGAACAATCGTTCGAGGCGGCTGGCGTCGTACCGCAGGTGGCGCTGGCCGTGGCGGGCGTCGAAGGCGTGAAGGAGGCCGTGCGCGCCGGCATGGGTGTGGGCTTCGTTTCTGCGATGTCGATGCGCCACGAAGACGGCGTGCTCGTGCAACTGCCCATCCGCCCCAAAGCCCTGACGCGCCACTTTTCGATCCTCGTTCCGCACGAAGCGGCGCCTTCGCGCGTTGCCGCCGGTTTTTTGAGCCTTTGCACGGGCGAACCAGCCGCCGCGTAGGGATTACCATGATGGCGTGCTCGCGTGCGTCAGGAGCAACATAGCCTTCGTCGAGCAGCGTGGTCGATTTTTTTGAAATTGAATTGGAACCGGTTCCATCGACGGTGAAGTGAACGTGAACGCAAAAGAATGTCGCGCTGCGCCCGAAATCGTCATCGTCGCCAGTGCGTTTGGCGCCGAAGCCGTGCGCAGCCGCGGCCATGCGGCTTGGCTCGGCGCGGCCGCGGCAGCGGGAGCCGCCGGTTTCGAGGTACGGCGCGAGCTGTTTTCGCACGAGGCCGACGCGTCGCTCCCAGCGCTGCATGCGCTCGGCGCTGCCGTGACCCAGCATGGGATGTGGGCCGTCTATTCGACGCCAGCGGCGCTTTATCGGGATGACGGCGCGCTGGATGCCGCGGCATTGGCCGCCGCCTACGCCGAAGCGGATGCGTTGGGTGCGCGGTGGCTGAAGCTGCAGCTGGGCACGTTCGCGGGCCGTGCCGATGCCGTGACGATCGCGAAGATCGGGGCCGGCTCTCGCGCGCGGCTCGTCGTCGAGAACGGTCAGCGCGAGCTTGACGGCTCGATTGCGAATTTCGTGGCGTTGTTCGCGGCGCTGGAACGAGAAGGCGCGGCCGATGCGGTGCGGATGACGTTCGACATCGGCAATTGGGATTGGTCGGGCCAAGCGCCGCTCGAGGCGGCGGTCGCGCTGGCGCCCCATGTCGAGTACGTGCATTGCAAGTCGTCCGGCGGGCAGGGGGCGCGGCGGTTTCCCGTGGCGCCGGCGCCTGACGATCAGCTATTTGCGAAGATCTTGCGTGTCTTGCCGAGCAACGCGCCGCGAGGGATCGAGTTCCCGCTCGATGAGCGCGAACCTGCCGAGGACGCGCGGCGCCGGGTAGCATGGCTGGCCGCTGCATGAAACGAGAGATGCGCGCTGATCGTCGACGGAACGACGCACGGTCGCGCGTGGCGCAGTTGAGAACGTGAACAAGGAGTTATCGATGTCTTCCCCGCTCGACGTGTTGACCTACGGTGAGGCCATGGCGCTTTTCGTCGCCGATGAAACGGGCCCGCTCGCGGCCGTCGGCCACTTCACGAAACGCATCGCCGGCGCCGACCTGAACGTTGCGATCGGCCTGTCACGGCTCGGCTTTCGCGTCGGCTACCTGAGCCGGGTGGGCGCCGACGCGTTCGGCCGCTATGTGCTCGATACGCTCGAGAAGGAAGGGATCGACTCGAGCCATGTCAGTGTCGACACGCGTTATCCGACCGGCTTCCAATTGAAGTCGAAGGAAACGGGGGGCCGCGATCCGAGCGTCGAATACTTCCGCAAGGGCTCGGCTGCAAGCCATCTTTCCGTCGACGACTACGACCCCGACTACATGGAAAGCGCCCGCCATCTGCATCTCACGGGCGTGGCCCCCGCGATTTCGGCCTCGTCCCGGGATCTGGCCTTTCGGCTCGCGCAATCGATGCGTGCGGCCGGCAAGACGATTTCGTTCGACCCGAACCTGCGACCGACGCTGTGGCCGTCTCGCGAGGCGATGGCCGCATCGCTGAATGCGCTCGCCGCGCTGTCCGATTGGGTGTTGCCGGGCCTGGGGGAAGGGCTGGTGCTCACGGGCTATGAGGCGCCCGAGGACATCGCCCGGTTCTATCTCGACCAAGGCGCCCGCGGCGTCATCGTCAAGCTCGGCGCGGGAGGGGCGTATTTCCGGACGGCCGACGAATCGGGCTACGTGGCCGCTCAACCGGTGGCCAGCGTCGTCGATACGGTCGGCGCGGGCGACGGCTTTGCGGTCGGCGTCGTCAGCGCGCTGCTCGAGGGTCGAGGCTTGCCCGAGGCCGTGGCTCGCGGCAACCGCATCGGCGCCCTGGCGATCCAGGTGATCGGCGATTCGGAAGGATTGCCGACGCGGGCGGAACTCGACCGGCTCGAAAGCATGACCGCATCCGCTTGAGCGGATGCGCCGCGCACCTCGATGCAAGCGGCATGGCGTTTGCCTACACTGCACGCCATGCACGAGGGGCGAGGCAAGAAACGAGGCGGCGCTCACACGCCGTTCCTTTGAACACAGCACAGGGAGGAGACACCCATGCCCACGACGATTGCACAGAAGCGGTGGTGGACGATCATGCCGATCGTATTCATCACCTACAGTCTTGCCTATCTCGATCGCGCGAACTTCGGGTTCGCCGCGGCCGCCGGCATCAACAAGGATCTCGGCATCAGTCCCGCGCTATCGTCGCTGATCGGGGCGTTGTTCTTCCTCGGCTACTTCTTCTTTCAAATTCCAGGCGCCATCTATGCGGAGCGGCGCAGCGTGCGACGGCTCGTTTTCGTGAGTCTCGTCCTCTGGGGCGGCTGCGCCGCGCTGACCGGGATCGTCAGCAACGTTGCGTGGCTGATCGCGCTGCGCTTCCTGCTCGGTGTCGTCGAGGCCGCCGTGATGCCGGCGATGCTCATCTTCATCAGCAACTGGTTCACGAAAACCGAGCGTTCGCGCGCCAATACGTTCCTGATCCTCGGCAATCCGGTGACGGTGCTGTGGATGTCCGTCCTCTCGGGTTATCTCGTGCATGCGTTCGGCTGGCGTGAGATGTTCGTCGCCGAAGGCGTGCCCGCGATCGTCTGGGCGGTCTGCTGGTGGTTCGCCGTGCGCGACAAACCGAACGACGTGCAATGGCTCACGGCCGACGACAAGCGCGCGCTCGCGCAGACGCTCGCCGCCGAGCAAGCGGCCCTCAAGCCCGTGCGCAACTACGCTGAAGCGTTCCGCTCGCCGGCCGTCATCAAGCTCTGCGCGCAGTATTTCTGCTGGAGCATCGGTGTCTACGGCTTCGTGCTGTGGCTGCCGTCGATCCTGAAGAACGGCTCGACGATGGGAATGGTCGAAACGGGCTGGCTGTCCGCGCTGCCGTACCTAGTCGCGACGATCGTCATGCTGGCCGCCTCTTGGGCATCCGACAAGCTCGACGCACGCAAGGCATTCGTTTGGCCGTTCCTGCTCGTCGGCGCGGCCGCGTTCGCGCTCTCGTACGTCCTCGGCTCGACGCATTTCTGGTTGTCCTACGCGCTGCTGGTCGTGGCCGGTGCCGCGATGTACGCACCGTATGGGCCGTTCTTCGCCATCGTTCCCGAATTGCTGCCGAAAAACGTGGCCGGCGGGGCGATGGCGCTCATCAACAGCATGGGTGCGCTCGGCTCGTTCGTCGGCTCGTATGTCGTCGGATATCTGAACGGCACCACGGGTTCGCCGGCGGCATCGTATGCCTTCATGAGCGCCGCGCTCGTGGCGGCCGTGCTGCTGACGCTGGCCGTCAAGGCGCAGCCGTCCCGCGATGCGGTGCTCGGCTCCCACGCCCATGCGCATGGAAAATGAACGTGAACGGCATGGCGCTAAAAATCGTCGTCTATAAGCCTCTGCCCGAGGACGTCCTCGACGAACTGCGGCGGCAAGCGCACGTCGTCGTCCTCGAACCGGCGCTCGCGCAGTCGCGCGAAGCGGTGGCCGAGGCGCTCGGCGAGGCGCTGGTCGATGCCGACGGCGCCATCGGCGCCAGCATCAAAGTGACGCCGGCGATGCTCGAGCGTGCGACACGGCTCAAGGCGATATCGACGATTTCGGTGGGGGTCGACAACTTCGATCTCCCCGATCTGACCCGCCGCGGCATCGTGCTCGCGCACACACCCGACGTCCTCACGGAATCGACGGCGGATACCGTTTTCGCGCTCGTCCTATCGACGGCGCGGCGCGTGGTCGAGCTGGCCGAATGGGTCAAGGCCGGTCATTGGCACGGGAGCATCGGCCCGGAGCAATACGGCATCGACGTGCACGGCAAGACGATCGGCATCGTCGGCCTCGGGCGCATCGGCGGCGCATTGGCGCGCCGAGCCGCGCTCGGCTTCGGGATGCACGTGCTCTATGCGAACCGGCATGCGAACGAGGCCGCTGAACGTGCATACGGTGCGCGCCGCGTCGAGTTGCCCGAGTTGCTCTCTCAGTCGGACTTCGTCTGCCTGCAAGTGCCGCTCACGCCGCAGACGCAACGGCTGATCGGCGCCCCCGAGTTGCGCGCGATGAAGCGCAGTGCCATTCTCATCAACGCCTCGCGCGGCGCGATCGTCGACGAGGTGGCGCTGACCGCCGCGCTGGCCGACGGTACGATCGCGGGCGCCGGCCTCGACGTGTTCGAGCACGAGCCGCTTCCCGCCGATTCGCCGCTGCTGGCGATGCGCAACGTCGTGGCGTTGCCGCACATCGGTTCGGCCACTCACGAGACGCGCCATGCGATGGCGCGCTGCGCCGCGCAGAATCTGCTCGATGCGCTTGCCGGGCGCCTGACGCGCAATGTCGCGAATCCCGAGGTGCAGCCGCGCTGAGCCGCCGTCGCGCCGGCAGGATTGCTCCGTCGTCGAGCCCGAGCACCCGCACGGGTGGTGCGGCGTGCCGCCGTGCGCTATGATGCGGCCACCGTAAGCATTTCAAAGCGCGCCCAGGCGCGCTTTTGTCTATGCGCCGCGCCCGAGCAGGCTGCCGCGCATCCGCATTGACGAGGAGACCTCCTTTGGTTCTAGCTTCTTTCGACCTGCGCGCGCCGCGCGCCGCCGAGCGATGAGCATCGGGCCCATGGGCATCACGCGCCGCGCGACGATCAGCGATGTCGCACGCGAGGCCGGCACCGGCAAGACCAGCGTCTCGCGCTACCTGAACGGCGAGACGAACGTCTTGTCGTCGGATTTGCGCGCGCGCATCGAAGCGGCGATCAAGCGGCTCGACTATCGGCCCAATCAGATGGCCCGCGGCTTGAAGCGCGGCCGCAATCGGCTCGTCGGGCTGCTCGTCGCCGACATCACGAACCCGTACACGGTCGGCGTGCTGCGCGGCGTCGAGGAGGCCTGCCACGCGCTCGGATTGATGCCGCTCGTTTGCAACGCGGCGAATGAAGTCGAGATGGAGCGGCGCTATTTGCAGTTGATGACGACCTATCGCGTGGAAGGGGTCATCGTCAACGCGCTCGGCGTCAAGGAAGAGATACTGCGGCCGGTAGGCGAGGGCGGCACGCCGGCCGTGCTCGTCGACCGCACGATCGACGGGCTTGCGGCCGACATGGTCGGGCTCGACAACGGCAACGCCGTCACGCTCGGCATGCGCCATCTGCTCGAGCAGGGATTCGACGATATTCGCTTCGTCGTTCAGCCCTACGAGTGGGTCAGTTCGCGGCGCCTGCGCGAGGCGGCGTTCCGAGCCTCGCTCGAAGCGGCCCATCAGGCGCGCAGCGCAGGCGCGGCCTCACCGCGCGGCGAGACCATGGTGCTGGATCTGAGCGACGACGAAGCGATCGCTCGCACGCACGAGGCCGTGGACCGTCACCTCGATGAGGTGGCGAAGGCGGGCGGGCGGCGCGTGGCCTATTTCGCCGCGAACGGCCCCGTGGCGCTGTCGCTCGCATTGCATCTGCATGCCCGCTACGGCTCGCATTGGCAGGAGCGCGTGGCGCTGATGGCGATCGACGACTCCGAATGGGCGGAATTGATCGGCGTGACGGCGATTCGGCAGCCTACCTATGCGATCGGATATCGAGCCGTGGAGTTCTTGCACGAGCGGATCGAGGGCGGCGAGGAGCCGGCGCGTGAAGCGATGCTGCCGGGCGAACTCGTGATCCGCCGTTCGACCGTTTGGCGGAAAGAGAACTGATTCGATTTGCGCTGACCGGTGCAGCGCCCTCGCGAAGCTGCTGCCGGCGCCGAGCTGGGCGGGACGCGGCACGCACGACATAAGCATTGAGCCCCACGATGGAACTCTACCGATTCGAATGCCCGAGCGCCGACATCGAAGCGCTGGCCCAGGTCGTCAGCGACCTCTTTCCCGAGCAAACGGTGTTCGTGGAGCGTGCGGGCGACGACGGGACACCTTACTTCGACGTGCAGTGGGTCGCCATGCGATTCGGATCGACTGCGCGCCGCATGACGTTGACGGTGCGGGTCGCGGCGCCGGCGTTCGCGCGCTATCGTGCCTTGCCGCTACGCGCCCGAGCGCGCAGTTATGCCGTGCTGCGTGCCTATATCGAGGCTGCGCTCGGTTCGCTCGAGGAGCAATACGCCGCTGGGGAAGCCGTGCCGCGCGAGGTGACGATCGAGCTTGGCGACGAGTTCGCGTAGGCGCCGCTAAGTCAGGCTAGGGGTTGAGGCGCCTAGGGTTCGAGGCATGTCCGTTCCGGCGAGCGACCCGGCCGGATCAACTCGGTTAGGCCGCCCGGTAGACCTGAGCGAACCGATCGGCGCGCACGACGCCGTAGTCGCCGGGTGCATACTGCAGCACCCAATCTCCGGCTGCGCCGGTCAGGACGTCGCCCGCCGCGCGGCGGGCGATGGAGAACGGTCCGTCCATTCGCTTCGCGAGCACGACAGCGGGCCGATTCCGGTATCGGCCGGGCGCGCCATGAGCGAGCGACGCGTCGGCCGGCACGTACTTGCCGTCGAACCGTGCCCGGTCGACTACCCAGCGCGCGCCGCCCGTACCGGTGATCAATGCGTCGCCGGGTAGATACCGATTCGCCCCTTCGAGGCTCATCAATTCGCCGCTCGCCTGTGCGAATTCGACGGCGACGATCTCGTCTTTCACATATCGGCCCGCGGCGGGATCGTCGCGCAGGTCGATGTCGTTCAAATCGATCATGGGGAAAGCCGAACGTCGGAAGTCAGAAAGGCGTGAGCGTAGCGGGAAACCGCGCGACGCGCACGCCTTTCGTTCGGCTGACGGCCGTTCGGGCTAGGCCGGTTCGAAGAACCGCCGAGCACTGGCGGCGATCATCACTCCTTCGCGGGAGCCGACGATTTGGCCTCATGACCGTGATGCTCGCGGTGCTCCCCGACCTGCCGGAACGTCGTATCGGCGAGTTTCTTCTGCTCGGGCGAGAAGCTGTCGTAGAGCGGCTCGAACGCGTCGACGAGCTGCTTCATGTCGTCCGCGTGCGCTTGCGAGATCTCGGCGTACTGCTTCATGTTGTCGAGGGCCGATTGCGTTTGCTCGGCCTGCGTGCGCTGACGGAAGAGCCGTCCCATGTTCTGGGCGTTCGTGCGCATGACATTGGCGAACGTCTTCCATTGCGGCTCTTGCGCCGAAGTAATCTTCAACTGCGAATGCAAATACGCGATCCGCTGTTCGACGCGCGCTTCGCGCTTGGCCGTATGAGCGTCGGCCGCCGCGCTGGCCGCGCCGTTCGACGCCGCTTGGGGCGCCGACGCTTGCGCGAACGCACCGCTCGTTGCAAGTGCGCACGCGAGAATGACGATTGTTCGTTTCATCGAACCTCCTGCAGTCGTGTGGACGAAGTCGAAGCCGGCGCTTACGCACCGGTTCGTTGGACCCTGCATGCTTGGCGCATGTTCATTGACCCGGCGCTAGTTTAACCAGGCAAGGGCGCTATCTTCGCACGATGAGACATACGCTTACATCTGAAACGGATCTGAAGGAGGGCGGCGCAGGCGGGACACGGTCATGACTCGCCGTCGCGTTTTCGCCGTTTGCATTACAGTGAGCAATCGCGTGCGCGATGCTTAACTGAACTCAAGGAGTGATGATGCGTATTCTGGTCGTGGGGGCCGGCGCGGTCGGCGGGTATTTCGGCGGGCGGATGGCGTTGGCTGGCCAGGACGTGACGTTCCTGGTGCGCGAAGCGCGAGCCAAGGAACTCGCTGAAAATGGCCTTGTCATCAAAAGCCCCAATGGCGACGCGAAAGTGTCGAACGTCAAGACCGTGCTGAGCACTCGAATCGACGGCCCGTACGATCTCGTTCTGCTCAGTTGCAAGGCGTACGACCTCGAAAACGCGATGGACGCCTTCGCGTCGGCTGTAGGCCCCTCGACGACGATCCTGCCGATGCTCAATGGCATGAGGCATCTCGAGGTGCTGGGCGAGCGTTTCGGGAGGGAAAGAGTGGTTGGCGGGGTTTGCCTGATCGCGGCCACGCTCGATGCGTCGAAGGCGATCGTTCAGATGACCGATATGCATGCGATCGTCTTCGGCGAACTGGACGGCGTGGCGCGCCCGCGGATGGATGCGATCGCGTCGGCGTTGCGCGCAGGCGGTTTCGACGTGGATGTTACCGACGCCATCGTGCAGCAAATGTGGGAAAAGTGGGTGTTTCTCGCGACCTTGGCGGGCAGTACCTGTCTATTTCGCGCAAGCGTCGGCGCGATATTGGGCGCACCGGGCGGCGAGGCGGCGATGCGCGCGCTTTTCGACGAGTGCGCGGCCGTGGCTGCCTCGCACGGCCATGCCATGCGCGCGCCGTTCGAGCAGCGTTCGCGCACGATGCTGTTCGCGCCAGGCTCGACCCTGACGGCGTCGATGCTGCGCGATATCGAGAACGGCTTGCGCACGGAAGGCGACCACGTGCTGGGCGATCTGCTCGCCATGTGCAAGAAGGATCAAGCCGCGAACGCAACCCCATCGATGCTCGAACTGGCCTATACGCACGTGAAAGCCTACGAGGCTCGGCATGCACGATAATCCTGAGCTTCCCGCCACCGCTTTCGCCGCGAACCGATGAGACCTCCGCGCCTGGACCAGCTCGACGAACTCGATCGCAACCTGCTCGCACTGCTGCAGGCAAATGCGCGAGAAAGCGTCGCCAGCCTGGCGCGCCAGCTAGGCGTGGCGCGCACCACGGTGCTTGCACGGATCGAAAGGCTCGAGCGAACACAGGTGATCGCCGGCTACGGCGTGAGGCTCGGGCAGGATGTCCTGGATGCGAGTCTGAACGCCTATGTCGGCATTATCCTCGCGCCGAAATTTGGTCCGAGCACACTCAAGCGGCTCGAAAAGATGCCCGAAGTGCAGTGGCTGTGCGCAGTGAGCGGCGAATACGATTACGTTGCCTGGCTGCGCGCGGCGTCGCCTGATCGCCTCAATGAATTGCTCGATCAGATCGGAGCGCTCGAGGGCGTGGAGCGCACCACGACCTCCATCATTCTTGCACGCAAGATCGACCGGGGCTCCTTCGCCGGCTGATCGGCGGTGCGGTCCACACGCTCTCGTCCCTGCCTCACACCGGTCAACTGTTTGCGCCGCGCCGCTTCCGGCAGGTGGACGAGCCTGAAACGGATCGAGCGGTGCTCCATGTCGAGCCTTTCCGACAAAATGAGTGACGGCTTCGTCATTTCGTCGAAAATATACGTCGAAACGCAGCAGTTTGCTTCTGTTTTCCGTTTTTGCGCGTCTCTACACTGTTTCGAACCCGGTGCGGCGTGACTCGGCCGCGCCACCAGAACTCGGAACAAAAAAAAGGAGAAGCGCATGAAAGTAGCTATCGTCGGTGCAGGGCTGATCGGCCACACCATCGCCCATATGCTGCGTGAGACCGGCGACTACGAGGTCGTGGCGTTCGATCGCGATGCGCACGCACTCGAGAAACTGGCGGGCGAGGGGATCGCGACCGAGCGGGTCGACTCGGCCGATTCGAATGCGATTCGCGCGGCAGTCCAAGGTTTCGACGCCCTGATCAATGCCTTGCCGTACTACTTGGCCGTGAACGTCGCCGCCGCCGCCAAAGCGGCCGGTGTTCATTACTTCGATCTGACCGAAGACGTGCGCGCCACGCATGCGATTCGCGCGCTGGCCGACGGCGCCCCGCATGCCTTCATGCCGCAGTGCGGCCTAGCGCCGGGTTTCATCGGCATTGCCGCGCATGAACTCGCGAACCGTTTCTCGGAAATCCGCGAAGTGAAGATGCGTGTCGGCGCACTGCCCGAGTTTCCGACGAACGCGCTGAAGTACAACCTGACCTGGAGCGTGGACGGGCTCATCAACGAATATTGTCAACCGTGCGAAGCCATCCGCGAGTCGCGCACGCAATGGGTGCAGCCGCTCGAAGGGCTTGAGCATTTCTCGCTCGACGGCATCGAGTACGAAGCGTTCAACACCTCGGGCGGGTTGGGCACGCTGTGCGAAACGCTGTCCGGCCGCGTCGAATCGCTCGACTATAAATCGGTTCGCTATCCCGGCCACCGCGACTTGGTGAAGTTTCTGCTCGAAGACTTGCGCCTCGCCACTGACCGAGACACGCTCAAGACGATCATGCGCCGCGCGGTGCCGTCCACCTCGCAGGATGTCGTTCTGATTTTCGTGACGGTGACGGGCATGCGCGACGGACAACTCGTGCAAGACGTGTTCACGCGCAAGATCTTCGCGAAGACGGTCTGCGGCATGCCGATGAGCGCGATTCAAATCACGACGGCCGGCGCAATGTGCGCGGTGCTCGACTTGTTCCGCGAGGGCAAACTGCCGGCAAGCGGCTTCGTGCGGCAAGAGCAGGTTTCGTTGCGCGACTTTCTCGCAAATCGCTTCGGGCGATTGTACGAAGGCGCGGCGCTGGACGCGATGGCCACGGCATAGCCGCGCTAGCGCGGGGAGACAAAAGCCGCTCCGGCGTCATGCCGGAGCGATGCCCTAATCGTTACCCGGCCCCTCGAGCACGCTGCGCATGAGTCCGTCGAATTGCGCAGCGGTCGGCGCCGTGTTGTCGAACATGATCAGTCCTTCCCGCGCGGCGCCGCTCGGAACGAATCGGCGCTGTCTGTATTCGTCCCAATGCGCGAGCTTGTAGGCATCGTTGGGGTTGTGGCGCGCGATGATGCGCGCATGCGCCGTCTCTTCCGACGTGTGCACCCAGACGATCCGAATCGTCACGTCCGGGCCGACGCCGAGCCAATTGCGATCGAACAACTTGCGCTCTCGCACTTCGCGCGAAAGCGGGCCGACGACGATGACCCCGACACCGAGTTCGAGGTTCTCGCGTGCCGTCTCGAGCAGCCCTTGGTATTCCGGATCGCGCAAATGTTGAAGGTAGAGCGGGCTGTCGCGGTCGTTGGGATCGCCCGTCAATGCACCCATCGCGGCGGCGCTATAGCGGCCGTACAGCGTGTCTTTGTCCAGCAGACAAAATGCCTCGCCCGTCTCGCGCATGAGTGGGGCGACGAGGCGTTTGGCGATGGTCGTCTTGCCTGTGCCGGCATGGCCGCAGACGAATACGAGATGAGTCACGAGCCTGATTCCTTGCAAGGTGAGGGCGCACGCATGCGCGCGGTCGTGCAGCTATCTTAACAGCGAGCGCATCGACCACCGGCGATGCGCACCCGCTGATCGGCACGGTCCGTGCTGAAGCAATCGCACCGCGGGCCGGGTCCACATTCTGGCCCCCGCTTGCCTTTGAGCCGGAGTCCCGATCGATGCGCATTGCCCAAGTCGCGCCGTTGTACGAATCCGTACCGCCCGAGGGGTACGGTGCAACGGAACGAATCGTCCACTATCTGACCGAGGCTCTCGTCGCGCTCGGCCATCGTGTCACGTTGTTTGCGACGGCCGATTCGACGACGTCGGCCGAGCTCGTTTCCGTCTGCGAGCGCGGCCTATGGCGCGACGCCGGCGTTTGGGACACGTTGACGCACCACGTTCGCGAAGTGGAAGCCGTGATACAGCGGGCCGAGCGCTTCGACGTCGTTCATTTTCATACCGATCCGCTCTACTTTCCGTCGGCGCGCCGATTGCCGTGCGCCCACGTCACCACCGTTCACGGACGCCTTTTGCCCGCCGATCACGGCCCGCTGTTGAGCGAGTTTTCCGAGGCGCCGCTCGTCTCGATCTCCGACAGCCAGCGACAGCCGATACCGTGGGCGAACTGGCAAGCGACGATTCATCACGGCTTGCCGGCGGATGCGTTCACGCTGAATGACGATCCTGAGGACTACTTATTGTTCATCGGCCGGATGATGCCCGAGAAACGCCCCGATCTCGCGATCGAGATTGCGCGACGGGCCGGGCTTCGCTTGAAGATGGCGGCCAAAGTGCATCCGGGCGAGAGGCGGTACTTCGACGACGAAATAACGCCGTTGGTCGAAGCGAATCGCAGTTGCGTCGATTACTTGGGAGAAGTCGGGGGGCAAGCCCGTCTGGACTTGCTCTCGCACGCTCGGGCGCTGATTTTTCCGATCGAATGGCCCGAACCGTTCGGCATGGTGATGATCGAGGCGATGGCATGCGGGACGCCGACGATCGCGTTTCGCCGCGGTGCGGTGCCTGAGGTGCTGGAAGAAGGCGTGACGGGTTATATCGTCGATGGCGTGGACGGTGCGGTCGATGCGATTTCGGGCCTCGATGCGATCGATCGGCGGCGCTGCCGCGCCGCGTTCGATGCGCGCTTTACGAGCTTGCGCATGGCACGGGAGTACGTGGCGGTCTACGAGCGCTTGATCTCGCAAGGCGTCGGCCGCCAAGCGCGTGCTCCTGCTCTTTTGCGGCATGGCTAGCGGGGGCCGGATCGGGCCGGCGTGCCGGCCGAACGCGAGTTGGGACTGGAGCCGACGGCCGCGCATGAGGATGAAATCGATGCGCGGCTCGACGGGCTCAGTCGGCGCGTGCTGGCGACGCTGGAACCAATCGTAGTAAGTGAGCACGCGAGCCCGGCAGCAGCGGCGTGCTTCGCCCGTGGACCCACGCGTCGTGTCCCGCCAGAAAGTATGCGCTGAACGGGTGCCCGCTTTCGCCGCCCGGCATGTTGAAGATGCCGTGATCTTCGTGTCCTGGGGATATGACCATCCGTTCCGATTGCCCGAAGGAAGGTGCAGCCACGCGAGGCATGTTTCCATCGCCGGGCAACGGGTCTTCGGGCACTGCCAGCCATCGGGCCAGAAACGGCATGCCCGCCACGAACGGATGGGCGATGTGGGCGATGTTTCTTCGTCCCCAAGTGGCATCCTTGAGGGCGAGCGAATGCGCCGTTAGCTTCGAGACGGCATCGTCGATCGCTGCAAGTTCGACCTCGCGCCAAGTCTTTCGATCCTTCGGCAGCCACTTCGCCGGTTGCTGATCGACGAGATGCGCCAGCACGATGGGCCATCGCGGCGTGGCCGTCGCGAAACTCGCGTGTGGATCGAGTGCCCGCATCTGGCGGTCGGCTTCGCCGAACAACTCGGCATACAAACTGTGCAGATAACTTCGTGCCAAGCGATACCCCACGGAATCGACGCACGCGCAGCCGTTCCATTGCTCGAGCAGCAGCCGCTTGAACTCGGCGCGGCCGGGATGCCCGGCCACGGCGTGATCGTCCAGCACGCGCAACGCGCGATCTTTCCACGTCGCCATGAACAGCGCGCGATCGTCGAGGCTCGGCGCATACGCGGCGGATTCGTCCATCGCATGCCGTGACGCAAGGTCGTCGCGGATCTGACGCGCTCGAGCGCCCAAATCGGCGCCGCCATCGCCGATGGCCGCATAGTCCGCGCCGGCCAGTTGCCGGGAGTTAGCCGTCCACAACTGTCCTGACTCGGGATTGACGATCGAGGGATGATTGCGGGGCGACAGAAACGTATCCCATCCCTTGTCGCGCGCCGCGGACGGGTAGGGGAACGTATCGCTCCACTCGGCATGCCGTTTCGGCATCGGCCCCGCGATCGTTCCAGCCGATGTTGCCGGCGGCATCGCCCACGACCATATTTTGCGCCGGGATGCCCGCCGACTGTCCCACGGACAATGCTTGATTCACATCGCCGGCCGCTTCCATCGCGAGCAGCCCTAGGTTTACGGCGCCGTCGTCCGTAGCGATCCATTTGATCGAGTAGTGCTTGCCGCCTACGTCCCAGACCGGCCCGATGTCCGACTCCGCCATGCGCATCGTTTCGGCAGCCGCGCCGTTGACCTGCAGTGTCTCGTCGTGAAACCGGAGTGGCGCCCAGCCCGTCGGCGTTCGATACTGCTCGGGGTGCTCGGGATCGATTTCAAGTTCCACGAGGTCGAGGTACCGGCCATAGCTGTTCGTGAATCCCCAGGCAACGGCCCCGTTACTGCCCGCCACGACGACGGGCGTGCCCGGCAGCGTCACGCCGACGATGTGCCGTCGCGTGCCGGACGGTGCGGGATAATCGAGCACGGCGCGGTACCAGATGTTCGGCAGGCGCAGGCTCAGATGCATATCGTTGGCGACGATCGCGCTACCGGTGGTCGTGCGCTTGCCCGATATCGCCCAGTTGTTGCTGCCCACTTCGTTGCCGAACGGAATGTCGGCCACCGACTGCGAGGGCGAACCGCCGAGCCAGCTCGGCGCGATGCCTGTAACCGGCTGCGCATTGCAGTTGACGGACATGGCATCGAGCGGTGCATCCCACTCGCTGCAATCGGGGAGGAGCGCTTTCAGCGCCGCGTCGTCCGTGTGTTCGCGCAGCCATCCGCGCGCGAAGTCGCGATGCAATTCATCGCTCTGGAGCTCGAAATACATCGACCAGACGACGAGCAAACTGTCTTCGGGACGCCACGCGGCGGGGCGGCTCCGCAGCAGCAGGTATTCGAAAGGGCGCACGCGAAGTGCCGAGAGTCCTGCGTTGACGCCCGCCGCGTAGCGTTCGAGGATGTTCTTGTCTGTCTTCGGCAGCTTTGAAAACGTCTTGTCGGCGAGACGCTCGAACCCGTAGATGCGGCGTGCGCGGTCGACGTCGAGCACGGAGGGCCCGAGCAGGGCGGCTAGCGTGCCAGCCGCGGACCGCCGGAGCAAATCCATCTGGAAGAAGCGTTCCTGCGCGTGGACGAAACCGGTCGCGTAGGCGACGTCTTCGCGCGTCGTGCCCGATAGCGTCGGCACGCCCTGTGCATCGCGCGCGATATCGACGTTCGCTTGCAATCCCGTAACGGATCGGGCGCCGTCCAGCGCGGGCAGGCTCAGTGCCAATGCGACCGCGCACGCCAACAATGGCAGGGCGCACAACGCCGCGATCGCGGCAACGCATTTTGCGGTGGAACGGAGTACGGTGCGTCGTCTGGGGAATGCCATGCTCATTCGACAGAGGGCCTTTTATCAGCTAGCGCTTTTTTGATCGGAGGGGCGGCGGCAGGCATTGTCCCGCGTTTTGATGACAATGAAAACACGGCGCAGCCAGGCGGCGGCGCCGTGTCGAAAGGATGTGATTTTCGGCTTGCTGAGATGGGAGAGCCGTGGCTAACCGTGACCTCCTTCCTTCGAGCGGTCGACCTCCGTCAGATCATCCTCGCGCACTTTGGCTTCTCGGACGGTCGTGTCGTCGCTGTCGGTCTCGGAGTGATCATGAT
>NZ_JBQCIF010000056.1:0-10017 GCF_051953955.1 Trinickia sp. | reverse complement strand
CCATCGACGCCCGGGTGGCTTCAATCCACAAGGAGTGTGTATGCGTCATTACGAAATCGTCTTCGTCGTACACCCCGATCAAAGCGAGCAAGTGCCCGCGATGATCGAGCGGTACAAATCCACGATTACCGCGCGCGGCGGCAACATCCACCGCATCGAAGACTGGGGCCGTCGCCAACTGGCCTACATGATCGAGAAACTCGCGAAGGCTCACTACGTCTGCATGAACATCGAATGCGATCAAGCTACGCTCGAAGAGCTCGAGCACGCATTCAAGTTCAACGACGCCGTGCTGCGTCACCTGATCGTCAAGATGAAGAAGGCCGAAACCGGCCCGTCGCCGATGATGAAGGAAGTGCAGCGCGAAGAAGCCAAGAAGGCAGCTGCGTCGTCGCAGCCGTCCGAAGCGCAGGCTTAACGGTATTCACGGTTTAAGCCACCTAGGTTCCGTCGTTTTTTCGCCGCTCTCGTGAACAGGCTGCAACTCATGGCCAGCGTGATCGAGCGCGAGCCGCTGCGCTACACGCCGGCGGGCGTGCCGATCGCAAGCTGTACGCTGCAGCACCGCGGGGAAGTCGTCGAAGCCGGCATCGTCCGGCAAGTCGAGTTGACGATGCCCGCGCTGGCCGCAGGCACCGCGAGCGGGAAGCTCGAAACCTGTGAGATGGGCGTCGAAACGCTCTTCACCGGTTTCCTGGCGAAGAAAAGCCGCAATGCGAGAACCTTGGTGTTTCACATCACAGAATTGCAGGACATTGGAAAGGACTGAACATGCCCCGCCCGACTGGTAAGAAATTCGACAAGCGTCGTCAGCAACAGAACCCGCTGTTCAAGCGCAAGAAGTTTTGCCGCTTCACGGCTGCCGGCGTCGAGTACATCGACTACAAAGACCTCGAAACGCTGAAGGACTTCATCGGCGAAAACGGCAAGATCACGCCGGCTCGTCTGACGGGTACGAAGGCCCACTATCAACGTCAGCTCGATACGGCGATCAAGCGTGCGCGTTTCCTCGCGCTGCTGCCGTACACCGACCTGCACAAGGCCTAATCAGACGACGCGATAAGGAGAATCCGAATGCAAATCATTCTTTTGGAAAAGGTCGTCAACGTCGGCAACCTCGGCGACATCGTCAAGGTCAAGGACGGCTACGCCCGTAACTTCCTGATCCCGCAAAAGCTCGCTCGCCGTGCAACGAAGGAAGCGATTGCCGAATTCGACGTGCGCCGCGCCGATCTCGAAAAGGCTGCCGCCGAGAAGCTGGCCGCCGCGCAAGCGCAAGGCGAGAAGATGGGCGGCCTGACGGTTCAGATCGGGCAGAAGGCTGGCGTCGACGGCCGTTTGTTCGGTTCGGTCACGAACGCCGACATCGCCGAAACGCTGACGAAGCAAGGCTTCGCGGTGGAAAAGGCGCAAGTGCGCCTGCCGCAAGGCCCGCTGAAGATGGTGGGCGACCACCCCGTGCAAGTGTCGCTGCACACGGACGTCCTGGTCGACGTCACGGTGTCGGTGCTCGGCGAGCACGCGTAAGCATCGCGAACTGCAGCCGGCAGGAAAGGGCGCCCACGGGTGCCCCCGGTTCGGCGCAGAGATGGAAGAGGGCAGGAGCCGGAGCGCCGGTTCCTGCCTTTTTTGTTTTGGCCTCGTTTTAGCCGCTGGCGGACGCCGAGCCATTTCGCGATAATGCCTCCCCATGAACGCACCGTCCGATCCGCAACTCGAATCGCTGAAAGTCCCGCCGCATTCGATCGAGGCCGAGCAATCGGTGCTCGGCGGCTTGCTGCTCGATAACGCCGCCTGGGACCGCATCGCCGACTTCCTGGCCCAGAGCGATTTCTATCGCTACGACCACCGCCTCATTTTCGAGCACATCGGGCGGCTGATCGCGTCCACGCGGCCCGCCGACGTCGTGACCGTCTATGAAGCGCTGACGACCTCGGGCAAGGCCGAGGATGTCGGAGGGCTCGCCTATCTGAACGCGCTCGCGCAAAACACGCCGAGCGCCGCGAACATCCGGCGCTATGCCGAGATCGTGCGCGACCGCGCGGTGCTGCGCCGCCTCGTCTCGGTGGCCGACGAAATCTCGGCCGATGCCTTCAATCCTCAGGGCAAGGAGGTGCGGCAACTGCTCGACGAGGCCGAATCGAAGGTGTTCTCGATCGCCGAGGACGGCGCCCGCGGCACGCAAGGCTTTCTCGAGATCGGACCGCTCTTGACGCAGGTGGTCGAGCGCATCGATACGCTGTACCACACGGCCAATCCGAGCGACGTCACGGGCACGCCAACGGGCTTCGTCGATCTCGACCGCATGACCTCGGGCATGCATGGGGGCGAACTCATCATCGTGGCAGGGCGGCCGTCGATGGGTAAGGCTCAGCCGCTCGACGCCCGCGTGAAGACGCTGTCCGGCTGGAAGCGGATGGGCGATCTCGAGGTGGGCGATGCGCTGGCATCGGTCGACGGTGAGCCGTCGATGGTGACGGGCATTTATCCGCAGGGCGAGCGGCAGGTTTATCGCGTGCGTTTTTCGGACGGGCGCTCGGCCGAGTGTTGCGACGAGCATCTGTGGCGCGTTCACTTCAGAGAGTGGGCGCAGCCGCGTGTCGTCGATACGGGGCAATTGCGCTCGCTGCTGACGCGCAAACGGTATCAAAATCGCTTGTGGATCGACCTCCCCAGCGGAGATTTCGGCCACGACGAGGCGCTGCCCGTCGATCCGTGGGTGCTCGGCGCGTTGCTCGGCGACGGCGCGATCGGTAGCACATCCGTTCGTTTCAGCGACAAGGCCCAAGAGACGCTCGATCGGATGCGCGCACGCGCCGGCGACGACATGCGGCTCGAGTACGCCGGTCAGTACGACTGGCGGATCGAGCGCTGCCCGGCGGCCGAGACCACGGCCCGCCCCCGCGTCAACCCGATCGAGCAAGCGCTCGAGCGCTTGGCGCTGTGGGGGTGCACGAGCTACGACACGTTCATTCCTCGCGCTTATCTCGACGCGGCCAAGCCGGCGCGGCTCGATTTGCTGCGTGGTCTGCTCGACACCGATGGCTGGGTCGAGTCGTGGGGCACGGTTCGATATTCGACGGCCAGCGAGCGCCTCGCACGCGACGTCTGCGAGCTCGTGCGGTCGCTCGGTGGCTGGTGCACGGTGTCGGCGAAAAACACCTCGCTCACCAGTGGCAGCGTGCGCCAGGCCGGCGCGACGGCATACCAATGCACGATCAGTCATCCCGATCCGCTGAGCCTGTTCCTGTTCGAAGGCAAGCGTGAGCGGCTCGAGCGCGGGCGCGCGAGGCGCAAGATGCCCGTCGTCGTCTCGATCGAGCCGACGCGCGTTGCGCCGACCCAATGCATTTCGGTATCGCATCCGTTGCGGCTTTATCTGACCGACGATTACGTGGTGACGCACAACACGGCATTTTCGATGAACATCGGCGAATACGTCGCCGTGGAGTACGGGTTGCCCGTCGCCGTGTTCTCGATGGAAATGCCTGGCACGCAGCTCGTCATGCGGATGCTGGGGTCGGTGGGCCGTCTCGATCAGCACCGTATGCGCACGGGCCGCCTGACCGATGAAGATTGGCCGAAGCTCACCCACGCCGTGCAAAAAATGAGCGAGGCGCAGCTCTTCATCGACGAGACGGGCGGCCTGAACCCGATGGAATTGCGCTCGCGGGCGCGACGCTTGGCCAGGCAATGCGGCAAGCTCGGGCTCATCATCGTCGACTACTTGCAGCTGATGTCGGGATCGTCGACCGGCGAGAACCGGGCCACGGAAATCTCGGAAATCTCACGCTCGCTGAAAGGGCTGGCCAAGGAGCTCGATGTGCCCGTGATCGCGCTGTCGCAGCTCAATCGGAGTCTCGAACAGCGGCCGAACAAGCGCCCCGTCATGTCGGACTTGCGAGAATCGGGCGCTATCGAACAGGATGCGGACGTCATCTTGTTCATTTACCGCGACGAAGTGTACAACCCCGACAGCCCCGACAAGGGCACGGCCGAGATCATCATCGGCAAGCAGCGTAACGGGCCGATCGGGCCCGTTCGGCTCACGTTCCTGGGGCAATACACGAAGTTCGACAACTTCGCCGGGGCGCAAACCTTCCACGGCGGCGAGTGACCGGCGGCTGCGCGGGGCGGCACGTCCGTTGCGTTCTCGTCTTCGGTTGCAACCGGGCGTTGGGCTGACTCGCGCGAGCCGGTACAATATTGCAGTTTTATGTCAGCCCCATGAATCCTGCCGCTTGGGTGGGTTCCGTCCGGCGCGGCGGCGTAGCCGCAGCCGCGATGGGGCGCTCAATATGACCACCTATCGGGATCTCAATGTTCGGTCGTTTCATGCCCACCGAGGGCAAGTTCTTTGAAATCTTCAACGAGCACGCGAAGTGCATCGTCTCCGCGAGCGAAGAGCTCGAGCGCCTCGTCGACAATCTCAGCGACGCCGAAGTGCACAAGCAACGCGTGCAGGTCAATGAAAAAGCGGCCGATAAACTGACGCACGAAACGATCGACCTGCTGCACAAGACGTTCATCACGCCGCTCGACCGCGACGAAATCCACAAGCTCATCACGACGATGGACGACATCCTCGATCTGATGGAGGACGTCGCGACGGCCGTTTCGCTCTACGACGTCCAAGCGATGACGTCGGAGGCGAGCCAGCTCGCCCATATCTGCACGCAGACGGCCAAGCACGTCCAACGGGCGGTGAACATGCTGTCCGACATGAGCCAAGCCCGGCTGATCCTCTCGGCGTGCGAAGAGATCGATCGCCTCGAATCGGAAGCCGATCGCGTGTTGCGCGCCGCCATGTCGAAGCTGTTCCGCGAAGAAGACGACGTGAAGACCTTGATCAAGCTGAAGGCCGTCTACGAGTTGCTCGAATCGATCACGGACAAGTGCGAGGATGTCGCGAACATCATCGAAGGCATCGTGCTGGAAAACGCGTAACGCGGGCGGACCAAACCGATGCATTCGATTCAGATCGCCACTTGGGGGCTCGCGACGCTGATCGTCGTCGCGCTCGCCTTCGATTTCATGAACGGCTTTCACGACGCCGCGAACTCGATCGCCACCGTCGTCTCGACGGGCGTGCTCAAGCCGCAGCAAGCCGTCGCGTTCGCGGCGGCGTGCAACGTCATCGCCTATTTCATCTTCCACCTGAAGGTCGCGCAGACGGTCGGCAAAGGCACGATCGATCCGCATATCGTCGACCACTACGTCATCTTCGGCGCGCTGGCCGGCGCGATCGTCTGGAACATCCTGACCTGGCGTTTCGGCATCCCGGCCAGTTCCTCGCACGCCCTGATCGGCGGCCTCGTCGGCGCGGCGCTGGCCAAGTCGGGGTGGTGGGCGCTGAACATCGACGGCATCCTGAAAACCGTCGCGTTCATCTTCATCTCGCCGCTGCTCGGCTTCATTCTCGGCTCGTTCTTCATGACGGCCGTGTCGTGGATCTACTTTCGCACGCCGCCGAGCAAGGTCGATCGCCGCTTTCGGCGCCTGCAGTTCATCTCGGCCGGCCTGTACAGTCTGGGACACGGCGGCAACGATGCGCAAAAGACGATCGGCATCATTTGGATGCTGCTGATCGCCACCGGCTACGCATCGGCAACGGCCGCCGCGCCGCCGGTTTGGGTCATCGGCGCCTGCTATTTGTCGATGGGGCTAGGCACGCTGTTCGGCGGCTGGCGCATCGTCCGCACGATGGGGCAGAAGATCACGAAGCTCAAGCCCGTCGGCGGTTTCTGTGCGGAGGCGGGCGGTGCGATCACGCTGTTCACGGCGTCGGCCATGGGCGTGCCGGTCTCGACGACGCACACGATCACCGGCGCGATCGTCGGCGTGGGCGCGACGCAGAAGCTATCGGCCGTGCGCTGGGGTGTCGCCGGCAGCATCGTCTGGGCGTGGATCTTGACGATCCCGGCCTCGGCGCTGCTCTCCGCGATCGCTTGGTGGCTCGGGCATCGGTTCCTGTAAGGACGGCGGCCCTCTTTCAAAGGGCCGCTGCCCCTCGGGGCGGATCGATCAATTGCTGCCGTCGGCGAAACGCGCGATGGGATCGTCGTCGGCTGCCGATGTTTGCGCGCTAGGAGCGCTTGGAGTGCTCTGAGGGCTCGGGGCTGCGGAAGCGCGCACCCGCTGCGCGTTCGATTCCGCCGGTGCAGGCGGTGCTGTCGCCAGTTCCGTCGGCGCATCGAATGGTGAGGGTGCCGTAAGCGGCGGTGCCACCCGCCGAATACCGTCGAAGTGCTTCGCCCAATACGGGTTCGTCAGATAGTCGAGCCGTACCGTGCCGCCCGTCGACGGCGCATTGACGAAGCGCAGTTTGCCGACGTAAATGCCGACATGCGAGTGCGGCCGGCCCGTCGTGTTGAAGAAGATGAGGTCGCCCGGGGCGATTTCGTCGGGCTCGATCGCTTCCCCTCGACGGCTCATGTCGGCCGTCGTGCGCGGCAGATCGACGTCGGCTGCGCGTCCCACGATGTATCGCACGAGGCCGCTGCAGTCGAACCCGCTATCGGGCGTATTGCCGCCCCATCGGTAGGGAACGCCGATGAGGCT
Source organism: Trinickia sp. (assembly GCF_051953955.1). Taxonomy (GTDB): domain Bacteria; phylum Pseudomonadota; class Gammaproteobacteria; order Burkholderiales; family Burkholderiaceae; genus Trinickia. Next base: position 3,456 of record NZ_JBQCIF010000056.1, on the reverse strand, counting down.
CATCGCCTCGATCGAAATCTCCTCTCGCCCAATGCTGTGATCGACGAAGCGCGGCAAGCCAGGCGGCATCGTGCGCAGCCCATTGTCTCCGAACGAGCTGCCGCCCGAGCGAGCGCTTCTCGGCGGCGCACTCGAGCACGCAGCCAACGACAGCACGATGAGGGTGAGGAGCCAAATTCGCATGCAACGATGAACCGGGCGCACGCGGTGCCAGGTCGTAAGGAGAGGTTGTCGAAGGAGCGCCGCGTAGCCGGTACTTCAATTGTCCGCCGAGGTGCGCTCGCTCCCGCTGTTGCGGCCGATAGTAGCCCTGCCGGCGGGCCTTCGGCAAGGATTCTTCATCAATTACTTGAAGTTGCGCACGCAGGCGTTGTCTCGGCAATACGCTTCCTCGGGCAGCCGTCATCATCGTGGCCCCAAATAAAAAAGCGCCCGGGGAGCCGGGCGCTGAGCATCGAACGCTGAGGAGCGGGCGCGGTTGCGCCGCTCCGGGGGCGATTAGAGAATGTCGGACGCGTAATCCGCGAGCCGCGAGCGCTCACCGCGCGCCAACGTCACATGACCGCTGTGCGCCCAGCCCTTGAAGCGATCGACGACGTACGTGAGGCCCGAACTACCTTCCGTCAAATACGGCGTGTCGATCTGGGCGATGTTGCCGAGGCAGACGATCTTCGTGCCTGGGCCCGCGCGCGTCACGAGCGTTTTCATCTGCTTGGGCGTCAGGTTCTGCGCTTCGTCGATGATGAGGTACTTGTCGACAAACGTGCGCCCGCGCATGAAATTCATGCTCTTGATCTTCAAGCGCGAGCGAATCAGCTCCTGCGTGGCCGCGCGGCCCCATTCGCCGGCGCTGTCGTCGGTCCGCTGCAGCACTTCGAGGTTATCGTCGAAGGCGCCCATCCAAGGCTGCATCTTTTCTTCCTCGGTGCCGGGCAGAAAGCCGATGTCCTCGCCGACGGGCACCGTCGCCCGCGTGACGATGATTTCGTTGTACCGCTTTTCGTCGAGCACCTGAGCCAGCCCCGCGGCCAATGCGACCAGCGTCTTGCCCGTACCCGCTTGTCCCAGCAGCGTCACGAAGTCGATCTCTGGGTTCATCAGCAGATTCAGCGCGAAGTTTTGCTCGCGGTTTCGCGCCGTGATGCCCCAAACGTTGTTCTTGTGATGGCTGTAGTCGCGCAGCGTCTGCAACACGGCCGTCTTGCCGTTGAGCTCGCGTACGATCGCCTGGAACGGCGGCTCGCCCGTTTGCGGCTCGAGATAGACGAACTCGTTGACGAGCAGCGACGGGCACAGTGGTCCGGTCACGCGGTAGTAGGTGGTGCCGGTCTTGTTGTCCTGCCAGCTCTCCATCCCTTTCGCATGCTTGGTCCAGAAATCCTGGGGCAAGGCACGCACGCCCGAGAACAGGAGATCCGAATCCTCGAGCACTTGGTCGTTGAAATAGTCTTCGGCCGGCAGTCCGAGCGCATGCGCCTTGATCCGCATGTTGATGTCTTTCGACACCAGCACGACTTGTCGATCTTGACGATCGCGCTGCAGCGCGCGGACGACGCCGAGGATCTGATTGTCGGCCTTGCCTTGCGGCAGCCCCTCGACGGGCTCGATATCGGCGAGCTTCGTCTGGAAGTACAGCCGCCCGAGCGCTTCGCGGCTGCCGAGGCCGGACAGCGGCAGTCCTTCCGCGATCAGCCCGGCATTCGCCACGAGCGAATCGAGCGTGCGACTGACTTGCCGTGCATTGCGCGCGACTTCCGACATGCCTTTCTTGTGATTGTCGAGTTCCTCGAGCGTCATCATCGGCAGATAGACGTCGTGTTCCTCGAATCTGAACAGGCAGGTCGGATCGTGCATGAGCACGTTCGTATCGAGGACGAACAACTTGCGCAGTTCGGCTTCGATGGCGGCGGCCTTGCCGGTACGGGCTTTGGTGCCGCCGCGCGTCGCCACGGCGTTGTCGGGCTGCGTGCCCGCGGCGGGCGTTTCCTTGCGCGCCTGCACCGGCATGGCGGCGGGTGCCGAGGGCTGCGCCGGCTGCAACAGTGCGGCGGTTTGCTTCGGTTTGCGGCCGCGTGCGGTAGGGGCGACTTCGGCGGCGGGCGATGACGGCAGCGGGCGCAACGCCGCGCCGGCGTTGGCGGCCGCGCCCATCGGGGCGGCGACGTGGGTGGCGCCGTACTGAGCCGCTTCGGTTTGCTCCCCCATCGTTCCCTGTTTTTTGGCGCCTCGCGCCGGTCTAGCTTTGGCTTTGAATTCGTCGGGCGGCAATAGGCTGCCGAGCTTGCTGGGCGGGGTAGGCAAAGGCATGGTTTCCCTCAAAGAATCGGGTCGCATCTCATGCGCCGCCGAATGCTCGATCCTCGTTGAGGGGGCGAGCCTTCAAGCAGCGCGTTTCAGGTTTCGGTTCGCCGGTTCGCCTAGATTTCGATCAACTCCTTCGCAAGAGTCCGGCGGGAGGAAACGGCCCGGCCGCCGAAAAACAAAAAAGCCGCCGCTCCTGTTGCAATTGGAGCAAGCGGCTCGGTTTCGAGCATCGCACAGCGCCTGACGGATGAAGCGTCAGCTTGGCCGACGGCGCTCGAGCAGACAAAACGAAGTGAACGGGAACTCATTGCAACGCAATATAACCCGCGTCAAACTGCTTGTACAGCCTCGAGCGTTTCATCCACGTGACCGGGCACTTTGACTCCCCGCCATTCGCGCCGGAGGATGCCTTCGGAGTCGATGAGGAAGGTCGAACGCTCGATGCCGCGCACTTCCTTGCCATACATTTTCTTCATCTTGATGACACCGAACAAAGAACAGAGCGCTTCGTCGGCATCCGAAATCAACGGAAACGGCAGTTCGAGCTTGGCCTTGAAGTTCTCGTGCGAGCGTAGGCTGTCGCGCGACACGCCGACGATTTCCGCGCCCGCTTTCTGAAACTTCGGATAGAGGTCGCGAAACTGCAAGCCCTCCGTCGTGCAACCCGGTGTGTTGTCTTTCGGATAAAAGTACAGCACAACCTTCTTGCCGCGCAGGCCGGACAGTGTGATATCGCCGCCCGTCGCCGGCGCTGTGAAATCGGGGACGGTTTGGTCGACTGCAATGGGCACGTGGTTCTCCTGTTTTTATCGCGCAGATGGTCGAGTGGGCCGAGGCGGGGCGAACGGCTGACGCGCCCAGGGCTTGCGGCGCGAGCGTTCAGTCCGGCTGGACGATCAACTCGCCCGAGCGGCCGGGAATTTCACCCCATGTGACAGGGTACGTTGGCAGCTCGCTCCGGTCCAGCGCGGCATGGTAATCGCTCATTGTCGCAAACGTATGACCTTGAGCGTGCCAGCCTGCGAGCAATTGTTCGAAGATCGGGGCGAGCTTTTGTCCTTCGAGCTCCGCGTGCAGCGTGAAAACCTGATCCCGCGGGCTCGACTCGGTCGCGGCGAGCAGGCGTTCGGCGACGTTCGATTCGTCGCAGCC
>NZ_JBQCIF010000055.1:0-65637 GCF_051953955.1 Trinickia sp. | reverse complement strand
GCTCGAAGGGTGTCTTGCAGCGGCCTTCGGAATCGCAGGCATCAAGCTGTTAGGTGGCGCGTCCCGGTAGGCACCCGCTTCCGCTTTGATTCGGGACTCGCGCCCCCCGAGAGGGCGACCGAGGAATACGGCCAAGCGCTGCCGCTGAACTCTGAAAAGCTAAAAATGAAAAACCCTGACGAGCCGAAACTGGTCAGGGTTTTGTCTTGGAGGCGCGAGCCGGAGTCGAACCGGCCTACACGGCTTTGCAGGCCGCTGCATAACCGCTTTGCTATCGCGCCGAAAGCGGATTTGCCGGAGCATCGACGCCACGCAGTTGCGCAATGTCCCGGTGATCAGTTCAGCTGGCCTACGCGGGCCGCTAAACAAAAAGGGAAGCCTAGCTTCCCCTATACCTGGAGCGGGAGACGAGTCTCGAACTCGCGACCTCAACCTTGGCAAGGTTGCGCTCTACCAACTGAGCTACTCCCGCGTATTCCTACCTGCTACTGCCGGCGCCTCGACGGATCGCTCCGCACGACACACCGTATCGAAACTGGAGCGGGAGACGAGTCTCGAACTCGCGACCTCAACCTTGGCAAGGTTGCGCTCTACCAACTGAGCTACTCCCGCAGTTTGCTTCCCTGACTCACACGCTAGTGCGTGTTCACCGGAGAAGCGAGATTATGTATAAACCGCAGAAACGTGTCAACACTTTTTGCATCGAACGATCAGCGACGAGCGACGCATTACGTCGCCGATCAGAACCGCGTCTCGCGCGCCGCGCGCAAGAACGTATCCAGGATGGGCGTGCAATCCAACAATTCGTCCCCGCCCGCGCGGTGAAACTCGGGGTGCCACTGCACCCCCACCACGAACGGTGCGCGCCGGTAGCGGACGGCCTCGATGAGCCCGTCGCCCGCCGAGACGGCCTCGATATTGAGGTCGCGCCCCAGCGTTTTCACGGCCTGGTGATGGATCGAGTTCACCACCGCCTCGCGGCGCCCCGGAAACATGCTCGCGAGCGTGGAGCCGTCGGGGAAGCGCACGGCGTGCCGATGCTGATCGTAGAACTCGCTGACGTGAACGCCGGCAGTCGGGACCTCGGTGGCGATGTCTTGATAGAGCGTGCCGCCGAACGCGACATTGATGAGTTGGCAGCCGCGGCAAATGCCCAGCACGGGCTTGCCCGACTCGATGAATTCGTAGAGCAGCTCGAGCTCGTACATGTCGCGCACGCGGTCGCCGGGCCATTCGGGCCGCATGTCGCTGGCCGCGTAAGTCTGCGGGGACACGTCCGCGCCGCCTTGCAGCAGCAGTCCGTCCAAATGCTTCGCGTAGTCGCGTAAGCGGATGTTGCTCGGATGCAGCATCCCTTGATGACCGACGGTCGGGATCATGAAGACCATCACATCACGCGACATGACCCAGTGCGCGACCGACTCCTCGAGGTACTGCAGCGTTTTGCCGCGCAGCCCACGCGCCCCGGGCTCGGGATGGAAGATCCGCGCCGAGACGCCGATCCGCAGCGTGCGTTGCGTAATGCGCTGCCCAGCACGGTCGAATAGCTGCCGCGCGCGCGCAGCGATGGTCCGGCCCAAGACGGACCATGCCGAATCGTTGTGCCGCAGATAGGCGGGCTGCGTCTGCGCCACGGTGCCGGCCGGGGGAGGCCGCGGCGTATCGAAGTCGGGCGGCGCGCCGAAGCCAGGCGGCGGCGCACCGGGCGGACGGGTAGCCGCCGACGCCGACGCATGTGCAGTCTGCGCCGCCTGTTCTTGCGCTGCCGTATCGGCGGCGGCCGAGCTTCGTGCCTGCGCGGCATCGGCCTCGTGTGTCGTCGCGGGTGGCGTCCCGACGGTCGATTCGACGGCGGATGCCGACTCGAGGGCATCGGATGCGGCGCGCGAAGCCGCACTGGGCGTATCGGTGGCATTCGACGTGGACGCGATGTCCGTCGAGCCCGGTGAACCGGGAGGCGGCTCCGTCGGCTCGGCGCCGGCGGCACTGGCATCCGAGCCGGGCGGCGGCCGCGAAGCGTCGATCGAAGACGGCGAAGAACGCAATGGCGGAACAGGTGTGGCAGGCGTCGGCGGCGTGCTTCTCGGCGTATCCGACGACACATCCGTGGACGGGGCGGGCGATTCTATGCCGGGGCGACCGGCGTTCGGCGGCGTGTTTTCGCTCATGACGATGGGCAGGCGCGTCTCGTACGCGAAGCGATGGAATTGGGTTCATTATCCGTCAGCGCGGCGATCGGTCGCAAATTACCGCGCCGATACGTTGCCCACGCAAAACGGGGCCAGCAGCTACAATCGTTTGCACATGGGTCGCTGCGGCAACGCTTCTCCCGTCGCAGCCGCACCTATCCGCGTGGTGCGCGCCATTGCAACGGCGCCGCGCAGCCTGCCTCGTTCGCTTCCACTAGACATCCATGGCTACCGATTTCGTTCCGTTTCCGCCGCTCGCCCGCCTCGCCGCCGATTTGGCACAAGGCCGCACGACGAGCCGCGCGCTAGTCGAAACCGCGCTCGAGCGCATCGCCGATCCCGCCGGGCAAGGCTCGACCGTCTTTCTGCAGGTGGATGGCGAGCGCGCACGCGCGAGCGCCGATGCACTCGATCGCTTGCGTGCCGCCGGCACTGTGCTGTCCCCGCTCGCCGGCATGCCGATTTCGGTGAAAGACCTGTTCGACGTCGAGGGCCAGGTGACGCGCGCGGGCTCCCGCGTGCTCGCCGACGCCTCGCCCGCGAGCGCGGACGCGCCCGCCGTAGCCCGCCTGCGGCGCGCGGGCGCGGTCATCGTCGGACGCACGAACATGACCGAGTTCGCCTACTCGGGGCTCGGGCTGAATCCGCACTACGGCACGCCGCTCTCGCCCTATCGGCGCAATGAACCGGGCGAGGCTCGCATCGCCGGCGGGTCGTCCTCGGGCGCGGCGGCCTCGGTGGCGGACGGCATGGCGGCAATCGCACTGGGCAGCGACACGGGCGGATCGATCCGCATCCCCGCCGCGCTGTGCGGGCTCACGGGCTTCAAGCCGACCGCGAGCCGCATCCCCCGGCAAGGCGCGGTGCCGCTATCGACGACGCTCGACTCGTTCGGGCCGATCGGCGTCTCCGTTTCGTGCTGTGCGCTCGTGGACCGCATCCTCGCGGGCATGGCGCCCCAAGTGCCCGAAGCGCGGCCGCTCGAAGGCCTGCGTCTCGGCGTTCTCACGCACTACGTCACCGACGACGTCGAGCCGGCCGTGGCCGCCGCCGTCGAAACGGCGACGAAGCACCTGGAAGCGGCCGGTGCGGTCCTCGCCGACGTCCATTTCGCCCCGCTCGAACAACTCGCGTCGATCAATCGCTTCGGCTTTTCGGCGATGGAAGCCTATGCATGGCACCGCCCGCTCATCGAACGGCACGGCGAGCGCTACGATCCGCGCGTACTCGCCCGCATCCGGAAAGGCGAAGCGGCGCGGGCCGCGGATTACCTCGAATTGCTGGCCGAGCGCGCCGCGCTGCTCGATACGGCGCAGCGGACGCTGTGGCGTCGCTTCGATGCGATCGTCGCGCCGACGGTCCCGATCGTGCCGCCACGCGTCGCCGACTGCGATGCCGACGATGCCGCCTACGCGCGCATCAATGCGCTCATCCTGCGCAACCCGAGCGTCTTCAACCTGCTCGACGCCTGCGCGGTATCCCTGCCGTGCCACCCGCGCGGTCAAGCACCGGTCGGCCTCATGCTCGCGGCCGCTCCGCATGCCGATGACGCCTTGCTGGCCACGGCGCTCGCCGTCGAACGCGTGCTCGAATCGATCCGCTGACGATCCCTGTCCGGTCCGGCGGCAAGTGGCCAGCGAGAGCCACCGGACGATTGCCGCCGCGCCGCCCGTCAGCGCACGCCGAACCGGGAGTCACGATTTGCCGGGTTTAACGACGATTTAAGCGAAAGCACATAGAATTTACCGATTTCCATTTCGGAGCCTGCGCCCCTCATGAACGATTCATCCTCGCTGCGCCGCGAGCGCAGCCTCCTCGTGCTGCTCGGGTTCGTTTGCCTAGCCCTCGTCGGCGGCGCGCTGTACCTGCAGTTCGCTCTGCACGAGGACCCTTGCCCGCTGTGCATCATCCAGCGCTATCTGTTCCTGCTGATTGCGCTGTTCGCGTTCGTGGGTGCCGCACGCAAAGGCTGGCGCGGCATTGCACTGTTCGAGACGCTGATCGCGATCGCCGCCGTCGGCGGCATCGCAGGCGCGGCCCGACATCTCTACATCCAATTGAATCCGGGCTTCAGCTGCGGCTTCGATGCGCTGCAGCCCGTCGTGGACAGCCTGCCGCCAGCGCATTGGCTGCCGAGCGTCTTCAAGGTCGGGGGCCTGTGCGAAACGGTCTACCCGCCGATTCTCGGCATTTTGCTGCCCGGCTGGGCGTTGATCGCGTTCGTGCTGACGTTCGTGCCCGTCGCGACAAGCCTTTGGCGCCGGCGCGGCCGGCGGCGCCTGCACGCCATCTGAGGGACGAAACGGCGCCATGCCGCGAGCGGCGTCATGGCGTCCCACGAATAGCGCTCATCAGCAACGAACGATGTCGTTGCCGTCCGTCGGTGCTATCTTCGGTCGTGCAAGGATGGCGATCCACGTGCGCGAGGCTTCGGCCATCGCGTAACGCGCGCCTGGTCCCACTTTCGAGGATTCGGCTTTGAAGACGCATCCCATCCGCTTCTACTACCGCGGCGCCATTCGCGAGATCTCGGACGCGCCGGTCACGCGCACCGTGCTGCAGCATCTGCGCGACGATTTGCGCTGCACGGGCACCAAGGAAGGATGCGCGGAAGGCGATTGCGGCGCATGCACGGTCGTCGTCGGCGAGCTCGATGGCGAGGGCGAGCTCTCGCTCGCCGCCGTCAACGCCTGCATCCGTTTTTTGCCCACGCTCGACGGCTGCGCGCTGTTCACCGTCGAAGACCTCCGTGCAGCCGACGGCGCGTTGCATCCTGTCCAGCAGGCGCTCGTCGATTGCCACGGCTCGCAATGCGGCTTTTGCACGCCCGGCTTCGCCATGTCGATGTGGGCGCTCTACGAGAACCATCCGGCTGGCGCGGGGCTGCCGACGCGCGACGAGATCGCCACCGCGCTCTCGGGCAATCTGTGCCGCTGCACGGGCTACCGGCCGATCATCGAAGCCGCGCAGCAGATGCTCGATAGCGAGCGCTACGCGCATGCCGCGCTCGATCGCGCGTCGATCGCGCAGGCCCTGCGTCGAATCCAGCGCGCCCCGCGCGAAACGTTCGCCTATGCGGGCCCGGACGTGCGCGGCAGCGCGTTCGGCGAACACCGCTTTTGGGCGCCGAGCTCGCTCGACGCATTCGCCGAACTGCGCAGCGAACATGCCGACGCGCTCGTGCTCGCGGGCAGTACCGACGTCGGGCTCTGGGCCACGAAGCAACTGCGCGATCTCGGCGATTTGCTCTATACCGGCCATGTCGCCGAGCTTCGCGCGATCGAGCGCGATGCCACGACGTTGACGATCGGCGCAGCCGTCACGCTCGAGCTGGCCTACGCCGCGCTCGTCGTCGATTACCCCGAGCTTGCCGAACTCGGCAAACGATTTGCCTCGCTGCCCGTGCGCAATGCCGGCACGCTCGGCGGCAACGTGGCGAACGGCTCGCCGATCGGCGACTCGATGCCCGCGCTGATCGCGCTCGATGCGCAGATCGTGCTGCGCCGCGGCCGCGAAACGCGCTCGATGCCGCTCGAGGCGTTCTACCTCGGCTATCAGAAGACGGCGCTCGAGCCGGGCGAATTCGTCGTAGCACTGCGCATCCCGCGTCCGGCGCCCACGCTGCGGTTTCGAACCTACAAGGTGTCCAAGCGCTACGACCAGGATATTTCCGCCGTCTGCGCCGCGTTCGCGATCGACGTCGTCGACGGCACCGTCGCGAACGCACGGATCGCATTCGGCGGCATGGCGGCCACGCCCAAACGTGCCACGCACGCCGAATCCGCGCTGACCGGCGGCGCATGGGACGAGCAGGAAGCGCATCGGGCCATGGATGCGCTCGCGACCGACTACGAACCGCTGACCGACCTGCGCGCATCGAGCGGCTATCGCTCGACGGTCGCGCGCAACCTGCTGCTGCGGTTCTGGCTCGAAACACGTGAGCATGCGCCGCTCGCGCTCGCCGAAGTCGACGCTTTCGCGTTCAGCGACGCGCAGACGCAGACGCAGGCGCAGGAGGCGCCATGAATTTACGCACCGATGCGCCGATGCCGGCGTCTGCGCCGCCGATCGCGGCCAGTGCCGCCGAAGCCGCGATCGGCGTGCCGCTCCCGCATGAATCGGCCGAACTGCACGTCAGTGGCGAAGCGCGCTACACCGACGACTTGCCCGAACTCGAGGGCACGTTGTATGCCGCGCTGGGTCTCTCGCGCCATGCCCACGCTCGCATCGTTTCGCTCGATCTGACGGCGGTGCGCGAAGCACCGGGCGTCATCGCCGTTTTCAGCGCGGCCGACATTCCCGGCGAAAACAATTGCGGCCCCGTCGTGCACGACGACCCGATCCTGCCGGGCGATCTCGTTCAATATCTGGGCCAACCCGTCTTCGCCGTCGTCGCCGCTTCATACGAGCTTGCGCGCCGGGCCGCGGCGCTCGCCAAGCTCGACGACGTCGTCCGATACGAACAGCTCGAGCCCGTGCTGACCGTTTCCGAGGCCCGCGCCCGGCACCATTACGTGCTGCCGCCGCAACGCCTGACACGGGGCTCGCCCGCCGAGCGCATCGCGCACGCGCCGCATCGGTTGGCCGGTGAATTCGAGGTCGGCGGCCAGGAACAGTTCTATCTGGAAGGACAAGTCGCCTACGCAGTGCCGACCGAGGGCAACGGCGTTCACGTCTACAGCTCGACGCAGCATCCGAGCGAAATGCAGGCCGTCGTCGCGCATATGCTCGGCTGGCCCGCACACAACGTCGTCTGCGAATGCCGGCGGATGGGCGGCGGCTTCGGCGGCAAGGAATCGCAATCGGCGCTGTTCGCCTGCGTGGCCGCGTTGGCCTGCACGCGCCTTGGGCGCCCGGTGAAACTGCGCGTCGACCGCGATGACGACTTCCTCATCACGGGCAAGCGTCACGACGCGCTCTACCGTTACGAAGCCGGCTACGACGACGACGGGCGCGTGCTCGGTCTGCGCGTCGAAATCGCGCTGCGGGCCGGCTATTCGGCCGACTTGTCGGGCGCCGTCGCCACGCGCGCTGTCTGTCACGTCGATAACGCCTATTTCCTTCAGGACGTCGAGATCGTCGCGCTGCTGTGCAAGACGAACACGCAATCGAACACGGCCTTTCGCGGCTTCGGCGGCCCGCAAGGCGCGCTCGTCACCGAGGTCGTGCTGGACGGCATCGCGCGCTCGCTCGGCCGCGACCCGCTAGATGTGCGCATGATCAACTACTACGGCATCGGCGAGCGGGACGTCACGCCTTACGGCCAACGCGTCGAAGACAACATACTCGCGCCGCTCACGGGCCGGCTCATCGAAACGAGCGGCTACCGCACGCGCCGCGCGGCCATCGCCGCCTTCAACGCAACGAGCCCGGTCCTGAAGCGCGGGCTGGCGTTCTCGCCCGTCAAGTTCGGCATTTCGTTCAACGTCGAATTCTTGAATCAAGCCGGCGCACTCGTGCACGTCTATCGCGACGGCTCAGTGCTCGTCAATCACGGCGGCACCGAAATGGGCCAGGGCGTCAACACGAAAGTCGCGCAGGTCGTCGCGCACGCGTTCGGGCTGCCGCTCGCGCAGGTGCGCGTCACGGCGACCGATACGTCGAAGGTGGCGAACACCTCGGCTACGGCAGCCTCGACGGGCAGCGACCTGAACGGCAAAGCGGCGCAAGCCGCTGCATCGAAGATCCGCGAGCGGCTTGCCGAGCTGGCAGCCCGCACACTCGGCGGCGAAGCAGTGAACGTGCGCTTCGAGCATGGGCAAGTCATCGGGAAAGACGGGTCGATGACGTTCGCCCAACTCGTCGGTGCGGCCTATCTTGCGCGCGTGCAATTGTGGTCGGACGGGTTCTACGCCACCCCGAAGATTCATTGGGACGCCAATTCGATGACGGGCCATCCCTTCTACTACTTCGCCTACGGCGCGGCGGTGTCCGAGGTCGTCGTCGATACGCTGACCGGCGAATCCAAGCTCGTGCGCGCCGACTTGCTGCACGACGTCGGGCGCTCGATCAATCCGGCCATCGACATCGGCCAGATCGAGGGCGGCTTCATTCAAGGCATGGGCTGGCTCACGACCGAGACGCTCTGGTGGAACGGCGAGGGCCGGCTGATGACACACGCGCCCTCGACCTACAAGATTCCGGCGATCAGCGATACGCCCGCCGCGTTCGACGTGCGGCTCTATGCCAACGAAAACGCCGAGCCGACGATCTTTCGCTCGAAGGCCGTGGGCGAACCGCCGCTGCTGCTCTCGTTCTCGGTGTTCCTGGCACTGCGCGATGCGTTGGCCGCGGCAGCGCCGGGCGCCCGTCGCGCACCGCCGCTCGATGCGCCCGCCACTGCGGAAACGATTCTCATGACACTCGAACGCTATCGCGCATCGAGCGACGATGGCACGAACCATGCAGCGACGAACGGCACTGCCCTCGCGGCTGCGAGTTCGCCGCCGGCGGCCACGAGCACATCGGGCGCGATCTGATCTGATCTGAACGGAGCACGACGAACGCATGCAACCCTGGCTCACCGATTTGCAGCAATTGCTCACGCGCGGCGACGCCGTCGTGCTCGTGACGGTTGCCCGCGCCGAAGGCTCGGCACCGCGCGAGGCCGGCGCGAAGATGATCGTCACGCGCGAGAGCGCCCGCTACACGATCGGGGGCGGCCACCTCGAATGGCGGGCAATCGAAATCGCGCGCGAGGTGCTGCGAGACGGCATGCGGGTGCCGCACCTGCGCCGGCTCGAGCGGCTGTCGCTCGGACCGAGCCTCGGCCAATGCTGCGGCGGTGCCGTGGTGCTTGCCTTCGAGCGCCTCGACGTCAGAGACCTCGATTGGGTCGCCGCGCTCGCCAAACGCGTGCACGCCGGCACCACCACGCAGCGCAGCGTTTCGTTCAGCCCCTCGCACGAACCCGTGCGGCTGGCCGATGCCGACCCCGGTACTCGAGCGCCCGAGTGCCTGCTCTGGGACGGCGCAGGCTTCGACGAAGGCGACGTGCAACTGACCGAGACGATCGCTGCGCGCGATTTTCCCGTTGTGCTGTTCGGTGCCGAAGCGGTCGGGACGGCGTTTGCGCGCGTGCTCTCGACGCTGCCGTGCCGCGTGAGTTGGATCGATGCCGACGCGACGAAATTTCCGCCGCAGCTTGCGCGCGCTCAATGGGCCAACGTGACGATCGACGTGAAGGCCGCGCCCGAGGACGCAGTCGATACCGCTCCGCCGGGCACGGCATTCGTCGTGATGACGCACGACCATGCGCGCGATCTCGTGCTGGCGGAGCGCATCCTGCGACGCGACGATTTTCTGTTTTTCGGCATGATCGGCTCGCGCACGAAGCGTAGGCAATTCGAGCAACGGCTCGCCGCACACGGCATCGACCCCGCGCGCATCGCCCGCATGGCGTGCCCGATCGGCATCGACGGCATCGACGACAAAGCGCCCGAAGTCATCGCGCTTTCCGCCGCCGCGCAACTGCTGCAAGCCGTCGAAGCCGCACGGGCCGCACCCCCGGCCGTGCCGGATCAACCGTTTTCCATGCTGCAACCGCTGACCGACCATGACACCGATACTTGCTGAAAAAATCGCCGGCGCACCGAAAGCCGAACTGCACATCCATATAGAAGGCTCGCTCGAGCCCGAGGTCATTTTCGAACTCGCCAAGCGCAACGGAGTCAAGCTGTCTTACGAATCGATCGAGGCCTTGAAGCGCGCCTACGAGTTCACCGACCTGCAGTCGTTTCTCGACATCTACTATGCCGGCGCAAGCGTGCTGCTGACAGAAGAAGATTTCTACACGATGACGGCGGCTTACGTCGAGCGAGCCCTGGCCGACAACGTCGTCCATGCCGAAATTTTCTTCGACCCGCAAACGCATACGGAACGCGGCGTCGCAGTCAGCACGGCCGTGGCCGGCATCGAGCGCGCCTTGGCCGAAGGCGAGCAGCGCGGGCTGACGAGCAAGCTCATTCTCTGCTTCTTGCGGCACCTGACCGAAGCCGATGCGCTCGCGACCTACGAAGCGGCGCTGCCGCTCTTCGATACGTACGCGCATCGTCTCATCGGCGTCGGGCTCGATTCGTCGGAGCGCGGCCACCCGCCGTCGAAGTTCGAGCGGGTCTTCGCGAAAGCCCGTGCACGAGGGTTGAAGCTCGTCGCGCACGCCGGCGAGGAAGGGCCGCCTGCCTATGTCCACGAAGCGCTCGACGTGCTCAAGGTCGATCGTGTCGATCATGGCGTGCGCAGCATCGAAGATCCTGCGCTCGTCGCGCGCCTGGCCGATTCGCGCATCGCGTTGACCGTGTGCCCGCTTTCGAACATCAAGCTGCGCGTTTTCGACGACATGAAGCAGCACACGCTCAAGCAACTGCTGGCGCAGGGCGTGGCGGTCACCGTGAACTCCGACGATCCCGCCTACTTCGGCGGCTACGTCAACGCCAACTACTTCGCGACGGCAGAAGCGCTCGAGCTGAACGAACACGAGGTGTACACGATCCTGCGCAACGGCTTCGAGGCATCGTTCGTCACGCCCGTCGAGCGGCAGGCCCTCATCGACAAGCTCGACGCCTATTGGGGGCAGGTGAACCCGGCGCCACATTGATTCACCGGCGCGGCCCCCGATAAGCCAGCCGCCGTCATCCGGCCACGTTGCCTTTTCGTTGCGCGCGCAACGAGGACGACGCTCGCCCGCGCGTCGCGCCGACCACGTTTTTTCGTTGCACTGAGACAGAGAGAGACGTTCCATCATGAGTCATAACGCACAGCGCACCGCATTTCGCGCCAAATTGCTGACCTTCGTAGGCGACCCGGCCACCACAGCGGGCGGCGCATGTTTCGAGGAAGACGGATTGCTCGTCATCGAAGGCGAGCGCGTCGTCGCGGCGGGCTCGTATGCCGCGCTGCGCGGCGAAATCACGCCGGGCACGGCCATCGTCGAGCGGCCCGGCATGCTGATCGCCCCCGGCTTCATCGATACGCACGTGCATTATCCGCAAACGGAGATGATCGCCTCGCCCGCGGCGGGGCTGCTGCCGTGGCTCGATACCTACACGTTCCCGACCGAGCGCAGCTTCGCCGATCCCGCGCACGCGTCGAGCGTCGCCGAATTCTTCCTCGATCAGCTCGTTGCTTGCGGAACGACCACGGCGCTCGTCTACTGCACGGTGCACAAAGGTTCGGCCGACGCGTTGTTCGAGGCAAGCGAGGCGCGCAATCTGCGCATGGTGGCAGGCAAGGTGCTCATGGATCGCAACTGCCCCGAGTTCCTGCGCGACACCGCGCGCTCGGGCTACGACGACAGTGCCGCACTGATCGAGCGTTGGCACAAACGCGGCCGCCAGCTCTACGCGCTCACGCCGCGCTTCGCGCCGACCTCGACGCCCGAGCAGCTCGAAGCATGCGGCGCGCTCGCGCGCTTGCACCCCGATGTCTTCATCCAGAGCCATGTCTCGGAGAACACCGACGAGGTCAAGTGGGTGAAGGCGCTGTTCCCTGGCCATCGCAGCTACCTCGACGTCTACGAACACTACGGCTTGCTGCGCCGGCGCGCCGTCTACGGACATTGCATCTATTTGGACGAGAGCGATCGCGCGCGCATGGCGGAAACGGGCGCCGTGGCTTCGCACTGCCCCACGTCGAATCTGTTCCTCGGCAGCGGCCTGTTCGACTTCGAAAAGGCCGCTGCAGCGAAGATGCCCATCGCACTCGGCACGGACGTTGGCGGCGGCACCTCGTTCTCGATGCTGCAGACGATGAACGAAGCGCATAAGGTCGCGCGCATGACGGGACACCATCTGACGGCCGCGCGCCTGTTCTGGCTCGCCACGGCCGGCGCCGCACAAGCGCTCGGGCTCGATGAAACGATCGGGACGTTGCGGCCCGGCTCGGAAGCCGATTTCATCGTCCTCGATCCGGAAGCGACGCCCTTGCTCGCGCGCCGCACGGGGCTCGCGCAATCGCCAGAGGAGTGGCTGTTCGCGTTCGCGATGCTAGGCGACGATCGGGCCGTGCTCGAAACCTATGCGGCGGGCAAGCGCGTGCATCGGCGAGCTTGAGTGCGCACGCCATGATCGGGGCGTGCACCGTTGCCGCACCGCCGCGGACTGACGTACCGCGGTGGTGCGGTGGTGCGGTGCGCGGTGGTGCAACGGTAGGCTGGCTGAGCGATCAAGCCGTCGTCATCGTGCAGACTTCGTGCAACGCATTGAACCGCCGCACGGGATCGGCGACGTAGGGATTGCTTTCGTCCCATGCATAGCCGGCCAGAATCGAGCTGATCATCCGCCGGATCTTCGGCGCTTGATTCTGATAGAAGATGATGTCCTGCAACTCACCCGTGTACCAGCGCTCGACGAAAACGCGGAACGTGTCGATGCCCTTGCGCAGCGGCGTTTCGTAATCGGCGGCCCAATCGACGCGTTCGCCGTCGAGTTGGCGCAGAAGCGTTTGCGTCGCGAGATGAGCCGAGCGCAGCGCGATCGTGACGCCCGACGAAAACACGGGATCGAGAAACTCACCGGCATTGCCGAGCAGCGCATAGCCGGGGCCGTGCAAGCGTTCGACGTTGGCGGAGTAGCCGCCGATCCGGTTGACGGGCATGAGGAACGGCGCGTCGCCGATCAACCGTGCAACCGTCGGCTCGGCGCGCATCAGTTCGCGCAGCTTGGCTTC
Source organism: Trinickia sp. (assembly GCF_051953955.1). GTDB lineage: Bacteria > Pseudomonadota > Gammaproteobacteria > Burkholderiales > Burkholderiaceae > Trinickia. Next base: position 52,783 of record NZ_JBQCIF010000055.1, on the reverse strand, counting down.
GCGCGCGGCGTCCGGCACGTCGAGAAACGCGGCGTCGGCCACGCATCCGACGGAGGTGCGCCCGCCTGCCAGCGGAATCATCCAGTACCACACGTCGCGGCGCTCGGGATGCACGGCGACGCAGATCTTGTCGCGATCCGTGCTGCCGGCAGGCAGCGCGTCCTGCACGTGGGAGAACAGCGCCGCGCGCGCGGGCATGCGCGACGGCGTTTCGAGGTCGAGTAGCCGCGGCAGCACGCGGCCGAAGCCGCTCGCGTCGAAGACGAAGCGCGAGGCGACACGATACACGCTACCCGCTTCGTCCTGCACTTCGAGGATCGGCGCATCGCCGGTCTCGATCGAGCGCACCGTATGGCCGAAGCGCACTTGCGCCCCTTGATCGGCCGCTCGGCGTATCAACAGTTGATCGAACGCGGCGCGCTCGACCTGAAAGGTCGTGCCCCACCCTTCGGAATGCTTGTCGCGGAAGTCGAACGATGCCGTCTTCTCGCCGTGCACGAACGACGCGCCGTTCTTGTATTGAAAGCCGGCCTCGACGACGGCCTGCAACATGCCGGCCTCCTCGAGGTAGGCCATGCTTTGCGGCAACAAGCTCTCGCCGATCGAAAATCTCGGGAAATGCTGACGCTCCAGCACGAGCACCGAGCGGCCCGCGCGTGCGAGCAACGCAGCCGCGACGGCCCCTGCGGGTCCTGCGCCGATGACGGCGACGTCCGCATGCTGAATTTCCCCGAATGCTGTATTCATCGTTGGTTTCACCTTCTCGATTCCTTACTTCGACTTTAGATAGGCCGCGAGGCCTCTTCGATGCACGTCTTTATTCGTTCCGATTACAATCCGCTCACTACAACAACCTTCTCCGGGGAAGCCGACGTGTCAACCCATTCCATGCCCGCCTTGCGCTCGACCTTCGTGCCCGAAACGGCGTTCGGCGTCTGGTTCCTGCGCACGCATACGTGGGAGCACCACGTGCTGCGCGTGGCCATCGACGATCTGAAGCGCCTCATCGACGCCCCGCTCCCGCACGCGCCCGTCATCGTCGACGTCGGCTGCGGGCAAGGCATCTCGTTCAAACTGCTCGCCCGCGCATTCGGGCCCAGCCGCATCGTCGGAATCGATTGCCACGAGCCGTCGCTCGCGCTCTCCGAGCAAGCCGCCGATCGCTTGCGCGCGGACACCGAAAGCAGCGTCGACGTCGAGGTCACGAAAGGCGACTGCGCCGCGCTGCCGCTGCCCGATGCGAGCGCCGACATCGTCTTTTGCCATCAGACGTTCCATCACCTCGTCGAGCAAGAACGCGCGCTCGACGCCTTTTGGCGCGTGCTGAAGCCGGGCGGCGTGCTGCTGTTCGCCGAATCGACCGACGCCTACATCAAGTCGTGGGTCATCCGTCTTCTGTTCCGGCATCCGATGCACGTGCAAAAAAGCGCCGACGGTTATCTCGCGATGCTGCGTTCACGCGGGTTTGCGTTCACGAAGGACAACGTCTCGCTGCCCTATTTGTGGTGGAGCCGCGCCAAGGATTTCGGCTTGCTCGAGCGAATCGGCCTTCACCATCCCAAGCCCGGCAAGCGACGCGAGACGCTCGTGAACGTCGCCGCCCGCAAGCCGCTCTGATCGGCCCGAACCCAGCGCCGCCGGGCCGGCACGACGGCGCTGCCGTTGCCGTGCCCGCCGCGGCGCCGCTTACTTCCTCAACGTCACGACGTCGCCCTTGAGCGCGACACCGGCTATGACCGCGCCGGCGCCGCACGTAAACTCCGTCGCGCTCTCGGTGAGACGGTTCTGGTAATTGCTCTTGATGTTGATCACGGCGTTGCCGCCCTGTTCGCGCGCGCGCTTTTGCAAAGCGATCACGGCCGACAAGAACACATGCTGGCATGCCGCTTCGTCGCTGAGACCGAAGGCGCTCGTCTTCAGGTTCGTCGCCGCTTCGCTCATTTTCTTGAGCACGGTGGGATGCCGCTGGCCGGCAAAATACAACGCGACGTCAGGATCGATCTTGCCATCGCCCGAGCTCAGCGCGCTGTCGATCGAGTACGTTTCCACGGAATTTCGGGCGAATGCCTGCGTGGCCATCAGCGAGAGTGCAACGATGGCGGCCAGCTTCAGATGACGTTTCATTCTGGTTATTCCTGTTTATTTTTGAGTTGAGGAACTGCGGTTCGCCGGGCCGAGCCGCCAAGCCCGGCGGGTTTCACTTCGGCCCGAGCGTGACCATCTCGCCGTGCACCCTCAGTGCGGCGGCGCTATAGCTCGTGGCGCAAGTGAATTCGGTTGCCGAGCGAGTGTGCGTCCCGTGGAAACTCGTCTCGATGTCGATGACGGCGTTGGCGCCATGATTGATCGCGTCCTGGCGCAGCACCGCGAGCGCTTGCTTCAGCGCCGCATTGCAAGATGTCGTTTCATCGTCGAGCTTGCGCGCGTAGCGCATCGGTTCGCTCTCTTCGCCGTGCGAGGCGGTAACGGGCGGATGCGCCGCGTCGCCGAAGTAGAATGCGACTTTGCCGTCGGCAGGCTGTGCATCGAGCACCGGCTGCAGCGGATAGGTCGTCGTGTGCGTATGCGCCATGGCCGCAGGCATCGCGGCCGCTGTCGCCGCCAGCATGATCAGATGTTTCAGTTTCATCGCATTACCCCCGTCGTCGTCACGTCAAAAATAGAGCGAAGCGTCTCGTCATTGCCTTCACGCGCCCTCGCAGGCACCGAACATCAAGCTCGCGCAACTGCCGCCGAACCCGAACGACACCGACATCGCCGTGGCGAGCGAGGCCGAGCACGTCGAGCGCACGAGCGGCATGCCCGCCGCGCACGCATCGAGCGATTCGATGCCGGCGCTGCCTGCGATGAACCCCTCGCGCATCATCAACAGCGTATAGATCGCCTCGTGCACGCCAGCCACCGCGAGCGGGTGCCCCGTCAGCCCCTTCGTCGACGAAAAGGACGGCACGCGTTCGCCGAACACGGCAACGAGCGCGTCGAGCTCGTGCGCATCGCCGAGGGGCGTCGACGGTGCATGGGTATTCACGTAGTCGGGCCGAACGCCAGCTTCGTCGACGGCCGCTCTGACGGCGCGAGCAATGCCTGCCGCACCGGGCGCCACCATCGCCCGCGCATCGGTGGCTTGGCCGAATCCCGTCAATTCCGCGTAGATCCGGGCACCGCGCGAGCGCGCATGCGCGAGCGATTCGAGCACGAGCACGCCGGCCCCCGAGCCGAGCACGAAGCCGTCGCGGGCGGCATCGTATGGACGCGATGCACGTTGCGGCGTGTCGTTGAATCCGCGCGAGAGCACGCCCATTGCATCGAACATCAGCGCCGTGTTCTCGTGCAACTCTTCGCTGCCGCCCGTCAACACGATCTGCTGGCGCTCGCTTTGGATCAACTGTATGGCCTGGCCGATCGCAAGGGCGGAAGTCGTGCAGGCGGACGACGGCGTATAGCAGACGCCCTCCAATCCGAAGACGTGCGCGACGTTCGCCGATACCGTGCTGCTCATGGCCTGCGGCACGACGAACGGCGGAGCGCGCTCGACGCCGCGCGCGGCGACGAGCGCAATCGCGGCATCGTAGGCGGACAGCGCCCCGGCGCCCGAGCCGATCACCGCGCCGGCCGCCGGCGAGCGCAGCGCAAGAGGCGAGAGGCGCGCATCGTCGATCGCCATGCGCGCGGCATGGCACGCGAAGCGCGCCGTATCCCCCATGAAGCGCTCGAACTTGCGGTCGAACGGCGTTTCGCCGGCGACCGATGCGGCCCCCGCGACCTGGCTCCCGAAGCCGCGCTCGGCCCAAGCTTCGATGTGCACGACGCCGGAACGGCCCGCACGCAACGCATCGGTCACGGCCGCGAGCGAGTTGCCGAGGCACGAGACGATGCCCATGCCGGTGACGACGACACGCTGCGTATCGGGGCGCATCGCTACGCTCATCGCCACCGCTTGAAGATCAGCGACGTATTGATGCCGCCGAATGCGAAGTTATTGCTCATCACATGCTCGGCGTCGATCGCCCGCCCCTCGTGCATGATGTAGTCGAGCGGCGCGCAGGCCGGATCGACCGTCGACAGGTTCAGCGTCGGCGCGTACCAGTTGCGCTTCATCATCTCGATCGTCCACCAGGCCTCGAGTGCACCGCAGGCGCCGAGCGTGTGGCCGACATAGCTCTTGAGCGAGCTGATCGGCATCGCATCGCCGAACACGGCCGCCGTGGCGTGGCTTTCGGCCACGTCGCCGCGATCGGTCGAGGTGCCGTGCGCATTCACGTAGGCGATCGCCTCGGGCGGCAGTTGCGCATCGGCGAGCGCCATCCGCATCGCCTGCGCCATCGTGGCCGCGGTCGGCTGCGTCATGTGCGCGCCGTCGGAATTGCACCCGAAGCCGGCGATTTCCGCGTGGATCGCGGCGCCGCGCGCACGGGCGTGCTCGTACTCTTCGAGCACGAGCGTCGCCGCACCCTCGCCGACGACGAGCCCATCGCGGGCCGCATCGAACGGGCGCGGCGTCGAATGCGGGCTGTCGTTGCGCGTGCTCGTCGCATAGAGCGCGTCGAACACGGCGACGGCCGGCGCCGACAGCTCCTCGGCGCCGCCTGCGAGCATCAGCGTTTGCTTGCCCGTGGCGATCGCCTCGTAGGCGTAGCCGATGGCCTGGCTGCCCGAGGCGCAGGCGCACGACGTCGGGATGACGCGGCCCTTCAAGTCCCAGAAGAGGCCGACGTTTACGGCCGTCGTGTGCGGCATCATCTGGATGTAGCTGTTCGACGTGACATCGAGCATCGAACCGGTCTCGAGCATCCGGCCGAATCCGCGAATCGGCTGCACGGAGCCCGACGACGAACCATAGGCGACGCCCATCCGCCCATCGGCGATCGAGGGTTCGCCGGCAAGCCCCGCATCGTGCAAGGCGAGCTCGCTCGCACGCACGGCATACAGCGAGACCGGCCCCATCGATCGCGTCTTCTTGCGCGGATACGCCGGCGGCACCTCGAATCCCGGCAACGGGCACGCGAGGCGCGTATGAAGCGACGAGAAGTAGTCCCATTCGGGCATGCAGCGCACCGCATTGCGCCCTGCCCGCAATGACGCTTCGATTTCCTCCCAGCGTGAGCCGAAAGCGGTCACGCCCCCCATTCCCGTGATGACGACGCGCCTCATCAAATCATCCCGCCGTTGACGCCGATGACCTGGCGCGTGATGTACGACGCCGCATCCGACATCAAGAAGCCGACCGTCGCCGCGACTTCGTCGGGACGGCCGACGCGGCCCATCGGCACCGTCTGCAGTGCCTGCTCGAGATGCTCGAGCCCGGCGAGCATCTCCGTGTCGATGAGGCCGGGGGCCACGCAGTTGACGGTAATGCGCCGCGAAGCGAGTTCGACCGCAAGCGCCTTCGTCGCCCCGATCAGCCCTGCCTTGGCCGCGCTGTAATTGACCTGGCCGCGGTTGCCCATCACGCCGGAGACGGACGCGATCGTGACGACGCGGCCGCCCTGCCGGGCACGCACCATCGGCATCGTCAGCGGATGAACGACGTTGTAGAACCCGTCCAAGCCCGTTTCGATGACGGCGTCCCAATCCTCGTCCGTCAACGCCGGAAATGCGGCGTCGCGCGTGAGCCCCGCGCACAGGACGATGCCGTAATACGCGCCGTCGCGCGCGAGCTCGGCCTCCAGCGCGGCACGGCACGCTGCCCGGTCGCGCACGTCGAAGCGCACGAGGTTCGCGCGGCCGCCTTGCGCCACGATCGAATCGACCACGGCCTGGGCCTCGCTGACGCCGCTCCTGCAATGCACGCTGACGGCAAAGCCGTCGGCGGCGAGGCGATAGGCGATGGCGCGGCCGATGCCGCGGCTTGCGCCGGTAACGAGAACGCGTCGGCTGGTCATGACGTGAAGCTCCCTTCGATGAATGCGTGGAAATCGGTCGGTTGGAATACCTTTACGACGGCTTGCGCCAGGCATCGATCGTCGGAGGCGATCGTGCACTCGTAGGCCCCGTGGCCCTGCTCGCTCTTGAGGACCTCCACGGCCTCGATGCGCAAACGCGTACCCGGCGCGAACGAAGGCGCATGCGCTTCGTAGCGGCTCGCACCGAGCAGCACGCCCGGTCTTGCCCGGCCGCCCGCACGCATCGCGATCAAGCCGACGTGCGCGGCGATCGCCTGCGCCATCAGCTCGATCCCGAGCCAGGCCGGCATCGCGCCTTGCGCGTCCGCGTACCACGCGTGGCGATCGACGCGGCAGAGCACCGCGACCGCGTCGTCGCTGCAGGCGACGATTTCGTCCACGAGACGCATCGTGCCGCGGTGCGGCAGCACGTCGTCGACGGGCGGAAATGCGGTATCGCTCGCGCTCGCGCTCGGGCATGCCGGAGCGACGGCGGTATCTGGAAGAGTCGGCGTCATCGTCGAAAATGTCATGGATCGGTCAATGCACGAGCACGAGGCTCACGTTGCTGCCGCCGAAGGCGAACGAATTGCTCATCACGGCTCGGCCGGGCGACAAGCGCCGTTCTTGCTCGACGAGATCGAGCGCCGGCAGCGCCGGGTCCGCCTCGCCATCCCACAGGTGGCGCGGCAGCGTCGCTCCCTCACGAGCGAGCGTGAGCCAAGCGAAGCCTAGCTCCGTCGCACCGGCGGCGCCGAGCGTATGGCCCGTCAGCGGCTTCGTGCCGCTTGCCGCCACCCCGCGCGGAAATACGCGCGACATGACCCGCGCTTCCATTTCGTCGTTCTTGCGCGTCGCCGTCGCATGCAAATTGACGTAGCCGATCGCCTCGGCCGTCACGCCCGCGTCGGACAGCGCGGCGCGCAGTGCCTGCTCGCCGCCGACGCCCGACGGATCGGGCGCGGAAATGTGATGGGCGTCGCTCGATTCGCCGATGCCGGCCAAGACGACGGGCCCCGGCTCGCGGCTCATGAGGAACACGGCCGCCCCTTCGCCGATATTGATGCCGGCTCGATTCACGCTCATCGGATTCGCACGCGTCGGGCTCGTCGATTCGAGCGCACCGAAGCCGCGCACGGTCAACTCGCACAGCGAATCGACACCACCGACGACGAGCGCATCGCATAGACCGAGTTGCAACAGGCGACGCGCGCTGGCAAACGCCTTCGCGCTGGACGTACACGCCGTAGAGATCGTGAACGCCGGCCCCTGCAGGCCTAGTGCCGCCGCGGCGAACGGTGCGCTCGAGCCGATCTCCATTTGGACGTAATCGAATACGGCACCGTCGGTCGCGCCGTCGCCGGCCGTATGCCCGCGCGGCACGCCGAGCGCCACTTCTCCGGCGCCGATGCCCGAAGTGCTCGTGCCGAGCAGCACACCCACGCGTGCCGCACCATAGCGCGCACAGGCAGCTTGCACGGCCGGTTCGATCTGCGCCAGCGCGGCGAGCAAGAGCCGATTGTTGCGGCAATCGTAGCGTGCAAGGGATGAGGGCGGCGCGGCTTCGAGCGGTGCCAGCACGCAGCCGGCATAGGCACCGCGCTCGCCGCCGAGTGCGACACGGCCCATTCCGGGCGAAGCGCCCGCGGCGAGGGCCGCGGCAATCGCGTCGGTGTCGGCGCCCAGCGCATTGACCATGCCGAGCGCATGCAGATAAACGTAAGGCCGTGTCATCGGCGAGTTCCTTCTTTCGGCATGCCGATCGGTGCCAGCAACGCCGATACGGCGATGCCGATGGCCAACGTGGCGCCGAAGCTCTTCAATACCGGCATGCTGCTCATCGCGAGCAGGCCGAACGAGAGCAGCGTCGTCGCGGCAGACAATACCACCCCGGTCCAGACCGCGCCCAGGTCGGCATCGGGACGCGCACAGCCTTCGCGCAGGAACACGGCGTAATTGGCGCCGACGCCGAGCACGAGCATCAGCGCGAGCCAGTTGAACAGCGTCAACGGCACGCCGGCATAGCCGAACGCCGCCAGCGCAACGGCGACCGCAAGCACGACCGGCATGACGACGCGCACCCCGCCGCGCGCTCCATAGCGAAAAATCAGCAGAGCCGACACGAGCACGACGGCGCCTGCGAGCCAAAGCGCGCTGTCGACCCGGTACGCGCCGAACAGGCGCGAGACGCTCGCGGCCTTATCGACGAAGGTCACGCCGGGTAGCGCGTGCGCTAGCGCGACGAGCGCGGGCACTTGCGCAGCGCTCGCGCCGATCGGCATCACGATGGCTGCATAGACCGGGGTGGCGAATGCACTCGCCTCTTGCACGGCACCTAGCCAGAGATGACGATACGGCTGCGACCACGGCGTCGCAAGCCACGCATCGAGACTCAAAGGCGCCGCGCCGCCGTTCGTCCACGCATCGACATATCGGCCCGCGGCATCGCTACGAAAGCCCGCGCCCATGAGCGTAGCACGCAGCGCATCGGGCGAGCGCAGCGCCGTCCGCGCGAAGAGCGCGCGATCCGCCGCCTGCCTGCGCGCCGACGGAACGAACTGCGAAACCGACTGCCAGCGCTCTAGGCGCCGGCCGGCAAGCGGCTCGTTCAATCGCTCGCCCAGCGCTTCGCAGCGCTCGAGGACCGCTTCGGGCGTTGCCCCTTTGACGACGAAGAAACTCGCGCTGTCGTCGACGCCGATCGCATCGCGCACGGCGCGCTCCTGCATGACGAGCGACGGATCGCGTTGGATGAGCAGATGAATGTCGTCGTCGCTCTGGATGCCTATCCAGCCCGGCACTGCCGCCGCGATGACGAGCCCCGCGACGAACCACGCGCGGCGGCCATCGAGCAGCGACTGCCACATGCGCAGGAGGCGCGCCGCGCCGTCGAACAGATAGGTGGGCGTGCGGCGCGGCGCCCGCTCGAGCAGCGCGGGCAGCAGCGAAGTCACCGACAGAAACGCCGCCGCGATGCCGACCATCGCGAAACAGGCGATCTGCTTGAGCGCGGGAAACGGCGCCCACGCAAGGATCGCATAGCCGAGCAAGCTCGTTGCAAGCGCAACGATCAGCGCGGGGCGCACCTCGCGCAGCCCTCGCCGTGCATCCCACCGTCTGCCCGCGCTCAGATAGAGGACGAAGTACTGAATGGAATAGTCGACCGCCTCGCCGATCAAGCTCGCGCCGAATACGAGCGTGAGCAAATGCAGTTGGCCGAAGACCGCCATGGTCGCAGCGAGTGCGCAGACGATGCCGATCGCCGTCGACAAAAAGCCCAGTGCAATCAGCTTCGGCGAGCGGAAAATCCACAGCATCAGCTGCGCGATGCCGCACGCGGACCAAATGCCGATCCGATGAACGTCGCCCTCCGACGCCCGCCGCGCGGCATCCGCATAGAACACAGCGCCGGTGTGTGCAATGCGCACGTCAGAAAATACACGCGTCGCTCGATCCTCGGCATGGGCCGTCGCCGCGCGCACCGCCTGTTGAACGGGCGTCGCGTAGGCCGAGCCGGGCAGCGTTGCCGTCACGAGCACGCTCGTCGCCGCACCGCGATGGGCGACGAGCATGCCGTCCTCGATCGCGAGATTCGCCGCCGCGAGCGGCAGCGTGCCGAGCCAGCGGCTCAGCCAACCGAACGGGTCGTCGGCAAGCGGCGCCGCTAGCCCCACTCGTAGCGGGTCGAACAGCCGCTCGGCCAGAAGATCGGGCAGCGCCGCCGATCCCGCTGTCAATGCGGCACGATCGGCGGCCGTTAGGAGTCCAAATCGATACGGCAGATAAAAACGTGCGATCTGGCCGACGTCGAACGGCGGCAGTTGCGCGACCACGCTGCGCAAGGCGCCGCTTTGCGACAGCGATTGCGCGAGCTCGCGCGCCGCCGCTTTCGCGTGCGCCGCATCGTCGCTCGTCACGAGATAGACCGTCCGGTCTCCCATCGAGGCGGCGAGCGCGTCGAGCGCCTGCTCGGCCACGGGATCGGCCTCCGTTTTGGGCAGCAGCGCAAGCAAATTGGTTTGCAGCGGCGGCATCGAAGCGTGCCCGCCGAATGCCGGCGCGGCGAAACGCCAAACGCAATAGACGAGTGCAATGCACGCGAGCGCCGACCACGCGAGCAGCACACCGCGTCGTCCGCCGCGTCGTCTCTTCGCCGACGTTTCTTGCGCGACCGGCATCAGCGCGCTCCGAACAAGGCGAGTTCGGCCGGGGACAATGCATCGACTCGCTCGCTGCCCGAGAAATCGATGCGCGTCACATCCCCGCCCGCTGTGGTGATCACGAGCGACGTCAAGAACGCGCTGCCTTCCATGGTCAGCGATTTGACGGCCTGCGCGAGCTGCGGCTGATTCGGCGTGAGCAGCAGGCGCCAGTGCGCCGGCGTGCCTTCCGCCGCGACGTCGAACTGCGAATAAAGCGCCGACAGATCACCGCCGAGCATGGCACGCATCATTCGGGACACGTGAGCGATGCCGCCTTTCGGCGCACCATGCGTGGAACGCGTGCCGTTCGCGTCGATCGTCGCCACACTCGCATCGCCGATCACGTAAGTCACGCGATGCGGCGTCTCGGTGCGCCAAATTACGCCGCGGTCGCGCACGAAGACGAGCGTACCGGTGCTGACGAGCGGAGCCGACAGCGCGGCGAGCGTCTGCGTCTGCCGAAACTGTGCGCGCACGCCGCGCATGTCGCCCAACTGCGCGGCGATGCGCGCCACGAGCCCGGCGTCCGCGACAACCGCGCTGCCCGATGCCGCCCGCGCCGGACGTCCGTCCTGCTCCCCGGCCGCTGCCGCTGCCGGCGTGCAGCAGACGGCCGCCCAAGCCAGCGCACAGGCGGCGGCGCCGGACACGAGCGCCAACCGCGCGATCGCACGCCGAGACGTCGATTGCTTCATCGCGGCCATCGCTGCTCCAGCTTCTCGAAAACGATCGGCGGCGAGACGAACTGCAGCTCGCGCGTCGCCGCGCATACCGCGACCTGGATCGTATAGCCCTTGGTCAAGCGCTCGCCGGAGGCGACGTCGACGATCTCGTACCCGACCTTCAGGCGATTTTCGAACTCGAGCAGTTCGGTCCGCACATCGAGCGTCTGGCCGTAGAGCGCGGGCCGCACGTACTTCAGATGCGCTTCGACGATCGGCCAAAGGTAGCCCGATGCCTGCATCGCGGGATAGTCGTAGTCGAACGTGCGCAGGAGCGCCGCGCGGCCGATCTCGAAGTACTTCAGATAGTGTCCGTGCCAGCAGACGTTCATCGCGTCGACGTCGTGGAACGGCACTTCCACGCGCGCACTGGCCGTGAGCGGTAAGCGAGCCCGATCCATTCAGCGCACCGTCTCGTCGAATGCGCCGGGGGCGCAGGCGCCGACGAGCGCACCGTCGGCAATGCACTGCGTGAGCGCGCGCAAGTCGTGCTCGAGCGGGCGGTCTTCGCCGACGAACGGCGAGAGCGCACCCACCTGCTCGACGAACGCCGCGAGCGGCTCGGTCAGCGATGCGCCCGGCGTGACCGACAAGCGCAGCCGCGCGGCTTGCACCGCGGCGAGCGTATGCGCGGCGGCAACTTGCTCGGTCAACTCGAGCACGCGCAGGCAGTCGCGCGCCGCGATCGTCCCCATGCTGACCTTGTCCTGGTTATGTGCCTCCGTCGAGCGCGAAAACACGCTGGCGGGCATGGTCAGCTTCAGCGCTTCAGCCGTCCACGCCGACGACGAAATCTGCACCGCCTTGAATCCATGGCAAATCGGCGCACGCGCCAGGCTCGCGCCCGACAAGTTGCGCGGCAGGCCGTTGTTGAACTTGTCGTCGACGATGAGGGCGAACTGCCGGTCCATCAAATCGGCCAGATTCGCAACCGCCGTCTTCAGCGCATCCATCGCGAAAGCGATGTGGCCTCCGTAGAAATTGCCGCCGTGCAAGACGCGCTCGCCGTCCATGTCGATGAGCGGATTGTCGTTCGCGCTGTTGAGCTCGTTCTCGATATCGCGCCGTATCCACGAGAGCGCATCCTGTGCGACGCCGATAACGTGCGGCGCGCAACGGATCGAATAGCGATCCTGCAGCCGGTGGCCGTCCGTGTCCTCGCGCCCGGCGAGGTCTTCCCGGATCCAGGCGGCGGCCTGCGCTTGCCCCGCATGCGGCTTGACGTCGAAGATCGTTGCGTCGAAGTGCGCCGCCCGACCGTCGAGCGCGACGGTGGCGAGTGCCGTCAAGCGTGCGGCCAGGCGCGTCAGCTGCGCCGCGCGAACGAATGCCAGGCAGGCCAGGCCCGTCATGACGGCCGTGCCGTTCATCAACGCGAGCCCTTCTTTCGGCGCGAGCTGCAGCGGCACGCGGCCCAGTTCGGCCCAGACCTCGCCAGCCGGCCGCACGCGGCCTTCGAATGCGACCTCGCGCTCGCCGACGAGCGCCGCCGCGACGTACGAGAGCGGCGTCAGATCGCCGCTCGCACCGACCGAGCCTTCGGCGGGGATGCGCGGCAAGACATCGAAATTGATGAGATCGGCCAGGCGTTCGAGCAATACCAAGCGCACGCCCGAATAACCGTATGCAAGCGAATTCAGGCGCGCGGCGATGACGGCGCGCGTTTCGGCCGGATCGAGCAGGCGTCCCATGCCGCAGCCGTGATAGCGCGTCAATTGCAGCGGCAGCGCCTCGACGAGTTCGCGCGGCACGCTCACCACGCAGGCATCGCCATAGCCGGTATTGACGCCGTACACGGTCGCACCCGCATCGAGGCGGGCGCGCAGGAACGCCGCCCCACGCTCGATGTGCGCGCGCCAGTGGGCGTCGCTCGAGAGCGCGACGCCTTGCCGCGCGCCGGCAATCGCGACGACGTCCTCGATGGCGAGGCGGCGGCCGCCGATCGAAACGGGCGCGGGTGCACCCGCGGCAGCCGTTTCAGGCGCGCTGCGACGCGCGATCAAATCATCTTCCGCCATTGCCTTCTCCACGCTGACGCGCCCAGAAATCGAAAAAATTGAACCATTGAAACGGTGCCTTCCGGCAGTAGTACTCGAGACGCTCCGCGTAACGGCGGGCATGCTCGGCCAGGTGCGCCGCGCGCTCGCGCCGGGGCAGCGCGATACGCTCGGCAAACGGCTCGAAGTAGAGCCGATGGCCGTCACGCTCCTTCAAGCAAAAGAACAAGTAGACGGGACAGCCGAGCGCGTGCGCGAGCACGTACGGCCCTTGGGCAAACGGCGCGGCACGGCCGAGGAACGGCACGTCGACGACTCGGCCCGTTTCGTGTGCCGGCACGCGATCGCCGACGATCACGAGCAACTCGCCCGCGTCGATGCGCTGCTGCATCAGCACCGCCGTTTCGGGACCGAAATCGGTGACTTCGACCATGCGGCTGGCGAAATCGCGATGCGCACCGGCGAGAACGCTGTTGAAGCGGCGCGCGTGCTCGGTATAGACGACGGCCGTCACCTTGGCGCGCGAACCGCGCACGGCCAGCGCGCGCGTCATTTCCAGATTGCCGAGATGCGCCCCGATCACGAGTGCTCCCTTCCCGCTCGCGACGAGGGCGTCGAACGCCGACGAATCGTCGAAGACGACGCGCGCATGATCGATGCGTCCGGTCCAGGCGGCCAGTTTGTCGAGGCCCGCTTCGGCGAAGGCGAGCATATGCCGGTAAGCCGAGCGCCAGCCGGGCGGCGGCGTCGTCTCTTCAGGCGACGCGTCCCTCAAGCGTGCGAAGTAGCGCTGAGACTCGAGCCGCGCCGCGCGCCCCGTCAGCACGAAGTAGGCGACGATCGGACGCAGCCAAAAACGCGTCGCCCGCATGCCGAGCAATCGGCAGCTCAGTGCGAGCAAGCGCATACCCGTGCGGCTGCCGCGTTCGGCAATGCGCCACCAGCGCCGCTGATTGCCCGCGGCAGCCGTCGGCGCCGGCTCACGCGGCAGCACTTTGCGCGCGAGCAGCACCGGCAGGCGCACGAGCATGCCCGCGACGAGCCGCGTGTGGCTCTTGCTGATGCGCACGTTATCGCGCACGACGTCGAAGTGCGATAGGCCGCCCGCCGCATAGGTCACGCGCGTGGGGATCGTCACGAAGCGCAGCGCGCGCCAGGACAAGCGCACGAGAATTTCGATGTCGAAGTCCATCCGCGTGGGCAACGCGCACGTATCGATGAGCGAACACGCGGCCTCGAGCGGATACAGACGAAAACCGCACATCGCATCGGGGATCGCGAACGAGAGCGTCTCGATCCATACCCAGACGTGCGTGAGATACCGGCCATACAGCCGCGCCTTCGGTACGCTTTCATCGTAGACCGGCCGCCCGAGGACGACCGCATCGGGCGCCGCTTGGGCGGCCTCGAGAAAGCGAGGCACGTCCGCCGCATCGTGCTGACCGTCGGCATCGATCTGCAACGCGTGCGTGAAACCCGCCTCGCGCGCCGCCTTCAGTCCCGTCATGACGGCAGCCCCCTTGCCGCCGTTGACGGCGCGCCTCATCAGCGATACCGCCGGCGCCCATCGCTCGGCCAGCTCGGCGAGCACCGCTTGCGTGGCGTCGTCGCTGCCGTCGTCGATGACGAAGATCGGCAGCCCATACGGCATCAGCCGCCCGAGCGTCGCGCCGATTTCGTCCTTGTGGTTGTAGATCGGGATGACGATCGCCGCCTTCACGGTCATGCCGCCCCCCCGTACGCGACGATGCCCGACGCGCTGTCGCGCTCGCCGAACCGGTACGCAAACCGCATCTTGCGGCGCGCGGCATCGTGGGCCAGCGTCAAGTGCAAGATGGCACCGGGCGCAACGGGGGCCATGAATTTGAGCCGCTCGAGGGCGATCATCGAACGCACTTCGGGCCAATGCTCGGCGCCGAGTTGCACGGCCCAATCGATCTGAACGACCCCCGGCAGGATCGGCAAGCCCGGAAAGTGCCCGTCGAAATGTACGAGCGTCGACGGCACGCGCAGTTCGTAGTGCAGGACGTCGTCGTGCGCGAACTGGGCGAGCACTTCCATGCCTTGCGCCCGCACCTCGAACGCCGCGGCGACGGCCGCAACCGGCAATTTGCCGCGCGCATCGACCGGCAGCGCGCCGCAAAACCGCCAACGGCGCGGCAGCACGACGGCTTCGACGTACTCGGCCAAGTGCGTGCGCAATTGCTTCGCCAGCGCGATGCGTCCCTGCGCGAGCAGTGCCGCGCAGCCCTCGCGCGTCAGCGCAATCAGCGCGCCGAGCCGTTCGCGTGCGGCACCGGGCAGCACGACGGCGGCAGCCTGCGCCACGTAGGGGTGGCGCGCCAGATGCGTCTCGATCTCGGGCAGCGACACGCGCTTGCCGTCGAGCTTCACGACGCGGTCGAGCCGACCCTTCAGCCGGAAACGGCCGTCCTCATCGAATGTGACCGCATCGTCGGTTCGATGCCAGCCGTCGTGCCCCAGGTGCGCGGAACGAACCACGAGCGCACCGTCAGGATCGCATTTGAGCTCCGCGCCCGCGACGGCTTGCCAAGCGTCCGAGAGATCGCGCCGGCGCCAAGCGATGCCGCCCGTTTCGGTGCTGCCGTAGATTTCCACGGGCGCCGCACCGAAGCGGCGCGCGTAGACGCCGGCCGTCTCTTCGGAGAGCGGGCCGCCGGACGAAAAATATACCGACGGCGCCGGAGACAGCGTATCGAAGCCCGGCAGTTCGGTCCAACGATCCAAATGCGACGGGCTCGACACCACGGCCGCACGGCCCACTCGTGCGAGCCGCGCCTGCAATTGCAGCGGATCGGCGCAGCTTGCGCGATCGAACGGCCGCCCGGCCGCCAGTGGCCAGAAGACGCGAAACAGCAAGCCGTAGATGTGACGATGGGGCACGCTGGCGAGCATCGGCGCGTCCCCAAGCATCGCGCCCCACTGCGCTTCCAGCGTGCGCACTTCCGCGTCGAACTGCGCCAGCGTCTTGCGCACGGCCTTCGGCACGCCGCTGCTGCCGGAGGTATAGAGCGTCAGCGGCGCATGCGCGTCGATGCTTCCGGGCAACGTGCCCGCGACGGCGCACGCCTCGACGGAAGGCAGCTCGGCGGCCGTCAGCAGCACGTCGTAGCAGGGGCCCAGCATCGCCAAATAAGCAGGTGCCGATGCGGAAGGCACGATCGGCTCCTTGCCGCACGCGAGCACGGCTAGGAGCGCGCAAGAGAATTCGAACGGATCGTCGAGGCACACTGCAACGCGCTGGCCCGTTCGATGCACGAGCCAGCTCGCGTAGGCCGCGATGCGAATCTTGAAGGCTTTGAAGCCGAGCACCGTTTCGTCGTCGAGGCAAACCGGCGCGGCATCCTCGCGCGGTGCCCACGGCAACTCGCGCAATGCAACGAAAGAGGCGTTCAACGCGTCTTCTCCCGCAAAACGAACGCATGACGCCAGACGATTTCCGCCACGATCAACACGCCGACCAATAGATAAGTGATGGCACCGTTGTAGAGCGCCCACAAGGCGCGCGATCCCCAAACCATGCTCGCCGCGGACGCGCAAGCATTGAGCAGAAAGAACGCGCACCACACTTGCGTGACGCGGCGCGTATAGCGCACCATGCGCTCGTCGAGATGGGGCCTGCGCACGCGCGCGAATTTTTCGACCATCGACGGTCGGCCGCCGCGCAGCGTCGCGCCGAACGCGACGAGCATCGTGACGTTGACGGCGATCGGATAGGCGCGCAGCAGCGTCTCGCTATCGGTCAAGGCGATGGCGGCCGACAGGCCGCTCATGGCCAGCGCGGCAGTCCACTCCCATCGCGTCAATCCGGCCAGCAGCGATGCAACGCTGCCGGCGCCGATCCAGCGTTGCAGCCAAAGCAGGCCGAGCAGCGCGAGTCCGATGAAGCGCGGCGAACCGACGCGCCAAAACGCGAGAATCACGACCGGATACGCAAGCTTGAGCGCGACGTTCGCGCAAGCGCGCGCACGCCGGCGCAATGCAGCGCGCGCATCGGGCATCGCTGTCGACGCTGCCTGCATCGAATCAGGCCGCCAGCAGCGATTCCACGGCGCCGATGACGTCGCCGACCGTCCGCACCGTCTTGAACTCTTCGGGCTTGATGCGGCGTCCCGTCATCTCCTGCAGCTTGATGGCCAGATCGACGGCATCGATGCTGTCGAGGTCGAGGTCTTCGAACAGGTGCGCTTCAGGCGTGACGCGCTGCGGGTCGATGGCGAAGTTTTCGCTGAAGATGGCGCGGATGCGCTCGAGGATCTCGGTATCGGTCACGGTTCACTCCCCTTCCGTTGCGGTATGGCTATCGGCATCTGCCGTCGTCCGTTGGCTGCGCACGAGCGCGGCGAGCGTGTTGATCGAGCGAAAGTGCTCGCGCGTGCGCTCGTCGTTGGCCGCAATCGTCAACGCATAGTGCTTGTGCAGCATGATGCCGACTTCGAGCGCATCGATCGAATCGAGGCCGACGCCGTCCGTATCGAACAACGGCGCATCGTCTTCGATATCTTCGGGACGCAGATCTTCGAGGTCGAGCGCTTCGATCAATAGCCGCTTAATTTCGAGTTTTAAAGAATCCATATGCAAACAGATGCTCAGTGATGTGTGCTTGAACCGCTTGGGCGACGACGCGGGCTGCGGCAGCATGCGGCGCGTCCGGCTCGACGAAACGATCGAGCGTAAGCGGCGCGAGCGCGGCGATGCGCATCCGGAACGGCCGCGCGGGGACGTGATACCAGCGCATGCGCTTCGTGAACGCCGGCGGATCGCAATCGATCAGCACCGGCCGGATCGGAATGCCGGCGCGCAGCGCCATGTGCGCGAACCCGCGCGAGAACGGATGCAGGCGATCGCCGCCCGGACTGCGCGTGCCTTCCGGAAAGATGATCATCGTATAGCCGGCGGCCAGCTGACGGGCACCGGCTTCGATCAATTCGGACGGATCCGCGTTGCTGACGTACCGGGCGGCGCGCACAATGCCCCAAAAGCACGGATTGCCCCAGTGCGCGTTCTTGACGACGCAGCATGCGCGCGGCACGAGCGAAAGCAGCACCATGACGTCGAGGTAGGTCGGATGGTTCGCAACGATGATGGCCGGCCCGCGCGCGCACAATGCCGCGGCCCCGCTCACGTCGAGCTTCATGACACCGATGGTCTCGAGCGCCGCCACGAGTGCGCGAAAGAAGACGTGAATGACCGTGGCGACGACGCGCTGGCTCGACGCGCGATGCGGCCAAAGCCACGCGAACGGAAACACGAGCACGGAAAACAGAAGGCCGCAGGTGCCGAAGACGGTAAACGCGGCGCCGGTGGCGACGAGCCGCCATGCTTTGCCGAGACGCGCCATCATCTGCTCGCTCATTGCCCACCGCCCGTTTGCAACGACCACTGCCAACGGCGGCCCATCCCCTGCCAGGAGACGGCGGCACGCGCCGCCAAGCCGTGCATCAACGCTTCGCCCTGCGTGGGGAATGCGGACGGCGGGGCTGCGTCAGGCGCGGGTCCGGCCGCGCACGCGAGCTGATCCGGCGCATCGGGCGCAAGCAGAATGGCGAGCGCCGCGGCGGGCATATCGTGTTCGACGGCGCCGTAGCGCGCATCGGCGGGCTCGTCCGCGTAGATCACGAGCACCGGGGTTCGTGGGTCGGCGCTGTAGAGCGCATGCGCTTCGAGCAAGGCGTAGCCGAGTGTCTCCGCCCCTGCCGAAACGGCGGTGGCCGGTGATCGATCGCCGCGGGCGATGCCGTAGATGCCGGTCATCGCATTGAGCACCGACAAGCTGAAAGCCGTGGGAGAGATGAGCTGACCGGCGACGATGTCGTCGAGTATCCCGGTCGTGCGGCGCAATTCGCCATGCCGCGATGCAAATACGAGACGCGCCGGGCTCACGTCACCGACGCAATCGTGCGCCACCCTCAACGCCATCTTGGAAAGCGAACTCAATCGGCGCCGCACGAGCGGGTCGATGAATCCGATGTCGGGAGAGGCCGTCGCACCGGCCGGCCAACAGGACCACCGGGCAACTGGAATGGTCCAGCGCAGGTCGAGCATTTCGTCGTTCGTCGTCGTATCGAAACCATCGGTTTCCCGATGCAAAGATGCGAACGACGAAAGCCCTAAGGCACCGCGTACCACACCCCGGTTTGGTCAATGTTCTTTTTCTGGTTCTCCGGGCATAACGGGAACGGCTTCGCCCCTATCACACTAGGTAGGCGCAACCTTTCAGTTATTTTTCAATGCTGTAAGACGTCCCGGAAACCGTCGGGCGAAATATTACTGAAAATTGGCCGCGAAAAATAGGCATTATGTGCCGTCGTATCATTCGCGCTACGCCGGAGCCGGCCAGTTCGCGCGTGAGCGGCCCACGCCCCGCCATGCCCCGCGCAAGTTCCGGCGCAACGGGCGCAACCGGCTGCGCCAACGGCTTGTTCCAAAACGGCCGCCCTATGCTAGAATCCGTCCCTCATTGGGGAGTAGCCGCCCCGCCGCATCCGCTACGAAAAGCGATCGCATCGCCGGTCGCCTTCCGGGGTCGCATCAGCCGATCCACAGCGCGCATGCATCGCGGGGGCGTCCGTCAACATACTTGGCTCATGCGAGCTATGGCGGGCGCAGCCTTTGGCCTGGCGAGACCGATGATCCCCGCGCACGCCGCTTTCAGGGCCCGGCAGCACGGTGGATCGTCGCTCGCTCACATCTTGGCCCGAGGAAGACCATCACGTGGAACAAGCTTTTCTGATCTCGACCGGAGCCGTCGCGCTCGCCGAAATCGGCGATAAGACTCAATTGCTGTCGCTCGTCCTCGCGGCGCGGTACCGCAAGCCCGTACCGATCATGCTCGGCGTGCTCGCGGCCACGCTCGTGAACCACGCCTGCGCGGGCGCGCTCGGCGCGTGGCTCGGCACCCTGCTCACGCCCGGCATCATGCGTTGGGCGCTCGGCATCTCGTTCGTCGTCATGGGCCTATGGGTGCTGATACCCGACAAGCTCGATCCGAGCGAAACGAACGTCGGCCGCAGCCATCTGGGCGTGTTCGGGACGACGATCGCAACGTTCTTCCTCGCCGAGATGGGCGACAAGACGCAGATCGCGACGGTCGCTCTCGCCGCGCGCTTCCATGACTTTTTCGGCGTCGTCGCGGGCACCACGCTCGGCATGATGCTCGCCAACGTGCCGGCCATCTGGCTCGGCGAACGCTTCGCTCACAAGCTGCCGACGAAGGCCGTGCACGGCGTCGCCGCCGTCTTGTTCGTCGTGCTCGGCGCGCTCGCATTCATTCGCGGCGGCGTGTAAGACCGCTGCCGGAAAGGGCGCCGCGCGACGTTCGCGAATGCTATTTCGGCGCGGCGCTCGCGCCCGATGCGGGACGCGGTGCGGCGGCGGCATCCGGCGGATTCACCGGCACTTCGTTCGCGAGCACCGCGCCACGCTTGTCGTAGCGGATGCGCACGGTGCGGACCGTGCCGTTGCCGAGCGGGAAATCCGCCAACGCACTGCGCACGAGATACGGCATGGCGCGCACGAGCGACGGCTCTTCATCGGTATTGCGCGCCGTGACGTTGTAGACCTCCTTGCCCGAGGCACGCTCGGTGATGCGGATGTCGAGCGTATGCGTGAACACGGGGTAGCTTTGCGTCACGTAATCGGGCGGGAACGGACCGAACGGCCCCCAAGGGCTCATCGGCCGCCAGAACGGGCCGGCCCACGGATTGCCGTAGAAGACGGGCTGGGTCACGGTGACCGTGTCGCCGTGAATCGCATAGCTCAGCCCCACGAGATAACGGGCGCTATCGCTCGGCACTTGCCGGAACGCGTAGGCATCGAGCTCGTTCGCGACGAGTTGCTCGTAGGTCGCCTGCTCGATGCTGTTCTGCTGTGCGGCCGTGCGCGTGAACGCATAGGTGCGCGTTGCATCGCTCCCGCTCCAATTCGAGAATGCCGTCACCTGCGTCGATACGTAGGTCGTGCAGCCCGACAGCAGCATCGTCGCCGCCGCGAACGCCGGCACGACGCTCCTCCACACTCGCTCCCACTTCATGTAGTCCTCGTCTTTCGTGAATGGCCCGCGCCGGTCCCGCGCGAGACGTGACGATGATACCGCCGACCGAGCCCCGATTCCAAAGGCGCACGCGGTTTCGGCAGGCACGCGCGCGCCTTTGTACAATGGACGACTCGACTCGCGGCGGGCCCCGACCGGGCACGCGAGCCCAAACCGGTTTCTTTGATCCATCCGCCATGTCCGATACCGTCAATCCCGCTGTGATCCGCCGGGCCGACTACGCAGCGCCCGCCTTCCTGATCGAATCCGTCGCGCTCGAATTCGATCTCGTGCCCGAGCGCACGATCGTCAAGAACACGATGCGCGTGCGCCGCAATCCCGACGCCGCGCCGAGCGCGCGGCTCGAATTGATGGGCGAGGCGCTCGAATTGATCGGCGCGGCGATCGACGGCAAGGCATGGCCCGAAAGCGCCGTGCATGCGCACGAGCACGGCCTCGCGATCGAGAACGTGCCCGACGCCTTTACACTCACGATCGAGAGCGCCTGCAACCCGGGCGAGAACACGACGCTGTCCGGCCTGTACGTATCGAGCGGCAACTTCTTCACGCAATGCGAAGCCGAAGGTTTTCGCCGCATCACCTACTTCCTCGACCGCCCCGACGTCATGGCGACCTACACGGTCACGCTGCGCGCCGACAAAGCGGCCTATCCCGTCCTGCTCTCGAACGGCAACCTGATCGAAGAAGGCGATCTGCCGGACGGCCGTCACTTCGCGAAATGGGAAGACCCGTTCAAGAAGCCGAGCTATCTGTTCGCGCTCGTCGCGGGCAAGCTCGTCTCGCTCGAGGAGCGGATTCGCACGGGCTCGGGCAAGGAAAAGCTGCTGCAGGTGTGGGTCGAGCCGCAAGATCTCGACAAGACTCGGCACGCGATGGATTCGCTGATCCATTCGATTCGCTGGGACGAAAAGCGCTTCGGCCTCGAACTCGATCTCGACCGCTTCATGATCGTCGCCGTCAGCGACTTCAACATGGGCGCGATGGAGAACAAGGGGCTGAACATCTTCAACACGAAGTACGTGCTCGCCAATCCGGAAACGGCCACCGATACCGACTTCGGCAATATCGAGGCCGTCGTCGGGCACGAGTATTTTCATAACTGGACCGGCAATCGCGTCACTTGCCGCGACTGGTTCCAGCTGAGCCTGAAGGAAGGGCTCACCGTGTTCCGCGATCAAGAGTTCTCGGCCGACATGCAAGGCGGTGCCGACGACGAAGCCGCGCGCGCGGTCAAGCGGATCGAGGACGTGCGCGTGCTGCGGCAAATGCAGTTCGCCGAGGACGCCGGCCCGATGGCGCACCCGGTGCGGCCCGAGAGCTACGTCGAGATCAACAACTTCTACACGATGACCGTCTATGAAAAAGGCGCGGAAGTCGTGCGGATGTACCAAACGCTGTTCGGCCGCGAAGGTTTCCGCCGCGGAATGGATCTGTACTTCAAGCGCCACGACGGGCAAGCGGTCACCTGCGACGATTTCCGCCATGCGATAGCCGATGCGAACGGCCGCGACTTGGCTCAATTCGAACGCTGGTACAGCCAAGCGGGCACGCCGCGCGTCTCCGTGCGCACGGCCTACGACGCGGCAGCCGGGCGCTACAGCGTGACGCTCGCGCAAGGCTACGGCGAGGGATCGAGCGCCGCGCGCGAAACGCAGAACGGGCCGCTCTTGATCCCGTTCGCGATCGGTCTCATCGGCCGCGACGGCAAGGACATCGCTCTGCGTCTCGAAGGCGAAGCCGCCGCATCGGGCACGACGCGCATGATCGAATTGACCGAGCAAGAGCAGACGTTCACGTTCGTCGACGTAAAAGAGGCGCCGCTGCCCTCGCTGCTGCGCAATTTCTCGGCGCCCGTGATCGTCGAGTACGACTACACGAACGACGAACTGGCGTTCCTGCTCGCGCATGACAGCGATCCGTTCAATCGCTGGGAAGCGGGCCAGCGGCTCGCCACGCGCGAATTGCTCGCGCTGGCCGCGCGCGCGCAAGCCGGTGAGCCGCTCGTGCTCGACGACTCAACCGTCGCCGCTTTCGCGCGCGTGCTGACCGACGAAACGCTCTCGCCGGCGTTCCGCGAGCTCGCGATGATGCTGCCGTCCGAATCGTACCTGGCCGAGCAAATGACCGAAGCGGATCCCGCCGCCGTGCACGCCGCGCGCCAGTTCGCGCGCAAACGGCTCGCGAATGCGCTCGCGCGCGACTGGCTCGCGATCTACGAACGCCACGCGACGCCGGGCCCGTATGAGCCGGCACCGCAGGCAGCCGGTCATCGTGCATTGAAGAATCTGGCGCTGGCCTATCTGGCCGAGGCGGACGATCCGGCCGAAGCGATCCGTCTCGCGAACGCGCAATACGAAAACGCGAACAACATGACCGATCGCGCGGCCGCGCTGGCCGCACTGCTCGCCGCCTCGGCTTCGGCCGGCGGCGACGCGGCCGGGCCGGCCCTCGCGGACTTCTATCGCCGCTTCGAGCAAGAGCCGCTCGTCATCGACAAGTGGTTCGCACTGCAGGCGACGCAGCGAGGCAGCGCCAAGCGTCCGGTCATCGAGATCGTGCGCAAGCTCATGACCCATCCCGCGTTCACGCTGCGCAACCCGAACCGCGCGCGGTCGCTGATCTTCAGCTTCTGTGCGGCGAACCCGGCGCAGTTCCATTCGGCTGACGGTTCGGGCTACGCGTTCTGGGCCGAGCAGGTCATCGCGCTCGATGCGCTCAATCCGCAGGTGGCGGCGCGGCTCGCGCGATCGATGGAGTTGTGGCGCCGCTACACGCCGGCGCTGCGCGAGCGGATGCGCGAGGCGCTGGAACGCGTGGCCGGGCAGGTCAAATCGCGCGACGTGCGCGAGATCGTCGAAAAGGCATTGGCGTAAAACGCCGAGTCGATGCGGTGCCCGAGCGGGTAAAATCGTCGCATTTCCCTGGCTTTCGGAGCACCGCAATGTCCTTGCAACGTCGCACCACCCTGACGAAGTACCTGATCGAACAGCAGCGAGAGACGAACAATCTGCCGGCGGACTTGCGGCTCTTGATCGAAGTCGTCGCGCGTGCGTGCAAGCTCATCAGCTATCACGTGAGCAAGGGCGCGCTCGGCGAAGCGCTCGGCACGGCCGGCACCGAGAACGTGCAAGGCGAAGTGCAAAAGAAGCTCGACGTTCTTTCGAACGAGATTCTGCTCGACGCCAATGAGTGGGGCGGCAATCTCGCGGCGATGGCGTCGGAAGAAATGGAAACGCTGTTCCCGATTCCGTCGAACTACCCGCGCGGCGAATATCTGCTCGTCTTCGATCCGCTCGACGGCTCGTCGAACATCGACGTCAACGTGTCGATCGGCACGATCTTCTCGGTGCTGCGCTGCCCTGACGGCCAGGAAGCGACCGAGCAATCGTTCCTTCAGCCGGGCCGGCAGCAGGTGGCTGCCGGTTACGCAGTATATGGCCCGCAAACGGTGCTCGTGCTGACGACGGGCAACGGCGTGAACTGCTTCACGCTCGATCGCGAATTGGGATCTTGGGTGCTCACGCACAACAATCTGCAAATTCCGGCCGATACGCGTGAGTACGCGATCAACGCATCGAACGCACGCCATTGGTACGAGCCCGTCCAGCGTTACGTGGGTGAATTGCTCGAGGGCAAGACGGGGTCGCGTCAGGCCGACTTCAATACACGCTGGGTTGCATCGATGGTGGCCGACGTCCACCGCATCTTGAACCGCGGCGGCATCTTCATGTACCCGGCCGACAAGCGCACGCCCGACAAGCCGGGCAAGCTGCGGCTGATGTACGAAGCGAACCCGATGGCGTTCATCGTGGAGCAGGCCGGCGGCGCGGCCACGAACGGCGTCGAGCGCATTCTCGACATCGAGCCGAAGAGCCTGCACGAGCGCGTGGCGGTGTTCCTCGGTTCGAAGAACGAGGTCGAACGCGTGACGCGCTATCACCACGACGAAAAAAAGTGAACGAAGGGGCTTGCGCGATTCCGAAAAGCGTCGCTATAATCGCGTTTCTCTGATGTTGATGCCGGAATAGCTCAGACGGTAGAGCAGCGCATTCGTAATGCGAAGGTCGGGGGTTCGATTCCTCTTTCCGGCACCATAAGATTCAAGCAAAACGCCCAGTCCTCGTGACTGGGCGTTTTGCTTTGCGCGCCGCAATTCAGCGCAATCCGCAGCGCAATCGTCACCGAGCGCGAGCCATGCGGCACTTCTCCTTCAAAAAATCCACGAATACTCTGAGCTTCAGCGGCATCTGCGTCCGGCCCGGCATATAGAGCGAAAACCCATCGAACGTGAGGGACCATTCGTCGAGCACGCGCACGAGCCGCCCATCGGCCAGTTGCGGGCGAATGTAATCCTCGATGACGTGCAGCAGCCCAACGCCGTGCTCAGCCGCCTGCACCATCGTGCGCAAATCGTTCGTGACGAAGGTGCCGTTCGTCCCTACCTCCACGACACCCTGGGGCTGGCCCGGTTGCGCGAGCTCCCATCGGTAAATCCCGCGACTCGTCGAAAATCGATAGCGCAAGCAATTGTGCTGCGTCAAATCGCTCGGCGTCGCCGGCTTCGAAAACCGCTCGAAGTATTCCGGCGATCCGGCCATCACGACTCGCAGCGGCCCCGACAGCGGCACGGCGACCATGTCGCGCGCAAGCTGCTCGCCCAATCGGATGCCGGCGTCAAAGCCCTCCCCGACGAGATCGCTGAACCCGTCGTCAAGCGACATCTCGAGCACCACGCGCGGATAGCGACGCGCGAACTCGGCCAAATGCGGGATGATCAGCAGTTCACTCGCGATGCGCGGAAGATTGATCCGTAACGTGCCGCTCGGTTCGGCCCGCGTTTCGTCGAGCGCCTCATAGGCGCCCTCGAGCATGGCCAGCGCGGGGCGTACGCGCTCCAGAAATTGCCCACCGGCCTCCGTCAGCGCGACACGGCGCGTCGTCCGATTGAACAGCCGCACGTTCAACTGCACTTCGAGTGCACGAATCGATTGCGATAGCGCCGAAGCCGACACCCCGCCCTCGGCCGCTGCGCGCGTAAAGCTTCCGTGACGTGCGACGTTCACGAACGCAACGAGCGCCGGCAACTGCGCTGGATCCATGCGGCTCCTCTCCTTTATTAAGCAGCGCTTCATAATGCTTTCAGTCGAATGCTATTTTTTCACAAAATCAAAAAGCGCACGATACGCCCATCGACACTGCGTACCTAACCTAAAGAGGAGCACTCGAATGACGATGAATCGATACACCTTGTTGGGCCGTTCGGGCCTGCGCGTTTCGCCGATCGCTCTCGGCACGATGACGTTCGGCGACGAGTGGGGCTGGGGTGCCGACGAAGCCACCGCACAGCGCTTGTTCGATCTGTACGTGGACGAAGGCGGTAACTTCATCGATACGGCCGATTTATATACGGAAGGCACGAGCGAGCGCTTCATCGGCAAGTTCGTCGCCGCGCGCGGCCTGCGCGATCGGCTCGTCATCGCGACGAAGTACAGTTACAACGCCGAGCCGGGGAACCCGAACGCGGGCGGCAATCAGCGCAAGAACTTCATGCGGGCGCTGGACGGCTCGCTCGAGCGCCTGAACACCGACTACATCGATCTCTACTACCTGCACACGTGGGATCGCATGACGCCCGTGGACGAGGTCATGCGAGCGATGGACGATGCCGTGCGCGCGGGCAAGATCCGCTACGTCGGCCTATCCGACACGCCAGCCTGGTTCGCGGCGCGCGCTCAGACGCTGGCGCAGTGGCGCGGATTCGAACCCGTTGCCGCCATGCAGCTCGAGTATTCGATGATCGAACGCAACGCGGAACTCGAGTTCGCCGATTTGGCGGCCGAACTCGGCATGGGCCTCGTGCCTTGGAGCCCGCTCGGGATGGGCGTGCTTTCGGGTAAATACAAGCCTTCGCAAGGCGGGGCCGGCAGCGGCGGACGACTCGACACCGTCCGCGCGCAAAACCCCGGCGCGAAGCCGCCGCCGGGGTTCGACAAGCTGACGGAGCGCAATTTTCGCATCGTCGCCGAACTGGAAGCCGTCGCACGCGAAGCGGGCCGGCCGATGGCGCAGGTTGCGCTGAACTGGCTCCACCGCAAGCGCGGCGTCGCTAGCATCATCGTCGGCGCGACCAAAACCGAACAGTTGCGCGATTCGCTGGCCTCGCTCGAGTTCGAACTCGATCCGGCGCTCGCTGCGCGCCTCGATGCCGTTTCGGAGCCGGCTCGGCCGTTTCCTTATTACATGTTCGAAGACGGTCATCAGGCGCGCATTCACGGACACGTCGACGTCCATAGTAAAAACACCGAATACGACCGGCCGATCCGCGTGCCGGCCTCGCACATCTGAGGCTATCGCGTGCGCTCCGATACGGACATCCGGCGCAATGCGCCGCAAGCTTGCGCCAGATGCCGATCGACGCGGCAGGTGACGATCCGTTGATTTTGGTCAAAGAAACTTAAGGCTGTCTTCAAAGCACGAGTCGCTGTGCCGTTAATGCAACAAAGCGTTAAAAAAAGATTCGGCGCTCGCACTTCGAAGGAACCGCGTCGGATAATCGTCTCGTGCCAGGAGATAAACCATGGAAGCCAAGCCGACCAAAATTCCGACCCCCGACAAAGTATCCAGCCCGGATCCGGAACCGGTAGGCGTCGAATTTCTGGCGACCGAACTACCCGAGCATGTGCGAGCGTTCTTCGACGAACAGCGCAAGTCGTGCGAACAGAAGTGACGGTTGTAACGGTCGCGGGCCTTGGAGCCCGCGTCGAATGAAGCCTCGGATGCGCCGCACGGCGCTGACCGCTTTCGCCCTTTGGCTGACCTTGTCATTGGCGGCGGCGCTCGCGCGCGCGGACGACGACGAAACCGCGATGACGAACCTCGTGGCGCTCGTCGCCCAACGCTTGGCGTTGGCGCTCCCCGTTGCTCAATGGAAATGGGCGAACCATCGCCCGATCACCGATACGCCGCGCGAGGCGGCGCTACTCGCCGACGTCGAGCGCCGGGCTCGGGCCGCCGACGTCGATCCGGCGCTGGCTCATACCTTCTTCCAAGACCAAATCGAGGCCAGCAAGCAAGTGCAAACCGCGTTGTTCGAACGCTGGCGCACCTCCGCGCCGCCTACGGGCGCGATCCCCGATCTGGCCACGAGCACCCGCCCGCAACTCGATCGCGTGACACATGCGCTGATCGCCGCGCTGGCGCGCGTGCAGCCGTGGCGCACCGCCGAAGACTGCCCTACTCGGCTCGCACGAAGCGTCAATCAATGGAAAACGCTGACGCGCTATGGCGAGATCGACGCTGGCGCGTTGAATACGGCGCTCGCCCATGTGTGCGCGGCGGGCGGCGTGGGCAGTGAAGGTTAGCCGCCGAAGGCCAGTTGCCCCACCGCTGAGCGCGAGCAACAGCCTCGCTCACACGCCCGCGTCCACGACCTCCCCCGCCACGGCCTCCAACGGCATCACGCGCAGCCCGCGCGCGAGGTGCGTCTGCAAGATCCGAAAAGTCGACGGCTCGAACACCGGCTCCCCGCTCTCGATCCGAAGCGCTCGGGCCGCCTCGAGCGTCGGCGCCGCGCCCAAGTAGCACCAGCGATCGACGACGTGGAACAAGCGCTCGTGCGCCGCATCCTCGCCGCGCTCCTCGAACACGATCGCCGCTTCGAACGGCCACGGCGCACCCTGCGGTTCCCCCCGCCCGACGCGCGGCTGCCGGTTATGGGCGGGGCGCAGCGTGCTGACCCATTGCGCTTCCGTCAACAGTGCACCGACCTCGCCGCCGGTCGCACGCCATTGCACGCGGCGCACCTGTTCGGCGATCCGGGTTTCGCGCGACGAACGACGTTCGCCCGTCAAATGCGCGCGCACGCGTTGCCGCAAGCGCACGCTGCGGCCTACGTAGAGGGGCGCGTCCGAAGCGTCGAAGAACGCGTAGACGCCGTGCCCGGCCGGCGCGGAATCGATGACGTCCTCCGTGATGTCGCCCGCGATGCGATAGCGCCGCACGGTGCGGTCGATATGCCCGCGCAGCACCTCGGGCCCCCATGCGTCATGCAGCCGCTGCCAGAACTGCCAGAGCAAATCCGCATCTGCCAAGGCGCGATGGCGCGCCAACGGCTCCAGCGCATGACGTTCGATGAGCGCGTCGAGCCCGTGGCGCTTCTCGTGCGGCCACAGCGCGCGCGAAAGCTTGACCGTGCACAGGACATCAGGGTGGAACGAGAAACCGGCCCGCTCGAACTCGCTGCGCAAGAACCCGCGGTCGAAACTGGCGTTATGCGCAACGAACAAACTGCCCGCTAACCGGCCGAACACATCCGGCGCAAGCGACGCGAACGTGGGTGCATCGCGCACCATCGCATCGGTGATGCCCGTCAACGATTGGATAAAGGGAGGAATGGGCTGCCCGGGGTTGACGAGCGTGCTCCACCGCGAAACCCCGCCCGGCCCCACCGTCACGATGCCGATTTCGGTAATGCGATGTTCAGCGGCCGATCCGCCCGTGGTTTCCAGATCGACGAACGCGATGGGCGTGTCGATTGGTGGGGCGGAGAACGAGGAATCAGACATGAATAAGGGCGCTCGGGTGCTTCGACTGACGAAGTATGCACCACCCGAGCGCCCTTGTAAGGATGCGTGCCGCACCGCCGAGTGCTAGCGCCGTGGCGCAGGACGGCTGAGCGCGGCTTGCCGGGACAAACGCTTACAGCGGACGGATATTGGCCGCTTGCTTGCCCTTCGGGCCCGTCTTCACGTCGAACTGAACGCGTTGGTTTTCCTTCAGAGACTTGAAGCCGTCAGCCTGAATCTCGGAGAAATGCGCGAACACGTCTTCGTTGCCCTGATCAGTCGTGATGAAGCCAAAGCCTTTAGCATCGTTGAACCATTTGACGACACCGGTTTCCATAGTACTAATTCCCTCGAAATTTTAATAGACGGGCAGCGCCCTCCGCCTGAAGCCCAGCCTCGGAAGAACGACACCTCGTCTCTCTCTTCGGCGTGCCGCTCACTGGGTGATTCCGGCGCTGCTTTTATAAATGTTCCGCCGATTGCTCGTCAAGAAATTTTTCATTAAACGGGCAGTCCACTTCGCGGATATGCGTCTTGCACGAGAAGGTCGCGCGGATGCAGTCACTATTACCTGTGACGGGCACATAAAAAATCGTCAACCAGGAAAAAGCTGCCCGGTTTGCAACAAGATATTTCTACGATAAGTATTTTTCCGGGTTGTCCCGCTCGAACCGCGCACTCATCATCAAGTAGATGATTCGGTTGGAGACGGCCATGCATGCAATCCCCCTCAAGCGCTTCGTCTCCTGGCTTCTCGGTATGTCGCGTTGCACGACGGCATCGAATGGTCGGACGAATAGCGCAACAGCCTCGATCCTCGAGTTCGATCCGTTCTGGCACGGCGACCACTGGCAAAATCTATTGGCTTCGCCGATGGATGCGCGCCACTACGTCATGGAAGACTGGGCCCTGCCGCTCGAGGATGACGAAGTCGACTATCGGCAAGCGGCGGACAAGCCGGGCGGCCGGCGGCGCATGCGCGGCTGAGGCGTGCAATCGCGCCCCAGGGCGGCGACGACGAAAAAAACGCGGCTCGAAAGCCGCGCTGACAAAGGTTTGGAGACGTCTTTCCTTGATGAAAGGATCTGCTTGGGCAAGCAGAGTCGGCAGTATAGCCCCATGCCCAGCCGCGATTACCGTTAGTCTCGGAAATCGTCTTTTTCAGAATCGTTAATAATCGATCACTGCCCGCATCCCTCTTTTTGAATATGCGCCAACGCGTGTCGTAAACGCAACGCAGTGTGATTCAGATATTCGATTTCGACCCCGCAATGTCGACCGCAAAGCCTTGTACCGCAAGGGTTTGAAGCCGATTTCGCCTTATTTCCGATCACTCAATACTTTATTGCGATTTCCGAAGGTCGTTCTAGAAGGAGTCGCTATTTACACTCAACCCAGTTCGGAAAAACGGACCTGTTGCCGTGGTTTCCCGCATCGCCGTGCGGATGGTCCGGCGCGGTGGCAAGACGCCAGGGCCGACGCCTCGGGCGACAGCCAAGGACAGCCAAAAAACTTCCTGATACTGGAGTGAAAGATGAAGAAGACGCTTCTAGTGGGCGCCCTCACGGGTGCATTCGCGACGATGGCGCACGCGCAGAGCAGCGTGACGCTGTACGGCCTCATCGACGCCGGCATCACCTACACGAACAATCAAGGCGGCGCCCACGCCTGGCAACAATCGACGGGCGCAGTCAACGGGAGCCGCTGGGGCTTGCGCGGCGCCGAGGATCTCGGCGGCGGTCTCAAGGCCATCTTCACGTTGGAAAACGGGTTCGGCATCAATAACGGCACGCTCAAGCAGAACGGCCGCGAATTCGGGCGTCAAGCATTCGTCGGCCTGAGCAGCGATCAGTTCGGCACCGTGACCTTGGGCCGCCAATACGACGACGTCGTCCAGTACCTCGGACCGCTGGCGCTGACGGGCACGCAGTACGGCGGCACGTACTTCGCGCACCCGTTCGACAACGACAACCTCGACAACTCGTTCCGGATCAATAACTCGGTCCACTTCCAGAGCGCGAACTACGGTGGCTTCAAGATCGGCGCGTTGTACGGCTTTTCGAATACGGCAGGCCAATTCTCGAACAACCGCACGGTCAGCGTCGGCGCTTCGTACTCCTGGATGGGGTTGAACGTCGCAGCCGCCTATATGCAGATCGACAACGATCTGAACGCGCTGAACCAAGCCGTGACGGCGCCCGGCTCGGTGGCCGGCGATGCCACGTTCGTCGCGAGCCGTCAGCGCACCTGGGGCGCGGGCCTGAACTACACGTTCGGGCCGGCGACGGCGGGCTTCGTCTT
Source organism: Trinickia sp. (assembly GCF_051953955.1). GTDB lineage: Bacteria > Pseudomonadota > Gammaproteobacteria > Burkholderiales > Burkholderiaceae > Trinickia. The sequence goes on along the minus strand of NZ_JBQCIF010000055.1, from coordinate 21,041 downwards.
CACGCAAACGCACCTGAACGATGCGCTCGGGGTCAACGCGGCCAACGCCGGCACGGCGGCAACGCTCGCGCTGCCGGGCGGCACGGGCCGCTTCAACAACTACGAAGTCAATGCACGTTATGCGCTGACGCCCGCAGTCAGCCTGGCCGGCGCCTACACGTTCACGGACGGTTCGATCGGCGGCGTGAATCCGAAGTGGAATCAGTTCAATCTGCAGGCGGACTACGCGTTGTCGAAGCGCACCGATGTCTACGTGGAAGGGGTCTATCAGCTCGCGGTCAACAAGGGCTTGCCGCTCACCGCGGACATCAACGGCCTGAATGCGTCGTCGAACAACAAGCAAATCGCCGCGACGGTCGGCCTGCGCCACCGCTTCTGAGCTAGGCAGTCGGCCGGCCTCCGGTTCGACGCGCAATGCATGACGAAGGCGCCGCATGTTCGCGGCGCCTTTTTTATCGCGCCGTATTCATCGCACCGCACAGCGGGCGCAACGAAAAGGAAAGCCCGCCACGGTACGCCGCAGCCGTCGGCCGCCGAGGCGGGCGCGCCCTAATCCCGCGCCGGATAGTGCACGTCGACGACGTCGATCTGCTCGGGCCCGGCAGGCGTATGCAGCGTGACGGTATCGCCGATACGCGCCTTGAGCAGCGCTCGCGCGATCGGCGAAATCCAGCTCACGTGGCCGCGATCGAGGTCGACTTCGTCGACCCCGACGATCGTGACCGCATGGCTTTCGCCATCCTCGGTCGCATACTCGACCGTCGCGCCGAAGAACACCTGATCGACGTTTTCTTGCCTGCTGGCATCCACCACCTCTGCCACGTCGAGCCGCTTCGTGAGAAAGCGGATGCGCCGGTCGATCTCACGTAAGCGGCGCTTTCCATAGATGTAATCGCCGTTCTCCGATCGATCGCCGTTCGAAGCCGCCCACGAGACGAGCTTGACGACCTCCGGACGCGCCTCGTCGATCAGATGGAGCAGTTCGTCCCGCATGCGCTTGTGGCCTGCGGGTGTCATATAGTTCTTCGTGCCGGCCGGTATCTCCGGCTGAACCACATCGAGATCGTCGTCGTCGCCGTCGCTCGATTCTTTGACGAATGCTTTGTTCATGGTACGAATCACTGCGGGAATCAATATTCAAGCGTACACGATCGGACGCGCTCCGAGAAAGTTTGAACAAACGCGCTCCGATGTCTTCCCTTTTCTCGGAAGTTTGCTATAATTTCGCTTCTGCGTGCGGCTGTAGCTCAGTTGGATAGAGTACTTGGCTACGAACCAAGGGGTCGTGGGTTCGAATCCTGCCAGCCGCGCCACTTTTTTCGAGAGCCTTCTTCACGGAAGGCTCTTTTGTTTCACCGAAGTCCGGTTTTTGCGTTTTAGCGTGCGGCTGTAGCTCAGTTGGATAGAGTACTTGGCTACGAACCAAGGGGTCGTGGGTTCGAATCCTGCCAGCCGCGCCACCTATGAAGGGCCTTCCTCTCGGAAGGCCCTTTGTTTTTTTCGGACGGTTTTTTCGGGTGGTTGTTGCGGGCGCCGCCCGCTTGCCCGTCCTCCGGCATCGATCGCCCCATCGGCCGGACCCCGGCCCCGCTCCTCCGGTAGCTGCGGCCCCGCCCTCTCTCAGCGTTCAATAGTCGCCGCGTTCCCGCTCGATCCGCATCCCGCCGTCGTGGCGATGATGACCATCCTCGCTCGGACGCTCGCGCACGATCCGCATGACGTCCGGATTGGTTCTGACGCGGCGCATCACATTGGCCAGATGAACGCGGTCGCTCACTTGGATCACGAAGCGCAACACCGTCGATTCCTGCGACAAATCCTCGTCCATCGCAATGTGGACGATATTCGCGTCCGCCGACGTGATATCGGCCGCCACCCGGGCGAAGACGCCCTTCACGTTGCGTACGAGCACCTTGACGGCGACGTCGAACAACCGGCCTGGCTGAGGCGCCCACGCGACGTCGATCCAACGCCCCGGATCGCGCCGGTGAATCCGCTGCGCGACACGGCAGTCGGTCGTGTGGATCGCCATGCCGAGCCCGATGCCGATGTAGCCCATGATGTCGTCGCCCGGAATCGGCCGGCAGCAGGCCGACAACTGCACCGACATGCCTTCCGTGCCGGTGATGACGACCGGCGGCGCATGCGGCACCGACGACTGGCTCGAGCCGGCTTGGTCGGCGCGCTCGTCGTCGGCATCGCGTCCGCTGACGAGCACCTCGATCCGCTTGGCCATGACCGCGGCCACGCGCCGGCCGAGCCCGATGTCGGCAAAGATCTCTTGGCGGTTCTTGTTGCCCGTCCACTGCACGAGCTTGTCCCACACTTCCGGCTCGATGTCGGCCAGCGCAAGCCCATATCCCTTCAAGCTTTGGTCGACGAGCCGCTCGCCGAGCTGGACCGATTCGTTCAGCCGCATCGTCTTCAAGTAGTGACGAATCGCCGAGCGCGCCTTACCGGTGCGCACGAAGCCGAGCCACGCCGGATTCGGCTTCGAGTACGGCGCCGTGATCACCTCGACGATGTCGCCGCTCTTGAGCTCGGTGCGCAGCGGCAGCAGCTCGTTGTTGATCTTGACGGCAACGCATTGATTGCCGAGGTCGCTGTGGATCGAATAGGCGAAATCGAGCGCCGTCGAGCCGCGCGGCAGCGCCATGATCTTCGACTTAGGCGTGAAAACGTAAACCGCGTCCGGGAAGAGATCGATCTTGACGTGTTCGAGGAACTCGCTCGAATCACCGGCCTCGCTCTGGATGTCGAGCAGCGATTTGAGCCACTGATGCGCGCGCTTTTGCACGTCGTTCAGATCGGCGCCGCCGTTCTTGTATAGCCAGTGAGCGGCCACCCCCGCTTCGGCGATCTCGTGCATCTTACGCGTGCGCACCTGAAACTCGATTGGTGCGCCGAACGGGCCGACGAGCGTCGTATGCAGCGACTGATAGCCGTTGACCTTCGAAATCGCGATGTAATCCTTGAACTTGCCGGGCACGGGCTTGTAGAGCGCGTGCAATACGCCGATGCACGTATAGCATTCGAGCGCGCTGCCGACGACGACGCGAAAACCGTAGACGTCGAGCACCTGCGAGAACGAAAGCTGCTTGTCGCGCATCTTCTTGTAGATGCTGTAGATCGTTTTCTCGCGGCCCGTGACTTCGGCCTCGATGTGGGCGTCGGCGATCGAGCGCTGCACGGATTCCAAAATCTTGCCGACGACCTCGCGCCGATTGCCGCGCGCGGCCTTTACGGCTTTTTCGAGCGTGGCGTAGCGGTGCGGGTTGAAATTCTCGAAGCTGAGGTCCTGCAGCTCGCGGTAGGTATTGTTCAGACCCAGGCGGTGAGCGATCGGCGCGTAGATGTCGAGCGTTTCGCGGGCCACGCGCCGGCGCTTCTCGGCGGGCACCGCGCCCAGCGTGCGCATGTTGTGCAGCCGGTCGGCGAGCTTGACGAGGATGACGCGCACGTCGCGCGCCATCGCTAGCAGCATCTTGCGGAAGTTCTCGGCCTGCGCTTCCTCGCGATTGCGGAACTCCATCTTGTCGAGCTTCGACAAGCCGTCGACGAGTTCGGCCACCTTCGGCCCGAAGCGCTCGGCGAGCTCCGTTTTCGTGACGCCCTGGTCTTCCATGACGTCGTGCAGCAGCGCCGCCATGATCGACTGGGCATCGAGCTTCCAGCCGGCACAGGTTTCCGCTACGGCGACCGGATGCGTGATGTAGGGCTCGCCGCTGTGGCGGTATTGGCCGAGGTGCGCTTCATCGCTGAAGTGGAACGCGGCCTTGACTTCCTTGATCTCTTCGGCGCTCAGATAGCCGGCGAGCATCGACGTGAGTTTCGCGATCGAAACGACGTCATGCTTGCGCGGCTGTTCCGGCGTGGCGGTCGGCCCGAACAGGTGGCGAAACGATTGTTCGAGAACCGCATCGATGTACTTGCGCGCGGGGCCGGGTGCTTCGACGTCGTGCTCGTGCTCGAGATGCACGGCATCGTCGGAAGCGGAGGCGGACGATGGGGTAGCGCTCATTTTCGCCTCCGTAACGGTCGCTATGCGGGCTATGCGCGAGATGGCATGTCGGAAAGACCGCTAGGCGCGAGCAAGGCGCCTAGCGCATCGGACACTTTAGACGGGGACCTTCTTCAGCATCTCGAGACCGACTTGGCCCGCCGCGATCTCGCGCAGCGCGACGACGGTGGGCTTGTCGCGGCTTTCGATCTTCGGCGTGTGGCCTTGCGCGAGCTGACGTGCACGATACGTCGCGGCGAGCGCCAACTCGAAACGATTCGGGATTTGCTTCAGGCAGTCTTCGACGGTAATGCGGGCCATGTTTCGAAATTCCTTCTCAATATGTTGCTCATTCTACCTTATGTGCGCAAGCATCCGCCTTCAGTCGGCCTGCGGCAGATGAATGCCGAGTTCGACGAAAAGCTCGGCATGGCGCGCGTATTGCGAGGCAAAGCGCAAACGCGTCGCATCGACCACGCACTGCAACTCGGAGAGTGCGCGCTCGAAGTGCTCGTTGATGATGACGTACTCCGATTCGGCCGCGTGCGCGATCTCGCTGCCAGCCGCCAGCAGCCGGCGCGTGATGACGTTCGGCTCGTCCTGCCCGCGCTTCTTCAAACGCTCCTCGAGCGCCGCGAGCGAAGGCGGCAGAATGAAAATCTCCACCGCATTGCGGAAGCGCTTTTTCACTTGCTGCGCCCCCTGCCAATCGATCTCGAGCAGCACGTCATGGCCGTTCTTCATCTGCTGCTCGATCCACAAGCGAGACGTCGCATAGTAGTTGCCATGCACCTCGGCGCTTTCGAGAAATTCCCCGGCGCCGTGGCGCGCGAGGAAATCCTCGACGGTCGTGAAATGGTAGTGCTGGCCGTCCTGCTCGCCCGGACGCGGCTTGCGGGTCGTGTACGAAATCGACAGACGGATCGCCGGATCGCGTGCGAGCAGCGCGTTCACGAGCGTCGACTTGCCGGCCCCGGAGGGCGCGACCACCATGAACAGATTGCCCGGATAAGCACCGGCATAGGGATTGCGCGGGGTGCCGGACGGCATGTGCGGCTCGTGCGATTCGTGCGTGGACTCGATCATGACTGTCGTTACTCCAGGTTCTGCACTTGCTCGCGCATTTGCTCGATGAGCAGCTTGAGCGTCATCGACGCGTCGGCGAGCTCCTTCGCCGCCGCCTTCGAGCCGAGCGTGTTCGCTTCGCGGTTGAGCTCTTGCATCATGAAGTCCAGGCGCTTGCCGACCTTGCCGCCCTTTTCGATGACGTGACGCGTTTCGTTCAAGTGGGCCGTGAGCCGCGAGAGCTCCTCGGCGATGTCGATGCGAATGCCGTACATCGTCACTTCCTGACGGATGCGCTCGGCGATTTCCTCGCGAGAGACGATCGTCGCGGCCGCGTCGGGCGCGGCGATGCCGAGTGCTTCTTGCAACCGCTCGACGATCTTTTGCTGATGCTTCGCAATGAGCTCGGGCACGAGCGGCGTGATGCGCGCAACGATCGCTTCCATCTCGGTCACGTTGGTCAGCAACATCGTGGCCAGTTGGGCCCCTTCTCTCGCGCGCACCTCGATGAGCTCCCCGATCGCCTGCTTGCCGCACGCGAGCACCGCATCGCGCAGCGTCTCGAGCGACACGTTCGTTTCGGCGAGCACGCCGGGCCAGCGCAGAATTTCGCCCGTGCGCATGTGCTCGCTGCCGGGAAATGCCTCTAGCACCGCGCGTTCGAGCACGGCCAACTGCGCGAGCGCATCGCGGTTGAGTGAGCCCACCGTGGCCGTCTGCTCGCTGCGCTGGAAGTTCACGCGGATGTCGACCTTGCCGCGCGAGAGCTTCGTCATCAGCATTTCGCGCAGCGTCGGCTCGCAGGTGCGCGCCTCCTCGGGCATGCGAAAGTTCAGATCGAGAAAACGCGAATTCACGGTGCGCAGTTCGACCGATACGCTCATGGCTCCGGTGCCGCCTGCGGCCGCGAGCTCGCGCGTCGCGCTCGCGTAGCCTGTCATGCTGTAAATCATCGTCCGTCTCGCGATTGTGGCCGTCGCCGGCCGGTTGTTCGAGCCGCTTCGCGCGTCGACCCGGCGCGAAAGCGTTGAACGCGCATTATCCCATTTTTGCCGGATAGGCCCGGCATTGGGGGCCGGCATTGGGGGCCGGCATTGGGCTCGGCACCCGGCGCGGCGCATGGATCGCGCGCGGAGCGGTAAAATTGCGCTTTCCCTTCTTGCCATGCGGCCGAGGCCGCTTTTCATGCCGACCATGCCCGATACCGTTCAACGTCCTAGCGGCCGCGCCGCCGATGCATTGCGCAACGTGCGCATCACGCGCCACTACACGAAGCATGCCGAGGGCTCCGTGCTCGTCGAGTTCGGCGACACGAAGGTGATCTGCACGGCGAGCATCGCCGAGCGGGTGCCCGAGTTCCTGCGCGAGCGCAACCAGGGCTGGCTGACGGCCGAATACGGGATGCTGCCGCGCGCCACGCATACGCGCAGCGACCGCGAAGCCGCGCGCGGCAAGCAAACGGGCCGCACCCAGGAAATCCAGCGGCTCATCGGGCGTGCACTGCGCGCCGTGTTCGATCTCGAGCGGCTCGGGCCGCGCACGCTGCATATCGACTGCGACGTGATCCAGGCGGACGGCGGCACGCGCACGGCCAGCATCACGGGCGCTTTCGTTGCAGCGCACGATGCCGTCTCGAAGCTGATCGCCGCGGGCCGCATCGCGGCATCGCCTATCACCGATTACGTCGCGGCGATTTCGGTCGGCGTCTATGAAGGCGTGCCCGTGCTCGATTTGGACTACGACGAAGATTCGCGCTGCGACACCGATATGAACGTCGTCATGACGGGCGAAGGCGGCTTCGTCGAAGTGCAAGGCACGGCCGAAGGCGCGCCGTTCTCGCGCGACGAAATGAACGCGTTGCTCGATCTCGCGCAACAAGGCATTCGTTCGCTCGTCGATTTGCAAAAGGCGGCGTTGGGAGCGGGCGATGCGTGAGCCGGGCGGCACCGCGCTCTCGCGCGTCGTTCTCGCCTCGAACAACGCCGGCAAGCTGCGCGAGTTCGACGCGATGCTCGGCGCCGCAGGCATCGCCCTCGTTCCTCAAGGTGAGCTCGGCGTACCCGAGGCCGAGGAACCGCATGCAACGTTCGTCGAAAACGCGCTCGCAAAAGCGCGCCATGCCGCGCGCCTCACGAGCCTGCCGGCATTGGCCGACGACTCCGGCCTGTGCGTGCGCGCACTCGGCGGCGAGCCCGGCGTCTATTCGGCGCGCTACGCGCAACGCGCCGTGGGCGGTGAAAAAAGCGACGCAGCCAACAACGCGCATCTCATCGAACGTCTGAGTGGTCAGGCGGATCGCCGCGGCTACTATTTCTGCGTGCTCGTGCTCGTGCGGCACGCCGACGATCCGGAACCGCTGATTGCCGAAGGCCGCTGGCACGGCGAGATTTTGGAAGCGCCGCGCGGGGGGAACGGCTTCGGCTACGACCCGTACTTCTTCGTACCCGAGTTGCAGGCGAGCGCCGCCGAACTCGATCCCGAGGTCAAGAATGCGCGCAGCCACCGCGCCATTGCACTCGCCGCGCTGTTGAACCGGCTCCGGGAGGAACGATGATCGGCACCCGCGCCGGCGTCGTGCAGGCGTTCACCGCGCCCGGCGCCGTTCGACTGACCTCGCTGCCGCCGCTCGCGCTTTACGTCCACTTTCCGTGGTGCGTGCGCAAGTGCCCCTACTGCGACTTCAACTCGCACGAGTGGAAAGGCGAGCGGTTTCCTGAAGACGACTATCTCGATGCATTGCGCGCCGATCTCGAGCAGGCGCTGCCGCTCGTCTGGGGCCGGCAGGTGCATACCGTGTTCATCGGCGGCGGCACGCCGAGCCTGCTATCGGCGCGCGGGTTGGATCGCTTGTTGTCCGACGTGCGCGCGCTACTGCCGCTCGATGCGGACGCCGAGATCACGATGGAAGCCAACCCGGGCACGTTCGAAGCCGAGAAGTTCGCCCAATTTCGAGCGAGCGGCGTGAACCGGCTGTCGGTGGGCATCCAAAGCTTCGACGAATCGCATTTGAAGGCGCTGGGGCGCATTCATGACGGCGGCGATGCGCATCGCGCCGTCGAGATCGCCGCGCGCCATTTCGAGAACTTCAATCTCGATCTGATGTTCGCGTTACCGCAGCAAACGTTGGACGAATGCCGAGCCGACATCGAGACGGCTCTCTCGTTCGCCCCGCCGCACTTGTCGCTCTATCACCTGACGCTCGAGCCCAATACGCTGTTCGCGAAGTTTCCGCCGGCGTTGCCCGACGACGACGCATCGGCCGACATGCAAGAGTGGATCCACGAACGCACGGCGGCGGGCGGCTACGAGCGCTACGAAGTGTCGGCTTATGCGAAGCCGCATCGGCAGTGCAAGCACAATCTGAACTACTGGCGCTTCGGCGACTATCTCGGCATCGGAGCCGGTGCGCACTCGAAGCTTTCGTTCGCGCATCGCATCGTTCGGCAGGCGCGCTACAAGCATCCGGCGACGTTCATCGAGCAAGCGCGCGCGGGCATGCCGGTGCAGGAGGAGCACGAGGTGTCGGCGCACGATCTGCCGTTCGAGTTCATGCTCAATGCGCTGCGGCTCGTCGAGGGCTTTCCCGTACACCGCTTCATCGAGCGGACGGGGCTGCCGATGACGTCGATCGAGCCGGCTTTGCAGGAGGCGGAGCGGCGCGGGCTGATCGAGCGCACGTATGAAAAGATCGCGCCGACGCCGCTCGGGCAGCGGTTCTTGAACGATTTGCAGGCGTTGTTCTTGAACGAAGGCGGCGCGTGACCGGCGAGGCGAGGCGGGGTGGTACGCGGGCGTCGCCCCGTTTCGGGTTACTTCGGGTTACAATCGCGCCTCTCGGAGGGCTGGCAGAGCGGTTGAATGCACCGGTCTTGAAAACCGGCAAGGCTTTACGGCCTTCGTGGGTTCGAATCCCACGCCCTCCGCCAGAACGCCTATTCTGGCCGTTCAGCGTCGGGCAAATGAACTGCCCTATCGGTTACACCGCCTGCCGGCAAAACGCCATCGGAGGGCGATTCCCTCCCGCCTCACCAGGGCTCCCGCTTCAAGTGCGGCCACTCGTGCAGCCAGCGCTCAGTTTTCGCGACATACACAGGCTCGACCGAAAGCACTCGATTAGGCTTCAGCATTCCCCCAAACAAAGGTTCGAGGCCAAACGGCGCATACACCTCGAACCGGCCCCGCAAGCATCTGATCCCGACCGCAACCGTCGCGCATGGGAATCTATCGATCCCGTCCGATGCCCCGTTCACCGCACCGAAAGGAACGCCGAATTTCTCCTCGTACCACAGTGGAACACGAGCCTGATTGCGAATCTGAACCTCGATAGGCAGCCCAGCATAGAGCGAGCGGCCTCGGCGGATGACATCGTCTTCCGCCGCCCAAGACGTGTCAGGATCGAAGTAGAACAGATCGTAGTCCCGGATGCCCGAATGCATCTCGCGCCCATAAGCCGCATTCCAGACGGACTGAGCCACGCAGCCGGCGGTCAGCCACCAATCGTCGAGCCGCAGTTGCTCTGCAGTTGCCAAAATCAACGCGTTCCACGGGTTCTTAAGAACAATTTCGATAAGATCCTGTTCCAACGCGGCACGCATGCTTTCCTCGGCAAAGATCGATAACGACGATTGTATCGATACCATGCGCGCAGCCGTCCTCCCTCCCCACCCTCAAATCGCCATGGAAGCAGGTATGTCGACGTCGCACCCAAGCCGCGCGGGGTCCGCGATCGAGGTCCTTCGTGTTTTTCTCAAGCTCGGCCTGTCATCCTTTGGCGGCCCTATCGCGCACCTCGGATACTTCCGCCGCGAATTCGTCGAACGGCGGCGCTGGCTCAGCGAGGAGACCTTCACCGATCTCGTTGGCCTCTGCCAATTCCTTCCCGGCCCGGCCAGCAGCCAAGTGGGCTTCTCGATCGGTTTGCTTCGAGCGGGCTGGCTAGGCGCATTTGCCGCGTGGTGCGGATTCACGCTGCCGTCCGCCGCGCTGCTGATCGCCTTCGCCACCGTGGCGCCCGAGCTCGGCGGCCCCGTGGGGAACGGCATCGTGCACGGACTCAAGCTCGCCGCGGTTGCCGTCGTCGCCCAAGCCGTCTGGGACATGGCGAGGCGCTTCTGCCCCGATCATCGCCGAGCCGGCATTGCGCTCGTCTCGATCGTCTTGCTCACTGTCCTCACGACCGTCTACGCACAACTCGTCGTGATCGCTCTCGGTGCCCTGCTCGGGATCGCATTGTGCCGGCCGGATTCCCGAGCCAGCATCGTCGGCACACACCCGCACGCGAGCGAGTTCCGCGTGCCGCGCACCATCGGCGCGCTCTGTCTCGCGCTGTTCTGCGCACTGCTGTTCGGGCTTCCCGCCGTTGCACCGTTCGATTCGACGCACACCATCCGCGTGTTCGACGCCTTTTACCGCTCGGGTGCGCTCGTCTTCGGCGGCGGTCACGTCGTCCTGCCGCTACTTCAGCACGAGACGGTCGCTGCCGGCTGGGTCTCGCCGAACGACTTCTTGGCCGGATACGGGGCGACGCAGGCCGTGCCCGGTCCCCTCTTCACGTTCGCCGCTTACTTGGGATGGATCATGAGCAGCCCGCCCCATCACGGCCTCGGCGCACTGCTGGCGCTGACAGGAATCTTCCTGCCCGGGCTGCTGCTCGTCCTGGCGGCTTTGCCTTACTGGCAAGCGCTTCGGGCAGCCCCCTCGATGGCGGCCGTCTTGTCCGGCGTGAATGCCGCCGTCATCGGGCTGCTGGCAGCGGCGCTGTACTCACCCGTTTGGACGAGCGCGGTGCACGCGCCGATCGACTTCGCCGTTGCTGCTATCGCCTTCTTTCTGCTGACGCGCTGGCGAACCCCGCCACTCGGGGTCGTCGCGTTTTCGACGTTGGCCGGCCTGGCCGCATCGCTGCTGCGCTGATGAGTGCGAGGGTGACGCCGCGACGCACCTGCTCAGCCGAGCTGTCCGAGCAGCGCGGCCTCGCGGCGAAGCATCAACTCGACGATGCCTCGCGTCGGCACGCTCGTCATCAGCGTTGATATCTGTTCCGGCCGGAACCAGCGGCATCTAAGAATCTCGTTCGCGGCTTCGGGTACGACGCCGTGCGGCAGATCGACGAGATAAACATGATGCCGCTTGCTGAATCCGCCGAATGCGAACAGGTAGGCGAAACCATCGACAGCGAGGGTGGTTTCTTCTTCGAGTTCGCGCTTGGCTGCCTCGAGCGGCGATTCGGAACGCCGAATCGTGCCGCCGGGCAACGACCAGCGCGATCGCTCGCGCGTGACAAGCAGGATCTTCTCGCGCCGCCTGCATACGATCGTGGCTCGTTCTTTCATCATCTACGCACAGTTGATCCGTGCGCCTGGCACGTTCGATAAAAGTCGCTTCGACACGCCGGGCATATCGTGAAAACTCGCGCGCCCCCACTGTAGGTCCTCTGTCCGGCACGTGATTCCCCCCCGGCAAAGGACCGCCCCTACGAGAAACTGCCCTTCGCCGCTGCCTTGCCTTCGGGAAAACGAGACCTGTTGCAAGGCTTCAGAAAGCGAGGAGTGCAGCCGATTATACGGATAGCGCCTGCATACGCTGTTTTCCAGATTGCGGATTGCGGGCGGAGCCATATCCGAACAACGCGCCTAAAAGCAAGGAACCATCATATGCTGCCCCGTTTCCGCGATTTACGCATCGGCGTGCGTCTAGGCGTCGCGTTCTTCCTCGCTGCGCTTTTGACCGCGGTGCTAGGCTCTATTGCGTATGCGCGGTTGTCGGCCATCAGCGCCGAATGGCGCCAGTACGAGAGCGTTACGGTTGCGAAAATGCAACTGCTCCAGCACGGAAAAGATCTCTTCGGCGATGCCGTGCACAACTACAAGGATTATGTCCTGCGCGGCGGCGAATACCGGACGAAGTTTCTGGCGGATCTCGACGAAATCGACAAGGCCGCGCGAACATCGTTGCAGATGGGCACCTTCGATGCCGGCGAACCCGAGGCCGTGGACAAACTCACGGCCGCCACCGCGGGATATCGGGCATCGCTCGAGAAGCTCGATCCGCTCGTCGCTTCCGGCGCCTCGATCGAAACGCGCGACCGCGACGTCGCCGGCGCCGACAAGCCGATCGGCAAGGCCCTCGACGCACTGATCGAAACCGGTCTCGCACGCACGCATGAAGAGGGGGCGGCGATCACTCAGTTGGCGGCGCAAGCCGAACGCACGATCATCGTCGTGACGATCGCAGCGCTCATCGCCGCAGCGCTGTTGGCGCGCTTCATTACGCAAGGCATCACGGCGCCGATCCGGGTGGCCGTCGATGCCGCCGAGGCCGTGGCGCGCGGCGACCTCACGCAAGAAATCACACCCGATCGCGCCGACGAAACGGGCCGGCTTTTGAAGGCGTTGAAGGACATGAACGAAAGCCTGTTGCGCGTCGTCGGTCAGGTGCGCAACGGCGCGGACCATTTGGCGACGGCGACGAGCCAGATCGCCGCGGGCAACCAAGATTTATCTTCGCGCACCGAAGAGCAGGCGAGTTCGCTGCAGGAAACGGCTACGAGCATGGAAGAGCTGACCGCCGTGGTGCGGCAAAACGCCGACAATGCGCAGCAGGGAACCTCGCTCGCGGCCGACGCAGCCGGTGTCGCCGAAAAGGGCAGCACGGTCGTCGGCAAGGTCGTCAGCACGATGGGCGAGATCAGCGCTCGCTCGAGCAAGATCGCCGACATCACGAGCATCATCGAGGGCATCGCGTTTCAAACGAACATCCTGGCGCTGAACGCCGCGGTGGAAGCAGCGCGCGCGGGCGATCAGGGGCGCGGCTTTGCCGTCGTCGCGGGAGAAGTGCGTAACCTGGCTCAACGCTCGGCCGGCGCAGCCAAGGAGATCAAGGAATTGATCGCCGCCTCGGTCGCCACGGTTCATGATGGCGCACGCTTCGCATCGGAGGCCGGGGAAACGATGTCGGACGTCACCCGCGCCGTCGCCCGGGTGAGCGACATCATGAGCGAGATCGCGGCAGCTTCGACCGAGCAGAGCCGGGGAATCGAGCAAGTCAATCTTGCCGTGGCCCAGATGGACCAGGTGACCCAGCAGAACGCCGCGCTCGTGGAGCAGGCGGCGGCCGCCTCCGCTTCCCTGAACGAACAGGGACGGCAGCTCAGCGCCGTCGTGGCGTTCTTTCGCTTGCAGGCGCGCATAGGTTCGAGCCACGGGCGGCTGGGCTCCGCGTGAGGATCGATGCTCGCCCGGGCAAACTTGCGCTAAGCGACCAAGCGAGTGGCCTATCCGTTGCCCATCCGACCCGCGATGTTCCGGCGGCACGCGGGTTGCGCTGCTTCCTCCATCGGCTGCGCGTGGCAGTTCACGCGCGGTCACACTACTCCGGAGGAACCACGATGGCGACCGACTACGCTACCGCCCAACCCCAATTCGACCGCCCCTTCCGCCTGTTCGCCGCGGGGTCCCGCGTGCTCGCCCAAAACGCGGCGGGCAAGATCATCGACATCGGTGCAATCGCATGTCCCGGCAACGGCGCCTGCCAGATCGCGCTCGACGTCGATGCCATCGACTCGGGGCCGCAAGCGGATGCGCAAGCGGCCCTGAGCGCGCTCGTGCCGCTACTGACGTTCGACTATCTCGACGGGCTGTTCACGAGCGAAGCCGACGCGAAGTTCGAAGGCGCGCTCGACGCGTTGCCGCACATTCGCTTCACACTGGCCGAACCCGTGCCGCGAGTACTCACCGACAAAAGACCGCCCGAGCTCTTTTAGCGGCCCGACGGTCGTTCCTGCGCCAGCAGCGTTTGCGCAAGCTGCAGATGCTCGACGCCAACGGGCGCGTTCCTCGCCGCAAACGCTTTTACGTCGGCATCCTCACCCGCCTGTGCCTCGCTTTCATACAGCCCATCGCCCATGCGATGCATGTTGATTTGCGCGAGCAGGTACTCGCGATCGAACAGCGGGCCGCTCAGATGTGTCAGTTCCTCGTAGAGGGTGCGATTCGCCGGGTCCATCGCGTGAATGAGGTTCACGTGCTTGCGTTCCGCCAGCAGCGACAGCTCGTCGTTGATACGGGCGTGCGTCTGCGCGAGCCGATGGCCGTATGCCTTCACGGCCGGATCGCCGCCCTGGCGCTCCGCCAGTTCCGCCATGTCGACCTCGGCCGTGCCGACGCTCGCGGCAGTCAGCATGAATTGCTGATCGACCGGTGTGACTTCGGCGTTCGATTGCAAGAAGGAACAGCCGGCTGCAATCAATGCGGCGCAACCCACCGTCGCCGCCGCGGCACGGCAAAATGAATTGAGCATCGTCCGCCTCCTCTCGCGCGCCGCGATGGCTCAGCCGGACCGCAGCGCTTTCTTCTGACGGCGCATAGAAGATGCCCATGCGCCCGCTCCGCCCCCGCATCCGGCCCAAAGGGGCCTCGCTGCGATTGATGCCCGGCACGAGCGTTGCGGCGTGGGTTTCGTCGTCCCCACCCAGGACTATCTCAGGGCTATGACTGCATCGATGCCGAATGCATCGATCCGCGCAGCAGTCCTAATCTTTGCCTTATTTGCCCCCAGGCGCCCTCCCCGCGAGACGATGGTGCCCCGCGCCCCGACATGCGGCCGGCGTGGCGCCGCCGATCGTCGGCGTTCGTCACGCATGCGCGGCGGCCGCTCGATCAAAAGGAAGACAACGTCATGACCGATCCCGTCGTACACGTGACGAATCAAGCCAATCATCCCGTGTGCATCGCACGCGATCCGAATTGGGACGATCAAGTGCTGCTCATCAACGGTCGGCCGGCCAGCCGCTCGCTCTGCCTCGCACCCGGCACGGCCGCCAACGTCGGTGTCCGGCTCGGAGCCGATACGACGCCGGACGCGCAGTTGATGGGCGTCATCTTCGCCAACGCCAAGGATTTCCACTACGGCCAAGTCGGCATGTACCAAACGACCATCGGACAACACCCCGATACGAGCCTGCTGTCCGTGACCGACGAATATACGTCCGGCAGCCCTGCCGTCACCTATGCCGTGTCCAATCAAACGCAGTGGTCGATGGACATGACCTTCGCGGACGCTTAACGCTCAGCTAGTGTCCTGAGGGACTCGCCGGGGTGTCGACGCACCCCGGTTCGCATGCAATCCTGTTCGCATGCCGCTGCCCGATCCACCGCTCGGCTGAGCTCATCGACCGGCGCCGCCGCCATTTCTGCAATGGGTGCAGACATGCCCGCACACACCGTTGCGCCACGAGCTTGCGCTGTGGGCACGCGCACGATTTGCGCGCGAATCGGGATGCGTCCGCGCGCGCCATTGACTACGCTTCATGCACATCGTCTCGCGCTCGACCTAGCGCGCAAGTCACATCGCGACCGCCATGACACTCGATCTCGTGCGCCACCCCGCATTACGCGCCTGCGGACTGACCGGCCTCGCCGCACTAGGCGCCTTATTCGTCGCCTCCGCCTGCACGTTCACGCCGCCGACGCGCCCCTCGGCCGCCGCGCTGCCCCCACCGGCAGCCGTCAATAGCCTTACGCTCGATCAATACCGAGAAGCGATCGCGCGACGCATCGCTGAGCGCAGCCCATCGTATCTCGAGCATCGCCCGCCGCAAGCGATGCTGCGCTCGCTCGTCGTCGTCGCGTTCACCGTCGATCGCGACGGCAAGGTCCTGCGCTCGTCCGTCTACCGCACGAACGGCGACGACGACGCCGAGGCAACGGCGCTTGCCGCGCTACGCCGCGCGTCGCCGCTGCCCCCGCCGCCGGCCAAGCTCCTCAATGGCCTCGGCCAAGTCGAAATGATGGAAGACTGGCTCTTCAACGACGACGGCAAATTCCAACTGCGCGAACTCGCGTCTCCTCAAGCGCTGACGCTCGATTGAGGCGAGTTATCGAGTCGAGTTTTTGAATCGAGCGCTTGAAACGCCCTCGCGATCGAGCCACGTCGAGCGTTGCCGCTGCGCACGCACCCTTCTATAATTTTCCCCACCGTGCAGCCGGGCCATCCGGTCACGCTCGCGGCGCCCCGCTCACCCGCGAGGCGCCGATGAGCCCGACGCCACTTCGCCCTCACCCTGCGCGCGCCACGCTGGTCGAATAGCATCTGTCGTTTTTCTCTTGCTGTATTGCTCAACCGCTCAACAGGCGTGTGCCTCGAACACGCGGTTGCGCAATCGTGCCGTTGCTCCACCCAACACCGCGATCGAAGCCGACGCTCACCGGCGTCGCTTCGGCCGTCACAACCATTGGAGACCCTATGTCCACTTCGCCGTCAACGCCTTCCGTGACTTCCGTGTCCGAACCGGCGGACGGAACGAGCCGTGCGCGCATCGTCTTCGCCAGCTTCATCGGCACGGCGATCGAGTTCTACGACTTCTACGTCTACGCCACGGCCGCCGCCCTCGTCATCGGCCCGGTGTTCTTTCCGCATGGATCACCGACGGCCCAAGCGTTGTCTGCGTTCGTCACCTTCGGCATCGCGTTCATCGCGCGGCCGATCGGCTCATTCCTGTTCGGCCATTTCGGCGACCGCATCGGACGCAAGTCGACGCTCGTTGCGTCGCTGCTCGTCATGGGGCTGTCGACGACGCTGATCGGCGTCCTCCCCGGCTACGACACGCTCGGTTCCGTCGCGCCCGTCCTGTTGTGCATCCTGCGCTTCGGGCAAGGAATCGGCCTCGGCGGCGAATGGGGCGGCGCGGCGCTGCTCGCCACCGAGAACGCGCCGGCAGGCAAACGCGGCTGGTTCGGCATGTTTCCGCAACTCGGGCCGTCGGTCGGCTTCCTCGCTTCGAACGGTCTGTTCTTCGCGCTCGCGCTCGGGCTCTCCGATGCCCAGTTTCGTTCCTGGGGATGGCGCGTGCCGTTCATCGCGAGCGCCGTGCTCGTCGCGCTGGGCCTGTACGTGCGCTTGAAGATCGCTGAAACACCGGCCTTTCGCGCCGCCATCGAACGCGCCGAGCGCGTGCGCGTTCCGCTCGTCTCGCTGCTCGCTCATCACGGCCGCGCCACGCTGGCCGGTTCGTTCGCGATGGTCGTCTGCTATACGTTGTTCTACATTTCGACGGTGTTTACGCTCTCGTACGGCGTCTCGACGCTGCACATCTCACGCCAAAGCTTCCTTGGCATGCTCTGCTTCGCCGTGTTGTTCATGGCGCTGGCGACACCGCTGGCGGCCTGGGCCAGCGATCGGTTCGGCCGGCGCCCGGTGCTCATGGCGGGCATGATCGGCGCCATCGTCTCGGGCTTCGCCATGGCCCCGCTCGTGGGCAGCGGCTCGCCCGCGCTGATCACGCTGTTCCTGACGCTCGAGTTGTTCCTGATGGGGATCACGTTCGCACCGATGGGCGCGCTGCTGCCCGAGTTGTTTCCGACCGCGGTGCGCTATACGGGCGCAGGTGTTTCGTACAACCTGGGCGGCATCCTCGGTGCATCGATCGCTCCCTACATCGCGCAAATGCTCGCCGCACGCGGCGGGTTGGCGTGGGTCGGCGGCTATGTTTCGCTGGCGGCCGCCGTCAGTCTCGTCGCCGTCATCGCGATGCGCGAAACGCGCGACGCCACGTTGTCCTGACCCTTCACCGTTGACGCCGCTCACGCGGCGGCGTCCCGGCGTCGGAAGCGACGCGGACGAGCCGGGCGGCGGGCGCCAGATTCCGCTGTCCGCCGCCCACGGCCCGTCGGGCAGCGGCGATACGGGCGAGCATCAGCACTGCCGTCACCGCAACGACGTCGCCGGCGAGCCGCGCGAACCCGTTCGTGTCGGCATGTGCGAGACGGATACCGGTGTCGACGACGATCGACACGACGGTCCCGCCGACGAAACAGACGAGCCCGTGCCTTCCCACCGTCACGACGGCGGCCAGACGCTCGGCCGCCGTTCGCACCCAGCCCAGCCGCGCGGCTTGCGCGCACAGCCAAGCCAGCGCGAGGAAACTGACGATCCGCACGCTGGCCAAATTCTGCTTCATGTAGCCGGGCGACGGGTGATGATCGATGCAGATCTTCACGAAGGCGAACGTCAATGCCACGGCGAACGCGGCGGCCGTCAGCGCGTGACCGACGTTCGACGTTTGCATGGGGGTCGATACGGAATGCTGGCGGCACAGCAAGCCCAGCATGAACACCAACTGCCAAGCGAAAGGATTGAATGGCCAATTCGCGACGCCCGGCACGCCGGCGGCCAGCCAAGAAGCCCCAAGCCACACGGCAAGGCTGCCGCCGAACAGCGCGACGGGCATGCGCCGCGCAAGCGGGATCACGACGGGCACGCTCAACGCATAGAGCGTGTACATCGGCAGGACGGCGGAAAGAAACGGCTGCCGGCGCAGTGTGGCGATTTCGACGATGCTTTGCAGCGGGCGATGCACGAAGCTCGGCCAATCGGACTGCGCGACGAGCGGCGATGCAATCGGCAAGCTCGCGATCACGGCGCCGCACGCGAGCATGAGCGCCGCGGTCAGCAGGTACGCGCGGTAGATCTCCCACGCGCGCTTCAGGAAGCGGCGGCGCGCGGCGCCCTCGCCTTGACGCGCCGCGATGGCGGCATAGCCCGACGCCGACGCGTAGCCGCCGAGGAACACGAAAACCTCGGCCGCATCGCAATAGGCGTAGCTATGCAGCGTCGCCTGCGCCAGCACGCTCCCGGAAATATGATCGATGGCGATCGCGATCAGCACGATCCCGCGTAGCAGGTCGACCTCGATCGACCGTCCAGCGGATGAATTCATTCGCACCCCTATGTCAGTGACCGTCCCCGGCCGTCGCCTGTTGGTGCCGCCAAACCGCTAAAAATTCCTCGCCCGCGCGATTTTCGCGGCCACGGATTCGACGAGAACCTTGCAACCGGCGAAAGCATCGGGAATGTCCGGACTTGTTCGTGCAAACTGCCTATTTATACTGGGCTTGCGCACCATTTCAGGACATGTTTTGCACCGTGCGCATCAGCATGGGAGACGACGATGGACATCCGCATCGATAACGCCGACATCGTGGCCATCCTCGCACTCGCGCTGCTCTTGGCACTGTTGCTTGCCCTACGCTTCCGCCCGAAGACCTGGCTCGCGATCGTCGTCGAGGCGCTGCTGGCGAACGCCGCGGCCTTCGCCGCCGTGCTCGCCGTCGAAGCGTTGTTGGCCTGATCGCCGCCTGCGGTTCGGCACCGCGGCGCGGCTAGCGCTCGTAGTAATAACCGTGGTGGTAGCCGCCGTAGTACCCGTAGTAGCCGGGGGCCGGCGCGATGACGCATCCGCCGAGCAGCAATGCAGCCAACGCGCCTGCAACCCAATAGAGTGTCGAGCGTTTCATCTTATTCCCCTCACGTCGTGGTTCGTCGATTCGACGGCATGTCGAATGAATCGCATTGAACCCCACATGCGGCCGGCTCTTCGTTGCAATTTGTAAGCGTCGGACTATCGTTATTACAAGGCTTGGGCAAGGCTGCGGCAGCTTCCTTGCGGCGGCGGGCGGCCGAGCCGTGGCCGGCTTCGCGCCAGCAATGCGCGGCCACAGATTTAACAGAGTCGTAATCGAATTTGCACCGGCCCGACCTTGCGAGTAAGCGTGGTGGTGCAGCGTCGGGGTGCAGCGTCGAATCGCGCTCGCGATGGCCGGCTGGCTAGCCGCCGTGCCACGGAGCGATGAGGGAGGAAAGTGATTCGCAGCAGTCTTGCGCAGCCGGGGCGCATGTCTCGCGCCCCGGGCGCGGTCAGGCTTGCGGGATTTCGATCTTGACCTCGAGCACTTCGAGGTCGTCTTGGCGCTCGAGGCTGACGCGGATATCGTCGTCCGAGATCTTCACGTACTTCGAAATGACGGCGACGAGCTCGCGCTGAAGCGCGGGTAGGTAATCGGCGGGCGGATGGCCGCCGGCACGCTCGTGCGCGATGATGAGTTGCAGGCGCTCCTTCGCGACCGCCGCAGACTTCTTCTTCTCGCCGAGCAAGAACGACAGAATCGACATAACGGGCGCCCTCCTTAGCGAGTGCCGAAGAGGCGCTGCAACAGGCCCGGCTTCTGGTAATCGGTGAAGCGCAGTTCCTTCTCTTCGCCGAGAAAGCGCGCCACGATGTCCTTGTACGCTTCCGCCACGTCGGTGCCGTCCATGTGCACGGCCGGCAAACCTTGGTTCGACGCATGCAGCACGGCTTCCGATTCCGGCACGACGCCGATCAGATCGATCCGCAAAATCTCTTGGATGTCGGACAGCGAGAGCATCTCCCCTTCGCTGACGCGCTTGGGGTTGTAACGCGTGATCAGCAGGTGCTCCTTGATCGGGTCCTTGCTTTCGATCGCACGCTTCGTCTTCGACGAAAGAATGCCGAGGATGCGATCGGAGTCGCGCACCGACGACACTTCCGGATTCGTCACGACGAGCGCCTCGTCGGCAAAGTGCATCGCGAGCAACGCGCCCGATTCGATACCGGCCGGCGAATCGCAGACGATGTAATCGAAGCCCATGCCGGCGAGATCCGTCATCACCTTCTCGACGCCTTCGAGCGTGAGCGCGTCTTTATCGCGTGTTTGCGAGGCCGGCAGAATGAACAGGTTCTCGCACTTCTTGTCCTTGATCAGCGCCTGATTCAGGTTCGCTTCGCCTTGGATCACATTGATGAAATCGTAGACGACGCGGCGCTCGCACCCGAGGATCAGATCGAGATTGCGCAAGCCGACGTCGAAATCGATCACGGCCGTCTTGTTACCGCGCAGCGCCAAACCCGACGCGAAGCTCGCGCTCGTGGTGGTTTTACCCACGCCGCCCTTGCCCGAAGTCACTACAACGATTTTCGCCATTTCCCCTTACCCTGTATTCGTCAAATTCGTCCATTGAATCGACGCCACGCATGAAGCGGCGCGTCTTCGCGCGGCTCGTGTTACGTGAGCCGCAGCGGCTCGATCATCAGTTTCTCGTCGGACAGCCGGATCTGCACCGACTTGCCGATCACATCGGCCGGCAATGGATTCTCCGTGGTGCGATAGATCCCGGCGATCGA
>NZ_JBQCIF010000054.1:0-3205 GCF_051953955.1 Trinickia sp. | reverse complement strand
CTGCACCGAATCGAACGGTCGCTATCTTCCTCGACGAGCCTCCGCCCGCCGACACCCTGGCCGGCGTGAGCGGCCAACGGACGGAAGAGATCGCGCTCGGAACGCGGGAGATCTACGTGCATTACGGAAACGGGATGGCGGAATCGAAGCTGAAAATCCGGACGGCCAAGTCGGGCACCGCCCGCAATATGAATACGGTGGCGAAGCTCGCCGAATGGGCGGCGGGGTAGTTCGGCTCTTCTCAGGGGCACGCGCTCGGCGTGGCTGCGCTGCGCCTGACGCGTGCGGCGCAGTAATCGGTAGCATTTACTGTTTTCTCTCCAAACTGCCGCACCGTAATCGCACTGGGCGCCTCCCGCCTATACTCATATGGCAGGACGAATGCTGAATGGCTGCATTCGCAGCAACAACCCATTAGTGCCCTCAATTCGTGTCGCGAGCGCGTCGTCGTGATGCCTCATCACGAAGCCAAAATCCGTAAGGCGCTGTCCGATCAACGCTATCGTTGTGCAGCAATCCTTGGAGGGAGCCACAGACATGAGCGGCACCTACAACCCATTACTGGTTCTGGTTTCCTTCGTCGTTGCATTCCTTGCTTCGTATACCGCCGTGGAGTTGTCCAGTCGAATCTCTTCTCTGCCACAGGCACGGCGACGGACAACCTGGCTGATTGGTGGCGCCCTCGCAATGGGGATCGGCATCTGGTCGATGCACTTTATCGGCATGCTGGCCTTCGCGCTACCGATCCCGGTCGGATACGATCTTTCCACTACGGCGGCTTCGCTCCTGATCGCCGTCGTGGTTTCATTTCTGGCGTTGACCACAGTGACGCGGGGAACACTCTCCCGCGTCCGCCTCGGTGCCGCGGGGGCCCTCATGGGGCTGGGGATCGCCGGCATGCACTACACGGGCATGGCGGCGATGCAAATGTCTCCGCCGATCCGCTATACGTTCTGGGTCGTGATGGCATCGGTTGCCATTGCAATCGCAGCGTCGATCGCCGCGCTGTGGATTGCTTTCACGCTGCGCACGCCCGAGCAGCAAAACCTCATTTTCAAGCGTCTCGGCTCGGCGATGATCATGGGTCTGGCGATCACCGGCATGCACTATACCGGCATGGACGCGGCGAATTTCGAGGCGGGAAGTATCTGCCTTGCTGCCGACAAGCTCGACACGAACTGGCTGGCACTGCTGGTATCGACGAGTTCGTTCACCGTGTTGATCGGAACGCTGGTCTTCCTCGGATTCAACACGAGCAGCCTGTCCAACTCGCTCAAGCGCGCAAACGACGATTTGCGCCAAAGGGGCGCCGAACTCGAGCGAGCAATCCAGTCGCTGCGCGACAGCCAGCAGTTGCTCCAATCGATCGTCGACAACGCCGGCACGATGATCTATGTCAAGCACTTGAGCGGGCGATATCTGCTGGTCAACCGCCGGTACGAAGAAATTCACCATGCGACCGCGGACGAGCTGCTCGGCAAGACGGACTACGACCTGTTCACGAAGGAGCATGCCGACGCGTGCCGGGCGATCGACGAACGCGTGGCCGTTGGCGAAGTGGTCGAGGCGGAGGAGGCGGTCGCGCTCCGCGACGGCCTGCATACGTACATCTCGGTCAGGTTCCCGGTGCGTGACTCGGCAGATCGAATCGTCGCTGTAGCAGGAATCTCCACGGATATCACGGAACGCAAGAAGAGCGAACGAGCCTTGCGCGATAGCGAGGAGCGCACACGCCTGATCGTCGACAGCGCGTTGGACGCGGTGATCACGATGAACCGCGACGGCGCGATCGTCGGATGGAACCCGCAGGCATCGGCTACCTTCGGTTGGGCTCATGACGACGTGCTAGGCCGTCCATTGAGCGAGACGATTGTTCCGCCGCGTCTTCGTGAGGCCCATGCACGCGGCTTGCGGCGCTATCTGGCCACCGGCGACGCGGTACTGCTGCACAAGCGAGTCGAACTGAGCGCGATGCACCGCGATGGGCATGAATTGCCGATCGAGTTGACCATCACGCCGGTTGGCATGGGTGAGCGCCTGTGCTTCAGCGCCTTCTTGCGCGACATCACCGAGCGCAAGGAGGCCGAACGGGCCATGCGGGATAGCGAGAAACGTTTCCGTGCAACTTTCGAACAGGCGGCGGTGGGCATCGCTCTTGTAAGCCCGGACGGCCACTGGTTACGAGTGAACCAGAAACTGTGCGATATCGTCGGCTACACGCGGGACGAACTGTCGTCGCTGACCTTTCAGGACATCACGCATGCCGACGATCTCGACATCGACCTCGCGCAAATGCATCAGGTGCTCGAGGGACAGCTCGACACCTACACGCTGGAAAAGCGCTATCTGAAGAAGGACGGCAGCCCGGTATGGATCAATCTGACGGTCGCACTGGTGCGTGAGGAAACCGGCAAGCCAGACTACTTCATTTCGGTCGTAGAGGATATCCAGCGTCGCAAGCGCGCGGAGGAAGAATTGCTCGCAAGAACCGAGGCGCTGCGGCTGTCGCGGGAGGAGCTGCGACGACTCTCCGGTCATGTTCAACACGTGCGCGAAGAAGAAAAAACGCGCATCGCGCGCGAATTGCATGACGAGCTGGGGCAGCAACTCGTCGCATTGAAGATGCAGGTGACGCTGACCGAGCAGACGCTGAGCGGTGCCGCGCCGCCGTCGCCTGTGCAAGCCTTGCAGGGCGTGTATGTGTCAATCGATCAGATGGTCGAATCGGTGCGGCGGATCGCGGCGGACCTGCGGCCCGTCATGCTCGATGATCTCGGTCTCATTCCCGCCATCGAGTGGTTCGTCAACGAGTTTTCACGGCGCCACAAGGTGCGCGTCATCGCGCGTATCGATGTGGGCGGAATCGACTTCAATCGCGAAAGCGCGACCACCGTCTATCGCATCGTTCAAGAGGCAATGACCAATGTGGCCCGCCATTCAGGGGCGACCGTGGTGCAGCTGGACATCGTTCGGGAGGATCCGAATTGCGTCATGAGCATCGCCGACAACGGCCATGGCGTCGCGACCGAAGCACGCATCAGACGCAATTCACTCGGCCTTATCGGGCTGCGCGAGCGCGTCGCGCGGCTCGGCGGCGACCTTCAGATCGCCACGTCGCCGGGGGCGGGCTTCGTGCTGACCGCCACCTTGCCGATTGCGGCCGTGCAAGCTACGGTGCAGCCGTATGGTTTGCATCGGGCGGAAT
>NZ_JBQCIF010000053.1:0-38125 GCF_051953955.1 Trinickia sp. | reverse complement strand
CTGCACCGAATCGAACGGTCGCTATCTTCCTCGACGAGCCTCCGCCCGCCGACACCCTGGCCGGCGTGAGCGGCCAACGGACGGAAGAGATCGCGCTCGGAACGCGGGAGATCTACGTGCATTACGGAAACGGGATGGCGGGATCGAAGCTGAAATCCGTGCGGCCAAGTCAGGCACCGCCCGCAATATGAATACGGTGGCGAAGCTCGCCGAGTGGGCGGCGGGGTAGTTCGGCTCTTCTCAGAGGGCTGCGTTCGGCCAGTAGTCGACCTTCAGTGCCTAGAAAGACTCGGGGCTCGAATGGCCGGACTTGCTCCGGTAGTAGTCGGAAATTTCGCCAATCAGCGATGCAAGGCTCAACCGGTAAACACCGCTCAACTTCACGTTCTCCTCTCATCCTGATCACCGCCGATGGCGATTGACCGCTTGGTCGATGCGACGAGTTCTTTTCACACTAGATCCTGTTTTAGCAGACCAAGAATGTCGACGTAGTCGTTAGTCCTGCAGCGAGCGCGACCGCTTGCTTGCGCGCGAACATCGCCTGTCCACCTTCATGTCCCTCCAGTTCTATTCACACACCCGTGCCGGTGAGCATGCGCCGACGTGGGGCGTGCGCCGGATCCGGCCCCAGCGATTTTTTCTCACCGTAGGCCGAGATAAAGTCGTTTGTTTCGATGCGGCACGTCCGCTACTCTAAATGCACGCACCACGATCATCGGGCGCGTCAAGTCAAAAGCGCACGAACACATCCCTCGACCCTTGCGTCGAAGGAGCGGCGAGTAGCCGAATAAGTCGTAAGTCCCACGCGCGCCTATATCAAAATCTTCGGAGACAGATTACATGGGATTCAATCGTAGAAGCTTTCTTATCACCGGAACCGGAGCAGCCGCTGTCGCAGCGACAGGTCTCCTGGGGGGTCCGTGGGTTCGACGCGCCAACGCAGCAGAATTTTCATATAAGGTCGGCACGAACCTGCCGGCAAACCATCCGCTGAACGTCCGCCTTCAAGAAGCGTCGGATGCAATCAAAAAGGAGACCGATGGCCGGGTCGACCTCCGTGTGTTCCCAAATAATCAGCTCGGTGGCGATCCGGATATGTTCTCGCAGTTGCGAGCCGGGGCACTGGAGTTTTACGCGGTGTCGGGCGCAAACACCCTGTCGACTTTGGTTCCGAAGGCGTCCATTTCCGGTGTCGGTTTCGCGTACAAAGACTACGACCAGGTTTTTGCGGCATTTGATGGCGACCTCGGCGCCCACGTTAGAGGGATGATTGGAAAGGCGAATCTGGTTGTTCAGGACAAAATCTGGAATAACGGCTTTCGGCAGATCACGACCAGTACGAAGGCCATCAAGACTCCTGCCGACCTGCGGGGCATGAAAATTCGCGTACCCGGCGGTCGCCTCTGGATCTCTCTCTTCGAGTCGCTTTCTGCAGCGCCCGCGTCGATCAGCTTCAACGAGGTCTATTCTTCGTTGCAGACAAGGGTTGTCGACGGGCAGGAGAACGCGCTCGCCGTCGTGGACGCCGCGAAGCTCTACGAAGTCCAGAAGTATTGCTCGATGACAAACCATATGTGGGACGGCTACTGGTTGTTGGGCAACAAGACCGCGTGGGAAAAGATGCCGCCCACCGTCCGCGACATCGTATCGAAGCACCTCAATACGAGTGCGTTGAAACAACGTCAAGACGTGATCCAGTTAAACGCCTCGTTGCAAAAGACGCTTGAGGGTAAAGGCCTTGCATTTAACATCACGGACCCCGGCGCGTTCCGCCAAGTGCTCAAATCCTCGAACTACTACGCGGAGCAGAAGCAATTTTTCGGCGACGAGGAATGGAACCTCCTGGAGAAATACACGGGGAAGCTGGCATGAGAACGGGAACGCTGAAAGACGTGGACGACGCGCTCGAACAGCAAACCAGCGCAACCATCCACCACACTACTGGGACGATGCCTCGCTGGTTGTCCCGTGTGGACTTTGCGCTCGGCCTGATCGTTTCGGTGCCTGCAGCACTCCTGGTGCTGGCAGAAGTTGTCCTGCTTTTTAGCAGCGTTGTCGCGCGGTATGTCCTGCATCACCCTCTAATCTGGAGCGACGAACTCGCTGCCATTCTCTTCCTTTGGTTAGCGATGACGGGTGCCGCTACGGCATTGCATCGAGGAAGTCACATGCGCATGACGGCACTGGTCAACCGCATGGGCGAGCACTGGGATCCGTTCTGGGACACTATCTCGCTGGTTGCGAGCATGCTTTTCCTCGGACTGATACTTGTTCCGTCGATCGCTTACATTAAGCAGCAGTGGGATATTCTGACCCCGACAATGGAGATCAACGACGGCCTACGTGTTGCGGCCGTTGTCTTTGGAGTCGTGTCGATGCTCCTGATCTGCGTGGTCAAATTGTTGGCAATCGGCCTGAAGACCGCCATCACTGGAATGGTGGTGTCGTTAGCGACCGTGTTTGCGCTGGAACATGCAGGACCTGTTCTGCAATCGCTTGGAAACTTTAATCTTGTAATTTTCTTCGTTGGCGTGGTCGGTTTTACGGTTCTGAGTGGAATGCCGATTGCTTTCTCTTTCGGTCTTTCCGTATTTGCTTACCTGTCTTTATCCACCTCCATGCCGTTGGAAATCGTCGTTAGCCGCATGGACGAAGGAATGTCCCAGATCCTCCTGCTGGCCGTGCCAATGTTCATTTTCCTTGGACTTCTCATCGAAATGACGGGCATGGCGCGGGCGATGATCCACTTCTTGGCATCGCTGCTGGGCCATGTGAGGGGTGGTCTTTACTATGTCTTGGTCGGTGCAATGTATCTGATTTCAGGGATCTCCGGCTCGAAGGCGGCCGATATGGCAGCTGTTGCACCGATTCTGTTCCCTGAGATGAAGAAGCGTGGCGAGAATCCCGGCGAGCTTGTGGCGTTGATATCGGCTACCGGCGCGCAAACTGAGACGGTGCCACCAAGCATTGTGCTCATCACGATCGGATCGGTTACGGGGGTATCAATCTCTGCGCTCTTTACGGGCGGTCTATTGCCGGGCCTTGTACTGGCGTTCATGTTATGCATGCTCGTCTGGTGGCGGGCGCGAAAGACTGAACCCACGTCGTCCGGGAGACCTGCGTGGTCCTTTGTCGGGAAAGCGTTTATGGTATCGATCCCGGCACTCGCACTTCCGGTTGTCATCCGTATGGCGGTGGTGGAAGGAGTCGCAACGGCAACGGAGGTCTCAACGGTTGGAATCGCCTATGCCGTCGTCGTCGGGCTCTTGGTGTATCGATGCTTTGATTGGAAGCGAATCGGCCCCATGCTGGTGGAGACGGCTGCTCTTTCGGGAGCGATCCTTATCATCATTGGTACGGCTACTGCAATGGCGTGGGCGCTCACACAGTCTGGCTTCTCCCATGGACTGGCCGACTTCATGCAGCGTCTGCCTGGCGGCGCATTCTCCTTCATGGTCGTGTCAATCTTCATGTTCATCATATTGGGTAGCGTCCTTGAAGGAATCCCTGCAATCGTGCTCTTCGGCCCGTTACTGTTCCCGATTGCTCGAGCTGTTGGCATCCACGAAGTTCAATATGCAATGGTCGTGATTCTCTCGATGGGACTGGGGCTGTTCTCGCCGCCGTTCGGAGTCGGCTACTATGGGGCGTGCGCAGTCAGCAAGATCTCGCCGAATCTGGGCATCCGACCCATCATGGGTTATATGGCGGCGTTGTTTATTGGGATCACGGTGATCGCGGCAGTGCCTTGGATTTCGATCGGCTTTTTGAAGGGTTAAGAGTCGGGGCATCATGACGGAACTGAGGAGGCGGGGTGCAAGCCCCGCCTCTTTTTTTGAGGCCTACGACCGTTCCGAATGGCTGACGTCGCCGCTCGAGTCGCAATTCTCGTATCGTCAGTGCGATGGATCTCGGATGGCCGGTGGCAACGCCACTTGAGATACAAGTGCGAAGCAAATTTGCATCGTGCAGTACTTTCGCCCGACGAGTACGGCCTGCTGGATGGACCTCAATCCCCATTGGTTCAAACCGTGCGGATGGCGTCATCGCGCGGTACTAAAATGCACCTGGCTTTCTCACTGAGCGTCCACGGCCCGCCACTTGCGCGACCCGCTGCGATAGCCTCTATCTCGCGCTCAGCGTCACAGTAAAGCTGATAGTTGCCGCCGCCCAATCCTTCGTTCCACATCAAATATGAGAGGCACGTCGTCCGGATCAGTTGATATAGCAGATGCTGGCTACCATGACCGGATTGAAACGAAGCGAGGGCGAGGTGCGAAATCAGTGATCGCTCTTTAACGAACGATAAGGCACGGGAGAAGCATCTGTCGCGACTGCGTTGGTCCGTATCGCGTTTTTTTGAGATTCCGTTTTGTCGTTACCATCGCGAATACCAACGCCCGTCGAAGTTCATCGAGACATACGCTGCGAGCCCACGACTGTCAGGCGGGGTAGACGATTCTGAGAAGATTACTGACGCCGGGCGTGCCAAACGGTACACCTGCGGCGATCAAGAGCGGCTTGTGGCGGGCGACACCGATCCGATGCGCCGCAGCCATAGCTTTCGTGACCATATCTTCGATGTTGTCCGCGTCATCGACACACAGAGGACAGGTGCCCCACGTCAACGCAAGTTGACGCGCAACGACCTCATCCGGCGTAAGTGACAGTATGCGAGAGCCGGGGCGCTCGCGAGCAATTCTCGCTGCGGTTGCGCCGGAAGTGGTATAGGCAACGATCGCTGAAACCGACAACATCGAGGTAATGGTAAAAATCGCTGCACTGATCGCTTCTGGTGTGTCGGCGGTGGCAGGCGGTGCCACCGCTTTCAGAAATTGACGATATGTCGGTGCATTCTCCGTGTGCTCGATGATTCTATTCATCATCGAAACCGCTTCGAGGGGAAAGGCACCGGACGCGGACTCCGCGGACAGCATGACGGCATCGGCACCGTCAAAAACGGCGGTCGCGACATCGGACGTCTCGGCTCGGGTGGGCACGGCAGAACTAACCATCGACTCCAGCATCTGCGTCGCCACAACGACTGGTTTTCCTGCCTGCCGACATAGACTCACGATTCGCTTCTGGATGACAGGAACTTCCTCCGGTGGCAACTCAACACCCATATCGCCACGCGCGATCATGATTCCGTCGGAGGCCTCGATAATCTCTTCGATCGAATCGACAGCGGATGGCTTCTCGATTTTCGCCATGATCTTCGCCCGGCCTCCAGTCAGATTACGCGCATCGCGCACATCGTCCGGCCGCTGTACAAATGACAGTGCGATCCACTCTACGCCTTGCTCAAGGCCAAATTGCAGGTCTTGCCTGTCCTTATCGGTCAGTGCCGGAATGGGGAGGACGACGCTCGGGACATTGACTCCTTTTCGGTCCGAGAGGACTCCACCGACAACGACTTCGGTCGTAATGCAAGTGAGCGACGTGTCGACAATCCTGAACCTCAGCAGGCCGTCGTTGGCGAGCAGAGTATCGCCAATCGTGGCGACTGCGAAGACTTCCGGGTGCGGCAGGCAGACCCGCGACGCGTCGCCTGAAGCGCTACCAAGGTCGAAGCTGAAAGTCTGTCCCGGCCGCACCTCGACTTTCCCATCTTTGAATCGCGCCACACGTAGCTTTGGTCCTTGCAGGTCGAGCAGTATGCCGATTGGCCGTCCATGTCGGGCCTCGATGCGTCGAATTGCAAGCAGTCGTTGAGCCTGCTCCGCATGGGTGCCGTGACTCATATTCAACCGGAAGACATCGGCGCCGGAGATATAGAGGCTCTCAATCAGGCTTTCGGACGAGCTCGACGGTCCGAGCGTCGCCACGATTTTCGTGGAGCGGTTTCTATTCATCGATCAAAATCTTTACGTTGAGGTGAGACTTCCTGCGCGAGAAGCGAGACGAGGTTTTCGCGCAAGGAGAGATGAGGCTAGTCGGCATTGCGAGCAGCCTTCTAACTTCGAGATGCGACGCGATATTGCAACTGTTCTATATCCGTGCGGTAAGCGGCCTGACCGACGTGGTGCAGCGCCTAGGTCCTGCTGTTTTCAATCACCGTAAGGTCGACCGTATTCCCCCATTTCTGGTTGATGCAGTGGGGTTCATGCTTTCCGTGGCGGTTCGCGCTGTGAGGCTCCACTTTACGGAGCAAGCAATGTTGCAGCATCGCGCCGGAGTCATCTCGTGATGCCATCGCGTGCGACGACAAAAAAGGTTTGGTCGCCCATTTGCCCACCTTTCAGAGCAAGCTGAAGGTTTCGCAAATGAGGCTTTTCGGAAATTACACGGCACAGCGGTGCGCCCACGGCCAGGCGACCGTCAATCTCAAGCGCGTCAGGGCCAAGGACTTGGGTGACCTGGCTGGACGTATCTCCGCCTGAGAGAACCAGTCGTTGCAGGTGAGTGGCTTCGAGGACATCATTCGCAATTGCGCCGAGCCGTTGCCCAAGCAACCGACCACCTTGATGCCGAGCATCGTCGTCGGTCAGTCCGCGAGCGGTAAAGTACTCGAGCATTTCGGCGATGCGTGCGTCGTTCGGGCCACGGGCGGTATGCAAAATGACGCTGTGCCCTTCACTGAGCAGCGCAACCGCGCGGACGGCGATATCTTGCGCTGTCCGTTGCCAAGAATCTTCTCGAACGAGCGCTTTTGCGTCGATGGCGATTTCGGCGAAGCCTGCCGTGATCGCCGCGTCGATCTGTGCGGACGACAGCGGTGAGGCGCTTCCGGAAATGGCAAGGATCTGATTCGTCGGCGCAATACGGTCATAAGACCGCTGCGTTTCGGGAAGGCTACCGAGTTCCCGCCACCATTGAGTCAGCGCATATTCGACACCAGACGAACCGATTGTAAATACGGAGCCGACCGCCACCGCGTAGTTGTCGAGGAGCCGGCCAACTTCGGTTAGATGACGTGGAGCCACTGAATCGAGCAAGATTCCCGAGTCGCCCGTTGAAATTGCTTTCGACCATGCCAGGTCGACTTCTTCGCGAGTACCTTCCAGACTCGGCAGCTGGAAGCCGGAGAGAGGCAAAGCGGTCTGCAGGGCCAAATGACGCAGAAGATCTCCCTCGGCCATCGGTGTGACCGGGTGGGCGCTCATAATTGGATGGCGATCGATTCGATAAGTCTTGTTGTCGGTACCGGACCGAGCGAACAGGTTTCCAAACGCGCAGTAGCGCTTCAATGCCGGCGTACCGGCAACAATCGGAACTGGATTCCGAGTGATGCCCGCCCGGGCTATCTCCAAGACTCTGCCGATGCTTCCTATCGCCGGGCCGCTATCGAAAGTCGAACAGACTTTGTAGTGAAGGATTGGAGCATCGAGGGCGTGCAGAGCTTCGAAAAGCGGTGGAAGAGACCGGTCCATTTCGGACGGACTCATGCCTCGGCTGTCGCCTGCGACACCGATGGCGTCGAATCCGCCGAGTTGCGATAGTTTTTCGGACGAAGGCGCGTTCAAAAAAAGCGCGCACCTAAGCCCCGCGAAGGCCAGAACCTCGAGAGCGTCCGTCGATCCGGTAAAGTCGTCGCCGTAGAAAGCCAGCCTCAGTGCCGCTGCTGAATGTTCGGATTTTGCGCTCATCCGGATCACGCCGATTGAAAGTGAGACAGCGCAGCACGCAGCGCAGGTCGGGACTCCGCGAAGATGTTCAGGTCGATCCCTTCGACAGCTGCTTCCCACCCTTCCCGCATACTTGCAACACCCGCGGCAATTCCATGCGGATGTCCGATGATTCCGCCGCCCGCCAAATGCATCAGGTCTACGGAACCCAACTGAGCATAAAGATCAGGGGCTTGGGACGCCCACTGGCCAGATGAAAAAACGGGCATCGACGGCTGCACACCCGCGAACGGTGTCAGGCACGCACGGGCCGATTCGATGACGGACGCGTCTGGTTCCCAGAACTTGCTGCGAATGCCGTTGACGTGCAGTTGATCCACCCCAGCAAGTCGCCACAGCTTCTGATACGCCTTAAAGGAGAACCCGAGTTGCGGATAGCGGGTGAGTGCGCCCCAACCATTGCGGTGACCGTGGATGGGCAGTTGCGCATGCTTGCGAAGGTGCTCGACGCCAGCAAAGCCGACCCAATTAATGCAAACCATCACGCAAGTACCGCCCGCCCGTACCACCGCATCGTGTCGCTGGAGCAGCTCGTCGATTGTGCCGGAGATGTTGATTGCGTACATGGGCATACGGCCCATGCGGTCGGCGTGCCGATGCAGGACGGGCATGACGGCTGCGAGACGCTCGTCGAAGCTCGCGTATGTGGGATCAGCGAGAAGCTCGTCGTCCTTGATGAAATCGATGTCTGCGGCACAGAGACTGTCGACGATCTCTGCCGTCTGTGCGGGAAGCAAGCCAATGCTTGGCTTGATGATGGTGCCGATCATTGGTCTGTCGTAGACCTTAGCGAAGTCGCGGGTTCCGCTAATGCCGAACTGAGGACCAGGGAACTGGGCGGCGTAGGTCGCCGGCAGATCGATATCGAGCAAGCGTAGCCCTGTCACTTCTCCCAACTCAAACAGATTACCCGCGACCGTTGACAGGAGGGTCGGCAAGTTAGGACCAATGTTGTCGACCGGAAAGGCGATCTCGATCTCACCCCGGAAATAGACACTCGGGGATCCCCTGCGTTCGACATGAGCACTGTACAGGGAAGGCTCCAGAACAGGAGAGTGCGAATCCACCTTCACTACACGGGCACGGGCACGGTTCTTCAGCGCATCAGTCTCCCCGGGCAGCGCAAGAAACGTCCCGCTGGACTGTTCGCCTGCGATTACCTCTGCGGCTTTTGCAATCGGTACTGAACTCTCGACGAAATAGCGCGCAGTGAATTCGGCTCTTCGATGGGGGATTTCGACCATGTTTGTCTCTTCGTACTAGGTATTCGAGCTGAAACCGGGCACATGGGGCCTGCCGTGGCCGCGTGCGCTTTAGCCGGGGATGAGCAGAATATAGATTTGACGTCTCGCGACATCAAACGATATGATTTCTTGACCCTGAGCGAAAAACTCACAATAGGCCGCTTCCGTAAGCAGTGGGCTTCGGGCCCAACAGGAGTCCAGGTGCCTCGACTTTCATTGAATGCGCTGCGAGCTTTTGAAGCCACGGCGCGCCTGCGAAGTTTCGGTGCTGCCGCTGAAGAACTCAACGTGACTCACGGCGCGGTGAGCAGACATATACGCGCACTTGAAGACCAACTGGGTGTCCTGCTGCTGTCACGCAATGCACACTCGACGGAGCCGACGCCCGAAGGCGCCCAGATGGCGGAAGGCCTGAGCGTGGCGTTCAACCTCATCCAAAAGACCGTCGATCAGTTGAAGCCGGGTCCGTTGACGCTCTCGTGCTCGGCTTCGATCATGATGTACTGGTTGCTGCCACGCCTCTCAAAGCTCAAGAATGCGATCCCGTCGCTTGACCTGAGTTTCAACACTGGTCATGGTGAAATCGACTTCACGCGGGACAAGATAACGGTAGCGATACGGCTGTCCTCCATCCCTGTACCCAAAGGCGTAACCCCTGTTCCGTTGATTGAGGAATGGATCGGCGCGGTTTGCTCCCCGGAATACATGCGCATGAACCGGATCGAAAAACCGAGCGACCTGGCGCGCGCGCGGCTTCTGGCAACCAATACACGACCGTCCGCGTGGGCTGACTGGTACAAGGCGACCTCGACCGTACTCGAGGCTCCGCCCGATATTGCTGAATCGTTTGATCATTTCTATCTTCAGATTCAGGCCGCCAAGTGCGGGTTGGGGGTTGCGGCAGTGCCGAGAATGCTCGTCCGAGACGAACTGGACTCAGCCGGTCTTGTCGCGCCGTTCGGTTTCGTCCCGGGCCCAGTGCACCTCGTGCTCTGGGTTGCTCCTCATGCCGAAAATCAGCCGAAGACAGTCGCCCTAGTTGAATGGCTGAGGAACGAGTTACGTGAGATGGAGACATGAAGCCAGCTGCGGCGTGTTTTCTTGCAGGCGAAATCTCTGTATCCGGCCTGTGACTTTTTCTCACTGCCCGCTGCTTTATTATCCTTTGACCTAGCCCGCTGCGGCTTCAATAATCTGCTCATGAGATGGCGCGCAGCGCCATCATTCGATCCGCTTCCAGGCATCGGAATCGAAGCCTGCAGCGGTCTTACGCTCAAGGAGACAGCGTGGAGCAGATGAAGCAAAGCGACGCGAGCCGCGTTGCAGTGGTTACAGGTGGCGCGATGGGCATCGGGGCCGATTCGGCGGAACAGCTCGCGAAACGTGGCTATCACGTTGTTCTTGCCGATATCAATAAGAGCGCGGCGGAAGAGGCGGCGTCGAGATTTCAGCGCGCGGGCCTGTCAGTGTCGGCCATTGAGATGGACGTTTCAAATTCAGAGTCGATTGCCGCTGCGTTCGGTGAACTTGACAAAAGACATGGGCGTTGCGACGTGTTGGTCAACGGCGCCGGTATTGCGAAGCTGGTGCCGTTCATCGACTACCCACTGGACACGTTTCTCAAAACGATGCAGGTCAATGTAACGGGGGCGTTCTTGTGCTCCCAGCACGCCGCACGTCTGATGGTAAAGAATCGCTGGGGCCGCATAATCAATATCGCCTCGGTAGCAGGCATGCGAGCGGTCGGTAAAGGCCGCACGGCATACGGCACCTCGAAAGGGGCCGTTATTGCTTTAACCCGCCAGATGGCAGTGGAGCTCTGCGATTACGGCATTACAGCTAACGCAATCGCGCCAGGCCCAGTCGATACGCCGATGACCAAGGCGCTGCACAGTGAAGAGTTCCGCGCCGAATATTCAAATGCGATTCCTATGAAGCGCTACGGCACGACGTCGGAAATCGCTGCGGCGGTGTGCTATCTGGCATCGGAAGAGGCCGCGTATACGAACGGAATTGTGCTTCCGGTGGACGGCGGATTCCTTGCATGGGGAGCGGGTGCGGTTTGAACGGGACATGACGACACCGGCTCGAAGCGCGTCAGAACAATCTGCTGGTTGTGACGTGGTTGTCGCTCGCCAATCGCCTTCAGCCGTCTCCGATATCAAGGCTCTGTGAATATTTCGCCTACCGAACGAATGCTCGATGACAATCATTCGACAATCGTCTTTCCGAGCACGCGAGGCGGTGGCATTTTTTAGCGGTGGTTCCCGAGAAGAACCTTTGGTAGCGTCCGGCTGGGGCTATAAGGTCTCGGGATGGATTTGTAACGGAGGGGCGCGTTACAATAGAGCACGTGAGGCGATGGGGACGCATCCTACATTTTCTCGGCCAGTACGGCCTTTTGCCGTCGCAAGTGCGCTAGAAAAAGGGCCTGATAATCTACAGAAACGGCGCCGATCACACTAGCTCTTCCTTGGAGATTTCTACGCCAGGCGTTGACTTTGGGAATGTCCGCGAAAATTAACGGGACACCATCTGTCTCTAAGGCGTCGAAGTAGCGAAAGATGGGGGCAAAGACCGCGTCTACCATGCCAAAGATCTCACCGTCGAAGTACGGACCGTGGCCTAGGACGTTTTCGAGTTGGACCAGCCGTTCTTTGAACGACGTGGCTTTTGCTTCGGCACTGGCATGGTTCTTGGCGTTTAAGTACCCCCACGCCTCGCCCAGGGTCGCTGAGCCAAATTCAATCCAGGCTCTATGCTTGGCGTGTGCCACTGGATTGGCCGGGTAGAGATGTGGGCCGGGTTGCGTTTCGTCCAGATATTCGCAAATCGCCATACTTTCAAACAAGATCTCTTCTTCGCCGTCGGGCTGCCGGATTTGGAGCAAAGGAACCTTGGCAGTCGGTGACAGTGCCAAAAACCAAGCCGGCTTGGCGTTGAGATCCACGTTGATACGCTCGAACGCAACTTGTTTCTCAAGCAAAACGATGGCAGCTCGCTGGACGAACGGGCACAGCGGGTGACTGATCAGAGTAAGCGAGTGCATTGTCATATCAGGCTCGAATGGTCTGTGTGCAGCGGCAGTGCATAAGGAAGTTTTCCGTGTCTCTGCTCTTTTTGCCTCGCGGGAGGGGGAAGCGTGACGCCGAACGCAGCACCTGATACTCGTGCGCGAACAGAAGACGCTTTCCCCGAGCTCCGGCGCTGCTCGATCAGCGGTTGAGCATGCGGCCGCCATCCACGACGATTTCCGATCCGACCGTCCAACGGGACTCGTCGGAGGCCAGGTACAGCACAGCCTTGGCCACCTCCTCCGGAGTACCGAAGCGGCCGAGTGGGATGGTGGCGGCAATATCCCTGTTGACTTGTTCGCGGTAGGCGTCGGGGATGCCGAGCTTGTCGTACAGCGGCGTGTCGACCGGGCCGGGGCTGACCGCATTGACGCGCACGCCGCGTCCAAGCAGTTCCGCCGAAAGCGTCTTCGACATATTCAGCACCGCAGCCTTGGTGGCCGCATAAACGGAGGAGCGCTCGGCGCCAACATGCGCACTGATGGACGTATTGAGCACGACCGACGCCGGGCTAGCGAACACCGGCAGCAACGCCTGGAGCAAGAAATAGGGTCCCTTGACATTGACATCGAACGAGCGATCGAACATCTCTTCCGTCCATTCCTCGATCGGCAACCAGACGGATACACCAGCATTGAGAAAGGCAACGTCTAGTTGGCCATAGTGGTCCT
Source organism: Trinickia sp. (assembly GCF_051953955.1). Taxonomy (GTDB): domain Bacteria; phylum Pseudomonadota; class Gammaproteobacteria; order Burkholderiales; family Burkholderiaceae; genus Trinickia. Next base: position 25,508 of record NZ_JBQCIF010000053.1, on the reverse strand, counting down.
TGATGGCTTGTGCCAGTTCCTTTTGGGCAGAGACGCTGGCCGAGTCGGCCCGTAGAACCGGCACCTCGGGTCCAAGTTCGGCTTGCGCCTTGGCGATCGAATCGGGATTGACTCCCGTGACGACGACGCTGGCGCCCTCGGCCAAAAACTGCTTCGCGGTTTCCAGACCGATGCCGCTGGTGCCGCCGGTGATAAGGGTGCGTTTACCTTGCAAGCGCGACATTGATTTCTCCTGTAAGTAACAACCAACCGTGGTCAACAGGGAGAAATGTGCACCTATGCCGACGTGGCGATAAGATGTCTGCTTTGAATATATTTCATGCTTCTGTTGCATGAATTGGGAGGCGCGTGGACCGATTCCTCTTGATGACGTGCTTCGCACGGGCCGTAGAGACGGGGAGTTTTTCTGCTGCAGGGCGAGATTTGGGATTGGGCCAGCCCAACGTCAGCCGCTATGTAGCCGCGCTGGAGGACCATCTCCAAACGCGGCTGCTGCACCGATCCACACGAAAGCTTGCCCTGACGCCCGAGGGTGAACGCTACTACGCCGATATCCGCCGGATTCTTGACGCGGTGGACGAATCTGAATCGTCTTTCAGGAACAGTGTTGATCCATCGGGACTCTTGCGCGTTGCCTGTCCCACGGCGTTAGCGCATGCATATGTGTTGCCTCAGGTCCCGGTCTTTCTGGAGCGGTATCCCAGATTGACGCTGGATCTTCAGATCAGCGATCGCTACGTGAACCTTGTAGACGAGGGAGTCGAGCTCGCGATTCGCATTGGACATCTGGAGGACAGTGCGCTACGCGCTAGGCGCATAGGAATGTACGAGCGTGTGGTCGTGGCCAGCAAGGACTATCTGGCGAAACGCGGAGTTCCAGACACACCTGATGACCTGCGCGAACATGATTGCGTGGTCTACACTTTGCTGTCGTCCGGTGCGACATGGCGCTTTCGTGACGCCGATATTCCGGTCTCTGGCAGGTTGAGAGTCAACTCACCCGAGGCCGTTCGAGCAGCGGTCACTGCAGGGTTAGGAGTCGGGCATGGGCCGGAATGGCTGTTCGAGGAAGGGTTAAAAAGCGGTCGTTTGCAGTTAATTCTGACCGGGCACTTTGCTCCGGCCGTCCCAGTTCAGATTGTCTATGTTGCAAATAGGTTGCTTCCAACACGGGCCATAGTGTTTATTGAGTTCATTTCCGGCGTATTTTCGACGATTTTGGCTTTCAACAAAATCGCGTTTCCAAATCCTTAGCAGCTTGCTGAAATGCCAATCGTCAGCGAGCACGTACCTTTCGTCGAATCGGCCGATTTTTCGGAGATGGCAGCCGTGAGACATGCATATGTCAAGGTCTCCTTTAGCCCGCGTTGCTGCCATTCGTTGCCTTCTAGGCTGAACGCCTGCTTCGGGTCGATAACCGCCGACCCAGTCGGCGGACGCCGACCACGAACGGCGTTCGTTCGCGACGCAGCGAGTAGCGCCGCCGCGCTGTCGGATCGTAGTTTATCGGCAAGCATGCCGAATACGAGATCGAGATCACCGACGTGAACCCACACCCCACCCCACCCCAACGACTCAATGCGGATCCCGTCCCCAAAGCACTTTGCACGCGTTGAGCTTAGGCCGTGCGACCGCGAACCACGGTTGAGCAACCAAGCCCGCAGGATTTTCCGCCAGCGCCGCCAATTGCTCATCCGAGGCCGAACTGACCAACGCATCCGTCAAGCACCCACAAACCAGTTTCACGGTATCGAAGTCGCGCATGCCGTGGTTGTACCGGGCCTTCATGCAACCGATGGTAAGGTCGTTATCCCTGCGGACCGACGGCTTGGCACCACTGCGGACATAGACGTCAGACATACGACGTTGCGTCGGCTGATCGAATGCATCCATGTGTCTTTCTTTATCGGCCAAGCGAATGTACAAATCTCCGCATGCGGTGTTCCACTCGCTCTCGCTTCGCATCGATGCGATTTCGCCAAGCAAACGGTCTTGCTCGCTAAACGCCTGCTCCATCCGGCCTTGGTTCGCCGCCGGCAACGTAGCCGCCACGAGGGCCGCGCCGCTCAGCACCTCTAAATAACGCCCTTCCCAAAAATATTCCGCGAACCTGAATGTTCGCCCATTCTCGGCATAGTGCGTCTCGCAAGACCGTGCCCGCGTCAGTACTTCGTGCTTGATTTGCAGGACTTCGGCAGCCATATCGGCATCGCTCTCGGCTGCCGCGGTTGCCGCGGTTGCTGAGAGCGAGAAAGACAGCCATAGCACTGCGGCACCTACGGCTCTCCAACGAACGCGAAGTCGCCCAAGTTCAACCATGTAGACCCACGCCTCGCATACAACGGTGTCCGTCGGAGGACCGCCCCTCAGGGCGTCCATGAAGGTAAAAACCCATAAACCTCTCGGCTTATGGGTTCCGGAACTACGAACGGGTGAGGTTATCCCCCCTCAAACATCAATATTCCCCGCCCTTAGCGCATTACTTTCGATAAACGCCCGCCGAGGTTCGACCTCATCGCCCATGAGCGTAGTAAAGATCCCATCCGCAGCAATCGCATCCTCGATCTGCACGCGCAGCAACCGCCGCACGTTCGGGTCCATCGTCGTTTCCCAGAGCTGCCCGGGGTTCATCTCGCCGAGCCCCTTATACCGCTGCTTCGAAACGTTCCGTTCGGCATCGGCAATCAGCCACCGCATCGCGCTCTTGAAGCCCGACACAGCCATGCTCCGCTCGCCACGCTTGATCAACGCCCCAGCGCTAATCAACCCCTTGAACGTATTGGCCGTATTCACGAGCTGCTGATAATCGGCCGTCAGCAAGAAATCCGCATCGATAACCGTCTTCTTCACATTCCCATGGTGCCGCCGCTCCACGCGAATCGACCTGAGCTCGCGCACCGCGTCGTACATCGCATGCACGGCAACCTCGGGCTTCATCGGATCGCTCTGCAGCGCCGCTTCCAACGCCTTCGCCGAGGCCTCCGCCGCCGCCTCGCTGCTCAAATCGATCACGACGCCATCCATCACGGCCTCGAGCGATTGCGCGTCGTAAAGCCGGCTCAACCGCTCGACCACGCCCTGCGCCAGCAAATACGACCGCGCCAATTCGCCCAGCGCATCGCCAGCGATCGGCGCCGCCCCTTCCGCCGGTACGAGCTCCGACCCCTGCAACGCGAGCCGCAGCATATGCGCGTTCAACTCGGCACCGTCCTTCAAATACCGCTCGTCCTTCCCAGCCTTCACCTTATAAAGCGGCGGCTGCGCGATATAGATATAGCCGCGCTCGATCATCTCGGGCATCTGACGATAGAAGAACGTCAGCAGCAGCGTGCGAATGTGCGCGCCGTCCACGTCCGCATCGGTCATGATGATGATGCGGTGATACCGCAGCTTGTCGAGGTTGTAATCTTCCTTCCCGATCCCGCAACCCAGCGCCGTAATCAGCGTGACGATCTGCTCCGACGACAACAACTTGTCGTAACGTGCCTTCTCCACGTTCAGCACCTTGCCGCGCAGCGGCAAGATCGCCTGAAACTTACGGTCACGCCCTTGCTTCGCCGATCCGCCCGCCGAGTCACCCTCGACGATGTAGATCTCCGACTTCGCCGGGTCCTTCTCCTGGCAATCGGCCAGCTTGCCGGGTAGCCCCACGCCGTCGAGCACGCCCTTGCGCCGCGTCATCTCACGCGCCTTGCGCGCGGCATCGCGCGCCCGCGCCGCATCGACGATCTTGCCGCAAATGATCTTCGCGTCGTTCGGCGTCTCGAGCAGAAACTCCTCGAGCGCCTTGGCCACGACTTCTTCCACCGGCGCACGCACTTCCGACGACACGAGCTTGTCCTTCGTCTGCGAACTGAACTTCGGCTCCGGCACCTTCACGGACAACACGCACGACAAGCCCTCGCGCATATCGTCGCCCGACGTCTCGACCTTCGCCTTCTTCGCGATCTCGTGATCGGCGATGTACTTGTTGATCACGCGCGTCATCGCCGCGCGCAACCCGGTCAGGTGCGTGCCGCCGTCGCGCTGCGGAATGTTGTTCGTGAAGCACAGCACGTTCTCGTTGTAGCTGTCGTTCCACTGCATCGCCACTTCCACACCGACGTCGTCCTTCTCGCCGTTGATATGGAAAATCGTCGGGTGCAGCACCTGCTTCGTCTTGTTGATGAATTCGACGAAGCCCTTCACGCCCCCAGCAAGCGCGAAATCGTCTTCCTTGCCCGAGCGCTGATCGGTCAAGCGAATCCGCACGCCGTTGTTGAGAAACGAAAGCTCGCGAATGCGCTTCGCGAGAATGTCGTAGTGATATTCGATCGAGCCGAAGATCGTTTCATCGGCCATGAAGTGCACTTCAGTGCCGCGGTTCTCGGTGTCGCCCACGAACTGCATCGGCGATACGCGCTCCCCGTCCACTTCCTCGATCACGCGGTTCTGCGGCACACCACGGTGAAATTCCATGAAGTGCTTCTTGCCGTCGCGGCGCACCGTCAAGCGCAACCAGCGCGAAAGCGCGTTCACGCAAGAAACGCCCACGCCGTGTAGGCCGCCCGATACCTTGTAGCTGTTCTGGTCGAACTTGCCGCCCGCATGCAGCTCGGTCATCACGATTTCAGCGGCGCTGCGCTTCGGATCGTGCTTGTCGTCACGCTTGATACCCGTCGGAATGCCGCGGCCGTTGTCGGTCACGGAAATCGAATTGTCCGCGTGGATGATCACTTGGATGTCGTTGCAATAGCCCGCCAGGGCTTCGTCGATCGAATTGTCGAGCACCTCGAACACGAGGTGGTGCAAACCGGTGCCGTCCGACGTGTCGCCGATGTACATCCCGGGGCGCTTGCGCACCGCCTCCAGACCCTCGAGGATCTGAATCGACGAGGCGCCATAGCTGTTGTCGGGTTGCGTATTGTGCTGTTCACTCATGGATATGTTCCGGTTCTGCATTCACTGCGGTTGTGCCGCGCGATACGTCGAACGCCCCAAAAAGACCAGGCAGCGGCACTGGTTTTCTTTGCCCCGGGTCGGGGCCGGCGGTAGGCGGCTCATTTCGCACGCCCTATAAGAAACGCCAAAGGGGCGCTGCGCCCCTTGGTCATGTCTCGTTATCGGTGCGCCCGAGTCACTAGATGCGCATCGGCATGACGACGTATTTGAACTCGTCGTTCTCGGGGATCGTGATGAGCGCGCTCGAGCTGGCGTCGCCGACGCTCACCTGCAGCATGTCCACCTTCAGATTCGCGAGCACGTCGAGCAGATACGTCACGTTGAAGCCCATGTCGATCATGTCGCCCTGGTAGGCGATCTCGAGTTCTTCCTGTGCTTCTTCCTGATCGGCGTTCGTCGACATGATCTTGAGCTGGCCCGGCTCGATCACGCAGCGCACGCCCTTGAACTTGTCCGACGTCAAAATCGCCGCGCGCTGCAGCGAACGCTGCAATTCGTCGCGGCCGATCACGAACGTGTTCTTGTGCGCCTTCGGAATCACGCGCTGGAAGTCGGGGAATTTGCCCTCCACGAGCTTCGAGACGAGCTCGACCTGGCCGAACGTGAATTTCACTTGCGTCGAGGCGATGTCGATACGCAGCGTGTCGTCGATGTCTTCGAGCAGACGCTGCAATTCGAGAATCGTCTTGCGCGGAATGATCACTTCCTGGCGCGGGAAGTCGCCCTCGATCTTCATCGACGAAAACGCGAGCCGGTGGCCGTCCGTGGCCACGGCCATCAACTGGCCGCCGTCTACCACCAGCAGCATCCCGTTCAGGTAGTAGCGGATGTCCTGCTGGGCCATCGCGAAATAGACCATGCCCAGCAACTGGCGGAACGTCTTTTGCGGAACGGTCAAGCTCGCGCCGTAATCTTTCGCCTGCGCGACCGTCGGGAATTCGTCCGCGGCAAGCGTCTGCAGCGCAAAGCGGCTCTTGCCCGATTGCACCGTCAAGCGCTTGTCGGCCAGCGTCAAGCTGACCTGGCCGTCCGGCATCGCACGCAGGATATCGAGCAGCTTGCGCGCCGCCACCGTCGTGGCAACCGATTCGCCGCCCACGCCGAAATCGGCGCGCGTCGTGATTTGCAACTCGAGGTCAGTCGACAGAAACGACACATCCGGGCCGTTCTTGGTGATCAGCAAGTTTGCGAGGATCGGCAACGTATGGCGGCGTTCGACGATGCCGCTCACGGTTTGCAGCGGCCTTAGGAGGTTATCTCGTTCGGTCTTGACCAGTTGCATAGGGTTCCTTCGTTGATATGACGGCAAACTCCGCCTCACCCGGCAGTTCATTCGACGAAAGCGCCGATACCCCGCATTTCCTGCGCGCCTTCGCCCATCTGCCCGCGCGTTGTTCCCGCGCTTTCATCCCCGCCTCGCTCGCGCCGCGAAGCACAGGGGGCCAAACCTATATTGTGCCTGAAAAACAGACGGATCCCGCCAAAACCGGGGGCGCATGGAGCGCGGGCTCGACGAAGCCCCGCTCACCGCCCGCTCAGCCTTTCAGGGTTTGCTCGAGCACGTGCAGTTCGTGGTTCAACTGCGCGTCCTTGCCGCGCTCGTCGGCAATCTTGCGCACGGCGTGGAGCACCGTGGTGTGATCGCGCCCGCCGAACAGCTCGCCGATCTCGGGCAAGCTCTTTTGCGTGAGCTCCTTGGCGAGATACATTGCGATTTGCCGCGGCCGCGCGATGTTGGCCGGGCGCTTCTTCGAATACATGTCGGCGACTTTGATGTTGTAGAAGTCGGCGACGGTCTTCTGAATGTTTTCGACGGAGATCTGGCGGTTTTGCACCGTCAGCAGATCCTTGAGCGCTTCCTTCGTCAGCTCGATCGTGATCTCGCGCCCGTGGAACTTCGAGTACGCGAGAATCTTGCGCAGCGCGCCTTCGAGCTCGCGCACGTTCGAGCGCAAATGCTTCGCGACGAAGAACGCGACGTCCTCGGATAGGCTCACGCCTTCGGATTGCGCCTTGCGCATCAAGATCGCCACGCGCATTTCGAGCTCGGGCGGCTCGATCGCCACCGTCAAGCCCGAGTCGAAGCGCGAAATGAGCCGGTCGTCGATGCCCGAAATCTCTTTCGGGTACGTATCGCTCGTGATGATGACCTGCGCTTTGTTCGCGACGAGTGCCTCGAACGCGTAGAAGAATTCTTCCTGCGTCCGCGATTTGCCCGAGAAGAACTGAATATCGTCGATGAGCAGCAGATCGAGCGAGTGATAGTAGCGCTTGAAGTCGTCGAACGCCTTGCGCTGGTACGCCTTCACGACATCCGACACGTATTGCTCGGCGTGGATGTAGCGAATACGCGCGCCGGCCTTGTCCTGCAAAAGCTGGTTGCCGATCGCGTGAATCAGGTGCGTCTTGCCGAGGCCCACGCCGCCGTACAGAAACAACGGGTTGTACGAAATGCCGGGGTTGTCGGCCACTTGGATCGCCGCCGCGCGGGCCAGCTGATTGGCCTTGCCGGTGACGAAATTGTCGAACGTCAGCACCGGGTTGAGCTTCGAGCGCTCGTACATCGATTCCGATGCGGGGCTGGCCGGCGCGGCGCCCGAACCCGGGCGCCAGGTGCGGCGCGCGGCCGCGGCCTCGTGGGCGTCGACGCTCGGCAGATCGAGATCGGCCGCGTCGTCGAGCGCGCCATTTGCCGCCGGCGTTTGCGCTTGCCCGCCGGCAAAGCCGCCGGCCGCTTTTTGCGCAGGTACGCCCATACCTGCCCCGCCGCCCTCGAACGGAAGGCCGGCCGCGCTCATGGCAGCGGCCGCCGAAGCCGGCACGCGCGGCAGCGGGACCGACGAAGGCGCACCGGCGCTCGGGCGCAGGGCCGCCTTCGGATCGAGGACGAATTGGACTTCGACGGGCGCCTGCCAAAAATCGCGGGCGAGATCGGAGATGCGGCCCGAAAACTGGCTCTTGACCCAGTCGAGCTTGAAGCGGTTCGGCGCGGCGATGGACAACGTATTCGCGGCTGCGTCGAAGGCGACCGGGGCCAACGGTTTGATCCACGTCACGTACTGCTGAGGCGTCAACTCGCGCTCCAGCAGTGCGGAACAGTGTTGCCAGAATTCGTTCATCAAGGTGATGTCTTTTAAGGCACGAACACCCGCCGCCGCCCTCCTTCGCGCATCGCGCGGCGGATGGACCCGGTGCAGCAAAAGCGAGCGAGCCCCGCGGCCCGTCGCCACAAGGGTTTGCGGCGAGCCGGCGCATGCGGAGCGACGTGCTGGATTCTTGAAGTAAGGCGAGATTCTACCGCCAAACGGGCCGGCCCAGGGAGTTATCCACAGGGCCGGATCGTGCATCGCGTGCGATGGCTTGCCCTGGCGCGGCGGGCGGGAAAGTGCCGGCAATGCACGTAAAGTATTGACGGCCAAGAGAAAAGCGGTTTAAATAACGGGTTCCCGCGAAAGCGAACACTCTTTTTTCGACCCGTTCGACCCCGGCCCATTGCCTAGCGTTCATCGCGCTCACCCGCGCGAGCTTACTTAGTGCCGATGCGTACGCGGTCCATTCTCAAGTGAGATCGACATGAAACGTACTTACCAACCGTCCGTTACGCGCCGCAAACGCACCCATGGCTTTCGCGTGCGCATGAAGACCGCCGGCGGCCGTAAAGTGATCAACGCACGCCGCGCCAAGGGCCGCAAGCGTCTGGCCATCTAAGGTCGAAGGCGACGCGACGCCGTAGCCGTCGTCCGCGTCTTACGCGGGTGCTTGCGGCACCGGCTGCACTTCTTGATAGGGCCCGGTTCCGTTGCGAGCGCCAGCAGCCTTCCCCAAAGCCGCGAGGCTTCTCAAAACGGATGAGTTCTCATCCGTTTTTCGTTTGCGCCCGTGGCGACGCTCGACGCATTTCGTCGTCTACGCGCGGCCGACGGGGCAGGCAGCCCGGCTCGGGCTCGTCGTCGGCAAAAAGTTTGCCCCGCGAGCCGCGACGCGCAATCTCGTGAAACGGATCGCGCGCGAGAATTTTCGTCTGCGCCGCGCCGAATTCGACGGATGGGATCTGCTGCTGCGCTTGTCCACGCGCTTCGATAAAGCCGCGCTGCCGAGCGCCGTATCGCCGCCTTTGAGAACGATCGTCCGAACGGAGATCGAGATGCTGCTGGGCAAGGTGGCGCGCGAGATCGCGCGGCGCCAGGCTGCGCCGACTCCTTCCGATTCGGCGCAAGATTGATCTCTTTGACGTGCGTGTGCGTGCGCCCGGTGCCGTTTCAGTGTCGGTTCGCGCGCTTCGCCGCCTGACGGGAGCCTCGTGCCCCGATGCTATGCAAACGGTGCTGATCGCGTTGTTGCGTCTGTATAAGGTTGCCGTAAGCCCTCTGCTCGGCAGCCGATGCCGTTTTTATCCTTCCTGTTCGGATTACGCGCGCGAGGCAATCCAGTATCATGGCGCCGCGCGCGGGAGTTACCTCGCGGTGAAGCGCTTATGTCGCTGCCATCCGTTTTCCGAGGGCGGGATCGATCTCGTTCCGCCCGCACCCCCGAAAAAGCGCTGAAACGCCGCTCCATCGACTCTGAGACCACGCATGGATATCAAACGCACCATCCTATGGGCGATCTTCTTCGTGTCAGCGATCATGCTGTTCGACAACTGGCAACGCGATCACGGACGCCCGTCGATGTTCTTCCCGAACCCGACGCATACGCAAACGAGCGCAAGCAGCCCGGCATCGAGCACGCCCGGCTCCGAAACGGCCGCCACGCCGAGCGCGGCCGCGCCGGCCGCCGGCACCGCGCCGAGCCAGCCGCAAGCCGCGGCGCAGCTGATTCATTTCAGCACCGACGTCTATGACGGCGAGATCGATACGCGCGGCGGCACGCTCGAAAAGCTCGTCCTGACGAAGAACGCCGATCCGAAGGGCGCACCGCTCAACGAAACGCTGTTCGACCACACGGCCAAGCACACCTATCTCGCTCGCACGGGCCTCATCGGCGGCGACTTCCCGAATCACAACGACATCTTCACGCCGGTTCCGGGCCCGCTCACGCTGAGCCCCGATCAGAAGACGCTGAAGGTGTCGCTCGAATCGCCGGTCAAGGGTGGGCTCAAGGTCGTCAAGACCTACACGTTCACGCGCGGCAGCTACGTGATCGGCGTCGACACGAAGGTCGAGAACGTCGGCAGCGTGCCGGTCAAGCCGAGCCTCTACATGGAGCTCGTGCGCGACAGCCAGCCCGTCGATACGCCGCGCTTCTCGCATACGTTCCTCGGGCCGGCGCTCTACACGAACGCGCACCACTTCCAGAAGATCACGTTCAGCGACATCGACAAGAACAAGGTCGACGTTGCCACTTCGGCCGACAACGGCTGGGTCGCGATGATTCAGCACTACTTCGCGACGGCGTGGATTCCGCAGCAAGGCGCGCCGCGCAACATCTACGTCGAGAAAATCGATCCGACGCTCTATCGCATCGGCGTGCAGCAGCCGCTCTCGTCGATCGCGCCGGGACAGTCGACCGACGTTTCCGCCCGCCTGTTCGCCGGTCCCGAGGAAGAGCGCGTGCTCGAAGGCATCGCGCCGGGGCTCGAACTCGTGAAGGACTACGGCTACGTGACGATCATCGCCAAGCCGCTGTTCTGGCTGCTCGAGAAGATCCACGGTGTGGTTGGCAACTGGGGCTGGGCGATCGTGCTGCTCACGGTGCTGATCAAGGCCGTGTTCTTCCCGCTGTCGGCGGCGAGCTATCGGTCGATGGCGCGCATGAAGGAGATCACGCCGCGCATGCAAGCGCTGCGCGAGCGGCTCAAGAGCGATCCGCAGAAGATGAACGCGGCGCTCATGGAGCTCTACAAGACCGAGAAGGTGAACCCGTTCGGCGGCTGCCTGCCGATCGTCATTCAGATCCCGGTGTTCATCTCGCTGTACTGGGTGCTGCTCTCGTCGGTCGAAATGCGCGGCGCGCCGTGGATTCTCTGGATTCACGACCTCTCGCAGCAAGACCCGTACTTCATCCTGCCCGTGTTGATGGCCGTGTCGATGTTCCTGCAGACGCGCTTGAACCCGACGCCCCCGGACCCGGTACAGGCCAAGATGATGATGTTCATGCCGATCGCGTTTTCGGTCATGTTCTTCTTCTTCCCGGCCGGCCTGGTGCTCTACTACGTCGTGAACAACGTGCTGTCGATCACGCAGCAGTACTACATCACGCGCGTGATGGGCGCGGCCAAGAAAAAGGCAGCCTGATCGTCGTATCGCCGGCGCGCGGCATAGGCTGCGCGCCGGCGAACCGCGGTTCAAGACTCGAAAATCAATCGCCCGGTGCGGTTCATCGTGAACCGCACCGGGCGATTTTTTTGCTTCGGCGCCTTCTCGCCTTGCGTAAAAGGCAAGCGTGAACGGTCCTTATCGTTCGCCGCCGTCGCCATAGAACTGCTCGACGAGTTCCTGCACGAGATAGCGGTGATGCGGCGAGAGCGATTCGATTTTCGATGCGAGCTCGATCGTCTCGGGCGTCAGCGGATATTTTTCATCGCGAGGGAGCGGCTTTGGCGTCGTGCGCGCGGCCACGCTCGGCGGCGGGCCGTAATGAAGCCAATGCAAATCGACGCGCAACCAATGCGCCAGCGTTTCGAGCTTGTCGGGCGTCGGGATGGTGCGGCCCGTTAACCATTTGTGGGCCGTTTGAGGGGAAATGGGCTGATCGCCGTGATGCCGCAAGTTGAAATGCAATGCGAGTTGTGTCCCGCCCAGCACTTTCTCGGGGCTGCGCTGCAAAGCGAACTTGAGGCGCTCGGAGAACGCCGCTTTTTCTTCGACGGTTGGCATCGGCAAATTGTGCAATCCCGTCCATATCGAGAAGACAACCGGCCGGGTCAGCTTTAGCTTGATCGGGCACCATTACTGGGTACCCGGAATCGGTGGTCGGCTCCGTGCACGCGACAGCCTATGCTCAGAAAGCCGTATGGCGCGTGGCGCTGCGCCCATACCGCAGGCTACCCCTACGGCTTACACTTCGCTTGGTCCTAATTTTAAGCTATCTTGATCGAGATAAATCTTAACTATGGTAACGGTTCGCGGGAAGGTCGCCTGAGATCGAAGGGTGTCGGACCTTGCCACGTTACAATGCCGGCCATATAAGCCGCTACGCATTGCTCCCGGTCGCCCATGCTCCCTCTCGATTCCGATCCGATTGTCGCCATCGCCACTGCTCCTGGACGCGGGGGGATCGGAGTCGTGCGCGTGTCCTGCGGACGAGCGGGTGAAGCGGCTGCGTTGGCTTGGATGAATGCGCTATGTGGACAAACCTTGGCGCCGCGCCATGCCAGTTACGTGCCGTTCGTCGATGGGGGCGGCAACGTGCTCGATCGTGGGATCGCGATCTACTTTCCGGCGCCGCATTCGTACACGGGCGAGCATGTTCTCGAATTGCAGGGCCACGGCGGGCCTGTGGTGCTTCAGCTCGTGCTGCAGCGGTGCCTCGAAGCGGGGCAGGCGTTCGATCTGCGGCTGGCCGAGCCGGGCGAGTTCACACGGCGCGCGTTTCTGAACGACAAGCTCGATCTGGCGCAAGCGGAAGCCGTCGCCGATCTAATCGAAGCGAGCACCGAAGCGGCGGCACGCTCGGCGGGCCGATCGCTCGATGGCGCGTTCTCGGCCGATATTCATGCGCTCGTCGATGAAGTGATTGCATTGCGGATGCTCGTTGAAGCGACGCTCGATTTTCCGGAAGAGGAGATCGACTTTCTCGAAGCTGCAGACGCTCACGGCAAGCTCGCACATATTCGCGTACGGCTCGAGAAGATTCTCGGCGACGCTCGCAAGGGGGCGCTCCTGCGGGAAGGATTGTCGGTGGTGCTCGCGGGGCAGCCGAACGTGGGCAAATCGTCGCTGCTCAATGCGTTGGCGGGTGCCGAATTGGCGATCGTGACGCCGATTGCGGGAACGACGCGCGACAAGGTCACGCAGACGATTCAGATCGAAGGCATTCCCCTGCACGTCATCGATACGGCCGGGTTGCGCGAAACCGAGGACGAGGTCGAGCGGATCGGCATCGCTCGAACGTGGAGCGAAATCGAGCGCGCGGACGTCGTCTTGCATCTGCTCGACGCGCGTTCGGGGATGACTGAAGACGATGTCGTGATTGCAGGGCGGTTTCCGGCCGGCGTGCCTGTCGTGCGCGTGCTGAACAAAACGGATTTGACCGACGTTGGGGCTTCGGTGAATCGGCAGGCCGCTGGCGCGGGCGATTCGGAAGTCTGCGAAATTCGGCTGTCGGCGAAGAAGAGCGTCGGCATCGATCTATTGCGCGCGGAGTTGCTGAGGATCGCGGGCTGGCAAGCGGGAACCGAGAGCGTCTATCTCGCGCGCGAGCGGCATTTGATCGCGCTGCGCGCGGCGCAGGATCATGTGGCGCTCGCGACGGACCACGCGCAAGAGCGTGCGCAGTCGCTCGATTTATTCGCCGAAGAGCTGCGGCTGGCTCAGGAAGAGTTGAACTCGATCACCGGGGAGTTCACGTCGGATGATCTGCTTGGCGTGATTTTTAGTCGGTTTTGTATTGGGAAGTAAGGCACGCTGAGCCCCGCGACGACGACTAAAATCAACAGGGGACCATGCATGTACCCGTCAATGCCGAAAGTGACGCGACTGATCGCCTACGCAGTCGTCGCGGCCTCCACGCTGTTCTTATCGCCCACCGTCTTCGCGCGCACGTCGTCCAATGCTTGGGCGGAGCCAAACGAATCCGGCCTGACATCGCATCGGCATTACCGCAACAAATACGGCGAAGAAGTGCACTCGCCGTCGAAAACGAAGTCGGGAGAGGTGCCTACCGGCGCCTCGGCAAAATGCGCCGATGGCACCTATAGCTTCAGCCGCCATCATTCAGGCACCTGCTCGCGACACGGCGGCGTAGCGCAGTGGGAGTGAAGAGGTGGCCCGAAGTAGCCGTTGCAGTTCACTTCTTCACTTCTCGTCGTTGACGTCGCCCTATAAACTCGCGTCGCGGGCCGCCCCCTATTCTCCGGCACAATCCGATCGCGGCCGATGGTGTGGCCGTGGATGGCATCGATGTCCTTCAGCCTCGCACGAAACTCAATGCAACTGCCGCTTCAAATCCGACAACTCGGAATGCATCGTCGAGACGGCGCGCTTCAGATCGCCATCGACGCTGCCCGCCTGCTGACACGCCCGCTCGGCCCGATCGCCGATCTCCTCGAGCGAGTCGATGCATTCGCGCATCCGATCTTCGTCCTGCGATTTCATCGCCGATTGCGCGGTCTTGCACTCCTTGTCGAGTTCCTCGACACAGCGCTTCAAGTCTTGCGGCACCGACTGCGCGCTCTGGCAGCTACGCGTCGCTTCGCCGATCGTTTGCTGAATGTGAGAAAACCGCTTTTGAATTTCGCTAGTTTGAAGCATGGTCGACTCCTTCACGAACCGGTCTTCGATGAGCCTCGGTAACCCAATACGGTTACCCCTAGTCGTCATCCGCCCGCGTCGATCGAACACGGTCGCCCGCCGGCGCCGCACGGAGGAGGTAGCGGCGAATGGCGTTTTCCAGTCTAGGCGAACGCACTGACGAGTGGGCCGCCAATCGACGAATTCATTCGCCGATACGCGGTCGAACCACCCGACCCCACTATGCGAGGCACCCCGCCACAAAGGCGCGGTGGCACGCCGCGCTCATCGGTAACGGGCGCCACCGTCGTCGCTGGAATGCATCGACTGGCGCGCAAAATCCGTGCACTTAGCGACGCAGCAACCGCAACCCGTTTGCGACGACGATCAGGCTCGCGCCCGCATCGGCGAACACGGCCATCCACATCGTCCCCAGCCCTACGAGCGTCAACGCCAAAAAGATCGCCTTGACCGTCAACGCAAAAACGATGTTCTGCACGAGCACCGCATAGGTCGCGCGCGACAAGCGCACGAACGCAGGGATCTTGCGCAAGTCGTCGTCCATCAGCGCGACGTCGGCCGTTTCGATCGCCGCGTCGCTGCCCATCGCGCCCATGGCGAAGCCGATCCGCGCGCGCGCCAAGGCCGGCGCATCGTTGATGCCATCGCCGACCATGCCCACCGAGCGGCCGTCGGCCGAGAGCGATTCGATCGCGTTCAGCTTGTCATCCGGCAATTGGTCGCCGCGTACATCGTCGATGCCGACTTCAGCCGCGATCGCGCGCGCCGTATGCGTGTTGTCGCCCGTCAACATGGCGGTCCGAATGCCGAGCGCATGCAATTGGGCGATCGCCGCGCGGCTCGTCTCTTTGACCGTGTCAGCCACGGCGAACAACGCAAGCACGCGGCCGTCGTCCATCAGCATGACGACCGATCGGCCCAACCGCTCGAGCTCGCCGGCACGCATCTCGACAGCATCGGTGAGGTGCCCCCGCTCGCGAGCGAGCCGCGCGTTACCGAGCCAATAACGCCTCCCGTCGATCTCTCCCGCCACACCGCGGCCGGGCAACGCTTCGAAGCCATCGACGGACAGCGCTTTATGCGCCTTTCCAAGCCCGTCGCTCGCCTCGTCGGCCGCTTTGACGATCGCGCGCGAAACCGGATGATCGGATCGCGCCGCGAGTGCCGCCGCGAATTCGCGGCAGTCGATGGCCGAGATATCCGCTTGCGGCTCTAAATCGGTCTGCGCAGGCTTGCCCGCCGTAATTGTCCCGGTCTTGTCGAGCGCGAGCCAGGCCAGCTTGCGCCCTTCCTCGAGGTAGACGCCGCCCTTTATCAAAATCCCGCGCCGCGCCGCCGCCGCGAGTCCGCTCACGATCGATACCGGGGTCGAAATCACGAGCGCGCACGGGCACGCGATGACGAGCATGACGAGCGCACGGTAGATCCATTCGCGCCAGGCGCCGCCTGTCACGAGCGGCGGCAGAACGGCAACGAGCAGCGCACATGCGAAGACGATCGGCGTATAGACGCGTGCGAAGCGGTCGACGAAACGCTGCGTCGGCGCGCGCTTGCCCTGGGCCTGCTCCACCGCGTGGATGATGCGCGCGAGCGTCGTGCCATCGGCCGACGCGCTGACGCGATACTCGAACGATCCCGCCTCGTTGATCGTCCCCGCGAACACCGCATCGCCCGGCCGTTTATCGACGGGCAGGCTCTCGCCCGTAATCGGCGCCTGATTGACGCTCGATTCGCCCGCGACGATTTCACCGTCGAGCGCGATGCGCTCGCCCGGTGCCACCCGCACGCGCGCGCCGATCGGCACCGTCTTCGCTTCAACGCTCGACCATGAGCCGTCGCTGCCCTGGACCGTCGCCGTCTCCGGCGCCAACCGCATCAGCGCGTGAATCGCGTTGCGGGCGCGATCGAGCGACATTGCCTCGATTCGCTCTGCAAGCGCGAACAGCACCATGACCATCGCTGCCTCGGGCCATTGGCGCAACGCCATCGCGCCCGTTACCGCGATGCTCATCAACGCGTTGATGTTCAGGTTGCCGTGCCGGATCGCGATCCATCCCTTGCGGTACGTGCCGAGCCCGCTCAGGGCGAGCGCGAAGCCGGCACAGCCGCCGGCGATCCAAGGGGAAACGCCGAACCAAGTCGCGGCTTCCGATGCGATCGCCGCCACCGCGGCCAGCGCGAGCGGCCACCACGAGCGGGCCGGTTCGGCGACGGGCTGCATCCGTGATGCCGGATCCGGCAGCTCCGGCACGAAGCCGAGTGAACGAATGGCATCGAGAACCGCCGGCTCGGCGCCGGGCGCATGCACGACCGTGAGCGTGCGTTGCATCAGATTGAAGGCGAGACCCGTGACCGCAGGCATGCCGTCGAGCTTGCCGCGAATGAGGGCCTCTTCGGTCGGACAATCCATCTGCATGATGCGGATCGTCGTCTCGATGCCGTTGGCATGCTTCGATGCGGCGGGTAGCGGCGCGAGCATCGACGCCTCATGAGCACAGCATTCGTCGTGCGCGTGGTCGTGGTCGTGGTCGTGATGATCATGCCCATGGCCATGTTCGGCCGCGCAGTTCGGGGCGGCACGGCTTTGGTCACGGCCGAGGTCATCATGTCGACGACCGTGCTCTGCAGTGCAGCTCGAAGCGGCGCGGCTGTGGCTGCGCGCATCCGCCTGCCCGTGCTCGCCGTCACATGAATGATGCGGGTGCTGCCCCGCCCCGCTGCCATCATGGCAATGCAATTGATCCGCGCGAAGCGATCGCGTCATGGAAATGCCCTCGGAAAACCGTTGGAGTACAGTTAACACCCTGTAGCCACTCCAAGGTCAACCCACGACCACCGGGAGATTCCCATGAAAATCGGCGAATTGGCGAAAGCCGCTCATTGCACGACCGAAACGATCCGCTTCTACGAGAAAGAGGGGCTGATGCCGGACGCCCAGCGCACGCTGGCGAACTACCGCAGCTATGGACCCGAGCACACCGAGCGGCTTCGCTTCATCCGCAACTGCCGCGCACTGGACATGACGCACGACGAGATCCGCACGCTGCTGCGGTTGGCGGACCGGCATTCGGACCGCTGCGAATCGATCGACGCGCTGCTCGATGCGCACATCGGCCATGTCGACACGCGACTGGCCGAACTCCACCACCTCAAGGCGCAACTGATCGAATTGCGCGAGCAATGCAAAGGTGCTGGCACCGTCGATGCATGCGGCATCGTTCACGGGCTCGCCACGATGGAAACATTGCCGGCGCCCGCCAAGCGGACGCACATCGGCTGAACGTCTCGGCGAGCGTACGCCGCGGCCTACTTCGCCGAGACGTCGATATCGCCGAGATACTTGTGCGCGAGCGCCTTCACGGTGCCGTCGGCCTGCAGCTTCGCAATCGCCGCATCGAGCCGCCCGCGCAACGCGTCGTCCCCCTTGCGAATGCCGAAAGCGATGCCAGTGCCGAGGATCTTGTCGTCGCGCACCGGTTGTCCCACGAACGAGAAGCCCTTGCCATCCGGCTGCGAGAGAAAACCCTTTTGACCCGCCGGGGCCAGCACGAGCGTGCCGTCGAGCCTACCGGCAACGAGATCGCTATAGACCTGGTTCTGATCCTGATACGAAACGACGTCGACGCCCGCCGGCGCCCAATGCGCCTTCGCATAGGCCTCTTGAATCGAGCCTTGCAGCACGCCGACGTGCTTGCCCTTCAGCGATTCGGCCGTGGCATCCAAGCCGCTGCCGGCGCGCGCGATCAACTGCGTCGGTACGCGGTAGATGACGGTCGTGAAATCGATGGCCTGGCGGCGCTGCGCCGTTGCGTTCATCGACGAGTTGATGGCGTCGAACTTGCGCCCTTGAAGCGCCGGAATCAGCCCGTCGAACGAAGTCTCGACCCATGAGCAGGTGAGATGCGCCTGCCGGCAAACCGCATTGCCGATGTCGACGTCGAGCCCTTGCAAGCGGCCGCTCGCGTCTTTCGATTCGAACGGCGGATATTGCGCCTCGATGCCGAAGCGCATCGTCGTCGCCTCGGCGAGCGCCGGCGTGGATACGGTCGCGAGCGCGCACGCGAATGCAAACGCCAGCCGAATGTCGATTCGCTTC
Source organism: Trinickia sp. (assembly GCF_051953955.1). GTDB lineage: Bacteria > Pseudomonadota > Gammaproteobacteria > Burkholderiales > Burkholderiaceae > Trinickia. The sequence goes on along the minus strand of NZ_JBQCIF010000053.1, from coordinate 7,061 downwards.
ATGGTCGATCTCCTAGGGTCTGTTGACCTGTTTACCTGATTACCTGGTTACATGTGGAACGCCGTTTACCGACGACGCATGGCCGGCGACGTTGCGATATCGGCGGGGGCCGCGATTCTTCGATGCATCAGCGCAGGCAGACGCGCGCGTACGGCGCTGAGCGCTCCGCGCTCGAGCCGCGCAATCGCAATCCCGGGCTCGGCCTCATCGCGCGACGCGAGAATCTCGCCCCATGGCCCGACGATCATGCTACGACCGAACGTGCGCCAGCCGTTCGGATGCGTGCCGCACTGCCCGGCCGCGAGCACGTAGGCTTGGTTTTCGACCGCCCGTGCTCGCAGCAGCAATTCCCAATGCGCGAGGCCGGTGGCATGGGTGAACGCGGCCGGCACCGCAATGACGTCGGGAGCCGGCGCCACGCGATAAAGCTCGGGAAAGCGAAGGTCATAGCAAATCGATAGCCGCATTTCGCCGAACGGCGTCGCCGCATGCCCGATGCGTTCGCCCGGCACCATCGTATCGGCCTCGGCATGCTGCTCGCGGCCATCGCTGAAGCTGAACAGATGCAGCTTGTCGTAACGCGCGACGCTACGGCCCGACGGATCGATCAACAGGCACGCGTTGTAGGCTCGCTCCATGCCGCCATTGCCGGCCGCATCGTCAGGAACGATGGGCATCGTTCCGCCGACGAGCCACACGCCCGTCTCGCGTGCAAGCGCAGCGAGCGCTGCTTGAATCGGCCCTTCGCCGAACCGCTCGGCCAATGCCACGCGCTCGCGCTCGTCGGTGCCGATCCAGCAGAAGTACTCGGGCAGCACGACGAGCGTTGCGCCCTCGCGCGCCGCCGCTTCCACCCAGCGGCGCGCCTCCCCTAGGTTGCGCGCGACGTCGTCGGTGCTGCTCATCTGCACGACGGCGGCCGTCGCGTCTTGGAGCGCGCCCCGTCCTGCGTCGTCCGAAAGATTCGCACTACTACGGTTGCTCGTCACGCCGCCTCCTTACACCGTGCACAGGCGCCGCGCGCCCTCGACGAGCGTCGCATCGTCCTTCGAGAAACTCAGCCGGATCACGCCCGTATCGGTCCCATCCGTATAGAACGCCGAAAGCGGAATCGTCGCCACACGTGCATCGCGAATGAGGCGTTGCACGAAGTCGCTGTCGCGCTCGTCCGAAAACCCGCGAAAACGCGCGAGCATGAAGAAGCTGCCGCGGCTCGGGAGCAGCTCGAAACGCGATTGCGCCAATGCACCGGCAAGCAGATCGCGCTTGCGCTCGTAAAACGCGGCCAGCCCGAGATAGCTGGCGGGCTGCGCCAACGCCTCGGCTAACGCGTGCTGCATCGGCGTGTCCGCCGCGAACACCATGAATTGGTGCACCTTGCGAATCTCGGCCATCAACGCTGCGGGAGCCAAGCAATAGCCGACGCGCCAGCCCGTTACGTGGTGCGTCTTGCCGAACGACGACACGACGACGCTGCGTTCGGCCAGCGCCGGATGCCGTGCCATGCTCTGATGAACGGCACCGTCGAAGACGACGTGCTCGTAGACTTCATCGGACAGCACGACGATATCGGTGCCGTGGACGAGCGCGCTCAAGCGAGCGACGTCGTGCGCGTCGAAGATCGTCGCGCTCGGATTGTGCGGCGTGTTGACGATGATCATGCGCGTGCGCGGCGTCACAGCTGCCGCAACGAGATCCCAATCGATGCGGAAGTCTTGCGGCGATAGCTTGATCGCCACGGGTTTCGCGCCTTGCAGCCGCACGATCGGCGCGTAGCTGTCGAACGAGGGCTCGAAATAGATGACTTCGTCGCCGGAATGCACGAGCGCACTGATGGCCGCGTACAGCCCCTCGCTCGCACTGGCGATGATCGTCACCTCGCGCCCCGCGTCATAGCGCGCGCCGTATAGACGCTCGATCTTCTCGGCGACGGCCTCGCGCAGACGCTCGACACCCGCCATCGGCGCATATTGATTGTGTCCGCGCCGCATCGCGGCCGAGACGGCTTCGACGAGCTCGGGATCGGGGGCGAAGTTCGGTGCGCCTTGCGAAAGATTCAGCGCGTCGTATTCGGCCGCGAGTTGGCCGATCACCGTAAAGATCGTCGTGCCCACATCGGGCAGCTTCGAGCGAGGCTCGAGGGCGCTTCGCATCTGCTCTCCTTGCGCTTTCATTGACGAGGCGGTTGTCGCCTCTCATGCATGGATGCAGATTTAGCCCCGCCGAAATCGCTCGCACAATCGAAACTTCTTCATGCGCACCATGCGTTTTTCTCATGGGTGCGAAGACGTCGTGGGTACAAAGACGAGCGACCAACGAAAAAGGCCCCGCGGGAGGCATCCACCCGCGGGGCCCTTGGCGCAACGCCTGAGCAGCGATGCGTTCGGCGAATCGCGATTACTTCGCGCCGACGCTTTGCAGCGGCTTCCACTGGCCGTTTTCGGCCTTGTAGATCGTGATGCCGCCGTTCTTCAGATCACCGTGCTCGTCATAGGCGAGGTGGGTGGTCGTCACGCCCGGCATGTTGGTCTTCGCGAGTTCCGGCAGGTACTTCGCCGGATCCGTCGAATTGGCCTTCTTCATTGCCGTCAACAGCGCCATCGTGCCATCGTAGGCATACGGCGAGTAGGTTTCGACGTCGGTGCCGAACGCCTTCTTGTACTTTGCGACGTACTGGCTGCCGCCGGGCATGTCCGAGAGCGGCAAGCCTGCCAGCGAGGCATAGGTGCCGTCGGCGGCCGGGCCGGCGATCTTCAGGAAGTCGGGCGTGTGCAGCATTTCGCCGCCCATCAGCGGGGCCTTGATCGCCAGCGACTTCATTTGCTTGGCCATCGGCGCGGCTTGCGCGTCGGCGCCGCCGAAGTAGATCAAGTCGGGACTGGCGGCCTTCAGCTTGGTCAGGATGCCCTTGAAGTCCACGGCCTTGTCGTTCGTGAATTCACGGTCGACGATCGTTGCGCCCGCAGCTTTCGCGGCCTTCGCGAATTGATCGGCCAGACCTTGGCCGTATGCCGTGCGGTCATCGACGATCGCGATCTTCTTCATGCCGAGGTTCTTCACCGCGAACGTGCCCGCGACCGAACCTTGCTGCGTGTCCGAAGTCATCATGCGGAACGTCGTCTTGAACCCTTGCTGCGTGTACTCGGGCGCCGTGGCCATCGCAACTTCGGGGATGCCGGCGTTCGCGTAGATGCGCGAAGCCGGGATCGTCGTGCCCGAGTTGAAGTGGCCGATCATGCCCTTGATGCCGTCGTCGACGAGCTTTTGCGCCACCGTCGTACCCGTGCGCGGGTCGGCCTGGTCATCCGCCGAGTCGAGCACGAATTCGACTTGCTTGCCGCCGATCACGGGCTTCGTCGCATTCATGTCGGCAATCGCGAGCTTCACGCCGTTTTGGAAATCGGTGCCGTAGTGCGCTTGCGGGCCCGTCATCGGGCCGGCGAAGCCGATCTTCACTTGTTCTGCCTGTTGCGCCTGTGCGGTCCCCACCAGCGACATTGCGGCCACCAGCGTCGCGCCTGCCAGCGTTTTCATTTTGTGCTGCATAGCTTCTCCTAGATCCCAAGGTAGTTGGAAGCGGTTTCGGGGTCGCCGCGCCGCTCCCGGTTTTGATTCGACCGACAAGGGTTGCTCAGCCGATCGTCATCAAATTCGCATTGCCGCCGGCGGCGGCCGTATTCACGCTCACCGAGCGCTCCGTCAGCAGCCGCTCGAGCGCGTAGTCTTCATCGCCGTTCTCGAGCGCGTGCGTCGAGACGCCCTGCACCGACACGATCGGGCCGGGGCGCTTGGCCACTTCCTTCACGAGCGCGAGCAACTCGTCGCTGTCGCCTTCGAACAACACGGCGTCGAACGGCGCATCGGCGCTCTTGCGCACCTCGGCGAACGGCTTGAGCTGCGCCGGCAGCGCGGCCACGAGTGCCTCGCCGGCCGCGCCCGAAAACACCGCGCGATTGCCCGTCGCCAACACGGCCGCAAACTGGGCACGCGCGCCGCTCGCCGTCGAAGGCACGCAGGATACCTTGCCGCGCGCACCGAGCGTGTACGTGTTGCGCTCGCCCGTCGGGCCCGGCAACACCGCCGTCGCGCCGGCCGGCATGTTTGCGAGATAGCCGTCGCAGCGCGCGGCCAACTGCGGTTGCCGCTCGGCGATGAGCCAATCGCGCAGCGCCGTCAGCGCGGCACGCGGCGAGCCCGGCGTACCGCTGTCCTCCGCCGCTTTCTCCGATTGCCCCGCGCCGTCGGCGATGAGCGAGGCCGCGAGCGACTTCGGCAGGCCGGACGGGCGCTTGGCCAACAGGCGCTGCAGATAGAGCGCGCCACCGGCCTTCGGCCCGGTACCCGACAACCCTTCCCCGCCGAACGGCTGCACGCCGACGACGGCGCCGATCACATTGCGGTTGACGTAGATGTTGCCGACGTGCGCGCGCGAGATGACGTGCGCGATCGTTTCGTCGATCCGCGTATGAATCCCGAGCGTCAGGCCGTAGCCCGTCGCACGGATCTGTTCGAGCAGCTTGTCGAGCGCGCTGCGGCGATAGCGGATCACGTGCAGCACCGGGCCGAACACTTCACGCTTGAGCTCATCGATGCCGTCGAGTTCGATCAGCGTCGGCGGCACGAACGTGCCATGCGCGCAGACGTCGGGCAGCGGCAATTGCGTGATCGTGCGTCCCTTCTCGCGCAGCTGTGCGACGTGCGTGTCGATCGTGCGCTTCGCCTCGGCATCGATGACGGGGCCTACGTCCGTGGACAACCGGTCGGGATTGCCCAAAGAGAGCGCATGCATTGCTCCCTTGAGCATCGTCAGCGTGCGATCGGCCACGTCGTCCTGCAAGCACAGCACGCGCAGTGCCGAGCAGCGCTGGCCGGCCGAATCGAAGGCCGACTGCATGACGTCGGCGACGACTTGTTCCGCGAGCGCCGACGAGTCGACGATCATCGCGTTCTGCCCGCCCGTCTCCGCGATCAGCGGAATCGGCTTGCCGTCCGGATCGAGGCGATCGGCGAGCGTCTTGTTGATGAGGCGCGCCACTTCCGTCGAGCCCGTGAACATGACGGCGCGCGTGCGCGCATCGGCCACGAGCGCGGCGCCGACCGTTTCGCCGTCGCCGGGCAGCAGTTGCACCGCGCCGGCGGGCACGCCCGCCTCACGCAGCAGGCGCACGGCCTGCGCCGCGATCAACGGCGTTTGCTCGGCGGGCTTGGCGAGCACGGTGTTGCCGGCCGCAAGCGCCGCGGCCACCTGCCCCATGAAGATCGCGAGCGGGAAGTTCCACGGGCTGATGCAAACCACCGGCCCGAGCGGACGGTGCGTGTCGTTCGAAAATTCCTCGCGGATCTGCGCCGAGTAGTAGCGCAGGAAGTCCACCGCTTCCCGAATTTCCGCGATCGCGTTCGGCAGCGACTTGCCGGCTTCGCGCACGATGAGACCCATCAGCGTGTGCATCTGCGCTTCGAGCAGATCGGCCGTACGCGCGAGGCAATCGGCGCGCGCAAAGACCGGCGTGGCTTGCCAGATCGGTGCGCTGGCGACGGCGGCGGCCAGCGCCGCGTGCACGTCCTCGCGCGTCGCTTCGACGACGGTGCCGACGAGATCGCGGTGATCGGCCGGATTGCGCACGACGTGTTCGCTGCGGCCGGCCGCGCTCGATGCGGCCAGCTCGCCGCCCTCGAGCATCGGCGCCGCACGCCACGGGTGATGGGCGCTCGCGAGCAGCGCCGACGACAGCGACGCGAGGCGGTGCTCGTTCGACAAATCGAGGCCCATGGAATTGAGCCGCTCGCTGCCGAACAAATCGCGCGGCAGCGGGATCTTCGCATGCGGGGCACCGAGCGGCACGACCTTCGAGGCCTCGTCGACGGGATCGGCGACGAGCGCCGAAACCGGCACCGTTTCATCGGCGATGCGATTGACGAACGACGTGTTCGCGCCGTTCTCGAGCAGGCGGCGCACGAGGTAGGCGAGCAGCGTTTCGTGCGTGCCGACGGGCGCGTAGATGCGGCACGGCCGATTCAGCTTTTCGCGCCCCGTCACTTCTTCGTATAGCGGCTCGCCCATGCCGTGCAGGCATTGGAACTCGTATTGGCCCGGGTAGTAGTTCTGCCCGGCCAGGTGATAGATCGCCGCCAGCGTATAGGCATTGTGCGTCGCGAACTGCGGATAGACGGCATCGGGCGCGCCGAGCAGCTTCTTCGCGCAAGCGAGGTACGACACGTCGGTGTAGACCTTGCGCGTGTAGACGGGGTAGCCCTCGAGCCCGTCGAGCTGCGCGCGCTTGATTTCGCTGTCCCAGTACGCGCCCTTCACGAGGCGCACCATGATGCGGTGACGGCTGCGGCGAGCGAGATCGACGACGTAGTCGATGACGAACGGGCAGCGCTTTTGATAAGCCTGCACGACGAATCCGATACCGTTCCAGCCGGCCAGTTCGGCATCGAAGCACAGTGCCTCCAGCAGATCCAGCGAGAGCTCGAGGCGGTCGGCTTCCTCGGCGTCGATATTGAGGCCGATGTCATAGCGGCGAGCGAGGATGGCGAGCGAGCGCACGCGCGGCAGCAACTCGCTCATCGTGCGCTCTTGCTGCGCGCGCGAATAGCGCGGATGCAGCGCCGAGAGCTTGATCGAGATGCCGGGGCCTTCGTAGATGCCGCGGCCGCCGGCCGCTTTGCCGATGGCGTGGATCGCTTGTTCGTACGACGCGTAGTAGCGCTGCGCGTCTTCCTCGGTCGTGGCCGCTTCGCCGAGCATGTCGTACGAATAGCGGAAGCCGCGCGCTTCAAATTTGCGGCTGTTCGCGAGCGCTTCGGAAATCGTTTCGCCCGTGACGAACTGCTCGCCCATCAAGCGCATCGCCATATCGACGCCCTTGCGGATGAGCGGCTCGCCGCCCTTGCCGATCAGGCGCGTGAGCGCCGAGGACAACCCCGCTTCGCTGTTGGTCGTCACGAGCTTGCCCGTGATCATGAGCCCCCAGGTAGCCGCGTTGACGAACAACGAAGGCGCATGGCCGACGTGCGACTTCCAATCGCCCTTGCTGATCTTGTCGCGAATGAGCGCG
>NZ_JBQCIF010000052.1:0-24775 GCF_051953955.1 Trinickia sp. | reverse complement strand
CGAAGACGGCGAGCCGTGCTGGCACGACCCGGCGCTGTTCGCCGATGAGCGCGAGCCGATGGACTACACGGCCGACGATGCGCAGCGCTTCATTCGCCGTCTCGCCGAGAAGCTCGAACTCGATGCGGGCCATGTCCAGCCGGGCTACGAAGATGTCTGGTATTACCTCTGGCGCGAACGGCGCTTGCCCGTCAACGTCGATCCGTTCGACTCGCGCCTCGAGGACGAGCTCGAAAGGCTGCGCCTGCGGCGTGTCTTCGATGCGGGGCTCTCGGCCGTGACGGGCTATGCGCTGCCGCTCGCGCGCGAACGGGAGACGGCCGCTGCGCTGGCCGGCCCCCGGTGGGTCACGGGTCCTTGGCTCTTTCGCGACGAGCGCATGTATTTGATCCCCGGCGATTCGCCGATGGGATATCGCTTGCCGCTCGATTCGCTGCCTTGGGTCAGCGCAGCCGAGTACCCGTGGCTGCACGAGCACGATCCGTTCGCCCCGCCGGTGGCCTTGCGCGGTGCCGCGCAGTTGCGTGCGCAGTATGCGCACGGCAATGCGGCCAGCGAGGGCGGCGGCGGTGCGGGCGGCGGTGCAGGCGCAGGTTCAGGCGCAGGTGCGGGCGGCGAGATGCGCGGCGGCGGGTCCGGCAAACGCGCTGCGGCGTTCGATGAACGCATGCCTGCGCGAGGCGAATCCGCCGCATCGGTGCGGCGCACGGCGCTCTGCGTGGAAGCGCGCGATCCCGCGCGTGCGGCCGGGCCTCAGGCCGAGGCCGCCGCCACGGCTTCCGGCCGCAAGGGTGGTGCGCTGTACGTGTTCATGCCGCCGCTCGCCGTGCTCGACGATTATCTCGATCTTCTGGCCGCCGTTGAAGCCACGGCGGCGGCGCTCGCCGTCAAGATCGTGATCGAAGGCTATCCGCCGCCGCGCGATGCTCGCTTGAAGCTGCTGCAGGTCACGCCCGATCCCGGCGTCGTCGAAGTCAACATTCATCCGGCTTCGACGTGGAGCGAACTCGTCGATCACACCCAGCATCTGTATGGCGCCGCGCGCGAATCGTATCTCGGGCCCGAGAAGTTCATGCTCGACGGGCGCCATACCGGCACGGGCGGCGGCAATCACATGGTGCTCGGCGCGGCGACGCCCGCCGATAGCCCGTTCCTGCGCCGCCCCGATCTGCTGGCAAGCCTCATCGGCTATTGGCATAACCATCCGTCGCTGTCGTACCTGTTTTCAGGCTTGTTCATCGGCCCGACGAGCCAGGCGCCGCGTGTCGACGAAGCCCGCAACGACCAAGTCTACGAACTCGAAATCGCGTTTCGCGAGCTGCAGCGCCAGTTGGATGCATTGGCTACGCTCGGTGACGGCGGTGCGGCCGTGCCGCCTTGGCTCATCGACCGCACGTTGCGCAACATTCTCATCGACGTCACCGGCAACACGCATCGCGCGGAGTTTTGCGTCGACAAGCTCTACTCCCCCGATGGGCCCGCCGGCCGCCTGGGACTGCTCGAGCTGCGCGGGTTCGAGATGCCGCCGCATGCACGCATGAGCCTCGCGCAGCAACTGCTGCTGCGCGCGCTCGTGGCGCGCTTCTGGCGCACCCCGTACACCGCGCGCCTGACGCGCTGGGGCACCGAGCTGCACGATCGCTTCATGCTCGGCACCTTCGTGCAGATGGATTTCGACGACGTGCTCGCCGATCTTCGCGCGGCCGGCTACGGCTTCGACCGCGCCTGGTTCGCGCCGCACTTCGAGTTTCGCTTTCCGCTCGTCGGCGAGTTCGACGCGGGTGGAGTGACGTTGACGCTGCGGCATGCACTCGAGCCGTGGCACGTAATGGGCGAGGAGGGAGCGCCGGGCGGTACGGCGCGCTTCGTCGATTCTTCGTTGGAGCGCATCGAGGTGCGGGCGTTGGGCCTCAATGCGGCGCGGCACGTCGTGACGGTGGGCGGCGTGCCGCTGCCGCTGCAGCCGACGGGGCGCGCGAGCGAGTACGTGGCCGGCGTGCGCTTTCGCGCCTGGCAGCCTGCCGCCTCGCTGCATCCGACGATCGGCGTGCATGCGCCGCTCACGTTCGATCTCGTCGATGGCTGGGCCGAGCGCTCTCTCGGCGGATGCCAGTATCATGTCGCCCATCCGGGTGGACGAAATTATCAGACGTTTCCCGTCAACGCCTATGAAGCGCAGAGTCGGCGGCGCGCGCGTTTCTTCACGATCGGCCATACGCCCGGACCGATGCCCGTGAAGCCGCGCGAGCGCAGCCTCGAGTTGCCGTTTACGCTCGATCTGCGGCGTGCCGGGCTGGACGACTGACCGAAGCTAGAGAGCAATTTGCCTGTCCAATCGACCTTGCCGTTCGATGTCGCGGCCGATGTCGCCGACTCTCTCACGCGCCTGTGCGACGTTCCGCCGCCCGCGGGCCACTGGGATGAGCTGCGCGACGCCTCGGGTGCGCCGCGCGCACCCTGGCGGCGCTTTTTCGGCCTGCTCGGCGAAGACGGCGTAGCCGGGCTCGAGCAGGCCGCGGCGGCCGTCGCCCGCCAAGTCCGCGACAACGACATCACCTACAACGCCTATGCCGACAACGGCGAGGCGCGGCCTTGGGCGCTCGATCCGCTGCCATTCATCGTCGACGAGGACGAATGGGCCGTCATCGAGCGCGGCGTCGCGCAGCGCGCGCGGTTGCTCGAAGCGCTCGTCGCCGACATCTACGGGCCGCAGACGGTCCTCGCGCGGGGGCTTTTGCCGCCGGCGCTCGTCTTCGGTCACCCCGGCTACCTGCGGGCGATGAAAGGCTGCCTGCCCCCGGGCGGCCGCTACCTGCAGATCGTGGCCGTCGACCTCGCGCGCGGGCCGAGCGGCGAATGGACCGTGATGGGGCATCGCACGCAGGCCCCGTCGGGCCTCGGCTATGCGCTCGAAAATCGGCTCATCGTCGCCGGGCTGTTCTCCGAGCCGTTTCGCTCGCTCGGCGTGCGGCGGCTTGCGCCGTCCTACTCGCAATTGATCGCCACGCTCGCTCAAGCGGCACGCACGACGATGACCGACGACGAGCGCCGAGCGCGCGGCGGCTCGCCGCACATCGCCTTGCTGAGCCCGGGCCCCTTCAGCGAGACCTACTTCGAGCACGTGTTCCTGTCGCGCTATCTCGGCCTCACGCTCGTCGAAGGGACCGACCTGACGGTGCGCGGCGACAAGCTCTATCTGAAGACGCTGGCGGGCCTCGAACGCGTGCATGGCTTGCTGCGCCGGCTCGACGACAGCTTTTGCGACCCGGTCGAATTGCGGGCCGATTCCACGATCGGCGTGCCGGGCCTGCTGCAAGTCATGCGCGCCGGCAATGTCGTCGTCTCGAACGCGCCCGGCGCCGGTGTCGTCGAATCGGCCGCGCTGCACGGGTTCCTGCCCGCGATCGCCGAGGCGCTGTTCGGCGAAACGCTCGCATTGCCGAGCGTCGCCAGTTGGTGGTGCGGCGAGACGGCCGTGCGAGAGGACGCGTTCGCGCGGCTCGCGCAAGGATGGCTCGTGCCGACCTGGACCGGGCTGCCGCATCCGCTGTCGTCCGACATGCCGCCCGGCCTCGCGGCCGGCCCGCAGCAGCTCGCCGATTGGCGCGCGCGCATCGAGGCGGTACCCGACGCGTTCACGATCCAAGCTTCGCTGCCGCACTCGTGCACGCCGCGCTACGAGGATGGCGCGCTGACGCATCGGCCCTGCGCGCTGCGTGTCTACGCGATCGCCGGTGGTGCGGGCGGCTGGCACGTCTTGCCGGGTGCGTTCACCCGTATGGCCGGCGAACGGCAAACGAACGTATCGATGCAATCGGGCGGCAGCAGCGTCGATACGTGGGTGCTCTCGAGCCGGCCCGGTTCGACGTTTTCGCTGCTGCCTTCGCCGATGAAGCCCGGCGATTTCGCTCATCGCCGCCGCACGGTGTCGAGCCGTGCCGCGGAGAACCTCTTTTGGGCGGGCCGCTATTGCGAGCGCGCGGAGAACAGCGTGCGGCTCGCTCGCCTGATTCTCGGCTCGCTCGACAATCACGAGTCGGAGGACATGCTTACTGCGCTCGTCGAGCTCGCCGCGCGCTTCGAGCTGATTCCGGCTGCCGATTCCGTCGTGCCCCGCACGCGCCATGCGTTCGAACGCGCGCTCGCGGCCGGCTTGCACGAGCATTCGGGCACGGCGAGCGTGGGCCAGGTCATCGCGAGCCAAGTGCGCGCCTGCGGTGAAATCCGCGCGCGGCTCTCGAACGATCATTGGCGCACGATCCTCGCGGCGCGCAATGATTTCCGCGATGCGCTGCATGCGCTGTCGCTTGCGCCGTCCGTCGGCGGACCCGAACTCGGCGGTGATGAGGCCGGACGCGGTGCGCGCTACGAATCGTACGACCGCGTCGCGCTGATGCGCGCACTCGAGACGCTCGCCATGCAACTGTCGGCGATCAGCGGCGCGCAGGGCGACCGCATGGTGCGCGACGAAGCGTGGCGGCTGCTGTTTGCGGGCCGTCACATCGAGCGCGTGATCGGGATGACGACGTTCCTACACGTCGTGGCCGATGCGGGCGTGCTCGCGACGCCGGCCGGCTTCGATTTGCTGCTGCAGTTGTTCGACAGCACGCTGACCTACCGGTCGCTCTATCCGGGGCGGCTCGAAGTGCCGGCGCTGCTCGATCTCGTCGTCGTCGATCCGACCAATCCGCGCGGGCTCTACGGCGTCTACGAGCGTCTCGCGAAAAAGCTCGACGAGATCGCCGCGGCGGCTGGCGGCGCTTCGCGCCGGCCGTTCGGCGAGGCGATGCCGCCCGTTGCGTCGCTGCCTACGCTCGAGCGCCTGTGCGCGACGGACGCGGCGGGCCGCTATGCCACGCTCTCCGAACTCTGTGCCGAGCTGGCTTCGCACGTCGCCGGCGCATCGAGCGAGATCAGCGCGCGCTATTTCATTCACGCGGACAACGCGCTTGCATCGAGGGTGTCGACATGAGCGCCGATGTCCGGCTGTCGATCACGCACGAGACGACCTATCGCTATTCGACGCCCGTCGAGACGGCTCAGCATCTCGCGACGATCCGCCCGCTCGAGTGTCCCTGGCAGCGCGTGGTCTCGCATCGCCTGCGCATCGATCCCGCACCGTCGTACGAGACGTCGCACATCGATGCCTTCGGCAACGAGGTCCGGTATTTTTCGTTCGATGCGCCGCACGATCATTTATCGGTGACGAGCGAGAGCACCGTCGTGTTGACGCCGCGGTGGGGCAGCCTCGTTGCGTCCGCGACGCCAGCTTGGGAGGAGCTCGCCGCCGCGCTGCGCTTTCGCGCCGGCGGGGCTTACATACCCGAGAGCGAGTTCGTCTTCGCTTCGCCGAACATTGCGCTGGCACCGGAGTTGCACGACTACGCACTGGCGAGCTTTCCGCCCGGTACGCCGCTCGTCGCGGGCGCGATCGACCTCATGCATCGAATCCACGCCGATTTCGCTTATCAGCCGCAGACGACGGCCTTCGATACTCCGGCGCTGCGCTCATTCCGTCTGCGTCAGGGCGTATGCCAGGATTTCGCGCAGGTGATGATCGGTTGCTTGCGCTCGCTCGGCCTCGCTGCTCGCTATGTCAGCGGATATCTGCGAACCGTGCCGCCGGAGGGCACGCCGCGCCTCGTCGGAGCGGATGCTTCGCATGCGTGGGCATCGGTGTTTTGCCCGGGCGTCGGTTGGGTCGATCTCGATCCGACGAACGATGTGCTGGCGGATCTCGATCATGTGACGCTGGCGAATGGCCGCGACTACAGCGATGTGTCGCTGCTGCGCGGCATCATCCTCGGCGGCGGAGAACATACCGTTCAGGTGGCGGTCGACGTGACCGCCGATTAGCGCGGGGATGGGCGCGTGCATCGCCGTGCCGCCCGCACCCCGTCAATGCGGCAGACGCACGTTGAGCTTGAACGTCACGAGCCTTGCGATGAGGACGAACGCGCTTGCCGAAATGAGGCTATAGACCGAATCGACTTGCAGATGGTCGAGCAGCAGATAGACCCAGCAGCCGACGAAGGCGCATGTCGCATAGGGGCGCGAGTCGCGCAGCAGCAACGGCATCTCGTTGCAGACGACGTCGCGAATCACACCGCCGAATACGCCCGTCACGACGCCCATCATCACGGCGATGAATGCCGGCATCCCCGTATCGAGCGCGATCGAGGTGCCCGAGATGCTGAACAGGCCGAGCCCGATCGCATCGGCCACGAGCAGCGCGCGCTCGTTGAACACGCGCGAGGCCATGCGCAGCACGAACGGCGAGAACAGCGAGAGCACGAAAATGACGAGCACGTAGGTTTCGTGCTCGACCCAGTAGAAGGGGCGCCGCTCGAGCAGCACGTCGCGCACGGTGCCGCCGCCGAATGCCGTCGCCAGCGCGACGAGGAACGTGCCGACGGCATCGAGCCGATGCTTGCGCGCCTCGATGAAACCGGAGAACGCGTAGGCGAGGATCGCGAGGCCCTCGATGATCGCGAGTGCGAGCGTCAGCCTAGGATGCACCGAACCCCCGGTCTGCGCGCGCGGCACTTGGCCGGGCAGGGCCCGGCTGCAGCAGGACGAGCACCGCGCCGGCGCCGCCGTCGTGCGGGCGGGCTTGGCAAAACGCGATCACCTCTGCCTTTTGCACGAGCCACGCGCGCACCTTGCCTTTCAGAACGGGCTCCTTGCCGATCGAGCCGAGTCCTTTCCCGTGGATCACACGCACGCAGCGCAGCCCGCGCTTGACCGTCTCGCGAATGAAGTCGGCGAGCGCCTCGCGCGCTTCGTCGCGCCGCATGCCGTGCAGATCGAGCTGCGCTTGCACGATCCAATGCCCGCGGCGCAGCTTGCGCACGACTTCGTGGCTGATGCCGGGGCGGCAATAGAACAGCGACTCGTCGGTATCGAGCAGGACTTCCGGATCGAACTCGTCGGAGATCGCCTCGCTGAGGACGGCCTGCTCGTCGCGCCGCGTCTGCAGCGGCACCGCCTCCGGAGGCGTGCGGCCATGAGCGGCACGCGCGGCGGCGGCGATCGGCGCGACCTGGCCGACTTCGCGCCGGAACAGATCGGCATCGGCTGCGGCTTCCTGCGCGGCCTTGGCCGCCGCAATGCGCTCGCGTTCGCGCTGGGCCGCGTCTTCCTTCAATGCATCGCGCAGCTTGGCCAGATCGGCAAGGCCGGACGCGCGCGCACCGGCCACGGGGCGCTGGGTCTCGCTCGGACGGGGACGATTCTTCGACATGACGGATACCGACGACGACTGATAACGGTTGCGTGAGCCTGTGCGTGTGCCTGCGTGTGCCTGCGTGTGGGCGGACGCAACGCACGCTCTCGCCCACGCGTGGCCGGCGCAAAAAAGGCCGCAGGCTTGGCGCCGACGGCCCTCGTTCGAATGCGAAGGGACTCGGCGCGAGCGCCGAGCCGTGCCGACGAACGCTATTTTACCGATCGGCTTCGGCGCTCATCACGTGGTCTTGATGGAGCTCGTGCACGCTTTCGAGGTAGCGCTGCGCATCGAGGGCGGCCATGCAGCCCGTGCCCGCGCTCGTGATGGCTTGGCGATACACGTGATCCTGCACGTCGCCGGCCGCGAACACGCCCGGCACGCTCGTGCCGGTGGCATTGCCGTTCAGCCCGCCGTTCGTGATGATGTAGCCGTTCTTCATTTCCAGCTGGCCTTCGAAGATATCGGTGTTCGGCTTGTGCCCGATCGCGATGAAAACGCCCTGCAGCGCGATGTCGGACGTTTGGCCCGATTGCGTGTGCTTGATGCGCACGCCCGTCACGCCCGAATCGTCGCCCGTCACTTCGTCGAGGACATGGTTCCACTTGATTTCGACGACGCCTTCCTTCTCTTTTTCGAGCAGGCGGTCGATGAGGATCGGCTCGGCGCGGAACTTGTCGCGGCGGTGGATCACGGTGACCTTGTTCGCGATGCCGGCCAGATAGAGCGCCTCTTCGACGGCCGTATTGCCGCCGCCGACGACGGCGACGTGCTGCTGCTTGTAGAAGAACCCGTCGCAGGTGGCGCAAGCGGACACGCCGCGGCCCGAGAACGCTTCTTCCGACGGCAGGCCCAGGTACTGGGCCGAGGCGCCCGTGGCGATGATCAGCGAATCGCAGGTGTACTCGCCCGAATCGCCGATCAGGCGAATCGGCTTCTCGTGAAGCTTGGCCGTATGGATGTGGTCGAACACGATTTCGGTGTTGAAGCGCTCGGCGTGCTCGAGGAACCGCTGCATGAGCTCGGGCCCCTGGACGCCGTTCGCATCGGCGGGCCAGTTCTCGACGTCGGTCGTCGTCATCAGTTGGCCGCCTTGGGCAAGCCCGGTGACGAGCACCGGCGAGAGGTTCGCGCGCGCGGCGTAGACGGCGGCCGTGTAGCCGGCAGGGCCGGAACCGAGAATGAGCACTTTGGCGTGTTTGCGCGTGGACATGGTTGTTCGTTCCGTAAGAAAGGTGCCGCAGGGAGCTGCCCGGTGGGCGTGCCGCGCGGCGGCTTGACGCCGCAAGCGCGCTGCCACTGCACGTAAGTTGGGCATACGGACGTAATTATAAAGGGCCGCCCGGCGCGCCGCTGACGGCATCGTCAATCGCGGCGATAGCATTCGGCGCTCAGGGTCGAGCATCCGCGGGCTCGGAGGGCTGGGGGCTCGAGGGCTCGGAGTCGTTCATGCGCGGTTACGGTCATTTACAGCCTGCGGCGCGACGCAACGTTTACAATAGCCCGCATCGAACTCCTGGCGGGTCGTCCCCGCCATGCTGCTACGGATTCATGGCCAAAGCTCCCTATTCGGCGCCTGCGCAAGCGTTGCCGCATCGCATGTCGCGCCTTTTCACCGAAATCCGCTGGATCTTGCAGGTCGCGCTCTGCGTGTTCCTCGTGATGGCGCTCGTCAGCTACAGCCGCCACGACCCGAGCTGGACGCACGCCGCCCAGGTCGAGCGCATCGCCAATTGGGCCGGCCGGGTCGGCGCCTGGACGTCCGACATCCTGCTGTTGCTGTTCGGGCTCTCCACTTATTGGTGGGTGGTGCTGCTCGGGCGCCGCATCGCCGCGAACTATCGCCGCTTGAGCAGCCACGGTGCGATCGAGGAAGACGCCCCGCGCGACGGCGCTTGGATCGCCGATGCCTTCGCGTTCGTGCTCGTTCTGCTCGCCAGCGACGGCATTGAAGCGCTGCGGATGTGGTCGCTGCGCGTGCCGCTGCCGCGCGCGCCGGGCGGCATCGTGGGCGACGCCGTGGCGCGCGGCGTCTCGCACGCGCTCGGCTTCACGGGCGGCACGCTCGCACTGCTGCTCGCGCTGGCGATCGGTCTGTCGCTCTATTTCCGCTTCTCTTGGTTGTCGGTGGCCGAGCGAGTCGGCGATTCGATCATCTCCGCCGTCACGTTCGCCAAGCTGCGGCGCGAGGCGGGGCGCGACCGCAAGCTCGGCGAGCAAGCGGCCGTCAAGCGGGAAGGCAAGGTCGAGCAAAGCCGCGTGCGGTTGGAAGATCACGAGCCCGTGACGATCGTGCCGCCCGTGACGGCGCCGCCGAAATCCGAGCGCGTCGAAAAAGAAAAGCAGGTGCCGCTGTTCGCCGATCTGCCTGGCGATTCGACGCTGCCGCCGATCGCGCTGCTCGATCCGGCACCGGCCACGCAAGAAACGGTGTCGGCCGATACGCTCGAATTCACCTCCCGCCTGATCGAGAAGAAGCTCAAGGATTTCGGTGTCGACGTCAGCGTCGTTGCCGCGTATCCGGGGCCGGTCGTCACGCGCTACGAGATCGAGCCGGCCACGGGCGTGAAAGGCAGCCAGATCGTCAATCTCGCCAAGGATCTCGCGCGTTCGCTCTCGCTCGTGTCGATCCGCGTCGTCGAAACGATCCCGGGCAAGAACTACATGGCGCTCGAGCTCCCGAACCAGCGCCGGCAGACGGTGCGGCTCTCGGAAATCCTCGGCTCGGAAGTCTATGCGGATGGTCCCTCGAAGCTGACGATGGGCCTCGGCAAGGACATCGCCGGCAATCCGGTCTGCGCCGATTTGGCGAAGATGCCGCACTTGCTCGTGGCCGGCACGACGGGCTCGGGCAAATCGGTGGGGATCAACGCGATGATCCTCTCGCTGCTGTACAAGGCGAGCGCCGAAGAGGTCCGCATGATCCTCATCGATCCGAAGATGCTCGAAATGAGCGTCTACGAGGGGATTCCTCATCTGCTGTGCCCCGTCGTCACCGACATGCGCCAAGCGGGACATGCGCTCAATTGGGCCGTGGCCGAAATGGAGCGCCGCTACAAGCTCATGAGCAAGCTCGGCGTGCGCAACTTGGCGGGCTACAACAACAAGATCGACGACGCGGCCAAGCGCGAAGAGAAACTGCCCAATCCGTTCAGCTTGACGCCCGACGCGCCGGAGCCGCTCACGCGCTTGCCGCACGTCGTCGTCGTGATCGACGAGTTGGCCGACTTGATGATGGTCGTCGGCAAGAAGGTGGAGGAACTGATCGCGCGGATCGCCCAGAAGGCGCGCGCAGCCGGCATCCACTTGATTCTCGCGACGCAGCGGCCGTCGGTCGACGTCATCACGGGGCTCATCAAGGCGAACGTGCCGACGCGGATCGCGTTCCAGGTTTCCTCGAAGATCGATTCGCGCACGATTCTCGACCAGCAAGGCGCCGAATCGCTGCTCGGCATGGGCGACATGCTCTACCTGCCGCCCGGTTCGGGGCTGCCCGTGCGCGTGCACGGCGCATTCGTTTCGGACGACGAAGTGCACCGCGTAGTAGAAAAGCTCAAGGAGCAAGGCGAGCCGAACTACGTCGAGGGCTTGCTCGAGGGCGGCCTGGCAGGCGAGGGCGACGAAGGCTCGGCGGCCAGCGGCGGACAGGCGAGCGGCGAATCGGACCCGCTCTATGATCAAGCCGTCGAGGTCGTCGTCAAGAATCGGCGCGCTTCGATTTCGCTCGTGCAGCGTCATTTGCGCATCGGCTACAACCGTGCGGCACGGCTGCTCGAGCAAATGGAGCAATCGGGGCTCGTCTCGGCGATGTCGTCCAACGGCAATCGCGAGATTCTCGTCCCGTCGCGCGAGGGCGATTGACAGCGGCGCGATTGACCGCTGCGATGCCGCTCGATTGCGTTCTTCGTCGCGCGTTTCCGGTGTTTCCCGATTCATCACGGAGAGTCATCTTGAATTCGAAGCAGTACTCGTTCCGACTCGGCGCTCGTGCGCCGTCCCTTCGCGCGCTGCCGAAGCGCGCGAGCCGCGCCGGCACCGCATGGCGCACGTTCGTGCGCGGCTGGGGTGCGGCGATGCTCGGTGCCGCGTTCCTCGTTTCGGCACCGGCCGCGTTCGCGAGCGGCACCGAGCAGTTGAAGGCGTTCGTCGCGCAGGTGCAGTCGGCGCGGGGCGATTTCGTGCAGCGCGAGGTCAAGGCGCCGCCGAAGAACATGCCTGCGAGCGGCTCGGTGGTGCCGACGATGGGCGGTACCTCGAGCGGCACGTTCGTGTTCGCGCGCCCGGGAAAATTCATCTGGACCTATGAGAAGCCTTACGTGCAAGTGCTGCAGGCCGACGGCGAGAACCTGTACGTCTATGACAAAGACCTGAATCAAGTCACGATCCGCAAGCTCGGTGGCGCACTCGGTGCGAGCCCGGCTGCGATCCTGTTCGGCAGCAACGATCTCGACAAGAACTTCACGCTGCGCGATGCGGGCGTGAAGGGCGGCATCGATTGGCTCGAGCTCACGCCGAAAGCGCGTGACACGCAGTTCCAAAGCGTGGGCATCGGCTTTCGCGACGGCAATCTCGAAGCGATGGAACTGCATGACGTGTTCGGCAACGTGACGCTGCTCACGTTCTCGAACATCCAAAAGAACCCGCGTTTGCCGTCCGGTTCGTTCAAGTTCTCGGTGCCCAAGGGCGCCGACGTGATCAACGGATGATCGACGAATGAGGCGCCCCGGCATCGGGACAGGACACTAACTTTGCGCTCGTGCGCCGGTGCTTGCCGCCCGGCGCGCAGTCACGATACGGATCACGCCATGTTTGAAGAGACCCGTGCCGGCATGCCGCTCGCCGAGCGGTTGCGGCCCAGCACGATCGACGACGTCATCGGCCAAAAGCATTTGCTCGGGCCGATGAAGCCGCTGCGCGTGGCCTTCGAATCGGGCGAGCCGCATTCCATGATTCTTTGGGGGCCGCCCGGCGTCGGCAAGACGACGCTCGCGCGGCTCATGGCGAACGCGTTCGATGCCGAGTTCATCGCATTGTCGGCGGTGCTCTCGGGCGTGAAGGACATTCGCGAAGCGGTCGAGGTCGCGCAGGCGCATCGCGCGCATGGGCGGCGCACGCTGGTGTTCGTCGACGAAGTGCATCGGTTCAACAAGAGCCAGCAGGATGCGTTCTTGCCGCACGTCGAATCGGGCTTGTTCGTCTTCATCGGTGCGACGACGGAAAATCCTTCGTTCGAAGTGAACAGCGCCTTGCTGTCGCGCGCGGCCGTGTACGTCCTGAAAAGCCTCGACGACGACGATCAGCGCGAACTGCTCGATCGCGCGCTGGCGACGCTCGGCAGCGTCGAGATGACCGACGATGCGAAGGAATCGCTGATCGCGTCGGCCGATGGCGATGGGCGCAAGCTCTTGAACAACGTCGAGATCGTCGTACGGGCGGCGAAAGCGCAAAAGGCCGAAAGCATCGACGATGCGTTGATCGCCGGCGCGCTGACGGAAAACCTGCGCCGCTTCGACAAAGGCGGCGACGCCTTCTACGATCAAATCAGCGCGCTGCACAAATCGGTGCGGGGCAGCAATCCCGACGGCGCGCTCTATTGGTTCTGCCGCATGCTCGACGGCGGAGCGGACCCGCGCTATCTCGCGCGCCGGATCGTGCGCATGGCGTGGGAGGATATCGGCCTGGCCGATCCGCGTGCACCGCGCATCGCGCTCGACGCGGCCGAGACCTACGAGCGACTCGGTACGCCCGAGGGCGAATTGGCGTTGGCCCAGGCGTTGATCTATTTAGCGGTGGCGCCGAAGTCGAATGCGGGTTACACGGCTTATAACGAAGCGCGGCGTTTCGTCGGCAAAGACCGCTCGCGCGGTGTGCCGGTGCATTTGCGCAACGCGCCGACGAAGCTCATGAAGGAGCTCGGCTACGGCCACGAGTATCGATACGCGCACGACGAGCCCGATGCCTACGCGGCGGGCGAAACGTATTTGCCGGAGGGCATGCGCGAGCCTCATTGGTATCAGCCGACGCCGCGCGGATTGGAGGGCAAGATCGGCGAGAAGCTTGCTCGGCTGGCCGATCTCGACGCGGCTTGGCGGCGCGAGAACAAGACGAAGAGCGGCGAGTAAGCGGGCCGGCATCGCCGGCTTTTCGGGCGGGTTGGGCGTATTGTGGGCCTATTGTTGGCGCGGCCGCGCGGCGCCGTTGGCCGGTGCGTTAAAATCGCCGCTTCACTCCTCGACATGAACCGTACCTAGCTATGCTCGACATCCAGTTGCTGCGCAAAGATCTCGACGGCGTCGCGAAGCGTCTCGCCGCTCGCGGCTATACGCTCGACGTCGCGGCGTTTTCGGCCCTCGAAGCCGAACGCCGCGCCATCCAGACCCGCACCGAAGAATTGCAATCGCGGCGCAACAGCTTGTCGAAGCAGATCGGCGCGATGAAGGGCAAGGGCGAAGACACGACGGCGCTGATGGCCGAAGTGAGCGGGCTCGGCGACGAAATGAAGGCGTCGGCCGCTCAACTCGAAGACGTGCAGGCGCGTGTGTCGAAGCTCATGCTCGAGATGCCCAACTTGCCGCACGAGAGCGTGCCGGCGGGCGAGGACGAAACGGGCAACGTCGAAGTGCGCCGTTGGGGTGCGCCGCGCCAGTTCGACTTCGCCGTGAAGGATCACGTCGATGTCGGCACGCCGCTCGGGCTCGATTTCGAGACGGGCGCGAAGCTGTCGGGGGCGCGTTTCACGATGCTGCGCGGGCCGATGGCGCGGCTGCATCGTGCGCTCGCGCAGTTCATGCTCGACACGCATACGCAGCAGCACGGCTATACCGAGATTTATTCGCCGTACATCGTCAACCCCGAGATTCTCTACGGCACGGGCCAACTGCCGAAGTTCGCCGACGACATGTTCCGAGTCGAGAAGGGCGGCGGTGAGAACGTGGTGACGCAATACTTGATTTCGACGTCCGAGATTTCGCTGACGAACACGGTGCGCGACAGCATCGTCGATGGTGCTGCGTTGCCGCTCAAGCTGACGGCGCATTCGCCGTGCTTTCGATCGGAGGCCGGGTCGTACGGCCGCGATACGCGCGGGATGATTCGCCAGCACCAGTTCGACAAGGTCGAGATGGTGCAGATCGTGGCGCCGGAGACATCCTACGACGCGCTCGAGCAGATGGTCGGGCATGCCGAGGCGATCCTGCAGAAGCTCGAGTTGCCGTACCGCGTGATCACGCTGTGCACGGGCGATATGGGTTTCTCGGCGGCAAAGACGTACGACCTCGAAGTGTGGTTGCCGGCGCAGAACACGTACCGCGAGATTTCGAGTTGCTCGAACACGGAAGCGTTTCAGGCGCGGCGCATGCAAGCGCGCTATCGCAATGCGCAGGGCAAGCCCGAGCTCCTGCATACGCTGAACGGCTCGGGTCTGGCGGTGGGGCGCACGCTCGTGGCCGTGCTCGAAAACTTCCAGAACGCCGATGGTTCGGTGACGGTGCCGGCGGCGCTGCGGCCGTATCTGGGCGGTCAGGAGCGACTCGAGCCGACGTCGGCAAGCTGAGCGGAGCCGGGCGGAGCGGACGGGCGGCAACGCGGCATCCCCACTTTTTTGCAAAAAAGGGCTTGGAATGTCGCGATGACTATCCTATAATCTTCGCTTCGCCAAACGACGACCAGCTTGGCGGATGGGCCGGGGAGACTCGGTTCGAGAAGTCGGAAAGGTGGCAGAGTGGTCGAATGCGCCGGACTCGAAATCCGGTGTACGGTTATACCGTACCGTGGGTTCGAATCCCACCCTTTCCGCCAGAATTCCCCAAGTTCCTAAGCAGCTTGGAAAATCCCGATAAAACAAGCGTCTTGAGCCCTGTGGTCCACGAAGAGTGGTACACAGAGGACTCGGAAGACTTGAAAAACAAACCGGGGTTGGTGTCCCGAAACGGCACCTACTATGCGCGGATGCGCGTTCCGACCTTGCTCGTCGGACTTCTCCAAAAGCACGAAATCAAGATCAGCCTTCGAACGAAGAACCTGAATGAAGCTCGTGCAAAGCTACCCGCCGCACTCGTCGAAATCCACAAACAGTTTGCTGCCGTGACTAACGTTGCGGATGCCGTTACGCCGCCCGTCGAAGACGTTGGGCGTGGCGTGCTGGAGCAGATTGCTCGCACATGGTTCGAGCCGCGTTGGCGCAATGCTGTGGAATCGCTCTGGAAGCCAATGCCGGCAGGAGTGACTGTCGCGGATGTGCTCTGCAACATTGACCCCGAGCTTGCACGCTTGACGCCGCCCGACGAGACGACATTCGGCGAGTATCTGTACGCCGCTCGCAAGTTGCTTCTATCCGCAGGGTACTCCGAGCCATCGGGAAGCAGTGTCGAGACGTTGGCGAGGTACATGATCCGGGGCGAGGTGGAATGCTTGCAAGTGGCTCGCCGGTTCTTCGCCGAGGGGCAGCTCTATGACGTGATTGCGGACCCGCTCTATCGGTCTGCAAACGGCTCGGGTGCGCCTGCCGCCGCTGTCTCGGGGGCGGTTGCTGCTGGGAACAGCATTACGATCGATGAGGCCATCGAACGATTCGAAAACGATCCGCACCGCGCAAAGCTCAGCAAGAAGAACATCAATGGTTATAAGCCGGGCTTTGCGTTGTTGCGTGAGATCGTCGGCGGTGACGCCCCGCTTGCCGCGGTGACTCGCGAGCACGCTCGGAAGGTGCAGAAGATACTGGAACACCTGCCGCCGAATGCGACGAAGCGATTCTCCAAGATGACGTTGATCGAAGCGGCGGACTACGCCAAGAAAGACGCCATGCCGCCAATTACTGCGAAGACGGCCGATGTCCTGCTGTCGAATTTTTCGAGCTTCTTCGCTTGGGCTGTCCGTGAGCATCTAATCGACAGAACGCCTGCGGCCGGCTTGCAGGCACTGCAAAAGAAGCGCTCCAACGAGGAGAGCCGGCAACCGTTCAGCGATGCCGATCTCATGAGGCTGTTTTCTGCCGATCTCTTTCGTGAGCCTTGGCGCCGTATTTCGGAGCGAGAGCAGGGCCGCTACTGGGTGCCGCTGTTCGCCCTGTACCACGGGGCACGGCTAAATGAACTGTGCCAGCTTGAGGTGTTCGACGTTGGCAATGACGATGGCATTCCGTATCTGCACATCAGGGAGGAAAGTGCTGCTGGCGAGGAGAAGCATCTTAAGACCTCCAACGCAGAACGCATCATTCCCGTTCATGCCGTTCTTCAACGCCTCGGATTCATGGAGTACGTCGAAGCTACTCGGAATGCAGGTCACGATCGCTTGTTCCCGAAGTTGACGAAGAGCGCCAACGGCTACTACTCCGACAACTTTTCGAAATGGTTTGCCCGATTCAGCGACAAGCAGGGCGTGACGGACAGTCGGCTCACTTTCCATTCCTTCCGCCACCGCTTTCGAGACGCAGCCCGCGCTGTCGATATTCCTCGCGACATAGCCCAGGCGCTTGGCGGTTGGTCGGACGGAGAAGAGTCTGCGAGCGAGGGCTATGGCAAGGGCTATGCCCTTAGCCGCAAGGCTGCCGAGCTTGCCAAGATTCGCTTCCCTGCCGTAGAACGACTGCTCCCCTTGCGGCGGGAACGTCATGACGGACAAACCGAGAGCACCGCGCTGCGCGGCTGAACAAGGCAGCGCCCGCCCCAGTTCGCGAAGGGACGCGCAGCCTGTTCGCCGCTGGCGGTTGCACGCGGTCCTTACATTGTGTTCGTCCACGGGCGACCAACAAGTTACGTCAGATGCGACCGGCTGCAAGTTACGTCCGGCGCGACCGTCCAAACGGTATAACCTACGTCAGAAGTGACCGTGTTCCAGCGAAAGTTGCGTCCCGCGCGACCCTAAGAAAAGCACATGCTTTATAGAACTACGCATTCCGAATAGAAAGACACATGCTCGTGCTTCGCAGCTTTCGCCGCTCACACGGTTTCTTTCCTTTAAAAGGGAAACCCGGACGGCTCCGCTGCGCTCCGAAATTCAAAGAGATTTGAATGCGGATGAGATTTTGAAACTGGTTTCAACTGAAAGTTGCGGGATTTTCTTGCGCACATTACCGGTCGGACGATAGGATGAATGCGTCCTGCTTGAGCTTGTCGCAGGAAAAAAATGCCCGAGTTGGACTGACGATCCTATCGGGCAAATATCTATTCAAGCCCGGTCAGTATGACGAATTCGGGCGAAAATGACAACGAAAATTCGCACCATGAGTAACTCATATAGAATTGAGACGCTCGCCGATTACATCGAGGGCGAGACGTTCAATCGGGAAAACCCAGATCACCTCGGCGTTGTCGCCATCCGCAACGCCTACGACTATGTGGCTCGCGATATTGCTCCTCACTGGAAGCCGAATGTTGTCCGCCAATTGCTCTATCTCTTGCGCTTTACCGTCGGGTACGGCAAGGCAAGCTTCTCGACGGGCGCATATCGGTTTGCAAAGGGGCGACCGAGCAATGGTGGGAAACTGAATGCCCCGCCCAACGGGGCATCTGCTCGGACGACTCAGCGCGTTAACGCGATCATCGTGGAGCAGGGGTGGTTCCATTGCGAAAGCGAGGGGCGCTCTGGTGGACGCGCAAACATCTATCGGCCTTCCAAGGAGTTTCTCGCTGCGGCGATGGAAAAGCGGAACGACGTGGTCTACGGTGACATGGTCGCCTTGCCGGTTGCGAGAGAGTATGAGCGCTTGATTGACAAAGGCAGCCATCTAACAGACCCGGAGTTCGCCTGCGCTCTATGGTCTGTGTACGCGTTGCGATCCACTGCATTGGTGCGTGACCCAAATTGGAAGCGATACGGCTCGTGGGTCGATTTATCAACAGGCAAACGCAGCGATGAGGGACGTTTAATCTTTCCGGCAATCAACTTGGGCAGGACTGCAATGAAGAGGGCGTTCCACGAACTGGATAACGCCGGATTTATTAACATCCACCACCGCGCAGGTCTGCCGTCCATCTTTGAAATGCCTGCGTGCGAAACCGCAATAGCCAACATTCGTCGAGCAAGTCGGTCGTCCCCTGACGCCGTTCTCGTGGATAAAGCGAGCGAGAGCCCATCGGCCGTAGTTAATCTACGCGGAGAGGAGCAAGTTGACCATCTCACCGAAAACCGGGCGCTCCACTGTTTTCGTCGCGCATCCGAGATAAGCTGGCTTTGCCGTGTATGGCGGGCGGCGGTGTATAAACGGGACGGAGAATACGTGGAGCACCTCATGCTACCCAGCGAGGAGGAGCGTAATTCCGCGAAAGCTATCCTATGGCACCTCCGGACCCGTCGTGTTCAAACTGAGCTTGATCAGCGCCGATTTCTGTTCTTCGCTGTAGCACACTCTTCGGCTTCGGATTGGTTTCGCGTTACGCACCTTAATCGACTTCAGATACTTGATCCATTGATTGAGCAGTTCCATGGTCAACACAACCAGCAAGCTGCGTAGCAAGGGGGATAGCGATGCGAAACTACGTCCGGGTTCGATTTACTGATCCTGCCGATATTGGCAACGTGCAAGAATGGGAAAGTCTTGCATCCGCCGCGCGAGCTTTAGGGGTGGGCGTGCAAAGCTTCCGGGCGGCGTTGCCAAGCCGGACCGGCGAGTCGCGTTTGTATCGCGGATGGTTGATCGAGCGCTTGGATGATCCGCCTCGTCGGCATACCGAAATCGCGGAAATCGAGCACTGGGCGCATGTCATGGCATTGGGGGATGCCGAGCAGGCCGTCCTCGCTCGGGACAGGCAAGAGGGAGCTTCGTTAGATGACAAGTCGGTCGACGACGCAATCGCTCGCGAGTACAAGGAGAGGTACGCTTGGTATCTCGCCACAGCAGTCATTGAAGAAATTCATTGGCGCACCGGCCATGAGATGTCCCGCAGCCGGCCGAGTATTGCTCCTGAGCCAAGCGCGCCAACTAGTCAGCGACGTGCCGGCACACCGGGCATCCGTCAAAGAAAGCGACCGCACCGTTCATAACCCGCCTTGGGGGACAGGGCTCCATTGGCTGGCGGAAACCGCGCGGACCCAGCGTCGATCGCGGCGGCATTGCTGAGTGCCTCGTCTAATCACCGGCCCGAGTTCGTTCTGAATGCTCTTCAAGGCGGGCTTCCGCAGCGGCCAAGAAGGCGGAGGGAGTTAAGCCAAGCGCCCCGCATAGCTTCCACACGATCCTAATGCTTGGACTATGTCGGCCCAATTCGATCAGCGAGATGTAGTTCCGTTCCATGTCGGCGGCATGCGCGAGCGCTTCCTGCGACAAGCCTTTCCGCCGCCGCAACGTCCGTAGCACTTCGCCAACCGCCTGTTCCGGCTCCAACGCCGCCGCCCCCAAGATGCAAGACGCTCGACCTTAAGCAGGCGTCATCGGCGTGTCTTCACAAAATATTGGGCAAAACGCGGCTGGCGGGGTAATGTTGCGTTGTTCGAAAGTTTGTCCAAATCCATCGACACGAATGAACAAAATGAGTGAAAACTTAACGCTGACGGGGCGTGCGGAAGCTGACCCAGTGCTTCAACGAGTGCTGAAGACCTACCGTGAGGCCAGCCATGGCATGGCTAGGGACTACTGGAGAGGTTGTCTGGAAATCTTTGCAACAGGTGGCGCAGCGGCTGCGGCTATCTACGCGACCAAATTCGAAGAGGTAGTTGCTCGTAAAGCTGCGGAAATTGAGGCGGAGACGGGTATCGCCGGACTGGGCGCGCAGTTCATCGCATATGTCCAAGAAGAGCGAGAGAGGCTGCTACAAGAGTTTGAGCGCGATCCGGCGGCCCTGAGCCGTAGCCTCGATGCATCCCCGCTCACGCCTGCACCTGCACCGATTCCTGCGCCGACCCAGCCAAGAAACCAGCGTATGTCGGTGGGCGAGATGGCCGTGCGTACTGCCGTCCGTGCCACGGTATGGACATTGGTCCGCAATGCGATTCGGTCGATCTTTCGATAGAAGACAACGCGCGATACACGGCTGCGGTGGTAATGGCCGCCTGTCATACGGGCTACGGCGTGACACGCTTTACGCGCGGATTTTGAAACCGGTTGCACGAGCCCATCGAGATGGAAGCTAACCTGACTTCGTTCACGCGCATGCCCGAGCCGGGCACTGCCGACAGCGGACCTCACGAGACAGCACATGACACGTATTGGCGGCGGGGAACTGACGATGACATAGGGCCGGTGGTGCATCGCTTCCAGTTCGTCACGCTTGCCTTTGACAGACCGCAGACGGTCTTCCGGTTGCCTCAGTGGCGTTGGCCGCTCATAGGGCCGTATAACGGGTTCAGCGGCGGCGCGCGCATCCGGGGCTGGCAACTGAACCGCTTCTACCGACAGAACGGCTGGCTTCATTACGACGGCGTGTGTTCGGTGACGGGCGCGGTGGGCGACGTGGACCTTCACGACGAGGACTATTTGCGGCCGTGGACCGCGTACCCCGTCTCGAAGCGCGCACACACGCTGATTCACACTCGCGCCCGCTTTCCGAAAGCGTGGGCCGCATTTCTCGCTAACAGCGCGCTGCCCGACACATGGGCCAAGAGCCTTTCACCTGATGGCGGCGTCGCGACTGTTGGCCGAGATTGCTGCGTCGTCCACTTGCTCGAACATGCGCCACATCCTCCTTGGGTCGTCGTGCCCGAAAACGAATTCGACAGCCGCTAACGCGGCGCAGAACAAGTAAGGGCTGTCGCCGTGACATCACGTCACTGATGCCAGACCTGCCTGTGCTGCTTCATTTCCACAACAACACCTCAAACCACGGAGCCACATCATGAGTTCGGTCAAACTCCTTTTCCCTCTGTTGCTTGCTGCCAGCCTTGCGGCCTGTGCCGGCGTGCAATCGCCTCCGAAAAGCCGATCCTCCACTGCCGTCCCGATCACCTGTGCGAGCGCAAAATCGTGTGAATCGATGTGGATAGCGGCTGGAGACGCGCTTCAGACTTCCACGGGCATGAAGCTGCGCCTTGTGACCGAATCGCGCATCGAAACGTTCACGGAGACCAACTACGGGCGGATGCTCGGCACCGCGACGAAACGGCCCATGCCTGACGGTTCGTATCAGATCGACGCGTCGTTCAGTTGCTACGCGTACCCGGGGTGTGATGCGGACTATGCCGCTTACGAATTCGACGCCCTGGTCAATATGGCCGGTTCGCGCTGATCAAGGAGACGCATCGTGGAACCACTAACAGGCTTCATCCTTTACGGAGCCTTTGCTCTGCTCGTGGCAGCCATCGCACAGAAGAAGGGGCTGCGCGGATGGGTGTATTTCCTCGTCATCATCGCCCTCGGACCCGTCGTCGTAATGGGGGCATCCGTCGTAACTCAAGGGAACGGCATCGTTGCCGCGACGCTTGCGCTCCTGGTGCCCGTCGTCGCGCTGGTGGTGGTCTTGCTCGCTAAGAGCGGTCAACAGATCGCGGCTGAGACCGGGCAGTTCGGCGAGTACAAGAAATGTCCATTTTGTGCCGAGCCGGTACGGCTTGAGGCTGTGAAGTGTAGGCACTGCGGTTCAACGCTGGAACGCGACGAGCCGGGCGATACGTCTACGACCGCCCGTTAGGTGTCTGCAAGGTGTCGGTGCTTCGATGTTGCTGCGAGCACCGACCAAACGGTCGATCTATGCGAGATAGTTTTTGACAACAGGTATGCCATCAATGCGTGTTTTGACCTTCATTTTTGAAACCGGTTGCACGAAGGTGGCGACATGGATGCGAGCCTGAATTCGCTTACCGATGCACCCGAGCGGAATGTCGCTGACGACGTGCCTCCCGAGACAGCGATTGGCAGTACCTGTCACCGGGATGTCGCAGTGACATTGAGCCCGCCGCGCATCGCTTCAAGTTCGTTACGCTTGCCTTCGATCGGCCCCAGACGGTCTTCCCCCTTCCGCAATGGCGATGGCCGCTCATAGGGCCGTACAACGGCTTCAGCAGCGCGCATTCGCGGCTGGCAGTTGATTCAGTTCTACCGCGCGAATGGTGGCTCAGTCACGACGACCGCTGTTCGGTGACTGGCGTTAGCAGCGACATTCAGCTGGACAACGAGGACTATTCGCATCCATGGCAAGCCTATCCAGTGTCAAGGACGGAGGGCGCACATGCTTATTCATACTCGTACCCGATTCCCGAAAGCGTGGGAAAAGTTTCTTTGGACTAGCGAGCTGCTGGACACGTGGGCTAAGGCGCCATCGCATGAGGGCGCTACAGTGCCGCGCGAAAACGATTGCTCGGTGGGCGAACTCCTCGAACATTCGCTGCATCCCGCCTGGGTTTCTATGCCCGAGACTGAGTTCTTTGCCCGCTGAGGCGATTCAAAGCATACCGACGGCCGGGGCAAAGCGCCGCAACCGCCCGCCGGCATGCTACCAACAATCCGATCCGGCTTCCGCTGTTGACCCATTACAATACGCCTTGCGCCGAGTGCGTCGCTGCCATAACGAACAAACGGGGGAAGCGGGAGATGGCCATTAAACGGACCGTCAGCGTTGCACAGTTGGACTTGGATGTCCTTAATCCTCGGGTGAAGCCCGAGGAGAATCAGACGGATTCTCTGCGCAGCCTACTGGCCGTCGAGCGAGACGGTGAAAAGGTCTACGAGCTTGCTCGCGACATCTGCGAAGTGGGGATGCTTGATCCGGGCGACCGACTTTATGTCGTGCCGTCGGAGTCAGGGGCTGTCGGGCATTCTGAGGCCGAGGCTCGGTTTACCGTCCTCGACGGAAACCGGCGTCTTGCAGCACTTCGGTTGCTCTCGCAGCCCGGGTTGATCGAGCGGGAAGACATAGGGCTACCCCAACCGCTGCGGACTAGATTCAAGCGGCTACAGGCGGATCACGCTAACCACTGGCCGACAGAGGTGGATGTCGTTGTCTTTGACAGCCGCGAGCAGGCGGATCACTTCATTCGCTTGCGTCATACAGGCGAGAACCTCGGCGCTGGTCGAAGCGCATGGTCCGCGCTACAGATCGCACGGTTCGACAATACCGGCCTTTGGCAATGTCTTGAGAGCCTGCGTTCCGCTCGCGAACTCAGCCTCGCGGTCATGAATGAACTGGACCGCAGCGCCTTCAACATCACGAGTTTCGAACGCGTGGTGACGTCGGACGAGTTTCAACGTCGGTTTGGGTGTCGTGTAACCAGAAGCACATTCAGCCCCGGAGATAACCCCACGCGTTCTATGAAAGCGCTGGCGCATGTTGCGAACGATGTCGCGACTGGGCGGGTGACGTCGCGTGGCGACTTCGCCGAAGCAAAGACAATGGGGCCTTACATTGACGAAGTTGAAGCAGCGGTGACTCCGCAGGCGGCACCGACAGCGCCCAGTTCACAGACATCGAAGCCGTCGACCTCTTCGGGCGGCAACGTGACTCCTTTTCCTAACAAGTCACAGCCGCCGAAAGCGAGTGGAACTGGAATAAGTTCGCAAACTGCCGTTCCACCGACGGGTTCAGCGGACCCGAACACTTCTCCAGTCACTCCGCTGCCGTCGGTTCGTAAGAAGCGAGTCTCGAAGTATCTGTTGGCGAAACATGAGTTGATGAACGTCACGAATCCCAAGTGCCGGGACATCGTGGTTGAGTTGAAGCAAAAAGTCTCCGTTCAGGATGCGCCGTATGCTTGCGCGCTATTGTTGCGATGCCTGCAAGAACTGACGGCGGAGATTTACGTTCGAGACGTCATTGGTACCAAACCAACCAACCGGAGCGCCAACATTGATGCTGCGGCAAAGCATCTGTTAGGGAACACGCACGCGACCGACACCTCCGACAAGGGCGACATCGCTGAGAACTTCAATCAGTTCCGTCAAAGCTACGAGGAACTGAGTTCGGCGGCACATAGCAAGACCACCGACCTCAGTACACAGCATCTTCGTTCGACGTGGGCTAATCTTGGGGGCGGCATGGACCTTCTATGGAAGCGAATCCATGCGGCCGAGATTGCTCGCGCGCGAGACGCGAATACGAACTAACAGAATGTGCCGGAAGTCCAATGGCAAATTGCACCCCTCTTCGTTATCCCGGCGGCAAGGCGCGATTGCGCCCGTACCTAGAGCGACTGATTGCTCAGAACCGCTTGTACGATGCCCATTACGTCGAGCCGTTTTGCGGCGGTGCCGGCCTCGCGCTTGAGTTGTTGATGAGCTACACGGTGAGCACGATACACATCAACGACCTCGATAGAGCGGTGTACGCGTTCTGGTATAGCGCTACAAAACGTACGGACGCGCTATGCGCTAAGATCAGCGATACCCCTTGCACGATCGAGACATGGCAAGAACAGCGCTCCGTATGGATGAATCGCTCGAAGGCGAACTTGCTGGACTTGGGCTTTGCCACCTTCTTCCTGAATCGAACAAATCGATCGGGAATACTTGACGCTGGTGTGATCGGCGGCAAAAACCAAAACGGGCAATGGAAGCTCGACGCCCGTTACAATCGCGACGACCTCATCGCTCGGATAAAGGCTATCGGCCAGTTCCGTTCCCGAATCATGGTTTACAACAAAGAAGCCATAGACTTCTTGCAGGAACTGCAACCCAGCTTACCGCGCAAG
>NZ_JBQCIF010000051.1:0-54536 GCF_051953955.1 Trinickia sp. | reverse complement strand
GCGGAGTCGCGTGCCGCTCAGCGCGAATCGGTGCGGCTATTCGAGGCGTTGGCTCGTGACAGTGGCTCTGCGGGCAAGGGCAGCTATTACGATTACGCGTGTCGGCACGCCGCCGTGATCGAGCGATTCGGCCGGTTCCCGCATCGAAATGCCGTGCTCGGGCGTGCGTCCACGGCCGAGGAACTTGCGTTCCTGCGCGAGCCCGGCTCCTCGTTCTGAGAGACGACGCGAATTTCCTGCTCGGAGGGGAGCGAGCGTTGCTGCGCTGAGCGAGGAGGTAGTTGAAGCAGTCAACTGAAGCAGTCAACGCCCGCCGCTGGCGTCGAGCAGCGCGCCGGTGACATAGGACGCGGCGTCGCTGAGCAGCCAGACGATCGCCTGGGCCACTTCCTCCGCTTGGCCCGCCCGGCCGAGCGGCGTTTGGGCGCCGAGCACGGCGGCCCGTTGGGGCTGGCCGCCGCTCGCGTGGATGTCGGTTTCTATCAAGCCCGGGCGCACGCCATTGACGCGCACGCCTCGCGGCCCGAGTTCCTTGGCCAGACCGATCGTCATCGTATCGACGGCGGCCTTCGAGCCGGCGTAATCGACGTATTCGTTCGGCGAGCCGAGCCTCGACGCGGCCGACGACACGTTGACGATGGCGCCGCCGCGCCCGCCGCGGTCCGTCGACATGCGGCGCGCGGCCTCGCGGGCGCAAAGATAGGCGCCGAGCACGTTGACGTCGAACATGCGCTTGAGCCGAGCGATGTCCATCTCGGCCAGCGGCATCGAGGGCCCGACGATGCCTGCGTTGTTGACGAGGGCATCGACGCGGCCAAAAGCCGTCTCGAGTTCGTCGAACAGGGCGACGACGGCCGTTTCGTCGGCGACGTCGCCGGGCAGCAGCAGCGCGCGGCCGCCTGCCCGCTCGACTTCGTCGGCCGTTTCCTGGGCCGCGGCGAGATCGCGCACGTAGTTCACGCCGACCGCCGAACCTTGCTTGCCGAGCAGACGGGCGGTGGCGCGGCCGATGCCGCGGCCGGCTCCGGTGACGAGGACGACGCGGCGTTCGGCATTCATGGGGAGCGCTCCCTCAAATGGAGATGACGGCGACGATGGCGATGATGCAACGAACGCTCGAGGCGGCCCTCGCCCCGACCGGCACAGCGCTCAGACGACTTCCCGCTGCGTGGCCCATTTATCGCGGCCGGGCGGGTGATAGCGGCGCAGCTTGTCGAGCAGCGCAGGGGCGTCGGCATCGATCTGGAGGATATCCAGATAGGCCTGCTGCATGAAGCCTTCGCGCACCGTATGCTCCAGCATGCCGACGAGCGGCGCGTAATAGCCGCCGATGTCGTAAAGGCCGATTGCCTTGTGGTGATAGCCGAGCTGCGCCCAGGTGTACACCTCGAACAGTTCCTCGAGCGTGCCCGCGCCGCCGGGCAGGGCGACGAACGCATCGGACAGATCGGCCATCATGCGCTTGCGCTGATGCATGTCGGGCACGACGTGCAGCTCGGTCAAGCCTTCGTGGCCGACTTCCTTGTCGACGAGCAGCTCCGGGATGACACCGACGACGCGCCCGCCCGCTGCCAGTACTTCATCGGCGATGACGCCCATGAGGCCGACGCGCCCGCCGCCGTAGACGAGCGAGCAGCCCGCCTCGACGAGTGCGCGCGCGAACGTTTGCGCCGCTTGCGCATAGAGGGGCTTGGCTCCCGTCGATGAGCCGCAATAGACGCAAACCGATTTCATACAGCCTCCCGCTGGGCCGCCCCGAGGGAGGCCGGCGCCCCCTCGGGGGGAGCTTTGCATGGGACCGGAGTAAGCGCTGAAGCGCCAACTCCGGTCGACAGCGAACGGAGCGAGCGTGGGGGCACTTTCATACAGTGTTGTCCTTCCCGCGAGGGGGCAGGTAGTCCTGGAATTGGCGCTTGGGCAGCTTGCCCGAGACCAGATCGTCGAACAATTGCCGCGAGCGGCCGCGCAGATAGGGCGCCATCATCGAAATGACGTGCACGCTGACCTGATGCAGCTCGTCGCGAATTGCTTCCTGATCGTTGTATTTGCGCGGGTGCATGACGAACTGGTACGAGAGCCAGTACGTGGCGGTCACACCCATGTTCGTCGCGATGACTTGGATTTCCTCGGGCGACGCGACCATTTCTTCATCGGCGACGAGCAACTCGCACATCTCTTTCGCGAAGCGCACCTTGTGGCTGATGATCTGCTTGAAGTGCGTCTCGAGTGTGCGGTTGCGCGCGAGCAGATCGTTCAGGTCGCGATAGAGGAACCGGTAGGTCCACATGAAATCGGCCATGTACTGCAGGTACGACCAAGTTTCGTCGATCGTCGGACGATGGTCTTCCGGAAAACGAAGCCGCTTCTCGATCGCCTGCTCGAACTGCGCAAAGATGCTGTTGATGATGTCGTCTTTGTTGCGGAAATGGTAGTAGAGATTGCCTGGGCTGATCTCCATTTCCTCCGCGATCGTCGTCGTGGTGACGTTCGGCTCTCCGATTTCGTTGAATAGCTTCAACGACAGTTCGAGGATCCGTTCGCGGGTGCGGCGGGGAGTTTTCGCTTCCATGTCGTCCGGCCCTGTGCTGCCGGGCACGCACGGCGCTCGCGCGACGCTGCGGTGATGCGCCCGGCTCGGTTGGTATCTTGGCACTGCGTCGGGCGATTATAAACCGGTCGTTCTCTTCCTCGAACGTTGTGTAGGAATTTCCTTAAAAGTACGCCGCAAAGCGGCGCGAGAGGCCCAAGCGGCTAGCCGCCGGTCCAGCGGACGACGATGGGGCCGACGATCAGCGCCCAGGTGAGCACACAGGCGGCCAGGGCGACGGTGACGGCGGCGCTGCCGAGGTCTTTTGCTCGGCGGGACAGTTCATGGCGCTCGAGCGAGATACGGTCGATCGCCGCCTCGACGCTCGAGTTCAAGAGCTCGACGATGAGCACGAGCAGCACCGAGCCGATCAAGAGCACGTGGGAAACGGCGTCGACGGGCACGAGCGCGCCGCACGGCACGAGAATCGCGGCCAGCGTGAGCTCTTGGCGGAACGCGCTTTCTTCTTGGATGGCGACGCGAAAGCCGGCGATCGAGTTCTTCAGCGCATGCCAAGCTCGCGCGAAGCCCCGGTTGCCTTTATAGGGGTTGAACGGCAGCGGTGCGAACGGATCGTCCGGAGAGAGCGGCTCATGCGCCACTCCCTCGCCCGTGTCGGAATCGTCATGCTCGTCGTGCACGAGCGGATCGTCGCGTTTCATGCGGCGGCGTTTTCCTCGCGCGCGCCGGCGCGCTGAAGCGGTTTCAAATGGGCGGCGAACTGCATCGAAGCCGCTTGCCACGAAAAGCGCTCGGCCCATGCGCGCGCATCGGTGCGATCGATCTTCAGCGCGTCGAGGCACGCCTCGCGCAAGTCGTCGTTCATCGCCCCCGCGTTGCCGTCGCCGAGCACGTCGATCGGGCCCGTCACGGGGTAGGCTGCGACCGGCGTGCCGCAGGCGAGCGCCTCGAGCAGCACGAGACCGAAGGTGTCGGTCCGGCTCGGGAATACGAAGACGTCGGCCGCCGCGTAGACCTTCGCGAGCTCGGCTTGGCTGAGCACGCCCAGGTAGTTGACTTCGGGATAGCGCGATTTGAGCTCGGCCAGCGCGGGGCCTTCGCCGGCCACCCACTTCGAGCCGGGCAGGTCGAGCTTGAGAAAGGCCTCGACGTTCTTTTCGATCGCGACTCGTCCCACGTACAAGAAGATCGGCCGCGCCGTGTTGAGCACCTTCGATTCCATCGGATGAAAGATGTCGAGATCGACGCCGCGAGTCCACAGGACGACGTTGTCGAAGCCGTGCTGCTCGAGATCGTGCTTGACGACGGGGGTGGGCGCCATCACGGCCAGCGACTGGCCATGGAACCAGCGCAGAAAGCGGTAGGTGGCCGTCGTCGGAATGCCGAAGCGCGCATGCACGTACTCCGGAAAGCGCGTGTGATAGGCGGTCGTGAACGGCAGGCCGCGGCGAATCGCATAAGCGCGCGCGGCCATGCCGAGCGGGCCTTCGGTGGCGATGTGCAGCGCATCGGGCGCGAACTCGTCGATACGGGCATGCACGCGCCGGCGCGGCAGCAGCGAGAGGCGAATTTCAGGATAAGTCGGGCAGGGAATCGTGCGGAATTCGAGCGGGGTGAGCAGCTCGACTCGATGGCCGAGCGCAGTCAGCTCGCGCGTGGTGTTCTTCAGCGTGCGCACGACGCCGTTGACCTGAGGTTCCCAGGCGTCGGTGACAATCATGATTTTCATGCGGTCGGTCCGGTTCGCGAAGCGGTTAGGCGGTAGCCTTGGTTTTACGCGGGGCGGCGGCCGGCGAGCGCATGACGGTCCAGTAGACCACCTTGAGCTCGCCGTCGAGCGTTTCGACGAGGGCGGACAGGCTCTCGACCCAGTCGCCGTCGTTGCAATAGAGCAGGCCGTCCACGTCGCGGATCTCGGCCTTGTGGATATGGCCGCACACGACGCCGTCGCAGCCGCGGCGACGCGCTTCCTCGACCATGACGTGCTCGAACGAAGAGATGAAATTGACGGCGTTCTTGACCTGATGCTTCAGGTATTGCGAGAGCGACCAATAATGCAGGCCGAAGCGGCTGCGCACACGGTTGAACCAGCGGTTCAGGACGAGGATGGCCGTATAGGCCGTGTCGCCGAGGTAGGCTAGCCACTTCGCATGCTGGATGACGCCGTCGAACAGATCGCCGTGGACGATCCACAGGCGCTTGCCCGCAAGCGTCGTATGAAATGCTTCGCCGCGCACGTGGATGTCGCCGAACGCGAGGTCGCAAAATTGGCGCGCGCCCTCGTCGTGATTGCCGGGGATGTAGATGACCTGCGTGCCTTTGCGGGCCTTGCGCAAGATCTTTTGGACCACGTCGTTGTGCGCTTGCGGCCAGTACCAGCCCTTCTTCAACTGCCAGCCGTCGATGATGTCGCCGACGAGGTACAGGTACTCCGATTCGTTGTGCCGCAGGAAGTCGAGCAGGTACGGCGCCTGGCAGCCGCTCGATCCGAGGTGGATGTCCGACAGCCAAATCGTGCGGTAGCGCAGCGGCTCGCCGACGCCGTCGTCGTGCTGATCGCCGGACGCATCGGCGGGGTTGGCGCCCGACGGGGGCGGTGGGCCGCCGCTCGGCAGCGCGGGCTGAAAGGGGACGGTTTCGACGCTTGCGCCGAGTTGTCTGAGAAGGGAAGTCGCGGACGGCGTGCGGTCCATGGCTTCTCGCGTCGAGTTGTACATGGCGCACATTGCGCCATGTGCTCGTGACTGCCACATGACAGTCACGAGAACTTCTTATTACGTGTCTTGGAGAGTGGGCCGAACGTGCTACGAGTGCATCGGCGCTCGGCGCACCGGCACATCTGCGCTCAGCCGCGCTCGACAGCCACGATGCGCGTGCCGGCCAGGCGGTCGTGCGGGAACTGTCGAGCGGGGTCGAGGCGGGCCGCGGCGGTCCATAGCGCGAACCAGGCGACGGTAGCGGCAAGCGTGGCCGGCACGGGCAGGTGAAGCAGCGGATGCAGCGCGAGCGGTGGCAAGAACCAGAGCCAGGCGGCGAGATATCGGGCGACGGCACGCAGCGCCTTCGGCGGCTCGCCCGTTTCGACGGTAACGAGCCGCAGGCGCCAGGTCTTCATCGGCAGCGTCTGGCCGCCGCGTGTCCAGCACCAGACGAAGTAGGCGCCGACGACGAGCGCGACCCAGGCGGTGAGCAGGTTGTGGTGCGTGAGGCCGTTGCGTTGCTGCGTCAGCGTCCCGAACAGATAGCCGGCGATGAACACGACGCCGAACAGCAGCACGCTTTCGTAGACGAGCGCGGCGAGGCGGCGGCGAATCGTCGGAACGGTGGCTGTCATGTTATCGATGTCTGGATCGGAGCCGGCGAAGTGCGCGCCGGGCCGCCCCAAGTGCACGGAGCGCCCCCTCGGGGGGCAGCGAACGCAGTGAGCGTGGGGGGCATCTCAGTGCGCGCCGGGCCGCCCCAAGTGCACGGAGCGCCCCCTCGGGGGGAGCTTTGCATGGGACCGGAGTAAGCGCTGAAGCGCCAACTCCGGTCGACAGCGAACGCAGTGAGCGTGGGGGCCATCTCATGCGCCCCGGAAGAGAGACGGCTCGTCCGACGGCGAGACGGGCGTGGGCGGTACCGGCACCGTCGAGTTGACGGGGCCGGAGGCCGGCGTGCCGCCCGAGGCCGGCGCGGCTGCGCCGGCGCTCGCGGCGGCTGCGGCCCCTGCGGCGCCGCTTGCGCCAAGCGTCGGATTCGCCGGATTCACGAGCCGGTTCAGCCCGCGGATTTCGCTGCGCTCACCCGACGGCGGAGCGCTCACGACGGTAGGCCGCCGCTTGCGCCCGATGGCAGCGAGCTTGGCCTTCTGCTCGGGCGAGAGCTCCTGATAGGCCTGCCAAGCTTTCTTGCGCGCTTGCGGCGGCAGGGCCTTCGACACCTGATAGTTCTCGCGTGCGACTCGGCGTTGATCGGGCGTCATGCGGATCCATTCCATCATGCGCTCGTGGAGGCGCTTCTGCGATTCTGGCGACATCTTCGCGTAACGCCCGGCGATCTTGATCCATTTGCGCTTGCGTTCGTCGCTGAACGTATCCCATTCCGCGGCGAACGGCGCGAGTGCTTCGTGCTGTGCGTTGCTCAAATGCGACCACGACAACGGATTCGTATCGTTGGCGAGCGGGGGAAATGCCACGGTGAGCGCGGCCGGCGACGGCGCGGCGACGCCCGACACCCCGGCCGTCGCGTGCACGGGTGCGTGCTCGAAGAATCGAGGGTAGGTTGCCGTGAACGCGACCGCCGCGGCGATCGCGCATCCGAAAACAACGGCCAAGCCGCGCTTGTAGCTCACCGGCGTCGCTCTCCGCCTGCCTTAGCGCGCCCGTGACAGGTACGCATTGAACCCGTGGTCGAGATAAGCGTTCAGCGGCAAGTCGTCGCTGAGCATGGCCGCGTCGATGTCCGCCAGTTCGGCGGACCGCTGCAGGTTTTCCCAATAGGCGATGACGGCGATGCCGCCGATGAGCGCGACGACCGGCCACACGCGCAGCACGCGGCCGAGCGGCGACAGATGGCGCTTGGGCTGGCTCGGCTGGCCGAGCGCGGCGCCCGCACCGGCATGCGCGAGCACGGGCACGAACGCCGGCGCGGCGACGGTTTCGGGCTTCTTGCGCGAGAGGGCGAGACGACGCGCGCCGGCCAAGCGCTCGAGCGTGGCGGCGGGCAAGTCGGCTGTGCTTTCGTCGAGCACGCGGCAAATCTTGTCCGCGAACTCGGATTCTTTGATTTCTGGAGCGGAGCTCATAGCGTAATTCCTTTGGCCTTGAGCGCGACCGCCAACGTGTGCGTCGCTCGCGAGCAGTGCGTTTTCACGCTTCCCTCGGAGCAGCCCATCGCGGCGGCGGTCTCGGCGACATCCATATCTTCCCAGTAACGCATGAGGAACGCTTCCCGTTGACGCGCCGGCAATTTTTGGATTTCTTCGTCGATCGAGGCGAGCACCTGCTCGCGCTCGAGCTTCAGTTCGCTACTGACGCCCGCGCTCGAGCCGTCGCTCGCTTCGATCGTCTCCAGAGGATCGAATTCTTCGTCGTCACCGCTGCCGAGCGACGAGAACAGGCTGACCCACGTGTTGCGCACTTTCTGACGACGAAAGTAATCATGCATCACATTCTGCAAGATACGCTGAAACAGCAGCGGAAGCTCGGCGGCGGGGCGATCGCCGTATTTTTCGGCGAGCTTGATCATCGCGTCCTGGACGATGTCGAGGGCGGCATCGTCATCGCGCACGGCGTAGACGGTCTGCTTGAACGCGCGCCTTTCGGCGCCCGCCAGAAAATCGGCGAGTTCCTTGTCTGATGCCATCCGAGGGGGGCGGCGCGAGACTTTCGCGCGCACCGTAATCGATAGAAAAATGTCGTAAAACTCGCGGATGCTAGCAAATTTTCGAGATACCGGGGGCGATCCATGCCCCGATGGGTTGGAAATACCCTGTTTCGGGCGCAAAACGACCGGTTCGGCCGTGCATGGGCTGGGCCGGCCCGACAACTTTCACTTGACCTTCGCGCGCGGAGCAGCTAACGTCTCCGGTTCGCAACATAAGTGACTTGTCTCTTTTTGGGCGGGCCCATGAGGTCCGTCTGTCAAAGTGGACGCGCCGCTTGAACCCGAGCCATAAGCCCGGCAGAGAGCACCCGATCAATTTTTTGCCGAAAATTCGAAAGGTTAACGATGAACATGCCCAGCGCGGAATTCTCCACGTCGGATACCACTCCTCCCCACGAAGCCGGATCGATCGGTGCCACCGTGCTCATGCGCGCATTGGCCGACGAGGGCGTCGAGGTGCTTTGGGGCTATCCCGGCGGCGCGGTACTGTATATCTACGACGAACTCTATAAGCAGGACAAAGTCCAGCATGTGCTCGTGCGCCATGAACAGGCAGCCGTGCATGCGGCCGACGCTTACTCGCGCTCGACGGGCAAGGTCGGCGTTTGCCTCGTGACGTCCGGCCCCGGCGTGACGAATGCCGTCACCGGCATCGCCACGGCCTACATGGATTCGATCCCGATGGTCATCATCAGCGGGCAGGTGCCCACTGCCGCGATCGGCCAGGACGCCTTCCAGGAATGCGACACCGTCGGCATCACGCGTCCGTGCGTGAAGCACAATTTCCTCGTGAAGGACGTGCGCGAGCTTGCCTCGACCGTCAAGAAGGCGTTCTTCATCGCGCGTACGGGCCGTCCTGGCCCCGTGCTGATCGACATCCCGAAGGACATCTCGAAAACGCCGTGCCAGTACGAGCCCGTGAAGACCGTTTCGCTGCGTTCGTACAACCCGGTCACGAAGGGCCACTCGGGCCAAATCCGCAAAGCCGTATCGCTGCTGCTGTCGGCCAAGCGCCCCTATATCTATACGGGCGGCGGGATCATTCTGGCCGATGCGTCGCGCGAGCTCAATCAGTTCGCCGATCTGCTCGGCTACCCCGTCACGAACACGCTGATGGGGCTCGGCGGCTACCGCGCGAGCGACAAGAAATTCCTCGGCATGCTCGGGATGCACGGCACGTACGAAGCGAACATGGCGATGCAGAACTGCGACGTCCTGATCGCCATCGGCGCGCGCTTCGACGATCGCGTGATCGGCGATCCGCAGCACTTCTCGTCGCGTCCGCGCAAGATCATCCATATCGACATCGATCCGTCGTCGATCAGCAAGCGCGTGAAGGTCGACATTCCGATCGTCGGCGACGTCAAGGAAGTGCTCAAGGAAATCATCGAGCAGCTCCAGCATGCCGAGCACGGCCCCGACACGGAAGCGCTCGCGCAGTGGTGGAAGGACATCGAGGGCTGGCGCGAGAAGAATTGCCTGAAGTACGACCGCAAGAGCGAGATCATCAAGCCGCAATACGTCGTCGAAAAGCTCTGGGAGCTGACCGACGGCAACGCGTTCGTCTGCTCCGACGTCGGCCAGCATCAGATGTGGGCCGCGCAGTTCTACCGCTTCGACAAGCCGCGCCGCTGGATCAACTCGGGCGGTCTCGGCACGATGGGCTTCGGCCTGCCGGCGGCGATGGGCGTGAAGATGGCGCATCCCGAGTCGGAGGTCGTCTGCATCACGGGCGAGGGCTCGATTCAGATGTGCATCCAGGAGCTGTCCACCTGCAAGCAGTACGACACGCCCGTCAAGATCATCTCGCTGAACAACCGCTATCTGGGCATGGTGCGCCAGTGGCAGCAGATCGAATACAGCAAGCGCTACTCCCATTCGTACATGGACGCGCTGCCCGACTTCGTCAAGCTCGCCGAGGCGTATGGCCACGTCGGCATCCGGGTTGAGAAGACGGCCGACGTCGAACCGGCGCTGAAAGAAGCGCTGCGCTTGAAGGATCGCACCGTATTTCTCGATTTCCAGACCGATCCGACCGAAAACGTCTGGCCGATGGTTCAATCCGGCAAGGGCATCACCGAGATGCTGCTGGGCGCCGAGGACCTCTAACGACGGACTGGCGCCACGGCCCATTCGCTCGTCCGGCGCGCTCACGAAGGGCGCCTTCATCGAGCTCGAGGGAGGCCGGCGCCGCGGACAATCGACATCTGGATAAACGGGAAAGCAACATGAGACATATCATCTCCGTCTTGCTCGAGAACGAACCGGGCGCGCTTTCGCGCGTGGTCGGCTTGTTTTCGGCTCGCGGCTACAACATCGAAACCTTGACGGTGGCGCCGACGGAAGACCATTCGCTGTCGCGCCTTACCATCGTCTCCATCGGCTCGGACGACGTGATCGAACAGATCACGAAGCACTTGAACCGCCTGATCGAGGTGGTGAAGGTGGTCGACTTGACAGAAGGCGCCCACATCGAGCGCGAGCTGATGCTGATCAAGGTACGGGCGGTCGGCAAGGAACGTGAAGAAATGAAGCGGATGGCGGATATCTTCCGCGGCCGCATCATCGACGTAACCGAAAAGACCTACACGATCGAGCTGACGGGGGCGAGCGACAAGCTCGACGCCTTCATCGAAGCGCTCGACGCCGCCGTGATTCTCGAGACCGTCCGCACGGGCAGCTCGGGCATTGGGCGCGGCGAACGCATTTTGAAGGTGTGACGCCAGCTACCCGGTCGACGCTCGCCGGAAAGCGAGCGATTTTTGAAGAATTGACGAATACGATTAACGAGAAGGAACCGACATGAAAGTTTTCTACGATAAAGACGCCGACCTGTCCCTCATCAAAGGCAAGGACGTCACGATCATCGGCTACGGCTCGCAAGGCCATGCTCACGCACTGAACCTGAAGGACAGCGGCGTGCGCGTGACGGTCGGGCTGCGCAAAGGCGGCGCCTCGTGGAAGAAGGCCGAAGGCGCGGGCCTCACGGTCAAGGAAGTGGCCGAAGCCGTGAAGGGCGCCGACGTCGTCATGATGCTGCTGCCCGACGAGCAGATCGCCGACGTCTACAAGAACGAAGTGCACGCCAACATCAAGGAAGGCGCGGCACTCGCCTTCGCGCACGGCTTCAACGTCCACTACGGCCAAGTCATTCCGCGCGCCGATCTCGACGTCATCATGATCGCGCCGAAGGCCCCGGGCCACACCGTGCGCGGCACGTACTCGCAAGGCGGCGGCGTGCCGCACCTGATCGCCGTCGCGCAAGACAAATCGGGCGCGGCGCGCGACGTCGCGCTGTCGTACGCGGCAGCGAACGGCGGCGGCCGTGCCGGCATCATCGAGACGAACTTCCGCGAAGAGACGGAAACTGACCTCTTCGGCGAGCAAGCCGTGCTCTGCGGCGGCACCGTCGAGCTGATCAAGGCCGGTTTCGAGACGCTCGTCGAAGCGGGCTACGCGCCGGAAATGGCGTACTTCGAGTGCCTGCACGAGCTCAAGCTCATCGTGGACCTGATCTACGAAGGCGGCATCGCGAACATGAACTATTCGATCTCGAACAACGCCGAGTACGGCGAATACGTGACGGGCCCGCGCGTCGTGACGGAAGAGACGAAGAAGGTCATGAAGGACGTCCTGAAGGACATCCAGACGGGCGAATACGCGAAGAGCTTCATTCTCGAGAACAAGGCCGGCGCACCGACGCTGCAATCGCGCCGCCGCCTGATGGCCGAGCACCAGATCGAGCAAGTCGGCGGCAAGCTGCGCGCGATGATGCCGTGGATCGCTAAGAACAAGCTCGTCGATCAGTCGAAGAACTAAGACCGGAACCGGCGGCAGGCCGCGCGCGTTACGGCGCGTTACGCCACGCGTGAGGCCTGCCGG
Organism: Trinickia sp.; assembly: GCF_051953955.1. Taxonomy (GTDB): domain Bacteria; phylum Pseudomonadota; class Gammaproteobacteria; order Burkholderiales; family Burkholderiaceae; genus Trinickia. The sequence goes on along the minus strand of NZ_JBQCIF010000051.1, from coordinate 42,739 downwards.
CGCGGGGAGAAGCGCGCGCCTCACTCCTCGCGCCCGGGTTTTGCCGGGCGGTGTCATGCCGCCGCCGGCCGCTCGATGCCCCTTGAAAGCCGTCCCGTGCGTCTCGCACGGGACGGCTTTTGCTATCCTAGTGGTTTTACAAAAACTTCGAAACGATCCATGAATTACCCACATCCGATCATCGCGCGCGAAGGCTGGCCGTTCATCGCGATTGCCGCCGTCGTCGCGCTGTTGATCCATGCGGTCGCGGGGTTCGGTTTTGCCTGGCCGTTCTGGCTGATCCTGATCTTCGTCGTGCAGTTCTTCCGCGATCCGCCGCGTCCGATCCCCATGCAAGCGAATGCCGTGCTGTGCCCGGCCGACGGCCGCATCGTTGCCGTCGAGACCACGCGGGATCCTTATGCGGATCGAGAAGCGCTGAAGATCAGCGTGTTCATGAACGTTTTCAACGTGCACTCGCAGCGCTCGCCCGTCGATGGCGCGATCACGAAGGTCGAATACTTCCCGGGGGCGTACCTGAACGCCGCGATCGATAAGGCATCGCTCGAGAACGAGCGCAATGCGATCGTGCTGCTGACCGCGAGCGGCCATACGGTCACGTCGGTGCAGATCGCGGGCCTCATCGCGCGCCGTATTCTTTGCTACGTGCGCGCGGGCGAGCCGCTCGCGCGCGGCCAGCGCTACGGGTTCATCCGTTTCGGCTCGCGCGTCGACGTTTATCTGCCGCTCGGCAGCCGCGCGAAAGTGTCGATCGGCGAGAAAGTATTCGCCTCGTCGACGATTCTCGCCGAGCTTTGACACGGCGGCAGGAGGGTTAGATGGCCGCTTTCAAACGTCGCCCGCGTTCCGGCACGACACCGATGCCGCGTTCGTTCCGGCGCAATCCGTTTCGCCGCAACAAGGCGCTCGGCGTCGATTCCGCGCCGGCCGAGAGCCGGCGCGCCGCACGCCAGAAATTTCTGCGCACGCGCGGGATTTACCTGCTGCCGAACGCGTTCACCACGGCCGCGCTTTTTTGCGGCTTCTTCGCCGTCGTGCAGGCGATGAACGTGCGCTTCGAGATCGCGGCGATCGCGATCTTCGTCGCGATGGTGCTCGACGGCATGGATGGGCGCGTGGCCCGCATGACGCACACGCAAAGCGCCTTCGGCGAGCAATTCGATAGTCTGTCCGACATGGTCTCGTTCGGCGTGGCGCCCGCGCTCGTCATGTACGAGTGGGTCCTCAAGGATCTCGGGCGCTGGGGCTGGCTCGCCGCGTTCGTCTATTGCTCGGGCGCGGCGCTTCGGCTCGCGCGCTTCAACACCAACATCGGCGTCGTCGACAAGCGCTTCTTCCAGGGCTTGCCGAGCCCGGCGGCGGCGGCGCTGATCGCCGGCTTCGTCTGGCTCGCGACCGACAACCGGGTACCGCTCAAGCTCGTTTGGCTGCCGTGGGTCGCGTTCGCGCTGACCGTCTACGCGGGCGTGACGATGGTGTCGAACGCACCGTTTTACAGCGGCAAGGCGCTCGACGTGCGCCATCGCGTGCCGTTCGCGGCGATCTTGCTCGTCGTCGTCGCGTTCGTGCTCGTCTCGTCCGATCCGCCGCTGATGCTGTTCGGCCTGTTCGTCCTCTACGGCCTGTCGGGTTACGCGTTTTGGGGCTATATGGCCGCGCGCGGACGCGACAATCCGGCGCGGTCCGTTCCGCACGATCACTGAGGCGGACACTCAGGCCGCACTAAGACCGATAGTCAGAGGCTCGAGCCGCATCTCGTCCGATACGGCTCACGGCAGGAGTCGCATATGGCAAATGCGGCTCATCGACATATTGCTCGCTTTGGTATCGCGTCGGCCGCACGGACCAGCGCTCGGTTATCGCTATGTTCGGCCGATTGCACGATTCCCGGAATGCCGCTATAGTCGTCGACATGTCGATTTTGACCTTCCCCCTTCTATCCCTTCTCGCCGGTGCGCCTCTACGCGCGCTAGCACTAGCGCGCCTGCCGCGCTGACCGTTTTCGCCCCCCGTCTGCCTCGTTCGTTGTTTGGCGTCGCCTACGGTGGCGCGAACACCCAAATTCCGTTTTCCGTATCCCCAAGCATTCCGAACGCAAACGTCCCCCTGGAGACATGACATGGCAGACAAACTGATTATTTTCGACACGACGTTGCGTGATGGCGAGCAATCGCCTGGTGCGTCGATGACGAAGGAAGAGAAGATCCGCATCGCGAAGCAGCTCGAGCGAATGAAAGTCGACGTGATCGAAGCCGGTTTCGCGGCCAGCTCGAACGGCGACTTCGATGCGATCAACACGATCGCGTCGCTGATCAAGGACAGCACCGTGTGCTCGCTCGCGCGCGCGAACGACAAGGACATCCAGCGGGCCGCCGACGCTTTGAAGCCGGCCGATCACTTCCGCATCCACACGTTCATCGCGACCTCTCCGCTGCACATGGAGAAGAAACTGCGCATGACGCCCGAGCAAGTGTACGAGCAGGCCCGGCTGGCCGTGCGCTTTGCGCGCAAGTTCACGAACGACGTCGAGTTCTCGCCCGAGGACGGCAGCCGCTCGGATATGGATTTCCTGTGCCGCGTGCTCGAGGCGGTGATCGACGAGGGCGCGACGACGATCAACATCGCCGATACCGTCGGCTACGGTGTGCCCGAGCTCTACGGCAATCTCGTCAAGACGCTGCGCGAGCGAATCCCGAACTCGGACAAGGCGATTTTCTCCGTGCATTGCCACAACGATCTCGGCATGGCCGTGGCGAATTCGCTGGCCGGCGTGAAGATCGGCGGCGCACGCCAAGTCGAATGCACGATCAACGGCCTCGGCGAGCGCGCGGGCAACACGGCGCTCGAGGAAATCGTGATGTCGGTGAAGACGCGCAAGGACTACTTCGGCCTCGACGTCGGGATCGACACGTCACAGATCGTGCCGGCCTCGAAGCTCGTATCGCAAATCACGGGCTTCGTCGTTCAGCCGAACAAAGCGGTGGTCGGCGCGAACGCGTTCGCGCACGCGTCCGGGATTCACCAGGACGGCGTGCTCAAAGCGCGCGACACCTACGAAATCATGCGGGCCGAAGACGTGGGCTGGACGGCCAACAAGATCGTTCTCGGCAAGCTGTCGGGCCGCAACGCGTTCAAGCAGCGTCTGCAAGAGCTCGGTATCGCGCTCGATAGCGAGACGGAGCTCAACGAAGCCTTTGCCCGTTTCAAGGAACTGGCCGATCGCAAGGCGGAAATCTTCGACGAGGACATCATCGCGATCGTCTCCGAGGAATCGGCCGCTGCGCAGGCGCGCGAGCACTACAAGTTCGTCGCGTTGGCCCAGCATTCCGAAACGGGCGAGCGTCCCCATGCGCGCGTGGTGTTCTCGGTGGACGGCAAGGAAACGGTGGGCGAGGCACGCGGCAACGGGCCCGTCGATGCGACGCTCAATGCGATCGAAGGCGAAGTCGGCAGCGGCTCCGAGTTGTTGCTGTACTCGGTGAACGCGATCACGACGGGGACGCAGGCGCAAGGCGAGGTGACGGTGCGCTTGTCCAAGAGCGGGCGGATCGTCAACGGCGTCGGCACCGACCCGGACATCGTCGCCGCGTCGGCGAAGGCGTATATCTCCGCGCTCAACAAGCTCTACGCGAACGTCGATAAGGTGAATCCTCAGGGCGTTTGAGGGCGAGGTCGGCCAGTCGTTCGGGGCTCTCGGTGCGAGAGCCCCTTTGCTTATCGCTCGCCGTTTGCCGCGCGTGTCGCGATACGAAGCCGACGAGGGCCATGAGCGGGTGGACGAGAACGCATGGCTCCGATCCGCGAGTCCCGCTTCAAGGTCCGGCTTTTAGAAGCCGAAACGATTGCGCTCGGGCTCGTGCAGCGGGTCGGGCGTCTTTTGCGTGAGGCGCAGGATGCCTTCAGGGTCGAAATAGAAGTGGTAAAGCTGGTACCAGACGTTGTTCTCGAGGTAGCGATAGCTCCACACTTCGCGCTTCATGAGCGGGAAATAGGCCGTTTCCTCGGGGCGGCCGAAATGGACGAGAACGTCCTGCTTCGTCCAGGTGCCGATCTGCGCCTTGTAGAACTCGCTCGGCTGCAGCACTTGCCGCACCGCGACCACTTTGCCGGAAGCATCGACGTCCGCCGCCGTCGTCGTTTCGCCCATCGGCTGAGTCGGCCACATCAGCCGCTTGCCGCCGCCGGGCAGATCGTAGATTTCGCGTGGCGGCCCGAGACGGGCGATCACCGCCGATTGATCCTCGCCGGCCGTGAAACCCTGCCATGGCTGGGCGCATCCCGCGAGCGCGAAGACCGCCGCGCAGGCGAGTGCCGCGGAAAGACGCTTGCACACCATACATTTCTCCGATGACTTCCATGAGCGGCGTTGTATCACGGGCTCGCCTCGTTTGGACAGGGGCGGCTCGCAAAGATTTACGCCTTTGGCTGGCGCCGGGTAGCTGGCGGCCGTCGCGCTCGGCCGGACGGCCGGCTTGCGAGCCGGTGCCATCGCAGCCTAATATCCGCCCATTTCGATAGCGGCAAGGAACGAACGATGAAGGGTAGATGGACGAAGTGGGCGGCGATCGCCGCCGCCGCGTGCGCATTCGCAGCGCCGCTCGCGTGCGCCGCGGGAACGAGCGGAACGAGCGGAACGAGCGGAACGAGCGGAACGAGCGGAACGAGCGATGCGGCGGCGCATGCCCCGATCCGGCTCGCGCTGATCGAAGGCATGTCGGGCCCGTTTGCCGATGCGGGCGCGGCCGTCGAGCGCAACGTGCGTTTCGCGATCGAGCGCGTCAATGCGCGCGGAGGCGTCCAACTGCCCGATGGCGCGCATCCGCTCGAACTCGTCGTGCTCGACAGCCAGGGCAGCGCCCTGCAGGCGCTCGTCCAGTTGCGAGCGGCCGCTGATCGGCATATCGCGTTCGTCCTGCAGGGCAACAGCTCGGCCGTGGCGGCGGCGCTCGTATCGGCGATCGACAAGCAAAACGCGCGTGAGCCCGACAATCGCGAGTTGTTCCTGAACTACTCGGCCGACGATCCCGCGCTCACCGGCACGCTCTGCAGTTTTTGGCATTTCCGTTTCGACGCCCACGCCGGCATGCGGATGAACGCGCTCGCCGATGTCATCGCGCACGACGAATCCGTCAAGCGCGTCTATCTGCTGAACCAGGACTACAGCTTCGGGCACGACGTCAGCACGCTCGCGCGGGAAGCGCTGGCGGCGCGGCGGCCCGACATCGCCATCGTCGGCGACGAATTTCATCCGATCGGCCGGGTCAAGGATTTCACGCCCTACATCGCGAAACTGCGCGCGAGCGGCGCGGACGCCGTCGTCACGGGCAACTGGGGGAACGATCTCGCGCTGCTCGTGAAAGCCGCCCGCGAGCAGGGTTTCGCCGGCAAGTTCTATACGTTCTACGGCAACAGCCTCGATGCGCCCGCCGCCATCGGGGAGGCAGGCGTCGGCCGCGTGGTGGCCGTCGCGGACTGGCACCCGAATGCCGGTACGGCCGCGCCCGCGGGCGAGCGCCTGCCTCGCGCGAACGCCGCGGCGTCCGACGCCTATTACGCCGCGTTCCGTGCCCGCTTTCCGGCCGCGCGCGACGACTATGCGCTCGCACGGATCGACGTGATGGTCGACATGCTCGCGCAGGCCATCTCGCGGGCGCATGGTGCCGATCCCGCGGCAGTCGCAAAGGCGCTCGAAGGCATGAAGTTCGACAACGGGTTCGATCGCGGCTGGATGCGGGCCGACGATCACCAATTGATCCAACCCCTTTATGTGATCGAGATGGGCAAGCTCGGTGCTCCGGGCGTGCGTTTCGACAACGAGGGCTCCGGTTATGGGTTCCGCACGGTGCTGGCGCTGGCGCCGGAGCAGACGGAAACGCCGAGCGAGTGCCGGATGAAGCGGCCCTGAGCGGCCCTGAGCGGCCCTGAGCGGGCGAAGCCGCGGCGGCCCGGCGGGTTGGCCATGCTGCCGCTTTCGGTTGTGCTACAATGCGCGCTTTCGTCGTAACCCACGGCACGGCCTTTCTTCCGTGACCGCCTGTTTGTTTCAAAGGAAATCAAATGTCTGTTGCTGATATCAAGAAGTCCGACATCGTCGCGCAATTCGCACGCGGCACGAACGACACGGGTTCGCCTGAAGTGCAGGTCGCCCTGCTGACGTCGCGTATCAACGAGTTGACCATGCACTTCAAGTCGCACACGAAGGATCACCACAGCCGTCGCGGCTTGCTGCGCATGGTGAGCCGTCGCCGTAAGCTGCTCGACTACCTGAAGGGCAAGGATGCCGACCGTTACCGTTCGCTGATCGAAAAGCTGGGTCTGCGCAAGTAATCGGCCGCCACCGCTTTACGCAAGATGCCTGTGTCAGCGCGCTGATACAGGCATTTGTTTTTTGGGTCAGCACTTCGTCCTACCCCGTACGGAGCGTAGCGTGACGTAGCAAGGCCCGAGTGCGCATCGACGCGCGCTTCGGGTGGTTTCACAGCAGTCGGCAAAGGCGGGCAGAGCTTTGTGTCATTCCAGCGCGGCGAGATGGCCGCACGAATCGCCGAGCGCGGCGCTGGAATGGCATACACTCCTCTTCCCGCCGGTGCGCCGGCCGCCGGCGCCGCCCGCCGATGCCTGCATCGCGGCGGCAGTCCCAAACAGATGAGAAGACATCAAGGAGTTGCTTATGTCCATGTTCAACAAGATCGTCAAAGAATTCAAATGGGGCCAGCACAACGTTCGCCTCGAAACCGGTGAAGTCGCGCGCCAAGCTTCGGGCGCCGTCATCGTCGACGTGGAAGATACCGTCGTGCTCGCGACCGTCGTCGGCGCGAAGACGGCCAAGCCGGGTCAGGACTTTTTCCCGCTGACCGTCGATTACATCGAAAAGACCTACTCGGCCGGCAAGATTCCCGGCGGCTTCTTCCGCCGCGAAGGCCGTCCCTCGGAACACGAAACGCTGACGTCGCGGCTGATCGACCGTCCGTTGCGCCCGCTCTTCCCCGAAGGCTTCTATAACGAAGTCCAAGTCGTCATCCACGTGCTGTCGATCAATCCGGAAGTGCCGGCCGACATCCCGGCGCTGATCGGCGCGTCGGCCGCGCTCGCCGTGTCGGGCCTGCCGTTCAACGGCCCCGTCGGCGCCGCCCGCATCGGCTACGTCAACAACGAATACGTCCTCAACCCGACGCGCAGCCAGCAAGAGCAATCGAGTCTCGATCTCGTCGTGGCCGGCACCGAGCGCGCCGTGCTGATGGTGGAATCGGAGGCGGATCAACTGCCGGAAGACGTCATGCTCGGCGCGGTCGTGTTCGGCCACGAGCAAATGCAAACGGCGATCGACGCGATCCACGAACTCGTGCGCGAAGGCGGCAAGCCCGAATGGGATTGGCAGCCGGCGCCGAAGGACGAAGCGCTGATCGCGCGCGTGACCGAGATCGCTCATGGCGAACTCGTCGCCGCCTACCAACTGCGCAACAAGCAGCAGCGTTCGGCCAAGCTGAAGGAAATCTACGCCGCGACGAGCGCCAAGCTCGACGAAGCGGCCGTGGCCGCGGGCCAAGTGCCTGCCGACAAAACGGCCGTCGGCAACATCTTGTTCGATATCGAAGCGAAGATCGTCCGCAGCCAGATCTTGAACGGCGAACCGCGCATCGACGGCCGCGATACCCGCACGGTGCGCCCGATCGAAATCCGCACCGGCGTGCTGCCGCGTACGCACGGCTCGGCGCTGTTCACGCGCGGCGAAACGCAAGCGCTCGTCGTGGCGACGCTCGGCACGAGGGGCGACGAGCAGATCATCGACGCGCTCGAAGGCGAATACCGCGAGCGCTTCATGCTCCACTACAACATGCCTCCGTTCGCGACGGGCGAAACGGGCCGCGTCGGCACGCCGAAGCGCCGCGAAATCGGCCACGGCCGCCTGGCCAAGCGCGCGCTCGTCGCATGCCTGCCGAGCGCCGAGGAGTTCGGCTACTCGATCCGCGTCGTATCGGAAATCACGGAATCGAACGGTTCGTCCTCGATGGCCTCGGTGTGCGGCGGCTGCCTCGCGCTGATGGATGCGGGCGTGCCGATGAAGGCGCACGTCGCGGGCATCGCGATGGGCCTGATTCTCGACGGCAACAAGTTCGCCGTGCTGACCGATATTCTGGGCGATGAAGACCACCTCGGCGACATGGACTTCAAGGTGGCCGGCACGGCCGACGGCGTGACGGCGCTGCAGATGGACATCAAGATCCAAGGGATCACGAAGGAGATCATGCAGGTCGCGCTGGCACAGGCGAAGGAAGGCCGCATGCACATCCTCGGCAAGATGAAGGATGCCGTGTCCGGTGCGAACACGGAATTGTCGGAGTTCGCGCCGCGCATGATCACGGTCAAGATCAACCCGGAGAAGATCCGCGACGTGATCGGCAAGGGCGGTTCGGTGATTCGCGCGCTGACCGAGGAAACGGGCACGACGATCGACATCTCCGACGACGGTGTCGTGACGATCGCGAGCACGAGCAGCGAGGGCATGGCCGAGGCCAAGCGCCGCATCGAAGCGATCACGGCCGAAGTCGAAGTCGGGCAAGTCTACGAAGGCACCGTGCTCAAGCTGCTCGAATTCGGCGCGATCGTGAACATCCTGCCGGGCAAGGATGGCCTGCTGCACATCTCCGAAATCGCGAACGAGCGCATCAAGGACATCAAGGATTACTTGAGCGAAGGCCAGCACGTGAAGGTCAAGGTCATCCAAACGGATGAAAAGGGTCGCGTGCGCCTGTCGGCGAAGGCGCTGCTGAACGAGGGCGGTGCAGGCGCTGCTCCGGCGGAGCCCACGCCGCAGTAACGCGTCGACGCATCTGCTCTTCGGGCCTGTGACAGGCTCCAGAACGGCCGGCCGCTTTCCAAGCGCGCCGGCCTTTTTTTCATCAGAATAGCGGCATCCCTTACTGAACGACTGCCTCGGAGGCGATGTGAAAGCGATCGAAATCACCGAGTTCGGCGGGCCTGAAGTACTCGCGCTTGCCGAGCGGCCCGATCCCTTGCCCGGCCAGGGCGAAGTCCTCGTCAAGGTGTCGGCATCGGGCGTGAATCGCCCCGACGTCTTTCAGCGCAAGGGGGCGTATGCGCCGCCGCCGGGCGCATCCGACTTGCCGGGGCTCGAGATCGCGGGCGAAATCGTCGGCGGCAACATCGACGAAAAGCACAACCCGTTCGGCCTCGCGATCGGCGATCGCGTTTGCGCGCTGCTCGCCGGCGGCGGCTACGCGCAATACGCGACCGTCCCGCTCGCCCAGTGCTTGCCGGTGCCGAAGGGGCTCTCCGACGTCGAGGCCGCTTCGCTGCCCGAAACGTTCTTCACCGTCTGGAGCAACGTATTCGATCGCGCGCAGCTCGGTGCGGGGGAGGGCGGCGCCAACGAAACGCTGCTCGTGCAGGGCGGCTCGAGCGGTATTGGCGTCACGGCCATCCAAATCGCGCACGCGCTCGGATTTCGCGTGTTCGCCACGGCGGGAACGGCCGAGAAATGCAAGGCCTGCGAGGCGCTCGGCGCGGAACGCGCGATCGATTACAAGACGGAAGATTTCGTCGAAGTCGTGAAATCGCTGACGAACGACCGCGGCGTGGACGTCATCCTCGACATGGTGGCGGGCGGCTACGTGCCGCGCGAGCTGTCGGCGCTCGCCGACGGCGGCCGGCTCGTCATCATCGCGCTGCTAGGTGGCGCGAAAGCCGAACTCAACCTCGCCGACGTGCTGCGCCGGCGCTTGACGGTAACGGGCTCGACGCTGCGTCCGCGGTCGATCGATTTCAAGGCGAAGATTGCCGCGCAACTCGAAGCGCGCGTGTGGCCGCTGATCGAGGCCGGACGGATCAAACCCGTCGTTTATCGCGTCCTGCCGGCGCACGAAGCGAGCCGCGCCCACGCGCTGATGGAAAGCGGCGAGCACATCGGCAAGATCGTCTTGGATTGGAGTGCCGGAGCGAAATGAGTGCGCAGGGGGGGCGGGCGGTGTGGCGACGGGGCTGCGTAGGTGGCTGCGCAGGTGCTGGCGGAGATGGCAGCGTATGGGCGCCGCTTACCGGCCGCACCGCCTCGCGCATGCGCTCGCTCGGGTAGCCGGTTTGACCCGGTCCGGCCGGACACAGTAAAATGGAGCGTTTTGCGTGCGCCTTCGCGTGCCTGGAACCGAATTGAACACGGGCGAGACAAGACACATGGCTGAACAGCGGGTGAAGTGGGTAATCGGTAATTGGAAGATGCACGGGCGGCTCGCAGAGAATGCGGCGCTGCTGCAGGCCGTCGCCGAAGGCGCCGGCGCTATTGCCGACGTCGTTCGCATCGGCGTTTGCGTACCCACGCCTTATCTCGCGCAAGCGCAGGCGATGCTTTCGGGTCGTCCGCTCGCATGGGGCGTGCAGGACGTTTCTATTTACACGCACGGCGCCTATACCGGTGAAGTCGCCGCCGAAATGGCGTGCGAGTTCGGTGCGACGCTCGCGATCGTCGGCCATTCGGAGCGCCGCGCGTATCACGCGGAAAGCTCGGATCTGGTGGCGGCCAAGACGCGCCGCGCGCTCGAGGCCGGCCTCACGCCGATCGTCTGCATCGGCGAAACGCTGGACGAGCGTGAAGCGGGCACGACCGAGGCGGTCGTGGGTGCGCAGCTCGATGCGGTGCTCGATCTGCTGTCGATCGAGCAGGCCGCGCGCATCATCGTGGCCTATGAGCCCGTATGGGCGATCGGCACGGGGCGTAGCGCCACGGCCGAGCAAGCGCAGGAAGTCCATGCGTTCTTGCGTACGCGGCTCGTGCAAAAGGATGCGTCGCTTGCGCGCGTGGCCGTGTTGTACGGCGGCAGCGTGAAGCCCGAGAATGCGCAGGCGCTGTTCGGCCAGGCGGATATCGACGGCGGGCTGATCGGCGGTGCGTCGCTGAAGAGCCAAGATTTCCTCGCGATCTGCGCGCAAGCGAAGGCGGCGAGCCTGGCTCGCTGAAATCTCGAGCGCAAACGCGAAGCGGTGTCCGCTCCCATCGAGGGGGTAGGACTGAAAATCCCAAATTAGGTGAGTCAGATGCTGTTTTTCAAAACGTTGATCATTGTCGTGCAGTTGCTGTCCGCGCTGGGCGTTATCGGCCTCGTGCTGCTGCAGCATGGCAAGGGTGCCGACATGGGCGCGGCCTTCGGCAGCGGAGCGTCGGGCAGTTTGTTCGGCGCGACCGGATCGGCCAACTTCTTGTCCCGCACGACGGCGGTTCTCGCAACGATTTTCTTCGTGACGACGCTTGCGCTCACGTACCTCGGGTCGTACAAGTCGAGGCCCTCCGCGGGTGTGCTCGGTTCGATCACGGCGCCGGTGGCATCGAGCCCGGCCGCAGCGTCGAGCCCCGCGTCGACCCCCGCCGGTCAAGCGTCGGCGGCCGCGCCGGCACCCTCGAGCAGCGCGGTGCCGAAATAATAAATTTCGCGCAAAGTTGCGTTTGTGCGTTGAACAAATCTAGGAAGCACGTTAGAATTTAAGTCTTGAAGCGATTCGCGGGTTCCAACGAGTTGTGTCCCGGATTGCAGACAGTGCCGACGTGGTGAAATTGGTAGACACGCTATCTTGAGGGGGTAGTGGCGAAAGCTGTGCGAGTTCGAGTCTCGCCGTCGGCACCAAAGTTATCCAATGCCAGCCGCATGCTTCGCTTCGGCTGGCATTGTCACTTCTGGAATCATGCTTACGTCTTGCATGCAGTGTATCTTGCAAAGACGAATGGTAGATCGAAGTGATTTGCCGTAGGGATGAGACCGATCCCTACGGTACTCTCGAGAAAACGCCGGGCCGCCCCAAGTTTTCTCGACCCCCTCGGGGGGCCTGGCGCGCAGCGCCAGGTTTGGGGCGCTCAGAACCAACCGAAAGAGGATAGTCTTGAACCTCGCAGCCTACTTCCCCGTATTGCTCTTTCTCCTCGTGGGCGCCGGTTTAGGCATTGCACTTGTCAGCATCGGCAAGATCCTCGCCCCCAGTCGCCCCGACAATCAAAAGAATTCGCCGTACGAGTGCGGCTTCGAAGCATTCGAAGACGCGCGCATGAAGTTCGATGTGCGCTACTACCTCGTCGCCATCCTGTTCATCATTTTCGATCTCGAGACCGCGTTCCTATTTCCGTGGGGCGTTGCCCTGCGCGATATCGGCTGGCCCGGCTTCCTGGCGATGATGATTTTCCTCGTCGAACTGCTGCTCGGCTTCGCCTACATCTGGCGCAAGGGCGGGCTCGACTGGGAGTGATGGTTAATCGCCGGTTTCTCGCGGGCGGCGAGGACTTCGCCGTCTCGTCTGGAGTGCAAAGCAAATGAGTATCGAAGGGGTCTTGAAGGAAGGGTTTGTCACCACCACGGCCGACAAACTGATCAACTGGACGCGCACGGGTTCGCTTTGGCCGATGACGTTCGGTCTTGCCTGCTGCGCGGTCGAGATGATGCATGCGGGCGCGGCCCGTTACGACCTCGACCGGTTCGGGGTCGTTTTCCGTCCGAGCCCGCGTCAGTCCGACGTCATGATCGTGGCCGGCACGTTGTGCAACAAGATGGCGCCCGCGCTGCGCAAGGTCTACGACCAAATGGCCGAGCCGCGCTGGGTGATCTCCATGGGTTCGTGCGCGAACGGTGGCGGCTATTACCACTACTCGTATTCGGTCGTGCGCGGCTGCGATCGCATCGTACCGGTGGACGTCTACGTGCCCGGCTGCCCGCCGACGGCGGAAGCGCTGGTCTACGGCGTGATCCAGCTGCAGGCGAAGATCCGCCGCACCAACACCATCGCCCGTCAATAAGCGCAAGCTTCCCCACTTTATGGCAAGCAAACTCGAGACCCTCAAAGCGAACCTCGAGGCGGCCTTTGGCGGCCGTCTGACGAGCATCACCGAATCGGTCGGCGAACTCACGATCGTCGTCAAGGCGGCGGACTCGCTCGAAGTCGCCACGCGTCTGCGCGACGATCGCACGCTCGGCTTCGAGCAATTGATCGATCTCGCCGGCGTCGACTACCAATCGTATGGCGACGGCGCCTATGACGGCCCGCGTTTCGCCGCCGTTTCGCATCTGCTGTCGGTGTCGAACAACTGGCGTTTGCGTCTGCGCGTGTTCGCGCCCGACGATGAGATGCCGATCGTGCCGTCGCTCGTCGAGATCTGGAATTCGGCCAACTGGTACGAGCGCGAAGCATTCGATCTGTACGGCATCGTGTTCGAAGGCCACCCCGATCTGCGCCGCATCCTCACCGACTACGGCTTCATCGGTCACCCGTTCCGCAAGGACTTCCCGGTTTCGGGCTACGTCGAAATGCGCTACGACCCGGAAGAAAAGCGCGTCGTCTACCAGCCGGTGACGATCGAGCCGCGCGAAATCACGCCGCGCGTGATTCGCGAGGATCGCTACGGCGGTCTGAAACACTAAGAGGGCGCCATGGCAGAGATCAAGAACTACACGCTCAACTTCGGCCCGCAGCACCCGGCTGCGCACGGCGTGCTGCGCCTCGTGCTCGAGCTCGACGGTGAAGTGATTCAGCGTGCCGACCCGCATATCGGCCTGTTGCACCGCGCGACGGAAAAGCTCGCCGAGAGCAAGACCTACATCCAGTCCGTGCCGTACATGGATCGTCTCGACTACGTGTCGATGATGGTCAACGAGCATGGCTACGTGCTCGCGATCGAAAAGCTGCTCGGCATCGACGTGCCGATTCGTGCGAAATACATCCGCGTGCTGTTCGACGAAATCACGCGCGTCTTGAACCACCTGATGTGGATCGGCGCGCACGCGCTCGACGTCGGTGCGATGGCCGTGTTCCTCTATGCGTTCCGCGAGCGCGAGGATCTGATGGACGTCTACGAGGCGGTATCGGGTGCGCGCATGCACGCGGCTTACTATCGCCCGGGCGGCGTCTATCGCGATCTGCCCGATGCGATGCCGCAATACAAGGCGTCGAAGATCCGCAATGCGAAGGCGCTCGAGCGGATGAACGAAGCGCGCCAAGGGTCGCTGCTCGACTTCATCGATGATTTCTTCACGCGCTTCCCGGGTTGCGTCGACGAGTACGAAACGCTGCTCACCGACAACCGGATCTGGAAGCAGCGCTTGGTCGGCATCGGCGTCGTGAGCCCGGAGCGTGCGTTCCAACTCGGTTTGACGGGCCCGATGCTGCGCGGCTCCGGGGTGGAGTGGGATTTGCGCAAGAAGCAGCCGTACGAGGTGTACGATCAGCTCGACTTCGACATCCCCGTCGGTGTCAACGGCGATTGCTACGACCGTTATCTCGTGCGCGTCGAAGAAATGCGCCAATCGGTGCGCATCGCCAAGCAATGCATCGACTGGCTGCGCAAGAATCCGGGGCCGGTGATGATCGACAATCACAAGGTCGCGCCGCCCTCGCGCGTGGGCATGAAGTCGAACATGGAAGAGCTGATTCACCACTTCAAGCTCTTCACGGAAGGGTTTCACGTGCCGGAAGGCGAAGCGTACGCGGCGGTCGAGCATCCGAAGGGCGAATTCGGCATCTACCTGGTGTCGGACGGCGCGAACAAGCCGTATCGCCTGAAGATTCGCGCGCCGGGCTACGCGCACCTGGCGGCGCTCGACGAAATGGCGCGCGGTCACATGATCGCGGACGCCGTGACCATCATCGGCACGCAGGACATCGTGTTCGGCGAAATCGACCGGTAAGCGCCGCACGGCGCGCCGGCAACGCGGGTGGCCGATATGCCCCCGTTGGCCGATGCGCCGGGTCTGCCGCGACGCACTAGCGCGGCGGGTTTTCGTTCGGTAGGAATTGAAAGAGTTCGTGTTCTCAAAATGATCTCAGCTGAAGGCCTGAAAGAAATCGATCGCGCGGTGGCGAAGTATCCCGCCGATCAGAAGCAGTCCGCCGTGATGTCGGCGTTGGCCGTGGCTCAAGAAGAGCACGGCTGGCTGTCGCCCGAACTGATGCAGTTCGTGGCCGACTATCTCGGCATGCCGGCGGTCGCCGTGCAGGAAGTGGCGACGTTCTACACGATGTACGAGACTTCGCCCGTCGGTAAGCACAAGATCACGCTCTGCACGAACCTGCCGTGCCAACTCGGGCCGCATGGCGGCGCCGAGGCAACGGCCGACTATCTGAAACGCAAGCTCGGCATCGACTTCGGCGAAACGACGCCCGACGGCAAGTTCACGCTCAAGGAAGGCGAGTGCTTCGGCTCGTGCGGCGACGCACCGGTGCTGCTCGTGAACAACCATCGCATGTGCAGCTTCATGAGCCCCGAAAAGATCGACGCTTTGCTCGAGGAGCTTTCGAAATGACGTCTTTGCACGACCGTCACATCAAACCCCTGATTCTGGCCGGCTTGAACGGCGAGAACTGGCATCTCGACGATTACGTGGCGCGCGGCGGCTACAAGCAGTTGCGCCGCATCCTCGAAGAGAAGATTCCTCCCGAGCAAGTGATCGCCGACGTCAAGGCCTCGGGCCTGCGCGGCCGCGGCGGTGCGGGCTTCCCGACGGGCCTGAAGTGGAGCTTCATGCCGCGTCAGTTCCCGGGGCAAAAATATCTCGTCTGCAACTCGGACGAAGGCGAGCCCGGCACGTTCAAGGACCGCGACATCCTGCGCTGGAACCCGCACTCCCTCATCGAGGGGATGGCGATCGGCGCCTATGCGATGGGGATCACGGTCGGCTACAACTACATTCACGGCGAGATCTTCGACGTCTACAAGCGCTTCGAAGAGGCGCTCGAAGAGGCGCGCCGCGCCGGCTTCCTCGGCGAGAACATCCTCGGCTCGGGCTTCTCGTTCCAGCTCCACGCGCATCATGGCTACGGCGCCTACATCTGCGGCGAGGAAACCGCGCTGCTGGAATCGCTCGAGGGCAAGAAGGGCCAGCCGCGCTTCAAGCCGCCGTTCCCGGCGAGCTTCGGCGTGTACGGCAAGCCCACGACGATCAACAACACCGAGACGTTCGCCGCGGTGCCGTTCCTGCTCGAAATCGGGCCTCAGCAATATCTCGAGCTCGGCAAGCCGAACAACGGCGGCACGAAGATTTTCTCGGTGTCGGGCGACGTCGAGCGTCCGGGCAACTACGAAGTGCCGCTCGGCACGCCGTTCGCGACGCTGATGGAGCTGGCCGGGGGCATGCGCGGCGGCAAGAAGCTGAAGGCCGTGATCCCGGGCGGTTCGTCGGCACCCGTCGTGCCCGGCGATCTGATGATGCAAACGGACTTGGACTACGATTCGATCGCCAAGGCCGGTTCGATGCTCGGCTCGGGCGCCGTCATCGTCATGGACGAGACGCGCTGCATGGTGCGCTCGCTGCTGCGCCTGTCGTACTTCTACTATGAAGAGTCGTGCGGCCAGTGCACGCCGTGCCGTGAAGGCACGGGCTGGCTCTATCGCGTCGTGAACCGGATCGAGCATGGCGAAGGTCGCAAGGAAGACCTCGATCTGCTCAACTCGGTGGCCGAAAACATCATGGGCCGCACGATCTGTGCGCTCGGCGATGCGGCGGCGATGCCCGTGCGCGGGATGCTCAAGCATTACTGGGACGAGTTCGAATATCACGTGGAGCACAAGCGTTGCCTCGTCGGGGGCCACGCGGGTGCGTCGCACGCCGCGGACGCGGTGCTCGCGTAACTGCCCGCCAAGGCGACGCCGTCGCTTCATTCAAACCGCCCGGCGTGCTCTTGAGCGGTAATAGGTTAAGGACCATTCATCATCATGGTTGAACTTGAAATAGACGGGAAGAAGGTCGAGGTGCCCGAAGGCAGCATGGTGATCCAGGCTGCGCATAAGGTCGACACGTACATTCCTCACTTCTGCTATCACAAGAAGCTTTCGATCGCGGCGAACTGCCGCATGTGTCTCGTCGAAGTCGAGAAAATGCCGAAGGCCGTGCCTGCCTGCGCGACGCCCGTATCGGCCGGCATGATCGTGCGCACGACGTCCGACAAGGCCGTCAAGGCGCAGCAATCGGTGATGGAATTCCTGCTCATCAATCACCCGCTCGATTGCCCGATCTGCGATCAAGGCGGCGAGTGCCAGCTGCAGGACTTGGCTGTGGGCTACGGCAAGTCGGCTTCGCGCTACGCCGAAGAGAAGCGCGTCGTGTTCCACAAGAACGTCGGCCCCCTGATTTCGATGGAAGAGATGACGCGCTGCATTCACTGCACGCGCTGCGTCCGTTTCGGCCAAGAAATCGCGGGCGTCATGGAGCTCGGCATGCTCGGCCGCGGCGAGCATTCGGAAATCACGACGTTCGTCGGCAAGACGGTCGACTCCGAACTGTCGGGCAACATGATCGATCTGTGCCCGGTCGGCGCGCTTACGAGCAAGCCGTTCCGCTACAGCGCACGGACGTGGGAGCTGTCGCGCCGCAAGTCGGTCAGCCCGCACGATTCCGTCGGCGCGAACCTCGTCGTGCAGAGCAAGAACAATCGCGTCATGCGCGCGCTGCCGCTCGAGAACGAAGCGATCAACGAGTGCTGGATCTCCGATAAGGACCGCTTCTCGTACGAAGGCCTGAACAGCGAAGACCGCTTGACGCAGCCGATGCTCAAGCAAGGCGGACAGTGGATCGAAACCGACTGGCAAACCGCGCTCGAATACGTCGCGAAGAGCCTGAAGGGCGTCGCCGCCGATCACGGTGCGAACGCGCTCGCCCTGCTCGGCAGCGCGCACAGCACGGTGGAAGAGCTGTTCCTGCTCAAGCAGCTCGCACAAGCGGTCGGTACGCCGAACGTCGATTTCCGCCTGCGTCAATCCGATTTCTCGTCGACGACGGAAGGTACGCCGTGGCTCGGCATGCCGCTGGCCGAACTGTCGACGATCGATGCCGCCTTCGTGATCGGCTCGTTCCTGCGCCGCGATCATCCGCTGATGGCCGCACGCCTGCGCCAGGCCGCGCGCAGCGGTGCCAAGCTGCATCTGCTGCAAGCGACGGGCGACAACTCGCTGATCCCGACCGCGAAAGCGATCGTGGCCGCGCCGTCGGCATGGGTCGATGCGTTGGCCGGCATCGCGGCCGCCGTCGCTCAGGCACGCGGCGTCGCGTTGCCCGAGGGCGCGGCGGGCGTCGAGGCATCGGCTGCCGCGCAAGAAGTGGCCGCGTCGCTGGCGAACGGCGAGCGCCGTGCCGTGCTGATCGGCAACAGCGCCGTCCAGCATCCCGAGTTCTCGCGCATCCATGCGCTCGCGCAGTGGATCGCCGAGCAAACGGGCGCTACGCTCGGCTTCCTCACCGAAGCGGCGAACACGGTCGGTGCGCACCTCGTCGGCGCGCTGCCCGGCCCGCAAGGCCTCGACGCGCGCGCCGCGTTCGAGCAGCCGCGCAAGGGCTATGTGCTGCTGAACTTCGAACCCGAATTCGATACGGCCCATCCCGCGCAAGCGCTTGCCGCGCTGGGCCAAGCCGAAACGGTCGTCGTGCTCTCGCCGTTCAAGACGGGGCTCGACTATGCCGACGTCCTGCTGCCGGTCGCGCCGTTCACGGAAACGGGCGGTGCGTTCGTCAACGCTCAAGGCACGCTGCAATCGTTCAACGGTGTCGTCCGTCCGCTCGGCGAAACGCGCCCGGGCTGGAAGGTGCTGCGCGTGCTCGGCAACGTGCTCGGTCTGCCCGGCTTCGACTACGACACGGTCGAAGAAGTGCGTGCCGCGGCGCTGCCGGCCGGCGTCGACGCGTCGCGCCTGAACAATCGGACGAACGCGCCCGTGGCACGTAGCACGCAAGGAACGCCGAACGGCGCGCTCGAGCGCATTGCCGACGTGGCGATCTATCATGCCGACGCGCTCGTGCGCCGTGCGCCGTCGTTGCATCTGACGACCGCCGCGCGCACGGCGAACGCGGTTGGCTTGCCGGCCGCGCTGTTCGACAAGCTCGGATTGAAGGAGGGCGACGCGGTGCGCGTGCGCCAGGGCGATCGTACGGTGCAAGCCGGCGCCACGCGCGATGCGGCGCTCGCGGAAACGGCCGTGCGCGTATCGGCGGGCACGCAGCTTGGCGCGGCGCTCGGCGGCTTGTTCGGTGAACTCGTGGTGGAGAAGGCGTAAATGAGCTTGTTCGATACGATCAACGCAGGCGGCGCCGAGGCGCTCGGTGTGGCGTGGCCCACGGTCTGGGCGCTCGTGCGCATCGTCGTCGTCTCCGTCGCGATTTTGCTGTGCGTGGCGTACCTGATCCTTTGGGAACGCAAGCTCATCGGCTGGATGCACGTGCGTCTCGGGCCGAACCGCGTCGGCCCTGCCGGCTTGCTGCAGCCGATCGCCGACGTGCTCAAGCTCCTGCTCAAGGAAGTGATTCAGCCGACGGCCGCCAATCGCTGGCTCTATCTGATCGCGCCGGTCATGACGGTGGTGCCCGCGTTCGCGGTCTGGGCCGTGATCCCGTTCCAGGCGAAAGCGGTGCTTGGCGACATCAACGCCGGCCTGTTGTACGTGATCGCGATTTCGTCGATCGGCGTGTACGGCGTGATTCTCGCGGGCTGGGCCTCGAACTCGAAGTACGCGTTCCTCGGTGCGATGCGCGCCGCGGCGCAGATGGTCTCGTATGAAGTGTCGATGGGCTTCGCGCTCGTCGTCGTGCTGATGACCTCGGGCAGCCTGAACCTGTCGGCGATCGTCGGCTCGCAAGAGCACGGCTTCTTCGCGGCACACGGCGTCAACTTCCTATCGTGGAACTGGCTGCCGCTCTTGCCGGTGTTCGTCGTCTACTTCATTTCGGGCATCGCCGAAACGAACCGTCACCCGTTCGACGTGGTGGAAGGGGAGTCCGAAATCGTGGCCGGCCACATGATCGATTACTCGGGGATGGCGTTCGCGCTGTTCTTCCTCGCCGAGTACATCAACATGATCGTGATCTCGGCGCTGGCGGCGACGCTGTTCCTCGGCGGCTGGAGTGCCCCGTTCGGATTCCTGTCGTTCATCCCGGGCATCTTCTGGCTCATGCTGAAGGTATTCCTTCTGCTGTCGGTGTTCATCTGGGCCCGCGCGACGTTCCCGCGCTACCGCTATGACCAGATCATGCGTTTGGGTTGGAAGATCTTCTTGCCCGTGTGCATTCTCTGGGTGATCGTGGTCGGCTTCTGGATCATGTCGCCGCTGAACATCTGGAAATAAAGGATAAGGCGAGCGAAATGAATGCTATACAAAATTTCTTCAAGACGTTTTTCCTGACCGAACTGCTCAAGGGGCTCGCGCTGACGGGCAAATATACGTTCCGGCGCAAGTTCACGGTGCAGTTCCCCGAGGAAAAAACGCCGCTGTCGCCTCGTTTTCGCGGCCTGCATGCGCTGCGCCGCTACGAGAACGGCGAAGAGCGCTGCATCGCTTGCAAGCTGTGCGAAGCGGTGTGTCCGGCACTGGCCATCACGATCGAATCGGAAGTGCGCGCGGACAACACGCGCCGCACGACGCGCTACGACATCGATCTGACCAAGTGCATTTTCTGCGGTTTCTGCGAGGAAAGCTGCCCCGTCGATTCGATCGTCGAGACGAGCATCCTCGAGTACCACGGCGAGAAGCGCGGCGACTTGTACTTCACGAAGGACATGTTGCTCGCGGTTGGCGATCGCTACGAAACGGAAATCGCCGCGGCCAAGGCGGCCGACGCGCCGTACCGTTAAAGCATTGAGACGTACCTGCTCGACGCGTAGTCGAGGTGACGCGGCGGTGCTCACGCCGCCGCGGTCAGGCCCCGCGTGTGCCTGCCGCCGCGCCCGATTGATGAGCTAACGATGAACCGGTAATCATGGAATTCACGACCGTACTGTTTTACATCTTCGCGCTGCTCCTGACGGTGTCGGGCCTGAAGGTGATCACGTCGCGCAACCCGGTCGGGTCGGCGCTCTTTCTCGTGCTCGCGTTCTTCAACGCCGCGGCGATCTGGATGCTGCTCGGGGCCGAATTCCTCGCGATCCTGCTCGTGCTGCTCTACGTGGGCGCGGTGATGGTGCTGTTCCTGTTCGTCGTGATGATGCTCGACATCAATCTCGACGTGCTGCGCCGCGATTTCAAGCGCTTCGTGCCGACGGCCACCATCGTCGGCGCGATCATCGTCGTCGAGACCGCGCTGATCCTCTGGCACGGCTATGGCGCGACGACCGCGCCCGTCGCGGCCGGCGCCGCTGCTGCCGCGGTGCCGAACACCTACCTGATCGGTAAGGTGATCTACACCGACTACGTCTTCGCGTTCGAAGTCGCAGGCCTCGTTCTGCTCGTGGCGATCATCGCGGCGATCGCGCTGACGGCGCGCCAGGGCAAGGACAGCAAGCGCCAGCGCGTGTCGGAACAAGTGAAGGTGCGCGCGAAGGATCGCGTGCGCATCGTGAAGATGCCGGCCGAGCGTTCGGCGCTACCGGCGACGGCGGAAGGCGCCGCAGGCGAACCGAACGCCAATGTCGGCGCGGGCAGCGTCGGCAGCAACCGCTGAACGCCGAGGAGAAAAACATGTTGACCCTGGCTCATTACCTCGTGCTCGGCGCGATCCTGTTTGCGATCGGCGTCGTCGGCATTTTCCTGAATCGTCGCAACGTCATCATCATCCTGATGGCGATCGAACTGATCTTGCTCGCGGTGAACACGAACTTCGTCGCGTTCTCGCACTACCTCGGCGACGTGCACGGGCAGATCTTCGTGTTCTTCGTGCTGACGGTCGCGGCAGCGGAAGCGGCGATCGGCCTCGCGATTCTCGTGACTCTGTTCCGTACCCTCGACACGATCAACGTCGAGGATCTCGATCAGCTCAAAGGTTAAATTCAGGCACTGCGGTTATGTCCACGACACTCAATGAAAACCTGCTGCTGGCGGTTCCGCTCGCACCGCTCGCCGGCTCGCTGATCGCAGGTCTTGGCGGGAAGGTGGTAGGGCGCAAAGGCAGCCACCGGGTCACGATCCTCGGCGTGCTGATCTCGTTCATCCTGTCGGCGATCGTGTTCGCCGACGTCATGCAAGGCGGCAGCTACAACGCGACCGTCTATGAATGGATGAAGGTCGGCACGCTCAAGTTCGAGATCGGCTTCCTCGTCGATTCGCTCACGGCGATGATGATGGTCGTCGTCACCTTCGTGTCGCTGATGGTGCACATCTACACGATCGGCTACATGGCCGAGGACGACGGCTACGAGCGCTTCTTCTCGTATATCTCGCTGTTCACGTTCTCGATGCTGATGCTCGTCATGAGCAACAACTTCCTGCAGCTGTTCTTCGGCTGGGAAGCGGTGGGCCTCGTGTCGTACCTGCTGATCGGCTTCTACTTCACGCGTGAGAGCGCCATCTACGCGAACATGAAGGCGTTCCTCGTGAACCGCGTCGGCGATTTCGGCTTCCTGCTCGGGATCGGCCTCGTGCTCGCCTACGCCGGCTCGATGAACTACGGCGAAGTGTTCGCCAAGCGCGAGGCGCTCGCCGCATTGACGTTCCCCGGCACGCAGTGGGGCCTGCTGACGGTCGCTTGCATCTGCTTGTTCATCGGTGCGATGGGTAAGTCGGCGCAGTTCCCGCTGCACGTCTGGCTGCCCGATTCGATGGAAGGCCCGACGCCGATCTCCGCGCTGATTCACGCGGCAACGATGGTGACCGCCGGCATCTTCATGGTGTCGCGCATGTCGCCGCTGTTCGAGCTGTCTGATACGGCGCTGTCGTTCATCATGGTGATCGGCGCGATCACGACGCTGTTCATGGGCTTGCTCGGGGTCGTGCAGAACGACATCAAACGAGTCGTCGCTTACTCGACGCTGTCGCAGCTCGGCTACATGACCTGCGCGCTCGGTGCCTCGGCCTATTCGGTGTCCGTGTTCCACCTGATGACACACGCGTTCTTCAAGGCGCTGCTGTTCCTCGGTGCCGGGTCGGTCATCATCGGCATGCATCACGATCAAGACATGCGCAACATGGGCGGCCTGCGCAAGTACATGCCGATCACCTGGTTCACGTCGCTGATGGGCACGCTCGCGCTGTGCGGCACGCCGTTCTTCGCAGGTTTCTATTCGAAGGATTCGATCATCGACGCCGTGGGCCTCTCGCATCTGCCGGGCTCGGGTTTCGCGTACTTTGCGGTGGTGGCCAGCGTGTTCGTGACGGCGCTGTACTCGTTCCGGATGTACTTCATGGTCTTCCACGGCGAAGAGCGTTTCCGTCATCCGAAGGACTTCGGCAACGGCCACGGTGCGGAATCGGCGGCGCACGGCAGCCACGGTCACGACGATCATGATCACGGCCACAGCCACGGCCATGACGATCACGGCCATGCGCACGAGCCGCACGAAACGCCGTGGGTGGTGTGGGTGCCGCTCGTCCTGCTGGCGATTCCTTCGGTGATCATCGGCGCGATCGCGATCGGCCCGATGATCTACGGCGACTTCTTCGCGCATGGCGTGGCGTTCGACAAGGTCATCTTCATCGGCGAGAACCACGGCGCGCTCGAAGAAATGGGCAAGGAATTCCACGGCTGGGCGCAGATGGGCTTGCACTCCGTGGCCTCGCTGCCGCTGTGGCTGGCCGTCGCGGGCTTCGTGACGGCGTGGTTCCTCTACCTGCGGCGTCCCGACCTGCCGGCGGTGATCCGCCGCGCGTTCGGGCCGATCTACACGTTGCTCGACAACAAGTACTACATGGACAAGATCAACGAAGTCGTTTTCGCCCGCGGTGCGGTGGCCATCGGCCGCGGCCTGTGGAAGGAAGGCGACGTCGTGGTCATCGACGGTGTCGTCAACGGCAGCGCACGCTTCATCGGTTGGTTCGCGAGCGTGATTCGCTTCCTGCAATCCGGTTACATCTACCACTACGCGTTCGCCATGATTATCGGCATGCTGGGGCTCCTTACCCTGTTTGTAACGCTCGGCGGCAAATAAGGCGGGGGACACTTAATGCACTCTTTTCCGATTCTAAGTACCGCGATCTGGCTGCCGATCGTTTTCGGTCTGCTCGTTCTCGCCGTCGGTTCCGACAAGAACCCCGCTCCCGCGCGCTGGCTCGCGCTGATCGGCTCGATCCTCGGGTTGCTCGTGACGCTGCCGCTCATCAGCGGGTTCGATTCGAGCACTAGCGCCCTGCAGTTCGTCGAGCAGGCGAACTGGATCGAACGCTTCCACATCACGTATCACCTCGGGGTCGACGGCATCTCGATGTGGTTCGTCGTGCTGACGGCCTTGATCACGCCAATCGTCGTGATCGCGGGCTGGGAAGTCATCACGGAGCACGTTTCGCAGTACATGGCTGCGTTCCTGATCCTCTCGGGGATCATGATCGGCGTGTTCTCCGCCGCCGACGGCCTGCTGTTCTACGTGTTCTTCGAAGCGACGCTGATCCCGATGTACCTGATCATCGGCGTGTGGGGCGGCCCGAACCGGATCTACGCCGCGTTCAAGTTCTTCCTCTACACGCTGGCCGGCTCCCTGCTGATGCTGGTTGCGCTGATCTACCTGTACGTCGAAACGGGCACGTTCGACTTGGCCGCATGGCAAGGCGCTCAGATCGCGATGACGCCGCAGATCCTGCTGTTCATCGCATTCTTCCTCGCGTTCGCGGTGAAGGTGCCGATGTGGCCGGTGCACACGTGGTTGCCCGACGCCCACGTGGAAGCGCCGACGGGCGGCTCGGTCGTGCTGGCCGCGATCATGCTGAAGCTCGGCGCGTACGGTTTCCTGCGCTTCTCGCTGCCGATCGCGCCCGACGCGAGCCACGCGCTGGCGCCCGTCGTCATCACGCTGTCGCTGATCGCCGTGATCTACATCGGGCTCGTCGCGATGGTGCAGGCCGACATGAAGAAGCTCGTCGCGTATTCCTCGATCGCGCACATGGGCTTCGTCACGCTGGGCTTTTTCATCTTCAACCAGCTCGGCGTCGAAGGCGCGATCGTGCAGATGATCTCGCACGGCTTCGTGTCCGGTGCGATGTTCCTTTGCATCGGTGTGCTCTATGACCGCATGCACTCGCGTCAGATCGCCGATTACGGCGGCGTCGTGAACGTCATGCCGAAGTTCGCGGCGCTCGTGATGCTGTTCTCGATGGCCAACTGCGGCCTACCGGGCACCTCCGGGTTCGTCGGCGAATTCATGGTGATTCTCGCGTCGGTTCAGTACAACTTCTGGATCGCGTTCGGCGCGGCGTTCACGCTGATTCTCGGCGCGGCCTACACGCTGTGGATGTACAAGCGCGTGTACTTCGGGGCCGTCACGAACGAGCACGTGAAGGAACTGAAGGACATCAACGGCCGCGAATATCTGATTCTCGGCGTGCTGGCTGCGCTGACGCTGTTCATGGGTGTGTATCCGAAGCCCTTCACCGATGTGATGCACGCTTCCGTGGACAACCTCCTCACACACGTCGCGCAGTCGAAGCTGCCGGTGTCTCAGTAACGCCGAGCGGAGCAACGAAACGATCATGCAAAACGCTTCTATGTCTCTCTTGTTGCCCGACGGGCTGCTGATGGCGGCCGCCGTTCTCGCGTGGCTGAACGAAACGTTCGCCGGCGAGTCCGGCAAGCGCCTCACGTATCTGATCGCGGTTCTTTCGTCGATCGTCGCGGGCGTGTGGTTCGTCACGCTCGTGTTCGAGCCCCAGCCCCAGTACTTCTTCTCGCACATGTACGTCGTCGACGGCTTTGCGAGCGCGATGAAGGCGGTGGTGTCGATCGGCTATGCGGTCACGCTGATCTACTCGCGCAAGTACCTCGAGCAGCGCGGTTTGTTCCGCGGGGATTTCTTCCTGCTCGGCATGTTCGCGCTGCTCGGCCAGCTCGTCATGATTTCGGGCAGCAACTTCCTGACGCTGTACCTGGGCTTGGAGTTGATGTCGCTGTCGCTGTACGCGGCGATCGCATTGCGCCGCGACGCGTCGCAGTCGAACGAAGCAGCGATGAAGTACTACGTGCTCGGCGCGCTGGCTTCGGGCTTCCTGCTCTACGGGATGTCGATGCTGTACGGCGCGACGGGCTCGCTCGACTTGAACGAAGTGCTCAAGGCCGTCGCATCGGGTCACATCAACAACGCGGTGTTGCTGTTCGGCGTGATCTTCATCGTGGCCGGCATTGCGTTCAAGATGGGTGCGGTTCCGTTCCATATGTGGGTGCCTGACGTCTATCACGGCGCACCGACGGCCATGACGCTGCTCGTCGGCGGCGGCCCGAAGGTCGCGGCCTTCGCATGGGGGTTGCGTTTGCTCGTCATGGGCGTGCTGCCGCTGGCCGGCGATTGGCAGCAAATGCTGACGATCTTGGCGGCGCTCTCGCTGATCGTGGGCAACATCACCGGTATCGTCCAGCGCAACGTCAAGCGGATGCTGGCGTACTCGGCGATCTCGAACATGGGCTTCGTGCTGCTCGGCTTGCTCTCGGGCGTCGTCGACGGCAAGGCCGAAGGCATGGCGGGCGCCTACAGCTCGGCGATGTTCTACAGCATCATCTATCTGCTGACGACGCTCGGTTCGTTCGGGATCGTCATGCTGCTCGCACGCCGCGACTTCGAAGCCGACACGCTCGACGACTTCAAAGGCTTGAACAAGCGCAGCCCGGTGTTCGCGTTCGTCATGATGGCGATGATGTTCTCGCTGGCGGGCATTCCGCCGACGGTCGGCTTCTACGCGAAGCTCGCCGTGCTCGAGGCGACGGTGAACGCCGGCTTGACGTGGCTCGCGGTGCTGGCCGTGATCACGTCGCTGTTCGGCGCGTTCTACTATCTGCGTATCGTCAAGCTGATGTACTTCGATGCACCGCAAGATGCCTCGCCGATCGAGAGCGATGCATCGGGCCGCTGGTTGCTCGTGCTGAACGGCATTGCCGTGGTCGCGCTCGGTATCATTCCGGGCCCGCTCATGACGCTGTGCTTGAACGCCGTCGCGCATACGCTGCCCGTAGCGCTGTAATGAGCGCAGCAGGCTGGTTCATCGTTCTGTTGGCGCTCGTGGGCGCCAACGTGCCGTTCTTCAATCAGCGGCTGTTCGCCTTGGTGCCGCTCGGCGCGGCGAAAAAGAGCGCGTGGATTCGCATCTTCGAGATGCTCGTCCTGTATTTCGTGATCGGCATGATCGGTTTCGCGCTCGAGGCGCGGGCCGGAAACCGCTTCGATCAAGGCTGGCAGTTCTACGCGATCACGTTCAGTATGTTCGTCGTGTTCGCGTTCCCCGGCTTCACGTTTCAATATCTCGTCAAACGCCGCTGATGGTCAGTCGGCCATCGGCGGCTTCTTGCAGGAGTTGCTGATGGCTCAGCCGTCCGATCCCAATCATCCGCATCACCACGCGTCACTGACCGAGATACGTATTGCCGGCGAATCGGCGTACGACGGCAATTTCCTCAAAGTCAAACGCGACACCGTGCGCTTGCCCGATGGCAAGGAGACGACGCGCGAGTACGTCGTGCACTCGGGCGCCGTCATGGTCATTCCGCTGTTCGACGATGGCCGCGTGCTGCTCGAGCGGCAGTTCCGCTACCCGATCGGCAAGGTGATGACGGAGTTCCCGGCCGGCAAGCTCGATCCGGACGAGGGCGCACTCGCCTGCGCCGAGCGCGAGCTGCGCGAGGAAACGGGATATTCCGCGCGCGACTATACGTTTCTCACGCGCATTCATCCGATCATTTCGTATTCGACCGAATTCATCGACATTTTCCTCGCGCGCGGCTTGACCGAGGGCGAGCGCAAGCTCGACGACGGCGAGTTTCTCGAAATCTTCACGGCCGACGCGCAGCAACTGGGCGAGTGGATCCGCACCGGCGAAATCACCGACGTGAAGACGATCATCGGGCATTTTTGGCTCGAAAAGGTGCTGTCGGGCGCATGGCAGCCCGATCGCACGGAGCCGCCGTTTCCCGTCATGCCCGGTTCGGCAGGGGCCGCGCCGAGCGCGTAGAATCGGGGTCGGGCGAACGGCCGTTCGCTCCGTTTGCGCTACACTAGGGCGCGTTCGTTAGCTTTACGTAAGACTGGAGCCGGCGAGCTCGTCGCCCTAAAGTACATTCGTACATTCGTTCGATGTTCGATATTCAACGTTCAGCATGAAGGTTCTCGATCTGCAATGTCCGCTCGGTCATCGCTTCGAAGGCTGGTTCGCCTCCGCCGATGACTTCGAATCCCAGTTGTCGCGCAAATTGGTCGAATGCCCGGTTTGCGCCTCGACCGAGGTGAGCCGTCTGCCGTCCGCGCCGCGCCTGAATTTGTCGGGCGCCACGCGCACGCGGGACGGCGGTGCACAGCGGCGGGACGCCCCGTCGGAGGCGGCGGGTGAGGGCAAAGGCAGCGCTGTCGTCGATCGCGCGGCGGCTGCCGAACGGGCGCGCGAGTTCGAGGCCATGGCGCTGCGCACGTTGCGCGAAGTGGTCGGCAAGGCGGAAAACGTCGGCGATCGCTTCGCCGAAGAAGCGCGCCGAATTCATTACAACGAAGCGCCCGCGCGCAGCATCCGGGGCGTGACGACACCCGAGGATGCGCGTGCGCTCGTCGACGAAGGCATCGAAGTCATGGCGGTGCCCGGCGCGTGCGTGCCGAAAGAGTCGCTGCAATAGGCGCGGCAATGACCGCTCCGATGGCCTCGCAGGCGCGCTCGCCTGTGCCGATCCCGGATGCGGCGGCGCTGCGCGCGCGTGTAGGCGGCCCGGCGCTCGTCAGCGATTGGATCGAGGTCGATCAAGCACGCGTCGATCGATTCGCCGATGCCACGGGCGACGATCAATGGATTCATGTCGATCCCGAGCGCGCGCGCCGCGAATCGCCGTTCGGCGGCCCGGTCGCGCATGGATTCTTGACGCTGTCGCTGATTCCGTCGCTGCTCGTGCAAGTCGTGCGCATCGAGCAGCGGATGGGCGTGAACTACGGGCTCAATCGCGTTCGGTTTCCCGCACCGGTGCCTGTGGGCGCATGCCTGAGGGCTTCATTTGTCGTCGCTGAAGTGGCCGATGTCGGCGACGATGCGTTGCAGGTCACGTGGGACGTCACCGTCGAAGCCAACGGGGGCGGCAAGCCCGTTTGCATCGCTCAATTCGTCACGCGGCATTATTTCTGACCGCGGCTTTCGCGGCGGCGACTTCGTCGTGGGCGCGAGGAGAGACCGGGGGATCAGCCGCGATCGTGGCCGTACGGTTCAGCGTTCAGCCTCGTTCAGCGTTCGTTCAGCGTCAAGCGCTCAGTGCTTGGCATACTGCGTCGCGCCGAACAGCATTTCCTTCGCTTTGTCGTCCATCAGCGGCTTGCGCGCCGAGGCCAGCACTTCAACGCCGCGCTGCACGGCCGGTCGCGCAGCGATCGCCTCGTGCCAGCGTTTGACGTTCGGGTAATCGGCCAACTCGAGACCTTGGTTTTTCCATGAACGCGTCCACGGAAACGCTGCGATGTCGGCGATCGTGTAGTCGTCCCCCGCCAGGTAGGCCGACTTGCCCAATTGCGTGTCCATGACGCCGTATAAGCGCTTCGCCTCGTTCGTGTAGCGGTTCACCGCATATTCGATCTGCTGCGGCGCGTAGACGCGGAAATGATGCGTCTGACCGAGCATCGGCCCGAGGCCGCCCATTTGGAACATCAGCCACTGCAGCGTGGCATAGCGGCCGGCGGTATCTAGCGGCAAGAACTTGCCGGTTTTCTCGGCCAGATAAATCAGAATCGCGCCGGATTCGAAGAGCGAAAGCGGGCGGCCGCCGGGGCCATCGGAATCCACGATCGCCGGAATCTTGTTGTTTGGGCTGATCGCCAGGAACTCGGGCTTGAATTGATCGCCCGCGCCGATGTCGATCGGATGAACGCGGTACTCGAGGCCCGTTTCCTCGAGCATGATGTGCACCTTGTGGCCGTTCGGTGTAGCCCAACTGTAGACGTCGATCATTGCCGCTCCTCGTGTGTCTTATCGGTGCCGCAACGAGCGGAACCGATTCCCACGCGGAAATTAGCATGGATCGCCAGGCGTCGCCGACGGTCCCACCAAGGCCATGACGCCCGTGCGGGTATCGCTCCGCAGACGCGCCCACCGAGCCGGTCGGGACGAGCGCAAGCAAGTCGACCGATCGCTATGCCGCGGCGTGGCGGGCCAGTTCAAGCTTTGCGATCGCGTTTCGATGCACCTCGTCCGGGCCATCGGCGAAGCGCAGCGTGCGTGCGCACGTATAAGCGTAAGCCAGCGGGAAATCGTCGCACATGCCGCCGCCCCCATGCGCCTGGATCGCCCAATCGATCACCTGGCAGGCCATGTTGGGCGCGACGACCTTGATCATCGCGATTTCGCCGCGGGCCCCCTTGTTGCCGACCGTATCCATCATGTAAGCCGCCTTCAATGTCAGCAGCCGTGCCTGCTCGATCATGCAGCGCGCTTCGGCGATCCGTTCTTGCGTGACCGTTTGCGCTGCAATCGGTTTGCCGAATGCAACCCGCTGCGACGTGCGCTTGCACATGAGCTCGAGTGCGCGCTCGGCAAGGCCGATCAATCGCATGCAATGGTGAATGCGCCCCGGGCCCAATCGCCCTTGCGCGATCTCGAATCCTCGCCCTTCGCCGAGCAGC
The DNA here is from genome assembly GCF_051953955.1 of Trinickia sp. Classification (GTDB taxonomy): domain Bacteria; phylum Pseudomonadota; class Gammaproteobacteria; order Burkholderiales; family Burkholderiaceae; genus Trinickia. The sequence continues at coordinate 12,286 of NZ_JBQCIF010000051.1, read as the reverse complement.
ATGTTCGATGCGGGCACGCGCACGTCGTCGAGCGTGATTTCCATGTGGCCGTGCGGCGCATCGTCGTAGCCGAATACGTGCAGAGGGCGGTGCACGGTGACGCCGGGCGCGCTCGCGGGCACGAGGATCATCGACTGTTGCAGGTGCTTGGCCGCGCGAGGGTCGGTCTTGCCCATCACGATATAAATCTTGCAGCGCGGATCGCCGGCGCCCGAGGACCACCATTTTCGGCCGTTGATCACGTAAGCATCGCCGTCGCGTTCGATGCGCGTTTCGATGTTCGTCGCGTCGGAAGACGCGACGTCCGGCTCCGTCATCAAGAAGGCGGAGCGGATCTCGCCGGCGAGCAGCGGCTCGAGCCAAGTGCGCTTTTGCTCCTCGGAGCCATAGCGTTCGAGCGTCTCCATGTTGCCCGTGTCGGGCGCATTGCAGTTGAAGACTTCGGGCGCCCAGGGCACGCGCCCCATGATCTCCGCGAGCGGCGCGTATTCGAGGTTCGTGAGTCCAGCGCCGCGCGTCGAAGCGGGCAGAAACAGATTCCAAAGGCCCGCTTCCCTCGCGCGCACCTTCAGCGTTTCGACGAGTTCGGTGGGCACCCATGCGTTGCCCGCCGACCGGTTGCGTGCGATTTCCTCGAGAAAGGCACGCTCGTTCGGATAGATGTGCGCGTCGAAGAAGGCGAGCAGCTTCTCGCGCAGGGCTTGCACTTTCGGGGTGTAGTCGAAGTTCATCAGGTGTGTCCCTCGAGAGGATGGCGTCGTCTTGCGCGCCGGTGGTTGCCGTTGTACGAGCCTTGCCGTTAGCCGTGGCGTTGCCGTGACCGCGACCGTTACCGCACTTTCCGTGCATACGACCAGGCGAGTTCGGCCATCGGCCGCGCGCGCCGGCCCGCATCGATCGCTTGCGCGCTCGACGCAGTGCCGACCGTCACCCGTTTCATGATGCCTTGCAGAATCGCGGCGATGCGGAACATGTTGAAGGCAAGATAGAAATTCCAGTCGCCTGGGACCGAATAGCCCGTGCGCTCGCAATAACGCTCGACATAGCGGCGTTCGTCGGGAATGCCGAGCGTCTCCCAGCTCAATCCCGCGATACCGCGGAACTGCAACGGATCGACGTGCCACGCCATGCAGTGATAAGCGAAGTCGACGATCGGATCGCCGAGCGTCGACAGCTCCCAATCGAGCACGGCGAGAATGCGCGGCTCGCTTGGATGAAAAATGAGATTGTCGAGCCGATAATCGCCGTGCACGACGGCCTGATGCTCGCCCGTATCGGCCGGTGCATGCGCGGGCAGCCACTCGATCAGCCGATGCATCGCTTCGATCGGCTCGGTTTCGGACGCCTGGTACTGCTTGCTCCAGCGCGCGATCTGGCGCGCGAGATAATTGCCCGGCTTGCCGTAATCGGCGAGGCCGACCGCCGCCGCATCGACCGAATGCAGCGCCGCGACGACGCGATTCATTTCATCGTAGATCGCGGCGCGCTGCGGCGGCGTCATGCCGGGCAGCGACGGGTCCCACAGGACGCGGCCCTCGACGTACTCCATGACGTAGAAGGCTCGTCCGATCACGGCTTCGTCCTCGCACAAGGCCAGCATCTTCGCAACCGGCACGTCGGTGTTCGAGAGCGCGTCCATGACGCGGTATTCGCGTTCGATCGCATGCGCGGACGGCAACAGCTTTGCCGCCGGGCCTGGCTTCGCGCGCATGACATAGCCGCGCGAGGGCGTGATGAGCTTGAACGTCGGATTCGACTGGCCGCCGGCGAATTGCTCGACGATCAAGGGCCCGGCAAAGCCGCCGACATGCTCGCACAACCAGGTTGAGAGCGCATCGGCGTCGAAGCGCTGCGGCTCCGAAACGGCATGCGTGCCGACGAACGCCGAGTAATCGGGCGCCTTGCTGGACTGTTCCGCCGGCTCGTTCGTTGCCATGTAACGACTCCCGCTGAAGGGATGAAGATCGATGACCGAAAAGCGAAGACACCGCGGCAAGCACGGCGAAGGCTGCGGCGCCTCACTCGCGACGATAGCGGGCGGGGCGCTTATCGAGGAACGCGGTGATGCCTTCGAGCGCATCGGCGTGATGCAGCGATGCAACGAAGTCATCGCGCTCGGCCTCTAGGTGGTCGGCCAGCGAACGCGCGCCCGCTTGTGCGATCAGCGCCTTGATGCGCGCTTGCGCGTTCGGCGAGCCGCGTCCGAGCTCATCGGCCCACTCGATCGCCGCATCGCGCAGTTGCGCCGTCTTGACGAGGCGGTTGACGACGCCGAGCGCATGCAGCCGCTCGGCCGACACCGGCTTCGCTTCGAGCAGCATTTCCGTTGCGAGCGCGCGCGGCAGCGCTTGGGCGACGAACCACGAGCCGCCGCCGTCGGGCGTCAAGCCCACGCGTGCATACGACATGACGAATTTGGCGTCGTCGGCTGCGACGATCAGATCGCAGGCGAGCGCGAGCGAACAGCCGGCGCCGGCCGCCGCGCCGGCCACGGCCGCAATGACGGGCTTGCTCGACGTGCGTAGCGCGAGCACCCATTGGGCGAGCAGATCGATGCTTTGCGCCTGCACGGACGGATCTCGAGCGCGGTTCTCGAGCAGCCGGTTCAGATTGCCGCCTGCGCAAAAGAAGTCGTCGGCGCCCGTGAGAACGATGGCGCGGATCGAGGCGTCGCGTTCGGCTGTCTCGAGCGCCTGAATGCCGGCCGCATACATGTCGGGGTGCAGCGCATTGCGCGCACCGGGATTCGACAGCGTCAAGACGAGGGTCGACTCGCTTTCGGGCGGTCGGGAAGCGAGCAGCTCTGCGCTCATGATGTCTCCTGATGCGATGATCTTGGTCGATTCGTCGATGCGGATGTCGCCGTAGTCGGTCGCTGTCGTCGGCGTTGCCCCGGCGCGAGCCGAAACCGAGCGCGATCGTCGACGTCCAAGTTCCACGAGTGCGGTTAGAGTAGCATGGCTGTTTTGTTCGAAACGGCCGAGGGCTAAGGCGCCGTTTCCCTGTCAGCGCGCAAGACGCACAAAACTAGGCGCCCTCGGCGCCCCTCGCTTGGAGAGACGCATGATTCAACTTCACGGCATCGCGTTTTCGAACTACTACAACAAGGTCAAGTTCATCCTGCTCGAGCACGGGATCGCGTTCGAGGAAGTTCGGGTGATGCTGCCGATCAAGGACGAGGCCACGCTCGCGCGCTCGCCGCTCGGCAAGATACCGTTCATCCGTACCGAAGAAGGCGATCTGAGCGAGTCGCAAGCCATCGCCGAATACTTGGCCGCGCGCTTTCCCGACAAGGCCATCTTCCCCGCCGATCCTTTCGAAGCGGCGAAAGTGCGCCAACTCACGGCGGTGCTCGAACTGCATGTCGAACTCGTTGCGCGTGAGCTTTACCCGCAGATGCTGGGGGGACCCATGGCGAGCGACGAGACGAAGGTGCGCGTTGCGCGCACTTTGACGCGCAATGTCGCGGGGTTCAAGCGGATCGCGAAATTCGCGCCGTACGCGTGCGGCGAAACGTTCACCTTCGCCGACATCTGCACCTACGCGAGCCTGCCGCTCGTCGGCCTGGCGACGAAGAACGTGCTCGGCCGCGACCTGCTGCACGAGGCCGGCATCGATTGGAAGGCGTACGTCACGCGCATCGAACAAGAGCGTCCTGCCGCACAGCGCATCGTGGCCGACCGAAAAGCGGAAATGGCGGCATTGTCCGGGGCAGCAAAGCGCGCGTGACATCAAGGAGGCCTAGCGGCAATGTGCGTCGCGGCGCTTGGCGCTCGCACATTGCCGCCGCTCAAAGACGTGCGAGGCGTTCGAGCGCGGTAGCGAGCGTGGCTTCGCGCTTGGCGAAGCAAAACCGCACGACGCCCGACTCACGAGGCTCGTGATAGAACGCCGAGACGGGAATGGCGGCGACCCCGATCTCGGTGGTCAGCCACTTCGAGAACTCGGCTTCGGGCAGATCGCTGATTCCCGAGTAGTCGACGCATTGAAAGTACGTCCCTTCACAGGGCAGCAGCTTGAAGCGCGTGTTCGCGAGCCCCTCGCGGAAAAAGTCGCGCTTGCGCTGGTAGAACGCCGGCAATTCCACGTACGGTGCCCGGTCGCCGAGATAGTCGGCCAGGCCCATTTGCATCGGCGTGTTCACGGTGAAGACGTTGAACTGATGGACCTTCCGGAACTCGGCCGTCAACGCCGCGGGCGCAGCCACGTAGCCGACTTTCCAGCCGGTGACGTGGAACGTCTTGCCGAAGCTCGATACGACGAAACTGCGCTGAGCGAGTTCGGGGTAGCGCGCGACGCTCTCGTGCGGCGCGCCGTCGTAGACCATGTGCTCGTATACCTCATCCGACAGAATCAGCACGTTCGTGTCGCGCACGATCGCTTCGAGGCGCCGCATGTCGCTTGCATGCCAGACTCGGCCGGTCGGGTTGTGCGGGGTGTTGATGAGCATGAGTCGCGTGCGCGGCGTGATCGCGCGCGCGAGCTTCTCGAAGTCGATCGCGTAGTCGGGCGCCTCGAGCGCGACGAACACCGGCTTGCCGCCCGCGAGCTCGATCGACGGGACGTAGCTGTCATAGGTCGGTTCGAGAACGATGACCTCGTCGCCGGGATGGACGGTGGCGAGAATCGTCGTCAACAAGGCTTGCGTCGCACCGGCCGTGACCGTGATCTCCGTGGCCGGATCGTAGGCTCGGCCATGAATCGCTTCGATTTTGCGCGCGATCGCGTCACGTAGCGGCGCGACGCCGGCCATCGGCGGGTATTGGTTGTGGCCGTCGCGCATCGCGCGCGACACGGCCTCCACGATGCGCGCGTCGCAGTCGAAATCGGGAAAACCTTGGCCGAGGTTGACGGCGCCGCGCTCCGCGGCGAGCGCGCTCATGACCGTGAAGATCGTCGTGCCGACGTTCGGCAGACGCGAGGCCAAGGCGAAGGGCGGGCGAGTCGGTGCGTGCGGTGCGTTCATGGGGCGCGGTTATCCGAGGTTGGCGGTGGCGAAAGGAAGCTCGAGAAAACAGGCCGACGCGAACGGCGCCGGCTCCGCGATCCGAAACCCGAAATCGCGCGACGTGCGCTTGTTCAGCTTGAGCAGCGCGCGGTCCTTCGAGACGAGCCAATCGGCTCTCGCTGCGTGGGCGAGTTCGAGGAATTTCTGATCGTCGCGGTCCTTGCATTTGGGCAGGGGCGGCCCGTCGCGGGGCTCGGCCTGTTGCGCGAGCGCGGCGAGCCGCGCCACGGCGGCCAGCGCGGCCGCTTTGTCGACGGCGCGGGCGACGAATTGCGGATAATCGAGCACGTGCGCGAGCTCCGCCAGGCAGCGCTCGTCGATGACGGCATCGAGCTCGCCGCGCTCGAGTGCGGCATGGATCGGGCGGGTTGCTCGATCGTCGAATACGAGGATGTCGATCCAGACATTGGAATCGAGCACCACGCGCGGCACGTTTTTCAGGCCTTCAGCATCGGTATGGGGCATTCGCTACAATCGGGCTTTTCGTTTTCACCGCTCGGCACGGCGTGCCGGCGAGCCTTTCGGCGAACCCTTATGATAATTGTTTTGTCTCCTGCCAAGTCGCTCGACTACGAGACGCCCCCGCACATCGCCAAGCATACGATCCCGGATTTCGTCGACGACGCCGCGCAGCTCATCGGCGAGTTGCGGCGCTATTCGCCGCAGCAGATCGCGTCGCTGATGGACATTTCCGACGCGCTGGCTCATCTGAATTTTCAGCGCTACGCCGATTGGTCGCCGCAATTTCATGCCGGCAACGCCAAGCAGGCCGTGCTCGCATTCAACGGCGACGTCTACGAAGGGTTCGACGCGAAGACGCTTTCGGGCGCCGATCTCGATTACGCGCAGCGCCACGTGCGGGTGCTCTCGGGGCTTTACGGCCTGCTGCGTCCGCTCGATCTATTGCAGCCTTACCGCCTCGAAATGGGCACGCGCTTGCCGAATCCGCGCGGAAAAGATCTCTACGCTTTTTGGGGCGAGCGCATCACCGATGCGCTGAACGTGCAGTTGCGGCGGAGCAAAAGCGCCGAGCGCGTGCTCGTGAACTGCGCGTCCACGGAATACTTCAAGTCGGTTCGGCCGCGGCGGCTCGACGCACGCGTCGTGACACCGGTATTCGAGGATTGGAAGGGCGGCCGCTACAAAATCATCAGTTTCCACGCAAAGCGCGCGCGCGGTCTGATGGCGCGGTTCGCCGTCGAAAATCGGATCGATTCGCCCGAGCAACTGAAGGATTTCGGCGTCGAAGGCTATGCGTTCGATGCCGCGGCATCGAACGACGCGACGTTCGTGTTCCGCCGCCGCGCGGGCGACTAGGACTCGCCTTCGCACGCCAATCGTCCCATCCCTTCATCACGGAACTCCCCATGAGCCTTTCGATCACGAGCAACTTCGACGCGGGCGCGATCGAAGTCATCTCATGCAGCCGGGCGGACGACATTCGTCTGCGCATACGCCGAGACAGCCATGCCGACTTTGCGCAATGGTTCTATTTTCGGCTCTCCGGTGCGAGCGGGCAGCATTGCGTGATGACGTTCGAGAACGCTGCGGACTGCGCATTCGCGGAAGGCTGGCGCGGCTATCGCGCGATGGCCAGCTACGACCGGGTCAACTGGTTCCGCGTGCCGGCCTCGTACGACGGACGGACATTGACGATCGAGCACATGCCGGAGTTCGATTCGATCTACTACGCCTACTTCGAGCCATACAGCGAGGAGCGGCATGCGCAATTCCTCGGGGCGCTCCAGCAGATGCCGCAGGCGACGCTCGTGGAGCTGGGCGGCACGGTGGAGGGCCGGCCGATGTCGCTGCTCGTGCTCGGCACGCCGCAGGCGAGCGGAGCACGGCCCAAAAAGAAGATTTGGATCGTCGCGCGGCAACATCCCGGCGAGACGATGGCCGAATGGTTCGTCGAAGGGCTCGTCAAGCGATTGGCCGGGTGGGGCGATTGGGCGGGCGATGCGGTTGCGCGCAAGCTTTATGAGCACGCCGTGTTCTACATCGTTCCGAATATGAATCCGGACGGCAGCGTGCGCGGCAATCTGCGCACGAACGCCGCGGGCGCGAACCTGAACCGGGAATGGCTCGCGCCCGATCCGGAGCGCAGCCCCGAGGTGTTCGTCGTGCGCGAGGCGATTCACGCCAACGGCTGCGACATGTTCTTCGATATCCACGGCGACGAGGCGCTGCCGTATGTGTTCGTCGCGGGCAGCGAAATGCTGCCGAGCTTCACCGAGCAACAATTGCACGAGCAGCGCTCATTCATCGAAGCATTCAAGCAAGCGAGTCCGGACTTTCAAGACGAGCACGGCTATGAAGCGTCGAAGTACCGGGAAGACGCGCTCAAGCTCGCGTCGAAGTACATCGGTCATACGTTCGGATGCTTGTCGCTGACGTTGGAGATGCCGTTCAAGGACAACGCGAACCTGCCCGACGAGCGCGTGGGCTGGAACGGCGAGCGCAGCGCTGCGCTCGGCGCGGCCATGCTGGGCGCGATACTGCGTCAGTTGGAGGCGTTCGCCTGACGAACCGCCCGCCTCGCCTTGCGCGAGGCCGCCGTGGCGGGCCGGCGCCGAATGGGCATCGAGCCCCGGCTCGGCGTTCGAGCGCGGGGCTGAAGCTGCGCCGCGGCCGGCCGTTTCGTCTGCCGTTATCGTGATGCCCGAGGCCAGCGCGCTGCCCCGCCGATCGGCACAGCGTCGGGTGCGCGTGCCGGCGAACGTGAGCGATCAGTGCTTCGTGCGCGATTTGGCGGACGATTTCTTTTTGCCGGCAGAGTGCTTGACCGCGCTTTTGCTCGTGTGTCCCGTTGCGTGGCCACCGTGGCGGTGCTTGCCCTTTTTCCTCGACGAAGAACTCTCGTTGCGCGGCTTCAGTGCCGGGACCGGATCGTTCCAGCTGAACGCGAGCATCTGAGTGCCTACATAGCCGCAGCGAAACTTGAGCGGATACGGCTCGTGCGCCGTTTCGCGCGGAATGCCTTGTCCTTCCACGCTGACGACTTTCTCGACCGTAGTGCGTTGCTTGCCCTCGTCGAACGGCTGGTTCCACGGCGTGATTTCGGCGTGGGCCGAATCGAATGCTTCGGGCGGGAAGTCGACGTGATCGATGACGGTCGACGTGCTCGCCACGAAATTCCCGTGAGCCGCGCAATCGGCGACGAGCGGGTCGGCGTGCATGTCGTTGATGAAGTGGGCGATCATTTCGTTGCGCTGATCGATCGTATCGGCGCGGGCCGGGGCGATCGCGATCAGCGGCGCGGCGCAAACGGCCGAAGTGGCCAACAGCAGCCCTGCGAACTGCCGCAGGCGGCGTGAGAACTTGGAGCTATCCATCCGGTAGGCGTGATTGAGACACAGGCACGTAAGATGCCCCACTCCAAGGCGGAGTTCAATGTCGGGATGAATAATTTTTCATGCTTGACTGCACGCACCGATGGCAAAACGCCGCGCTTCGTCAAGTGCGTGGCCCGCCCAGCCGGTAGCGGCGGACGTCGTTCGTCGTCACCCATGTCGGTTTGTAGACGGCAATGAGCGCCGTGGACATGCCCGTGAACCAGGCTTCGCCCGTTGCCAAGAGAAATACGCTGAATGCGTAGCCGATCGGCACGACGGCGGGCGATCCGTGAGCGAGCGCGATATGCGCGGCGGCGGCTGCGACTCCGGCTACCGTGACGGCGATCGCCGGCGACACGAAGCCTTGCGCGCAGATGAACACGAACAGGTTGCGCGGCAGCCAAGCCGTGCAGGCGCGCTGGAACAGGGCGGAGATGCCGACCGGCATCGCTCCGTAGATGAGGAACGTCAGCGCGACGCCGTGCCACGCGGCATCGAAAACGAGGGCCGCGACACCCGAAACGGCGGCCATGGCGACGAGCGCGAGCGCCCAGTCGAACAGCGTGACGAGCAAGGTCGCGCCGAGCAGATGCATGACCGGGCCGTCGTCGAGCCAGGCGTTGCTCGCCCAAAGCACCGAAATGGCCACGATGATCGCCAGCCAGACGTGCTGCAGCGTTCCGTCCTGTAGCCGCCTGAACGGCCGCCGAGCGAGGGCGAGCGCGAGCAGCGCAGCGGCGGTGGCCCAGCCACCGACGGCGACCCAGAACGGAAGCGGCGTGTAGAAGAAGCCCATAGTGTCCATATTACTCGTTGGGCTGCGAAACGGGGAGAGCATGTACGGCGCTCCCCGGCCTCCCTGCTTTATGAGCCTAGCAAACCGCGAACCGCGCCTTGCATACCCAACACCCGTGCTCAGCCGCCCCCGGGAGGGCCGCCGCCGAACGGCACGTCGGGCTCCGCGGCGAGCGGCAGATCGAGCGACGGATCGTTCCGCGACAATGGATATTTGAACGATGCGGCGCGGCGCAGCGGCACCGGGCCGCGTCGCCCCAGCACCGGCTTGACGGCGCCCTGGGCTTCCGCACGCAGCACTTCGAGCTGCGGCGTGAGCCAGCCGTTGTAGATAGCGACGGCGGCTGCCCGGTTCGGCGCGCCCAACTGTTGGAATATGCTGGCCAGATGGATTTTTACCGTGCCCTCGCTGATTCCGAGCGTGCGCGCGATCATCTTGTTCGTGCTGCCCATGTGGACGCATCGCATGATCTGTTCTTGCCGCGGTGAAAGGGCCGGCACGAAGCGCTTGCGCCGCGGCAGGTCGGGCGCTGAATCGAGTGGGGGCAAGACGGCGGGCAAGCGGTTGCGCGGGCGCGCGTCGCCCTGTTCGTCTGCGAGGAAGGGGGCATACAGGCCGCCGGCCAGGACGAGTTCGAGCAGGCGGACGATGAGCCGCGGATTCGTCGCGCGCGGAATGATGCCGTGCACGCCGGCATCGACGAGCGTGCGCACGCGCGCCGGTGCGATGTCATCGACGAACGCGGCGACGCGCAGGCGAGGATATTCGTTGAGCAGGGCACGCACGGAGCCGGCGCGCATGGCGTCTTGCCAGTCGACGACGAGTAGCTCGGCCGGCACGCGCCGCATTGCTCGGCTCGCCTGCGACCAGTCGCGTGCTTCGCAAAATCGGGCGTGCCGATCGATTTGCCGCAACAGCGCCTTGAGCCCCTCGCGCCGCTCGGCTTCCGAGCTGAGAACTGCGAACCGCATGTTTTGCCTCCTTGTAGTCGGTACGGAGCGCGCGGCGGAAAACGCCGAGCGAGTGCCGGCGGCCACGATGCGCGCTCGCACAATCATGACAAATTCCTTACGGGAAGGCGGCTAGCCGGACGGCATAGGACGCCCCTTCCCGCTGTCGTAGCGGGAAGGGGCGGGAGGCGGGGGGTCAGTGGAAGTGAGGCTGAGCAGGTTCCGCGTCTTCGGGCATTTCAGCGTGCACGATTTCGCCGAGCGGATCTGCGTACAACGGGACGCCGCAGTCGTCGCAGTATTCGGGCTCGAAGCGCCCGGCGTGGCGGCGAATGTCGGTCACGCCCGCTTCCTTGAGCAGTGCGATGATTTCCTCGAGCGGGCCGCCCGTGTCTTCAGCTTCCTCGTCGATTGCGAGCTCGCCGTTTTCGCGGCCGTAGAGCGGCCAGACGACACCGTAGATCACGTCGTTGTTGCCGCGGCGCGTGAAGCCGACGCGGTATTCGTCGATGCGCCGCTCGCCGAAGCCGGCCACGACGGCGCGCAGATCCTGCGGTGTCGCACCGATGGTGTCGTACAAGTAGCGGATGGCCGTGCGCACGGTGTGCGGCCGCACGCGCTCGTCGGCGTCGCGGCATGCCGAGTAATAGGCGTCGGGCAGCAGGCATTCGACCTCGCAGCCCGGCAGCACCTGCGCGAGATTGGCGCCGCCTTGCGTGGCCCATTGCTCGAGGCATTGGCCTCGCTCGATCCGCACGCCGTTCTCTTCCTCTTGCCAGCGAAAGAGCGGCGCGCCGACCGGTGCGGCGACGACGGCAAGCAGAAAGCGCGGGTCGGCCAGAATCGGCGAGGTCTCGGGCAAGTCGCCGAAACTCATCTTTGCCGCGGTGCCGTTCAAAGCCGCTTGGATGAGCTGTTGCGCGAGGCGATACGTTTCGACGTGATGCCGCGGCAGCTGATCGATGCTATAGAGGAACGGCGCGAGCGCGACGCGCGTATCCGCGGCCAGTACGTGGGCCTGCAAATGGGCGCGCAGTGAGTCGACGGCGTCGCCTTTGAGCGGGCCCGACGGGATCATGTAGCGTGTCCAGGCCAAGACCGGCGCCGCGATCAACAGCGCCTCGTGAGGCGTGCCTTCGTGGTCGACGACGAATGACTCGCTATGGGTTTCGGCCATGTCCGCGAGCGCACCGTACGCGTCGGGGTGATTTTGCTGCAGATGATCGAGCGCGGCGTCGAGCGTCGTTTGATTGCCGTTGCGGACGATTTTCGCGAGCAGCGTGTCTAGCTTGGCTTCCCAGAAGCGATCTTCGATTCGGCTGCCGGACGCGAACAGCGCGAGGGACAGGCCGACGAGCTTGTCGGCATCGGGTGGAAGGCGTTTAGCGATTCGCGAGCGCATAGGGGCTGACTTGGTCGGATTCAATGAGCCCTCCATTCTAGTCTGTTCCGCCACGTAGTAAGCCGAGCCGTGCACGCGAAGCGGAAAGGCGTGCTGCACCCCTCGCTTTCGTTTGTCGTGCTTTCTCACGCGCAGGCTCGAGCGAGCGCTGGGGCCTGAAACGCGTTCCGCGAATTTCCGCTTGCGCGGTGTTCGGAAGGGGCCTAGAATCACGCCCTTTCGCGCAGTCAATGCGACTGAGCGAAGGGAAGCGAGGCCTTGTGCGAAGCGGGTTGTATCCGTGTTTTGCGCGGGTGCGGAGCAGAGGGTGCGGCAACGGTTGAGGGTTCGATGAAGTTCGAACGAAGTTAAAAAAACTGTTGACGCGATGTGAAAGACTCTGCATAATCTCGCTTCTCTGCTGCTGATGCAGCAACGCAAGACGGGCGGTGCTAGAAGGAAGTTCTTCGGTGCGGCCGACGGTTGAGCGACGCGATCTTTAAAAATTTACAGCCGATAAGTGTGGGCGCTTGATGGCGAACGCGGTGCTTCGATCTTCGGGTCGAGGCTGAGCGAAAGTATCAAGTCTCACACAGTATTGAGGAAGGTTTTTGTTCGTCGAGAGACGAATTTGAACTGTCAGTACGTTGAGTGAGCGACCGATTCTTAATTGAATCGAAAACAGTAACAGGTATTGAACTGAAGAGTTTGATCCTGGCTCAGATTGAACGCTGGCGGCATGCCTTACACATGCAAGTCGAACGGCAGCACGGGGGCAACCCTGGTGGCGAGTGGCGAACGGGTGAGTAATACATC
>NZ_JBQCIF010000050.1:0-41342 GCF_051953955.1 Trinickia sp. | reverse complement strand
CGGCAATGCCCGGCAATGGGGATGCCCCACTCTACGCCGAGGCCTTCCATCCGAAAAATGAATTATCGAGATTGTTCCGTTCGCATTCAATGAACGCCCCAGCGCTGGGGCTACGGGGCGACGGGGCGGTGGGCCGGTGGGTCGGTGGGTCGGTGGGTCGGTGGGTCGGTGAGTCGGTGGATCGGTGGATCGGGGGATCGGGGGATCGGGGGATCGGCGGATCGGCGGATCGGCGGATCGGCGGATCGGCGGATCGGCGGATCGGCGGATCGGGGGATCGGGGGATCGGGGGATCGGGGGATCGGGGGATCGGCGGATCGGCGGATCGGCGGATCGGCGGATCGGCGGATCGGCGGATCGGCGGATCGGCGGATCGGCGGATCGGCGGATCGGGGGATCGGTGGATCGGTGGATCGGTGGATCGGTGGATCGGTGGATCGGGGGATCGGCGAGACCGAAGCACAGACGCTGTACGTCGACGAGCCGCCCCGCCCTGTGCGCAGGCGAGATTCCCCTCCCCGGCCGCGCCGTCAGCAAAGGTTCCGAATCGATGCCAAACTGGCAGCCCTTGTGACTCTGAGACGGGAGCAAACCAATGAGCCTGACGACTCGATGGATCGAAATCGACGCCGGCGAAGGCCAGCGCTACGACGGCTACCTGGCATTGCCGCGTGCCGGCAAAGGCCCGGGCGTCATCATCGTTCAGGAAATCTTCGGCGTGAACGCGCACATCCGGTCAGTGGCCGAGCAGTATGCGCTTGCAGGCTATGTCGCGCTCGCCCCCGACATCTTCTGGCGCAGCGAGCGGCGCGTGGAACTCGGCTACGAAGGCGCCGACCGGGACAAGGCGCTCGCGCTACTCAAAGCCGTCGACGTGCAGAAAACCGTGGGCGATCTCGGCGCGGCGGCCGCGACGCTGCGCGCCCAGCCCGAAACGACAGGCAAGATCGGCGTGGCCGGGTTCTGCTTCGGCGGCCAACTCGCTTACTTGATGGCGGCGCGCGGCGACGTGGATGCCGCTGTCGCCTACTATGGTGGCGGCATTCAGAACAAGCTCGACGAAGCGGATAAAGTCCAGGTGCCCATGCTGTTCCACTATGCGGAGCACGATTCGTCGATTCCGCAAACGGCCGTGGAGCAAGTGAAGCAGCGCTTCGCAGGGCATGCCAACGCGCGATTTTTCGACTACGCGGGCGTGAGCCACGGCTTCAACTGCTCGGACCGCTCCGCCTACGATCAGCACGCGTCGGCACTCGCACACGGACGCACGCTCGAGTTCTTGTCGTCGAACCTCTGAGCGCCTCGAACGATAGCGAATCGGCGTGGCCCATCCAGGCCGCGCCGATACTCCGCTTACCGTTTCGTTCGTGCTTTCGTTTGCCCGCGCTCGGCCCAATGCCGCGCGGTATCAGGGTTTCTATCAGGCCTTCTATCAGGCCTTCTTCGAGTAGGCGCTGCACCAGCCGCCGTTCGCCACTTGCTTGCCGCCGAACATCGGGCACGGCGCGAATGCATCGGTCGCCTTGCCTTGGAAGAACTGGCAACTAGCGCACTTCTCGCCCGCGGCATACTTCGGATACTTGGCTTTATCGACCTTGGTCGCATCCATCTTGTAGCCGAGCGCCACGGCGGTCGGGTCGTTTTCCGCAACGTGCGGCGCATCGGCCAGCGCCTCGCGCGAAGCCAGTGCCAACGCCGAGACGGCGCTGAGACTCGTGATCAAAAACGTGCGACGGGACGATTTCATGGGGAATCTCCTTTATATGTCTGGCTCACCGCTGCTTCTTTCGGCAGCAGTGGCCAGCATAGCAACGAAGTGCGGCGAGCGCAGCCAGGATGACGAAATGTCGCGGATAAGTCGTGGCAGCGATTCGTCGCTGCGGCCCGCAGCTGCGGCCCGGAGCTGCGACTCGTAGCTGCGACGCGTAGCGGCGGCGCCGCAAGATCGCCCCCCCTTCCGTCACCGCTCCGTCACGCGCGACCCAACAGGTCGCAAACGCGTTGTGCAATCGCAAGCGAGGCGGTCAAGCCCGGCGATTCGATGCCGAACAAGTTGACGAGCCCGCGCACGCCGTGCGCGGCCGGCCCCTGAATCACGAAATCGGCCGCGCTCTCGCCCGGCCCCGACAGCTTGGGCCGAATCCCCGCGTAGGCGGGCTGCAGCGCATCGTCAGGCAAATCCGGCCAATACTCGCGAATCGCCGAGTAAAAGGCGTCGGCACGGCGCGGATCGACGTCGTAGTTGATCGTGTCGACCCATTCGACATCAGGGCCGAAGCGCGCCTGGCCGCCGAGGTCGATCGTCAAATGCACGCCCAGGCCGGCTTCGTTCGGCATCGGATAGATGAGCCGAGAAAACGGCGCGCGCCCCGAAATGCTGAAGTAATTGCCGCGCGCCAGATAGAGCGGCGGGACATGACGCGCGTCAAGGCCGCGAATCTTGCGCGCCAGCGCGTTCGCGTGCAGGCCGGCGCTGTTGACGACGCTCGCGGCCGACAGCGTGGTGGGCGACTCGCCGGCCACCGTCACGATGAAACGCCCGCCGCGGGCCTCGACCGATTCCACGGGCGAGTGAAACGCGCAGACCGCGCCCCCGCGCTCGGCATCGCCCTGTAGAGCGAGCAGCAACTGATGACTGTCGACGATCCCCGTCTGTGGCGAGAAGACGGCTGCCTCGCAGTGCAAAGCCGGCTCGAGCTCCTGGGCGTCGGCACCCGATAGCCGGATGAGGTCGAGCACGCCGTTCTCTTTTCCGCGCGCCTCGATCGCCGCCAACTGGGCCTGTTGATTACGCGCCGTTGCGACGAGCAGCTTGCCGCAACGCTGATGCGGCACGCCGCGCGCGGCGCAATATTCGTAAAGCATTTCGCGGCCGCGCACGCATAACGTCGCCTTCAGCGAGCCGCGCGGATAGTAGAGCCCCGCGTGGATGACCTCGCTATTGCGCGAGCTCGTGCCCGTGCCGATGGCTTCGCTCGCTTCGAGCACGATCACTTCGCGGCCGCGTTCGGCGAGCGAGCGCGCAATCGCGAGGCCGACCACGCCCGCGCCGATCACTACACATTCGATCTCATCCATGTTCTTTGGTCGCGACCCGCTGGGCCGCGCTTCTCCGTCCAACTGCTCGGTGGAACGTCTGCGTCCACGCCCGCGCCTGAAGCGTCACGAACCTTCCGTTCGTATCGACGCGGCGCGTCACGGTGACGATGCGTAAGCTCATTGTACGATGCCATCGCGCGCCGTTCCCCCTCACCGAGAGCGAAACACCGTCCTTAAGGCCGAAAGAAACGTACCCCAACGGGATCGCCCCGCCTCCAGACTGCCGGGCGCCCGCTGTCTCAGAATCCGATCGGCCGTCGGCGCGCGCCGCGTTCGGGGCGGACGTCGTCGGCACGCACGAAGTCGCGGCCGTCGATGCGCGCCTCGCCGAACGCGTGGAGAATCGCGCGGCGCATGTCGCGCGGCGAAGCGCGCGACAGGGCTTCGAGCGCGTCGTCGGCGAGTTGCTCCGGAAAGCGGCGTCCCCAATAGTGCGCGGCGCGCACTTCGTCATAGATGGTCTGCGCGATGCGGCGCGCGCCGTCGCGATCGGGCGGCGCGATCTCGTAGACGCTCATGCGGCTCAGGATCGGCTCGGGAATCGATCGTTCATCGTTGGCCGTCGCGACCCAGATGACCTGGCCGGCATTGATCGGGATTTCGGCGAACTCGTCGATGAACGTCTGAGCGGTGTCGTATTCGAGCAGCGCGTAGAGCGCGCCGAGCGGATCGTATTGGGCATCGCCGCCTGCTTTGTCGATTTCGTCGACGACCATGACGGGATTCGCATAGCTGCCGTTCACGAGCGTCTCGAACACCTTGCCCGGCTTCGAGTTCTTCCACTGCGAGGAAGCCCCGGAAAGAATCCACCCCGCCGTCAGCGAGCTCATCGCCACGTAATGGTGTGACGTGCCGAGTAGCCGTGCGAGCGCTTTGGCGAAATGCGTCTTGCCGATGCCGGGATCGCCGAGCAGCAGCATCGGCATCAACTCGAGCCGGTCTTCCGTCTCCATGCAAAGGGCGACTTGCCGGCGCACGTCTTCCAAAGGGTCGGCGAAATTCGGGAGGGCGTCGATGAGCGCATCGATCGCCGGCATGCGGTTCGGCTTCACGCAGAACCGCAAATTGCCCACCTT
The DNA here is from genome assembly GCF_051953955.1 of Trinickia sp. Classification (GTDB taxonomy): domain Bacteria; phylum Pseudomonadota; class Gammaproteobacteria; order Burkholderiales; family Burkholderiaceae; genus Trinickia. Next base: position 37,167 of record NZ_JBQCIF010000050.1, on the reverse strand, counting down.
CAGCATTTTTTCGTAGGTCGTGCGCAGCGCCTCGTTGGCCCCTTCACTGAGTTCGTTCAGCGCCGTTTCGACCCGTTCGAGGTCGTACACCTTGCTGAACGACGCCACCGCAATTTCCTGTTTCACCACTGCCGTCGTCATCGCGCCCCCTTGCATGCCGTTGCCAAGCGCATGAGTGCCGAGCGCCCCGTGCAAACCGGGTATTGCATGCGTCCCGCCGCAGGCGGCGCATCGTTCACTACTTTGCCGTTTCAGTGTAGCCAAGCAAGTTCCATGCGAAAAGCCAGCAGCGCCGTGCGCGTGCTGCTAATAGCCCGCGCCCCGCGCAGCGTTAGGCGTAAGATGGGCGCTTGTCGTGTCGCGCGGCGGTACTCGCCGGCGCGAAGGAGAACGGTTCGATGAGGCGTGTTACCCGCAGCGCCGCCGGATTCGGCGGCATCGTCGCCAGTTGGCTCGGCCTACTCGGCATGCTCACCGTGCTCGCGCTGGCCAGCGATGCCGCCGCCGCACAGGATGCCGCCGGCGCAAGCGCGCCGGCACCCATCGCGCCCGGCGCGTCCATGCCCGACGACGAACCACCGGCCGTCACCTGGCAGCTCGACGTCCTGCGCAACGGGCAAACGATCGACACGTTCCACGCCACGACGACGGTCGGTCAAGCGTTCAGTGCCACCCACCATCACCCCATCACGCATCGCGTTGGCTGCAAGGACAATCCGGCAGGCGGCATCGATCTTGCGCGGACGATATCGGTCTCCCCGGTTGCGGCCGATGTCGGCGGCGTCACGCTCGCCATCGACGCCGACGAGACCATCGAGGACGATTCGGCCCCGACGACGCCCGAAGGCTGCGCGCTACCGCCGCAGCCCCGGCGCGTGAACGCGAGCCACCCGGGCCTCGTCGTACCGATCGGTGGATCGGCGGATTGGACGCTGATCGACAAGAATCCGACGCTCGTCTATCGCGTGCGCGCGAGCGTCGCGTCTCATTGATGAACGACTGAATCGAAGCGGAAGCGACGCGGCATGCGAAACCCCGAAGAACTGACCCAGGCAGCCGCGGCTGCCCCGCACAAAAAGGAATTCGTCGCGGTCAGCTGGAACCTGCACAAGGGCCGCTCGCCGCTCGGCTTCACCGCATGGAAAGCGATGCAGCGCTGGGTCGAATCGACGCACGCCGACGTCTATTTTCTACAGGAAGCCATGGCGCGGCGCATGCCCGGCCCGATGCTCGCGACGAGCTTCGGCACGCCCGTGCACGAGCCGCTTGCCGATGTCTGGGAATGCCAAGCGACCGAAATTGCGCATGCGCTCGATCTCGACATCGCGCTCGGGCCGAACGTCTTCAAGCCGTCCTGGCGCCACGGCAACGCGATCCTCTCGCCGCATCCGCTCGATCTCGGCGGGCGTTGGGACATTTCAGCGCATCGGTTCGAGCGGCGCGGCCTGCTCGTTGCGCGCGCGCAGTTCGCGGGGCAATCCGTCACGCTGCTTTGCGCGCACCTTGCGCTCACGCGCTCGGCCCGTGTGCGCCAGATGAATTGGATCGCGCACTGGATCGCGCGTGAGGCGCCGGAAGGCCCGCTCGTGCTCGCCGGCGATTTCAACGACTGGCGCAACGATTCCGTCGGCATCTTCGGCGAACACGGGCTCGTCGAAGTCGCCACGCTGCTCGGGCAGCCGGCACGCACGTTTCCCGCGTTTTCGCCGGCGCTCGCGCTCGACAAGATGTTCGTGCGCGGCATGCAGCCGATCGCCTGCGTGCAGCCCACGCAGGAAACGGCCTGGCTCTCCGATCACCTGCCCTACATTGCGCAGCTCGAGTTGAAAGACTGAGCGAACGGGCGGATCGTCGCTCGGCAACCGAAGTGGGGGCCGCGACCGCGTCGACGTTCGCCCGCCGGCCCGTTGGCCGTTGGCCTCGCGAAGGCCTGTCTCGGACGCAAAAACCCCACGCGGCGCGGTGATGTTCCAAGCGCGGTAAAATAGCGGGTTTCCAGCGTCGCGAGACGCTGCCTCGCGACAGCCCTTCGCCCTAGCCCCGCCGGCCGGAGCGTTCGTGTGCCGAGCGCTTTGGTGACCATCCCTTCGCACTTTCTAGCAGCCATGAGCAATCTGAACCCGCAAACCGTCCTCTCCGTCCACCACTGGACCGACACCCTGTTCAGCTTCACTTGCACCCGCGATGCGTCGTTTCGCTTCGAAAACGGGCAATTCACGATGGTCGGGCTCGAAGTGGACGGCAAGCCGCTGATCCGTGCGTACAGCATGGCGAGCGCGAACTACGAGGAAAACCTCGAATTTTTGAGCATCAAGGTGCAAGACGGCCCGCTCACCTCGCGCCTGCAGCACTTGAAGGTCGGCGATCAAGTTCTCATCGGCAAGAAGCCGACCGGCACGCTGATGGCCGACAACCTGCTGCCGGGCAAGACGCTCTGGCTGCTCTCGACGGGCACGGGCCTCGCGCCGTTCATGTCGATCATCAAGGACCCCACCGTCTACGACCGCTACGAAAAGGTCGTGCTGACGCATACGTGCCGTTTCGTCGACGAGCTCGCGTACAAGGACTACATCACCGAGCATTTGCCGGCTCACGAGGACATCGGCGAGATCGTTCGCGAGAAGCTCATCTACTATCCGACCGTCACGCGCGAAACGTTCCAGAACCGCGGCCGGATCACCGAGCTCATCGATACGCAGAAGCTGTTCGAAGATCTGAACGTGCCGCCGTTCTCGCTCGAGAACGACCGCGTCATGCTCTGCGGCAGCCCGCACATGCTGCGCGACACGCGCGAGCTGCTCGACGGGCTCGGCTTCAAGGAAGGCAGCAACAACGAGCCGGGACACTACGTCGTCGAAAAAGCGTTCGTCGGCTGAACGCCACCGCGCCCCGGGCCGTAGCGGGCCGATGCCCGGCGTCTCGCGGCTCATCAGCGCGCCAGCGGTAAGGAAACCGGAGCCTTCGGGCTTCGGTTTTTTTTCGCCTGGCGGCCGGATATCGGTGGCGTCGGCGCTGACGCTATCGCATCGAATCGGTCTGCCTTGCCGTTACATTTATCCGTTCCACTCCCGCCCTTTCTTCGTAGGAATTTTTCCTACAACCAAAAATCTCGAACTGTCAATTCGGACATGTCAAGGCCGTTTACGGCGCGTCGCGCCGCCATTTTCCTTAATTTTGAGATATGATCCGCCCCAAACGGGGTCGAATGGAAACGTTTTGTCCCAGCAGCGTAGGTGTTACGAGATGTAAATGGCGTTACGCAGACGCGTCCTATTTTCCGGCGTCGATGCGTAAAAATTCGAGATTGTGGTCTTACCGATGAGTGAACGTCTGGCTAATTCCGCTCGGCAGCACGATGACTTGGATCTGTCGACGGTCGTCCCGCTGGTCGCCGGCGCGATTTCCGCCGCCAAGCGGCCGCTCCCACGCAGCGCTCGGTCGCCCGCGTCTGCAACCGCCCCGTTGGAATGCTCGCAGGAACGACGCGCGGATGAACGGCATCGGCGCGAGCACGCCGCCGAACTGGACGAAGCACGCGAGGAAATCAAGCAGCATGTGGCTCGCGAGTTGCACGATGGGCTCGGCGCCGAATTGACGGCGGCGCGCTTCGCGCTGGCCAACGTCGAGCATGCGCTCAATGCGGGAGGCGACGTCGCGAGCGCGGCGAGCGCCGCGCTCGCATTGGCCCAGCAATCGCTCGATGCCGCCTGCGAAGCAGGCCGCCGGTTGATCCAAGAGTTGCACACGCCCAACGTCGAAGGCGGCATCGTGTCGGCGCTCGCCGACTGGACGCGCGCATTCTCCGAACGCACGGGCCTCGCCACGAGCTTCGTCTGCGCGGCCGACGTGCGCCTCACGCAGTTGCCGGACGACGCCGCGCTCGCCGTCATGCGCGTCGCACAGGAGGCGCTGAACAACGTCGCCAAGCACGCGGATGCGTCGCGCGCCGACGTCAGCATCCAGACGGACGCAAAACGGCTGGTGCTCGTCATCGAGGACGATGGGCGCGGCATGCCGCCCCGCGCACGCCGCGCGGGCGCACCGGATTCGGTCAACGCCCGCGGCTTCGGGCTCCCCGGCATGCGTGCGCGCTGCGAACGGTTCGGCGGTGCGGTGCGCATCGCCTCGCGGCTGCGCGACGAGACGTCGAGCCCCTACGGCGCCTGGCCGGCCGATGCCGGCGCCCCGGCGAGCCGCTCGGGCACGACCGTGCGCGCGCACGTTCTGTGGGCAGCGATGACGCACGCGGGCGATGCCGCGACGAGCGCTCGGCCCCCGCGCGTCATGCGCGCGAGGTGAGGCGATGACGTTCAGGATCCTGCTCGTCGACGACCACGCCATCGTTCGTCAAGGCGTTCGGCAGCTCTTGCTGAACCACGGCGTCGCGCGAGAAGTCGTCGAAGCCGATACCGGTGCGCAAGCGCTCGCCAGCCTCGACGACGGCGATCCGTTCGACATCATCTTGCTCGACATCTCGCTGCCCGACATGAACGGCGTGGAAGTGCTCAAGCGCGTGAAGCGCCGCGCGCCGCGCATGCCCGTCATGATGTTTTCGATGTACCGCGAGGATCAGTACGCCGTGCGCTCGCTCAAGGCGGGTGCGGCCGGCTATTTGTCGAAGACGGTGACGGCCGCGCAAATGATCGAGGCGATCCGCCAAGTCGCGGCGGGCCGCAAGTACGTGAGCCCCGCGCTGGCCGAGGCGCTCGCCGATTACGTCTCGTTCGACAGCGACCAGTTGCCCCACGAAAAGCTCTCCGACCGCGAGTACCAGACGCTATGCATGCTCGCCTCGGGCAAGCGGCTGACCGACATCGCCCATGCGCTCTCGCTGTCGGTCAAGACGGTCAGCGTCTATCGCGCTCGGCTGCTCGAAAAGATGAAATTACGCAACAACGCCGAGCTGACGTTCTACGTCATGAGCAACCGGCTCGTCGACCTGAACCCGGTGATGACGGGTTGAAATAGGGCGACATCATCCCCTCCTGAAAAATCCCTCAGATTATTCTGAGTTGCACCGTCGCAACCGGTCTGGCTGGCCGTTTGGGCTAGAATCTACGGTTTTTTTCCGCACTGAGTTGCACCACTGGGTGCAACCATCAGGAGACCCTGATTCCATGTCCCTCTTCCGCAAGAAAAACGTCGAGCAAATGATCGCCGGGGCCGAGCGCACCGGCCTGAAGAAAGCCCTCGGCGCGCTCGATCTGACGTTCCTCGGCATCGGCGCCATCATCGGCACCGGCATCTTCGTGCTGACGGGCACGGGCGCCGTTCAGGCCGGCCCCGCGCTGGTGATCGCCTTCCTGATCGCTGCCGTCGCCTGCGCGCTGGCCGGCCTCGCGTATGCGGAATTCGCGTCGACGATCCCCGTCGCCGGCTCCATCTACACGTATTCCTACGCCACGCTCGGCGAACTCGTGGCGTGGATCATCGGCTGGGACCTCATGCTCGAGTACGGGCTCGCCACCTCGGCCGTCTCGGTCGGCTGGTCCGGCTACCTGCAATCGCTCGTGGCCGGCTTCGGCTTGCAGCTGCCGGTGGCGCTGACGGCCGCCCCAGGCGCCGTTGCGGGCGTGACCACCCTGTTCAATCTGCCGGCGTTCCTCGTGATGATCGTGATCACGACGCTGCTCTCGATCGGCGTGCGCGAATCGACGCGCATCAACAATCTGATGGTCGCGATCAAGGTCGCGGTCGTGCTGGCCGTCATCGCGGTCGGCGTGTTTCACGTGCGGCCGGCGAATTGGCATCCGTTCATGCCGAACGGCTGGCACGGCGTGTTCGGTGCCGCGGCCGTCATGTTCTTCGCGTTCATCGGCTTCGATTCGGTCTCGTCCGCGGCCGAGGAAGTCAAGAACCCGAAGCGCGACCTGCCGATCGGCATCATCGCGTCGCTTTCCGTCTGCGCCGTGCTCTACGTCGCCGTGGCCGCCATCGTCACCGGCATCGTGCCCTCGCCGCGCTTCGCCGATGTCTCGCACCCGGTCTCGTATGCGCTGCAGGTGGCCGGGCAGAATTGGGTGGCCGGCTTCATCGATCTGGGCGCGGTGCTCGGCATGCTGACCGTCATCCTCGTCATGAGCTACGGCCAAACGCGGATCATTTTCGCGATGTCGCGCGACGGCCTGCTGCCGAAAACGCTCTCGCGCGTGCATCCGCGCTTTGCCACGCCGTTCCTGACCACTTGGCTCGTCGGCCTGTTCTTCGGCCTCATCGGCGCGCTCGTGCCGCTGAACGTGCTGGCCGAGCTGATCAACATCGGCACGCTGGCCGCGTTTTCGATGGTGTCGATCGCCGTGCTGATCCTGCGCCGCACGCACCCGCATCTGCCGCGCGCGTTCCGCTGCCCAGGCGTGCCGGTCGTGCCGCTCTTGGCCGTCGCCGCCTGCCTGTTCTTGATGGTGAACCTGCAGTGGATCACCTGGGTCGCTTTCCTCGTCTGGCTCGCGATCGGCCTCGTCGTCTACTTCGGCTATTCGCGCCGCAATTCGCTGCTGGGCCGCGGCGCACAGTAAGCGTCGCTCGTTCCCCGGGCCGCCGGCGTGCACGCGCGGCGCGGCCCGCGTACTCGACGGCCTATTCGACGGCATCTCGGGCATCGCGCCGCGATGCCGTTTTCTTTTGCATACGGCTTGCTCAGATCGTCTTGCGGAACAGCCGGTGAACTTGCTCGCGCTGCGCGGTCCATAATGATCACGCTTTGGTCGACAACGTCCGACGTTCGAATGGGCGGGCGCCGGTCCTTCCCTCTTAAAGGAGGAGCAATGCAATGGAATTGACGGAGAGCTACACGTTGCCCGTGCCGCCGCAACGGGCTTGGGAGGCACTCACCGATGCCGCGATCCTGCGCGCGTCGATTCCCGGCTGCGAAGACATCCAAGCCGATGGGGAAAACGGCTTCGCATTGGCCGTCAATCTCGGGGCCGACGGGGTCGGTTCCCGCTTCAAGGGGCGCGTCAGGCTGACCGAAGTGGACACCCCCGGCGCCCGCACCTTGGTGTTCCAACTCGATGCACCGCCGCCCGGCGCTGCCAATGGCGGGGGCCCGCACGGCGCGCGGCTGCGGCTCGAAGCCGACGGCGATGCGTCGAGCACGCTTCTTTACACGGCCTACGCGCAGACGCTGCATGCCGATGGCGAAAGTCCAGCCGACGACGTCGTGCGCAAAGTCGCCGATGAATTCTTCAAGCGCTTCGCCGCGCGTTTGAGCGCGCTGGACCAGCCGCTGCCCAGCGATGCGCCGCAGCCCGCCGGGGCGTCGATGCAGCATGCGGCGGTGCTGGAATCGGCGCCGTCGGGCAAGGGGGGGAAATCGTGGAAGGCATGGACCTCGAAGTCCTGACGACGAGTGCGCGCTGGCTCGCCGACGGCAAGCCGGTCGTGCTGGCGACGGTCGTGCGCACGTGGGGCTCCTCGCCACGCCCCGAGGGCGCGATGCTCGCGCTTCGCGGCGACGGTCTCGTCGTCGGCTCGGTGTCGGGAGGCTGCATCGAGGATGATTTGATCGAGCGCATGCGGCGAGGCGAGATCGACCTCGGGCGGCCGAGCGTCGCTCGGTACGGCATCGCGGCCGAGGAGGCGCATCGCTTCGGTTTGCCTTGCGGCGGCACGCTCGAGCTCGTGCTCGAGCCGCTGACGAACGAGAGCGGGATCGGCTTGCTCTGCGAAACGCTCGCGCGGGGGGCGCTCGTGGCGCGCACGCTGGAAATGGCTACGGGGTGCGCCAGCCTCGCCCCGGCCTCCGCTACCGACGGCATCCGGTTCGACGGCGAGCGGCTCGTGACGATCCACGGGCCGCGCTATCGAATGCTGATCATCGGCGCGGGGCAATTGTCGAGCTACTTGGCGTCGATGGCGGTTGGGCTCGGTTACCGCGTGACCGTGTGCGATCCACGCGAGGCGTACACGGACGAGTGGAGCGTGCCCGGCACGGAAGTCGTCCGCTCCATGCCGGACGATGCGGTGCTCGAGATGAACCTCGATGTGCGCTCTGCCGTCATCGCACTCACGCATGATCCGAAGCTCGACGACTTGGCGCTGATGGAGGCGCTCAAGACGCCGGCGTTCTATGTCGGGGCACTGGGCTCGCGGCGCAACAACGCGGCGCGGCGCGAGCGGCTGCGCGAGTTCGATTTGAGCGACGCGCAATTGGCGCGGCTGCACGGGCCGGTCGGCATCTACATCGGCAGCCGCACGCCGCCGGAAATCGCGATTTCGATTCTGGCGGAGCTGACCGCGGCGAAGAACGGCGTGTCGCTGCCGACGATGCTGCAAGTGGAGGGGGCAAAGGCGGCGCGGGAGGGGGCCGCATGCGGAGTGTAGAGTTGCAATGGCCTACCTCCGATGCCCCGGTGATTGAATGACGGGTCACCATTCGGTTACTGGCGCACCGTGCGCGGATGGTGCGCCTCTGGCGCCGGCTAGCGCGGCAATAGCGGAACAGTCGAAGGCGACCTCGCAGATATGTCGCCCATATCGGCAGCGGAACTGGCGGAGGGCGACGCCGCACCTGAAGCTGCCGTTTGCCCCTCCTCATCCACCACCCCGCTCTCGAGCCGATACAACCAAGCCAGCAGCTCCGCCACGGCCTGATAGAGCTCGGGCGGAATGCGTGCATCGAGATCGACCTGCATCAGCAGCGACACCATTTCCGGCGCGCGATGAACGTAGAGCCCGGCCTCCTGCGCACGCTGGATGATCATCTCCGCCACGAGCCCATAGCCCTTCGCCACGACGCGCGGAGCCTTGTCGCCCCCCTTCTCGTCATAGGCGAGGGCCGCCGCGCTCTGGCGTCGCGCGCGCCGGCTCATGATCCGCTCCACTCGAACGGATCGTCGAACAATCGATCGATCGGCGAAGGCACGGGGCCGCGCTTGGCCTGCGCATCGGTCTCGCCGAGCGATGCGCCGAACGTGCCGAATGCCCCGGAAGGATTGAGCGGGCCGTCGCGCACTTCGACGTCCGACACATCCTGCGCTTGCGCCTCTCGGGCCTGATCTTCCGCCTGCGCGTGAGCCGCCGCACGCGCATAGGCCGACGTCGCCGCCGAAGCGGCCGCACCCGCCGCCGGCGCCGTCCCGCCGATTTCGCGGATCTGCAGGCCGGCCAACTCGATCCCGGCCGCCTGCAGCCGGCGTCCGAACGCCGCCCCGCCCGAGGTCAGCCGCGCCGCGCCGCCCGGGCTCGCCTGCACGCGCACGACCAACTGTGCGCCGTTGAGCACGAGTTCGGCATCGACGGTGCCGAGCGTCGGCAACGCGAGCGTCACGCGCGTGCGCCACGTCTGCTGCGTATCGTCTTCGGCTTCACCGGAGCGGCCGCGCCGCTCCCGCTCAGGCTCGATCGTCCAGTCAAGCTTGGCGCCCGGCCATATTTCGCCCGTCCAGCGGAACTGCTGCGTGGCCAGCACGTCGAGTTGCTGGCGCACGAGCGGAATCGTCGCCGGATGAATCGATGCGGCGATCGATGAGCGCGCGTCGGAGTCGGCGCTCGCCGAGCGGCCGGCATACGAGCCGCCGAACGCGGCATCTTCGAGAAGCGTGGTCTGCGCTCCGCGCCACGATGTGCCGTCGGCGGCCGTCCCCGAATAGGGGGCCGCGCCCGCATGCGGCGCGGCGCCGAACGCCGGCAGCGACAGTTGCGGCGGCAATTCGTGCGGCAACCAGCCGCCCCCCGCCGGCACGGCACCACCGGCCGCTTGCCAGCTGGGCATGGCGGCCGCGTCGGCGCTAGCCGCCGGATTGCCCCAATCGAGCGGCAGTTGCAGCGATTCGGCCGCAAGCCGCGTTTGCGGCTCGTTCGCGAGCGCTTGGGCCGTATAGCCGCCACTGAGCCATTGAGCGAGATGCGATTCGTAGAACAACCCGGATTCGTTGACGGTCTGCTCGAGCGCGGCCGCCAACGCCTCGACGGGCATCGCCGTGGCCGCCGCACCCACGGCGGCGCTGCCTGCCGCACCCGTCGTCGTCCCCGACGAGGCGGCACCCGCTTGTGCCGAGCCGGCTTGCACGCTCGAATCGGCCGCGGCGGCCGCGGCCGCGCCGTTGCCGGCCGCAAATAGCCCGCCCGCCGCCTGCTGCGTATCGATCGCGGGCGGCGACGGCCAGATCGGCGTCTGGCCGATGACGGCAGGCGTCGCCTCCCCGCCGAAGCGCGAAATGGCGTCGAGCGTCAGAGCGACTTCGGAAAGAATGGCTTGGGCAGAAGCGGGAGGCGGCGTATCAAGCAGCGCGGCCGCACCTTCGGCCGGCGCGGGCGTATCGACGGTGAGCCCCGTGGCGCCGGCTTGCGCCGCGTTCGTGCGTGAACCTGCGCCGACGCTGTCGAGCACACTGTCGATGCGGCTGACCAGCATCGAGGCGAGAGCAGAGTCGATTCCTGTCATGCCGCGTCCTTGCGCCGTCGTTCGGACCTACCCTACTCGGAGCGGCTTATGCCGCAGGCCGGGAAAAAGGTCGGGGGTTGAGTGCGCGGTGCGCGCGCTAGCGCGCGCCGAACAATTCCTTGAGCACGTGCGCGGGCCGCCGCGCCGAAAAAAATGCCGACAAACGCGCCACGCTCGGGTTGACGAGATCGCGAATCGCGGCATCGTCGGCCAGGATCTGGCGAATCAGGTCGTACTTGCGCAGCCGGTCGTGCTCGTCGAGCGACAGGCTCGTATCGGCGTCGCGCAACGTATCGACGAGCGCCCGGTACTCTTCCTGCAGCTCCATCAACTCGTTCCAGAGCGCCTTGCGGGCCGCCGAGAGCATCCGCGACGACACTGCCGCGATCGCCTCGTAGCGTTCAAAATAGTCGGTTTTCGAGTTCATCGCTGCGCGTCCGCCTGCCCCTGCTGCGCCATGATCCGTGCCGCCTCGATACCGATACCGACCCATGCTTCCTCGAGCGTCGCGAGCAATCCGTCGACTTCGACCAACATCGCTTCGCTTTGCGCGATGTTCGCCTCGAGCAGCCGACGCGTCATGTAGCTGTAGAGTGCGTCGAGCCGAGCTGCGATCTCACCCCCGGCATCCTTGTTCAGCGATGCCTGCAAGCCGCTTCCGATGATCCCGATGGCCTTGCTGATCGCTTCGCCGCGCGGGCCGATGTTGCCTTGCTGCAAATGCATGCGCGCCTGTGCAATGGCTTTGCGCGCACCTTGGTACAGCATCAGGATCAATCGATGCGGATTTGCGCCCATCACCCCTGTCTCGACGCCGACGCGCGCATATGCACTCGCTCCAGCGTGTCCTTGGGAAAACATCGGCGCTTCTCCTTGTGATCGTGAATGTGCGTCAATTCGACCGGCACGGCAGCGTTCGCGAACGCACGCCGCCCTGCCTGGCCCGCCGCTGCCGGGCCGCGCGCTCGGTCAAAACGCGCAGGTCATATCGCGGTTATCGGATCGCCTCGGGCAAAGCTTTAGGCGCCCGAGCCACCCGGCCGCGGGAACGCTCGGCTCACGGCCGGCCCCCGCGAACGGCCGCCGTTTCAGATCGACATCTGCATGATGTCGTTATAGGCGGAGACGAGCTTGTTGCGCACCTGCAAGCCGAACTGCAGGCCGAGATTCGCCTTCTGCATATCCACCATGACGTCGCTGAGCGAGACGTTCGGCGAGCCCATCTCGAACGCCTGGGATTCGCCGACGGCCTTGTTCTGGTCGCCGCTGATCTTGTCGAGCGAGCTCTTCAGGGCGGTGGCGAAGCTGCCGGCCGTCGCCACGCCCGACTGCTGGCCGAGCGCGGCGGACTTCGACTCGCCGGCGGCTTCGGCCGCCATGGCCTGCATCTGCTGCAGCGCCGAGGTGAGCGGATTGACTGGGACGGTCATCGGTTTCTCCAAAAAAAGGGGCGCAAGGCTGACGCCACTTCGAACGTGCGGCGCACCTCCCCATCACGGAGAGTGAGCATAGCAGCGGCCCTTTTCGCAAACCCGGGAAACTAGGGGGAAAACCCGCTTCTATTCGACTGATTCAGTTGCGCATCGGTATGGATAATCCCCATCGTGAAAGTGTCCCGCCCGTCCAGGCGAGGCTGAGCGCAGTGCTCGCCCCCTGTGGCCCGCCGGCCGGACACCCCGCATTCCGGAGAACCCCGACGCATGGATTCGCAGGCTAACTCTTTGATCAACCCCGATGCCCGCATGGGCCTCGCCAGCGCGCAGCCCGGCTCCGCCGCGGCCGGCTCGCTGCAAGGCGCCGGTGTAGGCGCGGCGGGCGGTGCGGCCGAGTTCGGCGGCTTCGCCCAGCGGCTGTCGTCGCTCTCGCAAATGCGAGGCAATCCGCGCGCGCCGTTCATCTTCGCCGTGGCCGTGCTGATCGCCGTCGTCACCGCACTCGTGCTCTGGAGCCGCACCCCGGACTACCGCGTTCTGTATACGAACTTGTCGGACCAGGACGGCGGCGCCGTCCTTGCTGCGCTGCAACAAGCCAACATTCCCTACAAGTTCTCGGACGGCGGCTCCGCGATTCTCGTGCCGTCGGACCAGGTCAACGAAACACGCTTGAAGCTCGCGTCGCAAGGGTTGCCCAAGAGCGGCTCGGTCGGCATGGAGTTGATGGACAACGAGAAGTTCGGCATCAGCCAGTTCGCCGAGCAAGTGAACTACCAGCGCGCGCTCGAAGGCGAGCTCGAGCGCACGATCCAGTCGATCTCCGTCGTGCGCCAAGCGCGCGTGCACCTAGCGATCCCGAAGCCCTCCGTGTTCGTCCGCGATCGGGAAGCGCCGACGGCGTCGGTGCTCGTCAACCTGTATCCGGGCCGGATGCTCGACGAGGGCCAAGTTTCCGCCATTACGCACATGGTGGCCTCGAGCGTCAGCGATCTGCCCGTCAAGAACGTCACGATCGTCGACCAGGACGGCACGCTGCTCACGCAGCCTTCCACGGGCTCGGGGCTCGACGCCTCGCAGCTCAAGTACGTCCAGCAAGTCGAACGCAACACGCAGCAGCGGATCGACGCGATCCTCGCCCCGCTGTTCGGCAACGGCAACGCGCACTCGCAAGTCAGCGCCGACATCGACTTCTCGCAGTTGGAGCAGACGGCCGAAACCTACGGCCCGAACGGCAGCCCGCAGCAGGCGTCGGTCCGCAGCCGCCAAACGAGCGAGGCGACCGAGATGACGCAAAGCGGCGCCTCCGGCGTGCCCGGCGCGCTGTCGAACACCCCGCCCCAGCCGGCTTCGGCGCCGATCGTCGCCGCCAGCGGCGCGTCCGCCACGGGCGTCACGACGACACCCGTGAGCGAGCGCAAGGACGCGACGACGAACTACGAGCTCGACAAGCACGTCACGCACATGGAGCAGGCCAAGGGCGGCGTGAAGCGTCTGTCGGCCGCGGTCGTCATCAACTACCAGCGTGTCGTCGACGCCAAGGGCCACGCGACGATGCAGCCGCTCACGCCCGAAAAGCTCGCACAGGTCACGCAGCTCGTGAAGGATGCGATGGGCTACGACGCCAAGCGCGGCGATTCGGTCAACATCGTCAACGCGACGTTCACGACCGAAGCCGACCCGCTCGCGAATCTGCCGTGGTGGAAGCAGCCCGAGATCATCTCGCTCGCGATCCAGGCGGCGAAATGGCTCGGCATCGGCCTCGTCGCGCTGATCCTCTACCTGATGATGGTCAAGCCCGCGATGAAGCGTGCTTTCCCGCCGCAGCTAGAGGGGCAAGCAGCCGACGGCTCGGGGTCGGGCTCGATGCTGGACGGCCCCGGCGAGCCCGTGCTGCTCGACGGCGGCTCGCCGTCGCCGGTCACGACGGCGATAGAGCTCGACAACGACATGGAGCAGAACCTGCTTGCGTTCGAGAGCGAGAAGCACAAGTTCGAGCGGAACCTCGACTACGCGCGGACGATCGCGCGCAAGGATCCGAAGATCGTAGCGACCGTTGTCAAGAATTGGGTGTCCGATGAGCGCTGAAGGGGTCACGAAGAGCGCGCTTCTGCTGATGTCGATCGGCGAGGAAGAAGCCGCTGAAGTATTCAAGTTTCTCGCGCCGCGCGAAGTGCAGAAGATCGGCGCCGCCATGGCCGCGCTCAAGAACGTGACGCGCGAGGAAGTCGAGCACGTGCTGCAAGACTTCGTCAAGGAAGCCGAGCAGCACACGGCGATGTCGCTCGATTCGAACGACTACATCCGTTCGGTGCTGACGAAGGCGCTCGGCGAAGACAAGGCCGGCGTGCTCATCGACCGTATCTTGCAAGGCAGCGATACGAGCGGGATCGAAGGGCTCAAGTGGATGGACTCGCCCGCCGTGGCCGAGCTCATCAAGAACGAGCACCCGCAGATCATCGCGACGATCCTCGTGCATTTGGATCGCGACCAGGCCTCGGAAATCGCCGCCTGCTTCACGGACCGGCTGCGCAACGACGTGCTGCTGCGCATCGCGACGCTCGACGGGATTCAGCCGGCCGCACTGCGCGAGCTCGACGACGTCCTGACGGGCTTGCTCTCGGGCAGCGACAATCTCAAGCGCAGCCCGATGGGCGGCATCCGCACGGCAGCCGAAATCCTGAACTTCATGCCGAGCGTGCACGAGGAATCGATTCTCGAGAACGTGCGCCAGTACGACGCGGACCTCGCGCAGAAGATCATCGACCAGATGTTCGTGTTCGAGAACCTGCTCGACCTCGAAGACCGCGCGATCCAGTTGCTGCTCAAGGAAGTCGAGTCCGAAGCGCTCATCATTTCGCTCAAGGGCGCCCCGCCCGCGCTGCGCCAGAAGTTCCTCTCGAACATGTCGCAGCGTGCAGCCGAGCTGCTCGCGGAAGATCTCGATGCGCGCGGCCCAGTGCGGGTCTCGGAAGTGGAAACGCAGCAGCGCCGCATCCTGCAGATCGTGCGCAACTTGGCCGAAAGCGGCCAGATCGTAATCGGCGGAAAGGCGGAAGATGCATATGTCTGATTCAGGCCGCTCGGACAAGAAGCCCCTCTCGGCGTATCAGCGCTGGGAGATGGCTTCGTTCGATCCGCCGCCCCCGCCCGATCCCGTCCGCGAGAACAAGCTCGCGCACGAAATCCAGCGCATTCGCGCAGCTGCGCATCACCAAGGGCTCGCCCAAGGGCACGTCGCCGGCCAGGCGATCGGCTATCAAGCCGGCTTCGACCAGGGCCATGCCCAAGGGCTGGAAAAAGGCCGCCAGGAAGCGCATGCCGAAGCCGCGCGGCTCGCCGGTCTCGCCGATGCGTTCAAGGCCGCCCTCGACGGCGCCCAAACGGAAATGGCGGACTCGCTCGTCGCGCTCGCGATCGACATTGCCCAGCAGGTCGTGCGCCAGCACGTCACGCACGATCCGGCCGCCCTCATCGCTGCCGCCCGCGAAGTGCTCGCGGGCGAGCCGGCGCTCGCGGGCGCCCCGCAATTGATCGTCAATCCGGCCGATCTGCCGATCGTCGAAGCCTATTTGAAAGACGAGCTCGACACGCTCGGCTGGAACGTGCGCACCGACGTGGCGGTCGAGCGCGGCGGCTGCCGCGCGCAGGCCGCCACCGGTGAGATCGACGCCACGGTCGGCACGCGCTGGCAGCGCGTCGCAGCCGCCCTCGGCAAGGTCAGCCAATGGTGAGCGAAACGTGAACGAAACCACCGTCGAATCGCTGCGTGCAAGCGGGCTTTCGCCGCTCGAAGTCGAGCTGGCGCTCGCCTCGTTCAGCCCCGAGGCGTTGCCCGAGGCACGTCGCGCGCTCGATCCGAACGCCAGCGAGACGGAAGCGGGCTTGGCCGGCGTCGATCCTGCGGACCAGCTAGCCGCGATCGACGCGATCGATGCCATTGCCAAGGCCGCCACAGGCGAGGATGCGCCCGCCCGGCGGGAACCTGGCGCGCATGCCGCCCCAAGCGCGGCGAGCGCCTCGCGCGCGGCCGCGCCGCATCCGGCGTTCACGCCCGATCCGGCGCTCGCGAACAACCCTCATCTGGCCGCTTGGCGCACGCGCCTCGACGCGCTGCGCGAGCGGACCGCGCTCGCGCGCCCGCTCTCGGCTTGCGGGCGCCTCACGCGCGCGGCGGGGCTCGTGCTCGAAGCGATCGGCATGCGCATGGCCGTGGGCGCCGAATGTCTGATCGAAATGCCGCCCGGCAGCACGTTGCCCATGGCCGAGGCCGAAGTGGTCGGCTTTGCCGGCGACCGGCTGTTTTTGATGCCGACGACCGAAGTGGCGGGCCTGTTGCCCGGCGCGCGCGTCTATCCGCGCGAGGCGGCGCCGCTCGCCGATCCGCTTGCCGGCGCCAAGCGCCTACCGGTCGGCTGGGGCATGCTCGGGCGCGTCGTCGATTCGTCGGGCCGCCCGCTGGACGGCCTCGGGCCGCTCGACACGCGCGCCGACGCGCCGCTGTCGGCACCCTCGATCAACCCGCTCAAGCGCGAGCCGATCCAGCAGGTGCTCGACGTCGGCGTGCGCGCGATCAACGCGCTGCTCACGGTCGGGCGCGGCCAGCGCATGGGCCTGTTCGCCGGCTCGGGCGTCGGCAAGTCGGTGCTGCTCGGCACGATGGCACGCTACACGAGCGCCGAGGTCATCGTCATCGGGCTCATTGGCGAGCGCGGCCGCGAAGTGAAGGAATTCATCGAGCAGATCCTCGGCGAGGAGGGCCTCGCCCGCTCCGTCGTCGTGGCGGCGCCGGCCGACGTCTCGCCGCTCATGCGGATGCAAGGTGCCGCCTACGCCACTTCGCTCGCCGAATATTTCCGGGATCAGGGCAAGCACGTCCTGCTGCTCATGGATTCGCTCACGCGCTACGCGATGGCGCAGCGCGAGATCGCGCTCGCGATCGGCGAGCCGCCCGCGACGAAAGGCTATCCGCCGTCCGTCTTCGCCAAGCTGCCGGCGCTCGTCGAGCGCACGGGCAACGGCCCGGCCGGCGGCGGCTCGATCACGGCGTTCTACACCGTGCTGACGGAAGGCGACGATCAGCAAGACCCGATCGCCGACGCGGCGCGTGCGATTCTCGACGGCCATATCGTGCTGTCGCGCGCGCTTGCCGAAGCGGGCCATTATCCGGCCATCGACATCGAAGCCTCGATCAGCCGGGCGATGACGGCGCTCATCGACGAGAAGCATCTGGAGCGCGTGCGGCTCTTCAAGCAGATGCTGTCCCGTTATCAGCGCAATCGCGACTTGATCAACGTCGGGGCCTATTCGAGCGGGCGCGATGCGCTGCTCGACCGGGCAATCGCGCTCTATCCGCGCATCGAAGCATTCTTGCAGCAGGGCTTTCGCGAATGTGCACCGTTCGAGCCAAGCCTCAATATGCTGGATGCGTTGTTTCAATGAGGAGTTCTAAGCGATGGCGAAGCATTTTCCGATCAAGACGCTGATCGACCTCGCGCAAGACGATGTCGACGCGGCGGCCAAGCAGCTCGGCCGCGTGCAGCGCGAGCGCGCCGACATCCAGGCGCAACTCGATTCGTTGGTCCGCTATCGCGACGAGTATCACGCGAACTTCTCCGCTTCGGCCCAGGCCGGCATGCCCGCCGGCAACTGGCGCAACTTTCAGGCGTTCATCGATACGCTCGACGCGGCGATCGAACAGCAGCGGCGCCTGCTCACGGCCGCCACCTCGCGCGTCGAGGCGGCCAAGCCCGAGTGGCAGCGTCAAAAGCAGAAGCTGGGTTCGTACGAAGTCCTGCAGGCGCGCGGCGATGCCGAGCAGGCCCGGCTCGCCGCGCGGCGCGAGCAGCGCGACGCCGACGAGCATGCGGCGAAAATGCTGCGCATGCGGCACGAAAACTTGAATTGAACTGAATCGAATTGAATCGAATCGGCGGGCGCCGTGACGGCACCGCCGACCCTACAAAGGCAGAGCCATGTCGCCCATTTCCATCCTCGGGTCTCTCTCCGGTACGCCGAGCGCCACGCCCGGCAGCAGCGCAAGCCCAAGCACGGCGCCGGCCGTGACGCCGTTTTCGCAGACGCTCCAGCACAGCGTGAACGCGCAGCAGCAAGCCGCGCAATCGGCGCAATCCACGCAATCGAACGCCAAGGCATCCCCTTCGAGCGGCGGCCAAGGCAGTGGTGCGCCGCAGCAATCGGCTTCGGGCGAGGCCAACGCCGCGAACGGCAGCAACGGGGACGGCAACGGCAATAGCGCCGCTCAGGCGTCGAGCAACGCATCGAGCGCCTCGAGCACGGCCGGCAGCGACGGCACGGCCTCGTCGCAAGCCGGCAACGGCACGAAGCACGCCGATTCGTCTTCGAACTCGCAGCAGCAAGTCAGCCAAGGGCAGAGTGCGGCCGCCGATGCCGCCAATGCGGCGGCGCAAGCGCAAGCCGCCGCCCAAGCCGTGGCGCAGCAAGCCCAGGCGGCCGCGAACGGTGCGACGGCCGGCGGCACGACCGTTGCCGGCGTCGATGCAACGGGAGTAACGGGAGCGGCGGGCGGCATCGCAGGCAAATCGAAAGGCGCCACCGAACCGAAAACCGTGCGCGCGGCGCTGGAAGCCGCGCTGGCCGCTCAGATGGGCATGCAAGGTGCGGCGGCAGGCGCCACGGGCGGCGCGACGAACACGCAGGTGCTCGGCAATTCGGGCAATACGGGCGGCACGAGCTCGATCGCCAACGGCATGGGTTCCTTGCCGTTGAACTCGAAGCTCATCAGCACGCTGACGGGAGACGGCAAGAACGCGAACGCACAGGCGGTCGCGGGCGCGGCCGACCAAGCCGCCAAGACGGCGCCGGGCGGCCCGGCTTCGTCCGACAGCGCGGCTGCCGCAACGGCACAGGCATTGGCGGGCGGCGGCGATGCGACGGCCGCGATCGCCACGCTGAAAGACAACGCAGAGGCCGCGCGCGCGGCGCTCGCGGCCACGCAGGCGGCCTCCGCCTCGGGCGCGGCCGGCGCCGCCGCTCAAGCGGCGGCCGCCTCCCCGAACGCCGCCGCGGCCGCGGTGGCGGCCTCGCTCGCCCCGCAGGTCGGCACGCCCGATTGGGAAGACGCGTTGAGCCAGAAGGTCGTGTTCATGTCGAATGCGCATCAGCAAAGCGCCGAGTTGACGCTCAATCCGCCCGATCTCGGTCCGCTGCAAGTCGTCCTTCAGGTGGCCGACAACCACGCTCATGCACTGTTCGTCTCGCAGCATCAGCAGGTCCGCGAAGCGGTCGAAGCCGCGCTGCCGACGCTGCGCAACGCGCTCGAGGCCGGCGGGCTGGGGCTCGGCAGCGCGAGCGTCAGCGACGGCTTCGCGCGCCAAGCGAGCCAGCAGCAAGCCGGCAATCAAGGCAGCGGCAACGGCCGGCGCGGGGGCAGCGGGTCCGGCGGGGGCACCGCCGACGATACCGCGATCTCGGCCACGTCGATCCCGACGCGCCGCACGGTCGGCCTCGTCGATACGTTCGCCTAACCCGGGAGCCGGCCGCAGCCGGCAACCCGCCGCGCCGCCCTGACCGGCGGCGGGCACGCGCCCTCGAGCCCTTGATCCCCCGGACCGGGAGGGATCCGCTGCACGTGCGGGCCGTTTCGCGCCCCTTTTTTTTGCTCGCGGCTGGAACGCCATCGCCCTAAACGAACGAGATGGCGTCGAATGTCCCTTCTTTTCGGCTTATCGCTCGCGCCCGCAATAGCCAACAATTCACCCTACCGCACTCACGCAAAGCATTGTCATGGCATCCACGACCGCAGCTCAGCAGACCGTCGACGTTCCCGCGAAAAAGGGCAAACTCAAACGCATCGTGCTGATCGTTTTGATCGCGCTGGTCGCGGCCGGCGTTGCGGCAGCCGGCATGTACTTCTTCCTGCTCAAGAACGGCATGGGCAACGGCAAGCCCGCGCCGCCGCCGCCCCCGCCGCCGGTCTTCTTCGCGCTCGACCCGATGACGGTCAACCTGCTGTCCGACGACGGCCAGCACTATCTGCGCGTCGGCCTGTCGCTGAAGCTGGCCGACGGCAAGATTCAGGAGGCGCTGCAGCTGCACATGCCCGAGATTCGCAGCCGCATCTTGCTCGATCTGTCGAACAAGCATCCTGAGGAGCTCGAGACGCTCGACGGCAAGCACACGCTGGCGAAGGAACTCAAAGCGTTGATCGAGAAGCCGACGGACGCCGGCGAGCCGCCCGTGCACGTCGAAGAAGTGCTCTTCACAGAATTCGTGGTCCAGTAGCGCGCGTGCGCCCGGCGCTTCGGTGCCGGGCCTCGAGCCGCTTCCGGGCGTTTCTCATCAACCGCAATACAGGGACGAGCAAAAGCGATGGGCCACGAAGAGTTCATGTCCCAAGAGGAAGTCGATGCACTCCTCAAGGGCGTAACCGGCGACACCGACACCGACGCCGAACACGGCGACAAGGCCAGCGTTCGCCCATACAACATCGCGACGCAAGAGCGGATCGTTCGCGGCCGGATGCCCGGCCTCGAAATCATCAACGAGCGCTTCGCGCGCCTCTTGCGTCTCGGCATTTTCAATTTCATGCGCCGCACCGCCGAGATCTCGGTGGGTCCGGTCAAGGTGCTCAAGTACAGCGAGTTCACGCGCAATCTGCCGATTCCGACGAACTTGAACCTCGTGCACGTCAAGCCGCTGCGCGGCACGTCGCTGTTCGTGTTCGATCCGAACCTCGTGTTCTTCGTCGTCGACAATCTGTTCGGCGGCGACGGCCGATTCCATACGCGCGTCGAAGGGCGCGACTTCACGGCCACCGAGCAACGCATCATCGGCAAACTGCTCAACCTCGTGTTCGATCACTACACGACGGCGTGGAAGAGCGTGCGTCCGCTGCAGTTCGAATTCATGCGCTCGGAGATGCACACGCAGTTCGCGAACGTCGCGACGCCGAACGAAATCGTCATCGTCACGCAATTTTCGATCGAGTTCGGGCCGACCGGCGGCACGCTGCACATCTGCATGCCGTATTCGATGATCGAACCGATCCGCGACGTGCTGACCTCGCCGATCCAAGGCGAAGCGCTCGAAGTGGACCGCCGCTGGATTCGCGTGTTGTCGAAGCAAGTGCAAGCGGCCGAGGTCGAGCTGACGGCCGATCTGGCGCATATCCCGGTTACGTTCGAGGACATTTTGAACATGCGCGCGGGCGACGTGCTGCCGATCAACATCCCCGAAAACATCGTCGCGAAAGTCGACGGCGTGCCCGTCATGGAATGCGGCTACGGAATTTTCAATGGTCAATATGCGTTGCGCGTGCAAAAAATGATCAGCGCAGCGGAAAACACGATTAAGGAAACGGATTATGAGTGACCTGAACGCTACGCCGGGCGAAGGCATGGCCGACATCGACGCGCAAATGGCCGCCGCCATGGCCGCAGAGAGCGCCAAAGCCGCCCCCGCTGCGGCGGACGACGAAACGAGCCTCGACGATTGGGCCGCCGCGCTGGCCGAGCAGAATACGAACCCGACGCCGGCGCCTGCCGCCGCGGGCGTGTTCCAGCCGCTCTCGAAGGTCGAGCCCACCTCGACGCGCAACGACATCGACATGATCCTGGACATTCCGGTTCAGATGACGGTCGAGCTGGGGCGCACGAAAATTGCGATCCGCAATTTGCTGCAACTTGCGCAAGGTTCCGTCGTCGAACTCGACGGGATGGCCGGCGAGCCGATGGACGTGCTCGTGAACGGCTGTTTGATTGCCCAAGGCGAAGTCGTGGTGGTCAACGACAAGTTCGGGATCCGGTTGACCGACATCATCACGCCGGCCGAACGCATTCGAAAATTGAATCGATGAAATCACGCTTGCACCGTGTGCCGCTCGGCCGGCGCGTGGCAGCAACTCTCGCGGCGGCAACGGCCGCCGCCCTCACCTCGGCGGCATTCGCGCCCGCGGCAGCGGCTGCCGACATCAACGCAGTCAACAACGCCGCAAAAATCGCCTCGAACGTAGGCGCCGGCACGGCCGTGCCCTCCGTCGGCGTCGGCGCCGTACTGCAAACGCTCGTGGGGCTCGCCGTCGTCGTCGCGCTCGTGTTCGCCTGCGCGTGGCTCGCCCGCCGGCTCGGCCTGCAGCCCTCGGCGCGCGGGCAGCTCGTGCGCACCGTCGGCGGCGTGTCGCTCGGCGGCAAGGAGCGTGTGGCCGTCGTCGAGATCGGCGACACCTGGCTCGTCGTCGGCGCGGCGCCCGGCAACGTGCGGCTGCTGCATACGATGCCGGCACCGACGGCGGGCACGAGCGGTGGCCCCAGCGATCCCGGTGGCTCGGGCGGCGATGCGCAAGCTGCCGCGGGCCCCCTGCCAGGCACGTTCGGTGCGCGCTTTCGCGCGGCGCTCGCCGACGAGGCGAAAAAGCGGTTCTCTCGTCCTTCGGGCGGAGGCAAGTAAATGTCGTCCAGTTCCATCATGCGGCTCGCGCGTGCCGCGGCTCCGCTGCTTCCCATTTTGATGTTCGCGCTGTTGCCGCAGTTCGCGCACGCGCAGACCGCTCCGGCCGGCCTGCCGGCCTTCACGACGAGCCCCGGCCCCGGCGGCGGCACGACTTATTCGCTGAGCGTGCAGACGATGCTGCTGCTCACGATGCTGTCGTTCTTGCCGGCGATGGTGCTGATGATGACGAGCTTCACGCGCATCATCATCGTGCTCTCGCTGCTGCGCCAGGCGCTCGGCACCACGACGACGCCGCCGAATCAAGTGCTCGTGGGCCTCGCACTGTTCTTGACGCTGTTCGTGATGTCGCCCGTCATCGACAAGGCCTACACCGACGGCTACAAGCCGTTCGCCGACGGCACGATTTCGATGGAAACGGCCGTGACGCGCGGGGTGGCGCCGTTCAAGCAGTTCATGCTGAAGCAAACGCGCGAATCCGACCTGGCGCTGTTCGCGAAGATCTCGCACTCGCCGCCGCTGCAAGGGCCGGAAGACGTGCCGCTTCCGCTGCTCGTGCCCGCGTTCGTCACCAGTGAATTGAAGACCGCCTTTCAGATCGGCTTCACGATCTTCATCCCGTTTCTCATCATCGACATGGTCGTGGCAAGCGTGCTGATGTCGATGGGGATGATGATGGTGTCTCCGGTGACGATCTCGCTGCCGTTCAAGCTCATGTTGTTCGTGCTCGTGGACGGCTGGCAGTTGCTGATCGGCTCGCTCGCGCAGAGCTTCACCTGAGCCGGCGCTACTGGCTTTAGCTCGAGTTCTAGCTGCCGCTTCATACGCTATCGAGGACCTGCTCTCATGACGCCCGAATCCGTCCTGACGCTCGCGCACCGCGCGATGTACGTCGCCCTGCTGCTCACGGCGCCGCCGCTGATCGTTTCGCTCGTCGTGGGCTTGCTCGTGAGCTTCTTCCAGGCCGCCACGCAAATCAACGAAGCGACGCTGTCGTTCATCCCGAAGCTCATGGCCGTGACGATCACGCTCGTGATCGCGGGCCCGTGGATGCTTTCCATCATCCTCGACTACATGCGGCAGATGCTGACCAGCATCCCCACGTTCGCGGGTTAGGGGGCTTGGGTCTATCCGGCTAACGCTCGCCGATATCCCTCCTCGGTCGAACCATGTTCACCGTCACCTACGCCCAACTGAACGCCTGGCTCACGGCGTTTCTCTGGCCGTTCACGCGCATCGCCGCGCTGATCGCGACGGCGCCCGTGCTCGGCCATACGGGCATTCCGGCACGCGTGAAGATCGCGCTGGCGGCATTCATGGCCCTCATCGTCGCGCCGACGCTGGCGCCGATGCCGCAGGTGACCGTCTTCTCGGCGAACGGCGTCTGGATCATGGTCATGCAGTTTTTGATCGGCGCGGCGCTCGGCTTCACGATGCAGCTCGTGTTCGCAGCCGTGGAGATGGCGGGCACGCTCGTCGGCCTGCAGATGGGGCTCGGTTTCGCGACGTTCTTCGATCCGAGCTCGAGCGCGTCGCAGCAGGTGATCTCGAGCTTCCTGAACATGATCGCGATGCTCGCGTTCTTGGCCTACAACGGCCACTTGCAAGTCGTGGCGGCGCTGATCGAATCGTTTCAATCGGTGCCCATCGCGCAGGCCGCGCTCGGGCCGCCCGGGTTGCACACGCTCGTGCAATGGGGCAACGCGATTTTCACGGCGGGGCTTTTGCTGTCGCTGCCCGTGGTGGTCGCGCTGCTCGTCGCGAACCTTTCCCTCGGCATTCTCAATCGCGCCGCGCCGCAGATCGGCGTGTTCCAGATCGGGTTTTCGGTCACGCTGATGGTCGGCATGCTGCTCTTGATGCTCATGCTGCCGAACATGATTCCCTATTTCGCCCATCTCGTCGATACGGGCATCGATCAGATGGGGCGGATCAGCGCGGGGTTGCGGTAGGGTGTTCGTCCGGAAAGCCCGGACCTGCGCCGCTTCTCAGGCAATTCGTCTTGCATTTTCGGCTGGTGCTCCATCTGGATTACCAGGCGCCCCGCGTCCACGGTAAAAGCGTCCGAAAAATCCCCCCAGTTGTGCATTAACCGTCCATTCACAGCGACGATCGCGCCGCGCAAATGTTGCGCGAACTCGTACAACTTGGAATGGATCAATGAATCTAAGATTTTTTGCTCGCGTGGCCGCATGCTTCGTCGTTATCGGCGCATCGTCCGCCGCGCACGCCGAAAGCGCGACTGACGTTTCGCCGATATGCACCACGGTCTTCAACGAAGCCGGTCCGAGAACGCTGCTGGGCCGCGGTTCGTATTGCTTTCGCTCAAACGTCATGGAGCATGTAAGCAGCAACCCAGAGCGAACTGCCGAGACACGCGCTGACGTGGAGGCCTATATGTACTCGGACAACGCCTTGAATCAATTGTCGTGGGACATCAAATTGCGCTTTCGCACCAAGTCCGTTGCTGGCGAATCGGTGCCGCTACAAGTGAAGCCGTATATCGACTGCAAAGGTCTATGCACAGTGAGCGCCGCACCCACGATCGATCTGATGCCCGGTGGCCTCACGAGTGAAGCCACCATTACGCTGACACCGACCATGGCCGGTGCAAATCCCATGACGTTCCAGCCAACCGTCGAGTATCGAATCGTGCGGACCGGAGAGTCATTCGAAGACGGCCAGTCGATATCGCGCTTTCACAGCGATGCACACATTCCGAAAATTCGCTGCGATGAGGGGCTCGCGCGCCGAGGCACCAAGGGTTGTGTCTATATCGAAGCGCCCGCGATATTCAGCGGAATCAGCATGAGCGACCCCGATGTCGACGAGTCGGCGATTCACATCCGGGAAGCACAAGCGGCCGACTTGCCAGGTAAATTCGTGGGGCGCGGTGACGGGAGCATCCTTCAAGACTCGTCGAATGACAGCCCGTTGACACGTACGCGTGAACCAGATGTGATCGCGAAAAACCGATCAGCCGCGCGCAAGCAGTATGTATTGCAATACGCGGAGGAACCCGTATGCACGCTGACAACCGACCCGGATGACCCGCCGGGTCCGTGCAACTGCGATGAGTACCCGTTCGCCTCGACGTACGAAGGTGCCTTTGAAGGGCGCTTTTCGGTCAAACGCATCGACGCCAAAGACAATCAGCGAGCCGGCGCCCGCCTCGGCAACTTTTTCACGTCACAGCGTGTGATAGGGGGCGACACATTCTACGTGAACGTCACCGACTAACGGCCGACCGCCTTCGCATAGAACCGACTCTCATCGCATGTCTAATTCTTCAAAAACCTCAACGAAAGTTCCCCGTCGCCGCGCATCGTGGCTTCACAGAATCTCCGAGCCGAGCGACCCACCGTGGCTTGCTACGAATTACATCAGGAGTTGTGGCTGCATCCTCGGCGAAACGTACAGCGAGTTCATATCCATCGAAGACGCCTGCTTGCGCGTCACCGCCGGCGACGTAAAAGCACCGGGCGCTCGCTTGCGCAATGAAGGCTACGCACGCGGCGCCATGGTCGTCGCGCAGGGCACACGCATCACGCCACAGGAGCAGGCCGTTCTCACCGCCGCCGGTGTGCTCACGGTCCCGGTGTATAGGCGCCCGCGCGTGGGGGTAGTGCTGAGCGGTTATGACGTAGCGCCGCCCGCCGAGGTGGAGCATGCCTGGCAGCGTCCCGATTCGATGAGCGCCTACGTGCGCTCGTTGCTCGCACGCTGGGGGTACGTAACGCCACCCGTGGAACGGTTGACTCCGATTCCCCAAATCACGTCTCCGGGCGACATTCGCGAGGCAGACATGGCCCACGTCGAGCGGGTGCGCGATCTGATGTCCCGCTATGACTTGCTGATCTCCGTCGGTATGCCGTCGGATCCCTGGGTGCTTTCTAGCGGTTCACGCGGACCGTTTAGCTGTTGTCCTTGGGGCAAGGAGCGCATCCACTTCGACAATACGGCAGAACGCGCGTTCATGTGCGGCCTTGGTGATGACCGAACGCCTCCCGTTCAGGCTAAGCACCGCATTTACCACCCAGGATCGTTGAATCGCGTGGCGATACACACAAGTTCTACCTACTACGACAGAGCGATCGTACTCACCTTGCCAGGGCACACGTCCGAGGTTGCCACGGTCATGCATTTGTTCGCCCGCCGAATCCTCGATTCGATGGAAGGCCTCGCACAGCCGGGGCCTGTTTGGCGAACGGGCACGTTGGCGTCTCCGATCACGAGGCACCCTTTGGAGCATCGCTTTCTCTGGGGAATGGCGCACAACGACGAAACCGGCCATGTCGTCATTCGGGTCAGCGACGGTCAAAACAGCCTGAGCCTCAACACCTTTGCAACGTCGAACGCATTGGTGGCCATCCGCAGCGGCGGAGGCCAGGTCGCCGCCGGCGAATGCGTCGAGTACGTCTCGCTCGACGTGAACATCACTGACTAACGGCCGAATGCCCTTGCTTCCAACCGACTCTCATCCATGCCAACCTCTTCGAAAACCTCATCGAACGCTTCCCGGCGACGCCCATCGTGGCTTCCTCGGCGTTATGAGCCGAACGGCCCAACGTGGCTTGCTACGGCTTATGACCAGAGCGTTGATTGCGTCCGTGGCGAAATCCACACCGAGTTCATACCCGTCGAGAACGCCTGCATGCGCGTCACTTCGGACGATGTGAAAGCACTCGGCTCTCGTTTTCGCGGCGAATACTATGCACGAGGTGCCACGCTTGTCGCTCAGGGCACGCACATCACGCCGCAACTTCAAGCCATGCTGACTGCCGCCGGGATATTGACGGTCCCGGTATATAGGCGTCCGCGCGTTGGGGTGGTATTGAGCAGTTTCGATTCGGTGCCTCATGGCGAGGTCCAGCATGCGTGGCAGCGGCCGGATTCAACGAGCGCATACGTGCGCTCGTTGCTCGCGCGCTGGGGGCATGTGACGCCCCCGGTGGAACAGTTGGCCCCGGAACACTCGAAGAATGCTCCAAGTGACCTTCGCGAGGCGCGCAAGGCATACATCAAACGCTTCTTCGATCTAATGCCGCGGTACGACTTGTTGATAGGCGTCGGTATGCCGGCGGACTCTTACATGCTTTCTCCCGGTCTAGGCGGATCGGTCGCATTTGGCGAGGGCAAAACCGGCATCCATTTCGATAACACGACCGAACGCGGCTTCGAATGCCGCATTGGTGGCGACCGGACGCCTCCAGTGCATGTCAAGGACACGTTTTACCGCCCAGGAACGTTGAGTCACTTCGCAGGATCAGCAAGTTATATCTACTACGATCGGCCCATCGTGCTCAATGTCCCAGGTCACACGCCCGAGGTTGCCACGATTATGCATTTGTTCATCCGTCGCACCCTCGATTCATTGGCAGGCGTCGCAGAGCCCGGTCCAGTTTGGCGAGTCGGAACGTTGCAGTCCCCGATTACGCGGCACCCTTTGGAACATCGATTTCTGTGGGCATTCGCACGTATCGATGATAGCGGCCGTGTCGCCATTGGAGTGAGCGACGATCAAAACTGCCTGAGCCTGAACACCTTCGCGACAGCGAACGCATTGGTCGCCATCCGCAGCGGCGCCGGTCAGGTCGCCGCCGGCGAATGCGTCGATTACGTCTCGCTCGAGTAGCGTGTTGCGGTAACCCGCTACCCCATGACATCGCGCGATCGGCGCTTCGGACCCGGCATGCTAACGGCGCTACCCGCCTCCCCGCGCGACATTTCACCATCGACAAAACTGCGGCTGTCGTCCCGAGCAGCGAGGACTTCCGCCTTATCGCATCAAACGCACCCTTTCTCATCCCATGCCAGATTCTTCAAAAAACTCAGAGCACTCTCCTCGTCGGTATCCCCGGTGGCTTGACAACGCTTACTACGACTTAAGCGGCGCCGCCCGCGGCGATCCTCATAGCGACCTCATACCCGTCGAGGAGGCCTGCATGCGCGTCGCGGCCGAAGACGTGAAAGCACCCGGGCCCGTTCCGCGCGTGTCGTACTCTCTGCGCCGCGGGTATGCAGTGCGTGCGGTCGATACCGTACGCGCAACGAGTACCCACCCCGTCCATTTGCAAAAGGAAAGCAGGGCGGGCTATCGTAAGACCGGAGGGGACCCGGCCGCAAACCCGTTGCGGCCGGGCGAATGTCAAGCCGTCCACGCTGGCATCCCCTTGCCCGAAAACGCCGACGCAGTGCGCTACACCCCGCCCGAGGTGACCGATGAAGTCACCGTTCCGATAGTCGACAAACTAAAAGTCACCGCCCCCGTGCGCGAAGGCGACAACGCGCGATTACCCGGCGAAGACTATGCACGAGGCGCCACGCTCGTCACCCGTGGCACGCGCATCACGCCGGAGATACACGCCGTGCTGATTGCCGCCGGAGTGTTCACGGTCCCCGTGTATAGGCGCCCACGGGTAGGTGTGGTGTTGAGCAGTTACGACGCCGTGCCGCCCGCCAACGTGGAGCATGCGTGGCAGCGGCCGGATTCGATGAGCGGCTACGCGCGCTCGTTGCTCGCGCGCTGGGGATATGCGACGCCTTCAGTCGAATGGTTGGCTCCGCTGGGTCCTATGGTTTCGTCGGATACGACTCGGAAGACTCAGGAGGCAACGGAGGCCCGAGAAACAGAAGGGCAACAAGAGCCACAAGCGGCACAAGAGGCCTATCGCGAGCAATTGCTCGATCTGATGTCCCGCTACGACTTGCTGATCGGCGTCGGCATGCCCGCGGACGCGGCGATGCTCGCCAATGGGCTTGGCGGACCCGTTTCCTGTTTTGCTCACGGCCAAGAGCACGTCCATTTCGACAACACGAAAGACCGCGGCTTCATCTGCGGCCTCGGTGACGATCGCACGGCTCCGGTGATAAGCAAGCGGCGTGACCCCGTTTACCGCTCGGAATCGTCGACAGAAATCGCTCGGTACGACAGTTCGTTCAGCTACGACAGGGCGATCGTGCTCAACGTTCCGGGGCACACGCCCGAGGTCGCCACGGTCATGCAATTGTTCGTCCCTCGCCTCCTCGATTCGATGGAAGGCGTTGCGCAGCCGGGGCCGGTTTGGCAGAAGGGCACATTGGCATCCCCCATTACGCGGCACGCGTTGGAGCATCGCTTTCTCTGGGGCGTGGCGCACACCGACGAAAGCGGTCGCGTCGTCATTCAAGTCAGCGACGACCAAGAGGGCCTTAGCCTGAACGCCTTCGCGACGTCGAATGCGTTGGTGACCATTCGCAACGGCGAAGGTCAGATCGCCGCTGGCGAGTGCGTCGATTACTTGTCGCTAGCGTAGGTTTCTGCCGGGATTCAAGGCGCGAGACTCGAGAGCAATATGCAATGACGCGGCGTAGTTGCCGCTTCGGCTGCGCAACGCTCGCGCATTCGTCCGCGTCCACACGACGTTTCGCCATCACAAAAAAACGGCCGAAGTCCCGAGGAGAGTGGGAGCTTCGGCCTTATCGCACGCCCTTGCGGGCGTGTGGCTTCGTCAAACGGTATTTAAGCGGAAGCGAAAGGCAACGTTAGTTCCCGATGTACTGGAACAGCGACATGCCCTGAATCTTCACGAACGTCTGCTGCGCCGCCTGCAACGCACTTTGCGTCTGCTCGAACTTCGTGATCGCCGACACCATGTCGACGCCCGTGAGGCTCGACAGATCGCTCTGCGTCTGCGTCACGTTCGTTTGCGTCGTCGTCTGCAGCGCCTGCAATTCCTGCTCGCGGCCGCCCACCGATGCCTGCACGACGGTCACGTTCGTCAGCGAGTTTTGGAAGCGCGACATGCCCGTCGTCAGCGCGTTCTCGAGCGTCGCGGTCGCCGTCGGGTTGTTGCTCGCCGGCTGCTGCAATGCCGAAATGATCGAGTCCAGCGTCGAGAAGACGCTGCTGTTTTGCGGCGCCGTCGCGGGCGTGACCGAGAACGTGTCGCCCGGCGCGGGCGCACCCGTGATCGCCACTTGCATGCCGCTACCGAGCGCGATCGGCGTGCTTGCATTGAACGCGGTGGCGGCCGTCGTCGTCGCCGGCACCACCGTGTTGTCGGTCACCGTGTAGGTCGGCGCGGCAGGGGTGCCGCCGAACGTGATCGTGTAGTTGTCGCCGTTCGTCGCGATGGCAGGATTCGTGATCGACGGCGCGCCGATCTTGCCCGTGCCCGTGTTCGTGACCGAGCTCGCCGCAACGGGCGACGTGCCCGTCGCCGGCACCTTCAGGAACACGCTCGAGCCGCTGTCGTTCGTCGCGATCTGGCGCGTGTCCGCCACCTGCGCTTCGCGAATGCCGTTATCGCCCTGGTAATTCACGCCGCCGGCAGGGTTCGTCGTGAACGGCTGCGTCGTCGCTTGAAAGCCCGAGAACAGATAGTTGCCGGCACCGTCGCTCGTGTTCGCGAGGTTCAGCAACTGATTGCGATAGCCTTGGAGCGCCTGCGCGATCGATGCGCGGTCGGAGTCGTTCAGCGTGCCGTCGCCGGCCCGCACGATCTCCGACGTAATCGCCTGCATCGTGCTCGTGACGCTCGAAAGCGTCTTGTCCTCGAGCTGCAGCGACGAAAGCGCCGTGTTCTGGTTCGTCTGGTACTGCGTGTAGGTGGCCGAAACCATCGTCAACTGGACAGCCTGCGCGGCACCGAGCGGATTGTCCGCGGGCGTGGTGAGCGCCGTGCCGCTCGAGAGCTGCTGGTAGTACGTCCCCAGCTGGCTCTGCTGGTTATCCATCGTCTGGATGTTCTGATCGTAGAACTGCGAGGTCGAGATGCGCATCATCGCTGATCACCTTATTGGAAGATGCCGATCAGGGTCTGGAACATCGATTCGGCCGTCTGGATGACCTTGCTGTTCGCCTGATAAGCCTGCTGATATTGCAACAAGTTCGATGCTTCTTCGTCGAGATTCACACCCGACACGGCCTGCTGCGCCGACGTGATCTGCGTCACGAGCGCCGATTGCGACGTGCTGGCCGCCTTGAGCTGGCCCGCTGCATTGCCGATGTTGTTGACGTACGACGCGTAAGCGGCCGTCATCGTCGAGGTGCCGCCGTTGAGCGACGCGTTCGACACCAGCTTCGAGATCGCCAACGCATTGCGGCCGTCGAACGTCCCCGTATTCGGCGCGATCGAGAACGTGTCGCCGTTTGCCGGAATGCCGGTGAGCGTGACGGTCACGGCGTTCGTGATGCCGGCCGGCGGCGGCGAAGTCGTGCTGTTGATCGTCATCGTCGCGCCCTGTGACGGGTTGTACGGAACGGTCGTGGCGGACGACGCAATCGGAATCGTCGTCGGCGGCGAGCCGGCCACCGTGATCGTCGTGCCCGGCTGGAAGCCGCTCAACGTCCCGGTCGATGCGTCGTAAGTCAGCGTCGTCGTGGTGGAGATCTGGTAGCCGGCCGTCACCGTGCCCTGCGTGATCGAGCCCGAGCCCGTGTTCGAGCTCGGCGCCGAAGCCAGGACCGGCGCCGATGCGGCGATCGCCGACGTGTTCGACGTGGTCAGCGCGAACGAATCGAGTGCGCCGCGCGTGGGCTGGATCGTGAACGAATCGCCCGGGTTCATCGAGCCCGACGTGATGTTGAGCACGAGCCCGCCGATCGTCGTGTTGCTCGGGGCCGAGGCCGACGTGCCGACGACGGTGCCCGTCGTCGTATCGGTCAGCGTGTAGGTGCCGCCGGCAAACGAGAGCGAGTAGTCGTCGTTCGTCGGCTGTGCGCTATTCGCGAAGCTGACCGACAGCGCCGCACTGCCCGTGTTGGCGAGGTTCGAGTAGACGGTCGGCGAGCCGACCTTGAACAGGTTGCCGCCCTTGTTGCCGGCCAGATCGAGGCCGAGCGCGTTTTGCGCGTTCACTTGCGCGGCGAAGCTCGTCGCAATCGCGCCCAATTGCGATTCCGCCGGGTCGAGCGTCTGCGTGCGGAACTGCAGCAAACCGCCGACCGTCCCGCCCGTCACCGCCGAGGACGGCAGATATTCGACGGGAGGCGGCGTCGTGGCACCCTTGAGCCCGTTGTAGGTCACGGAGAGCTCGCTCGGGTCGGTCTGAGACGTGGCCGTGCCGAGTTGAAAGCTGTTGCTCGCGACGACGAGCGGCTGCCCGTTGCCGATGAAGACGCTGTAGCCGCTCGAGTTTTGCACGACGGAGACGCCGACGAGCTGCGATAGGCTGGCCACGGCTTGATCGCGCTGGTCGAGCAGCTGGTTCGGCGGCTGGCCTTGCGCGGATGCCGCGGCAATCTGGCTGTTCAGGTTCGCGATCTGCGACGAATAGGTGTTGATCGAGGCGACCGCCGTCTGCAGTTGCTGATTGACGCTCGTGCGCAACTGATCGTACTGCGCACCGGCGGCGTTCAGCTGCGACGCGAGCGTTTGCGCGTCGCTGATCGCCGTTTGACGCATGGCGATGCTGTTCGGCGTGTTCGCAACGTTCTGCATGCCGGTGAAGTACGACGTGATCGCGGCCGAAATGCCGGACGTCGGGCTGCCCACGAGATTGCTCAGTTGCGAGGCCATCGCATAGTTGGCCGACAGTGCGCTGTTCGTCGACGTGGCCGTATTGAGCTGCGTGCTCAGGTACCGGCTGTAGTTGCGCTGCACCGAGACGGTGTCGACGCCGGTGCCGAGAAAGCCCGAGCCCGTGTATTGGCCGCTGGCCTCGGCATAAACGGGGTTCTCCACCGTATAGCCGGGCGTCGACGCGTTGCTGATGTTCTGGCTCGTCGTCTGCAAACCCCATTGGGCGGCATTGAGCCCGGACAAGCCGATGTTGAAGATATCGTTGGACATGCGTCTTCCTGAAGGGCGGTCGCCATAGGCTCGTCCGCCGCGTTGAGGGAACACATGTATAACGGCCGCGTGGCCAAAAGTTGAAGGGGGCCGAATGTGCCGGCCCCGATTTTTTTACGCTTTGACGAGCGAGCGCCGGCGCATTTCGAGTTGAGTGATGAGGCGCTGCAGCGTGTTTTCGGCGCTGCCGGGCAGTGCGACGAAGCGCATGCCGAGCTGGAAGCGGCGGCCGCCGTTCGGCAGATCGGTTGCCCGCATCGAAACGAGCTCGAGATCGAGCAAGAGCATGCCATGCCCGTTCAGGTGCACTTCGACGTCGCTCAGCATCACGCCCATCGGCAGCTCGGCGACACGTTCGTCCGTCGTGCGCAGCCCGATCCCGCCGAGGGAGAGGTCGTGCACCTCGAAGCGGAACGTGTCGCCCTCGGGCAGCTTGCCGCGGCAGAAATACGGATCGAGCACGGGCGCATCGACGCGAAAATACTCGCGGCGCTGCACGTAGAACAGCACTTCGGGGAACGACGCTTCGAAAGCGGGCAACCCCTCGAATTGGGTTTCTTGCGGCGTGTACGTGGAAAACTCGACGCGCACGCCATCGGGCGATGCGCGGAACGTGCAACTCGGCGACGCGAGCATGCCTTTGTTCTGCTCGGGCAACGCGCCCCAGTCGAAAGAAAAGCGGCGCGCACGCACGTCGACGTCGAGAATCTTCGTGACGAGCTGCCCGCCCTTGTACTGGACGGTCAGAAAATCGCCGCGATTGGCCAGATTGCGGAGTTGGACGCCGATTTCCAGCGGATTTCGGCGGCCGAAATCATGATCGCTTTCGGCGGAATCCTCCGTCGGGCCATTCGACTGATTGGTATCCATGGGCTCGGTATGCAAACTTGCGCGGCGCGCACTCCGCGCCGGCGCCAAAGCTTTCGGCCGCCTTTCGGCGATCCGAACAGGGTCTCGTCTGATTTAGCGGCATCGGGCGTGTAAAGTTTAGAGGCATTCTCGAAATATTTTTTTGGTTTTCGAGCAACTGCTCGGTTATCGGCTCGCGCCGGCAACCGTCATATCCGAACTCTTTGCCGATGACTGCGCCATTATGGTGCGACAGATAGGGCTCTGTCCATCGTGGCGTGCTGCTGCAATGCGGCTTGGCCGACCGCTCTCACGAGCGGCCGGCCTTCATGCCGTCTTTTCTCTGCTTGGCCCCGTCGCGCTTCAGCCGCGCTCCCCGTAATACATTCACATTCGCTTGCCCCGCAAAAGCGAGTCCTGCGTAGCGTAAGCCGGTCAAACCATCTGCTTCATGATCGAAATCAATTTCTTCGCATAGTGCGGGTCCGTCGCGTAGCCGGCCTTTTGCATGCCGTGCGCGAAGCTGGCCGCGTCGTGCGAGGTCGACAGCACCGATGCGTAGCGCGGATTGTCGCGCAGCATGCTCGCATAATCCGTCATCGCCTCGGCATACGAGCCGTACGCGCGGAATTTCTGGACGACCTTGCGCGCCTTGCCGTTCACGTATTCGGTCGTGACCGCGGCGACCGTCTTGCCGGTCCAGTCCGGCGTCGCCTTGATGCCGAACACGTTGTGGCTCGACGAGCCATCGGCATTCTTGATTTCGCCCTTGCCCCAGCCCGATTCGAGCGCGGCCTGGCCGACGATGAAGCGCGCGGGAATGCCCGTGGCTGCGCTCGCGGCCTGTGCCGGAGCCGCCAGCTTTTCGACGAACGCATCGACTTTCGCCGATTCGCCCTTACCGTGCAGCGGCGGCGTCAGCGCGCTTTGCGCCGAGTAGCCCTTGCCCGAGCCCAGCGCCCCGTTCGCCTGCGCGTTCGAGTAGGCGCGGGCCAGTGCGCCCAGCATCGCCGCGTCGCCGGCATTGTTCCCGCCGCCGCCGAGCATGCCGCCGATCGCGTTGCCCCCGGGAATCGTTCCCGCGCCGCCGGCTCCGCCCGCGGCCGTTTCGCCGAGGTTGCGCGACAGCTGCGTGATGAGCTGATTGGCCACTCCGACGCCGCGCGACGAGAGCTGCTGCGCGAGCTGCTGGTCGAGCATCGCGGTGTACTGCTTGCTGTCGTTCGAATCGAGAATGCCGTCTTGCGGCGTCGCCTCGCGCATGCTCTTGAGCATCATCTGCATGAACACGGCGTCGAATTGGCGGGCGGTGGACTTCAGCGCCTGCTTCGGATCGGCGCCCGCTTGGGCGCGCAGCGCGTCGAAGCCTTGCACGTCGAGCGCGAAGCGCTGCGAAATGTCCGTGCCGGAATCGACTTTGCCGGAGTAGGTGGTGTTCGGGTTCATCGCCGCACCTTCGTCTTAAATGATCTCGAGATCCGCGCGCAACGCGCCCGCGGCCTTCATGGCTTGCAGGATCGACATCAGATCGGCCGGCGTCGCCCCGAGCGCGTTCAGTGCCTTCACCACGTCGGCCAGGTTCGCGCCCGCCGTCACGAGCTTGAGCGAGCCGTTGTCCTGCTTCAGCTGAATCTGCGATTGCCGCGTGGCCACCGTCGTCCCGTTCGAGAACGCGCCGGGCTGGCTCACGGCCGTCTGCGTGTTGACGACGACCGACAAGTTGCCGTGCGCCACCGCGCAGCTTTGCAGCGTCACCATCTGGTTCATGACGATCGAGCCCGTGCGCGAATTGAGGATGACCTTCGCAGCCGCCTGGGCCGGACGCACGTCGAGGTTCTCGAGCTGCGCCATGAAGGCGACCTGCTGGCTCGGGTCCGTCGGTGCATGCAGCTGAATCGTGCGCCCGTCGAGCGGCATGGCCGTGCCTTCGCCGAACGCATTGTTGACGGCCGCCACGATGCGCTGCGTCGTGTCGTAGTCCATATCGTTCAGCTCCATCTGCATCGTGCCGCCCGCCTGCGCGACTTGCGTCGGCACCGCGCGCTCGACGATCGCGCCGGACGGGATGCGGCCGGCGGCGAGCTGATTGACCTGCACTTTGCTGCCGTTGGCGCTCGCGCCGGCGCCGCCGACGGCGACGTTGCCCTGCGCCAGCGCATAGACTTGGCCGTCAGCGCCCTTGAGCGGCGTCAGCAGCAGCGTGCCGCCGCGCAGGCTCTTGGCATTGCCGAGCGACGACACCGTGACGTCGATCGCTTCGCCGGGGCGCTCGAACGGCGGCAACGTCGCCGTGACCATGACGGCCGCGACGTTCTTGAGCTGCATGTTCGACGCCGAACCGCCGTTCGCCTGGCCGTTGTTCAGCGAGATGCCGAGATTGGCCAGCATGTTCGTCAGCGTCTGCGTCGTGAACGGCGTTTGCGTCGTCTGGTCGCCCGTGCCGTCGAGGCCGACGACGAGGCCATAGCCGATCAGCGGGTTGTCGCGCACGCCTTGGATCTGCACGAGGTCCTTCAACCGCTCCGCGTGGGCCGTGCCCGCGCAGGCCAGCAGAACGGGCAAGCCGACGAGCACGAGGCCGGCGGTGCGGCGCAAGCGGCGCCAGGCGCGGTGAATCGAAGCCGTCATCGCGATCACCATGGCGCTATGTTGAGGAAGAAACGCTGGAGCCATCCCATCGTTTCCGCTTCGTTGATGTAGCCCTTCGCCGAGTACTCGATGCGGGCGTCCGCGACCTGCGTCGAGAGCACCGTGTTCTCGCCCGATACCGTGTTCGGATTGACGACGCCCGAGAACCGCACGAACTCGTTGCCTTGGTTGATCAGCATCTGCTTCTCGCCGCTCACGACGAGGTTGCCGTTCGGCAGCACGTTCGTCACCGTGACGGTGATCGTGCCGTTGAACGTATTCGAGGCGTTCGCGCCGCCCGAGCCGCTGAACGCATTCGCGCCCGACGCGCTCAGATCGACGTGGTTGAACAGCGCCTTGAAGAACCCCGCCGTCGGCACCGAAATGTTCGAGCTGCCGTTGCGCCCGGCGTTGGCGCCGGACGATTTGGTCGCGTTGATGTTTTCGGAGATGACGATCGTGAGGATGTCGCCGACGTTGCGCGGACGCTGATCTTCGAACAGCGGATGGCCGGCATAGCCCGGGTTGTAGATCGACCCCGGCGGCTGCAATTGCGGCGGCACCGGCGGCGTGGCCGTCATCGGCTGCTGCGTGATCGGCTCGCGGTGCTCGAGCTGCGCGCAACCGGCGAAAGAGCCCGTCAGCACCACTGCGAGCGCACTCGCATAGGTCA
>NZ_JBQCIF010000049.1:0-10440 GCF_051953955.1 Trinickia sp. | reverse complement strand
TTGGGAGGAGAAGCGAGACGGCACGACGGGCCGCGCGGTAACGTGGCATATCTCACCGTCGGACTATGCGCCGCTCGCGCAGGAAACGGATGAGGGGCTTTACCCGATCCTGGCCGATCAGGTTGGGATGCCGAAAGCGGTATTTACGCAGGCAGGGGAGCGGGTGTGGAGTGCCGCGGCCAGCGTATGGGGCAAGATTTTGCCTGCCAAGGGCGCAGCGAACGAGGCAACGGGTACCGGCGCGGCATTCGATACTAGCTTGCGGTTTGCGGGGCAGTGGGAGGATGAGGAGTCGGGGTTACATTACAACCTGAACCGGTACTATGATGCGGAGTCGGGGCAGTACCTGAGTGTTGACCCGATTGGGCTTGCAGGTGGGTTGCGAACTCACGGCTACGTCGCCGTTCCGTCAGCGGCGTTTGACCCGCTCGGGCTCGCTTCGTGTAGCTTCTTGTATCGCGGCGTCAGCGCGAAACACCCGGCTATCGAAGAAGCAAAGCGAGGCATCGTCCGGCCGGCGAATCCGAGCGCGCAAATGACGCCAGAGGAACATGCTGAAGGCGGAGGCACGGGGGAAAGTCAATACGTGTCTTGGACGAAGAGCAAAGACCTTGCGCTTGATCATGCAAATAAGGACGGTCCAGGCGGGGTATTGCTAAGTGTTCCTGTTGGGGCGCCTGGACCCGGTGATGCGTGGCGTTGGGGCTTGGACCCACATTAATCAGTGGGGAGAACCCGAGATGCTGCAAGAAGGGACGAGAACAGGCGTCACCGTGTCGCGCGAGGGGTGCAAATGACTACCGTCTCGTACTTAATACAGTTGTTGGATCAACGTCCCGATACTTCTTGGGCCAATGAACTGCGCAGCGTCTTGCTATCGCCTGACTTGAGTGCGCGTCCCATCGGCGTTCAGCACTGCTCGGTCCGTTTTGCGCTTAGCCAGGCGCAGCGGCGACTCGACAGTTCACGACGGTTAAACAAAACGACATTCGGCATAGAGAGCCTTATTTCTGAGCTTTGCTTGCTAAACGAAGACCAGACGTTGGACTATTACGTTGTCTCGACATCGCGGCACCTTGGAACATGCTATGTCAACAAAGAGCGACTCATCGGTTGCGAATTCGTTCTGAAAGGCGGGACTGAGACAAAACCCGGGTTATGGGTCGACGGAAAGCAAGTGTCGTAATGACAGAGGGCCGCTTGCGAGGCCCGCTGTCATTTAAGCGGCGGTGATGGCAAGCCCGCCTTGTAATGTGATCCGGGGTCGGGACAGTATCTGTCTTCCGACCCGATCGGGCTGGCGTTGTGACATTTCCGGCAGCGAACGATAGGCCGAGGCGCAGTGTCGTTCTCCTCCTTCATTGCAGCCCTGGTCAGGGCATTGTCAGCACGGGCATCTTGCGAGCCGGCCCGTGCCGTGTCCGATGCCATAATGCGGCCTTCCAGCCCGTATTCGACGACGCACGAAATGACCGCCAAACCGACCGCCATGCCCTTCAGCGAGCTTCCGCTCGCACCTGCCACGCTCGCCAATCTCGCGCGGCTCGGCTACGTCGTCATGACCCCGATCCAGGCGGCGAGCCTGCCTGCCGCGCTGGCAGGGCACGACCTGATCGCCCAAGCGAAGACAGGAAGCGGCAAGACGGCCGCCTTCTCGCTCGCATTGCTGGCCCGGCTCGACGCCCGCCGTTTCGACGTGCAAGCGATGGTCCTGTGCCCGACGCGGGAGCTTGCCGATCAAGTCACGCAGGAAATCCGCCGGCTCGCGCGCGCCGAGGAAAACATCAAGGTGCTGACGCTTTGCGGCGGCACACCGATCGCGCCGCAAGCAGCGAGCCTTGAACATGGCGCGCACATCGTCGTGGGTACGCCGGGGCGCATCATGGATCATCTAGCGCGCGGGAGCCTCGCGCTCGGCGCGCTGAACACGCTCGTGCTCGACGAAGCGGACCGGATGCTCGACATGGGCTTTTACGACGATATCGCCAACGTTGCGAGTCAATGCCCGAAGGAGCGGCAAACGCTGTTGTTCTCGGCGACGTATCCCGAGGGCATTGCCAAACTGAGCCAGCGGTTTCTACGCAGTCCGAAGGAAGTGCGGCTCGAAGAACGTCACGACGACAGCAAGATTCGCCAGCGCTTCTATGAAGTGAAGGAAGACGAGCGCTTGCATGCGGTCGGCCTGCTGCTCAATCACTACCGTCCCGTGAGCACGATCGCATTTTGCAACACGAAACAGCAATGCCGGGATCTGCTCGACGTGCTGCGAGCGCAGGGTTTTCATGCGTTGGCGCTGCACGGCGAGCTCGATCAGCGCGAACGCGATCAGGTGTTGATCCAGTTTGCAAACCGCAGTTGCTCGGTGCTCGTCGCCACGGACGTCGCAGCACGCGGGCTCGACTTCGCGCAGCTCGAAGCCGTGATCAACGTCGACGTGACGCCGGACGCGGAAGTGCACGTGCATCGGATCGGCCGCACGGGCCGCGCGGACCAGGACGGCTGGGCGCTGAGCCTCGCGAGCATGAACGAGATGGGCCGCGTCGGCGGCATCGAGCAAGCGCAAAACCGAGAGGTCGAATGGCATGCGCTTTCCGAGCTGACGGCGACCGATGATGCGCCATTGTTGCCCCCGATGGAAACGCTGCAGATTCTCGGCGGACGCAAGGAGAAAATCCGTCCCGGCGACGTCCTGGGCGCGCTGACGGGCGAAGCGGGCTTCAGCGGCGCACAGATCGGCAAGATCAACGTGACCGAGTATTCGACCTATGTCGCGGTCGAGCGAAGCATCGCGCGCGATGTGCTGCGCAAGCTCAACGCGGGCAAGGTGAAAGGCAAGAAAGTGAAGGTCCGTTTGATGGACGAGTAGTCCTCTCTCATTCCCTCCGTTAGGTACGCTCGTTGCTTGCGTCGCGCCTGCGCGCGGCGGACCAGCGCGATCACGCGGCGCGTTATGAAGCATAAAGCCGAGCCGGGTTCGGAACGGTTTTTGCTGCGCATCGCAGTCAATCGGGCGCGATGCCGCGCAAAGCGGTGCTCCGTTCTTTCGTACCGTCACCCAGGGAAGGTTAAGGCCAGCCATGTCCACCGTCTCGACTCCAATGCGCGTCGTCAACGTACTGTCCGTGATCTTTTGCGGGCTCACCGCGCTCTATCTCCTCATCGGCGGCGTATGGCTGCTGGCCGTCGGCGGATCGCCGTATTACATCGCGACGGGGATCGTCCTGCTCGCCGTGGCTTGGCTGATCGCGCGGCGACATCCGGCTGCTTTCCTGCTCTATGCGGTCGTATTGATCGGCACGGCGGGATGGGCGCTCTGGGAGTCGGGTCCCGACTTTTGGGCGCTCGTGCCGCGCTGCGACGTGCTCGTCATTTTCGGCATATGGCTGCTGCTCGTCGTGAGTCCCTCGCTGATACCGCCGCGCGGCACGGCCGTGGGGGTGCTGCTCGGCGCGCTCGTGATTTGGGGCATCGTGCTCGTCTATGCGGTGTTCAACGATCCGCAAACGGTGAACGGCACGTTCAGCGCACAAACGGCCACCCCGGCCCCGGCGCCGGCCAGCGGGGCCGATGCCGTCGATTGGCCCGACTACGGGCGCACGCCGGAAGGCACGCGCTACTCGCCGCTTGCGCAAATCACGCCAGAGAACGCGAAGAACTTGAAAGTCGCTTGGATATTTCGGACGGGCGACATGAAAGGTCCGAATGATCCGGTCGAAATCACCAACGAAGTGACGCCGCTGAAGATCGGTGACATGCTTTATCTGTGCTCGCCGCACCAAATTCTGTTTGCGCTCGATGCGCAGACGGGCGAGTTGAAGTGGAAGTTCGATCCGAAGCTGAAGGCGGATCCATCGTTCCAGCACGTGACTTGCCGCGGCGTTTCCTACGCGGACCTTTCGGGTAGCGTCGACGCATCGGGCGCGGTGCAGGGGGACGGTGCTGCCGCGGCCGCGCAGGCGTCCTCGGATGCGCAAGCCACCGGGGCTGCGGCCAACGATGATGCGTCGGCCAGCGATGCCGCCTCGGCTCCGCAACCATCGGCGGCTGCAGCGGTCGCCGCATCGTCGGGGCTTTGCACGCGCCGAGTCTTGTTGCCCGTCAACGATGGGCACCTTTACGCGCTCGATGCGAAAACAGGCCAGCGTTGCGCCGATTTCGCGAACAATGGCGACCTCGATCTCCAGCACGACGAGCCCGTGACGACGCCCGGCATGTACGAACCGACTTCGCCGCCCGTCGTGACGAGCAAGGTCATCATCGTCGCCGGCTCGGTCGAGGACAACTTCTCGACGCGCGAGCCGTCGGGCGTGATTCGCGGCTTCGACGTTCGCACGGGCAAGCTGCTCTGGGTGTTCGACCCGGGCGCGCAGGACCCGAACGCCATTCCTGGCCCCGGCCAGCACTACACGTGGAATTCGCCGAACTCGTGGGCGCCTGCTGCCTACGATCCGAAGCTCGAC
Source organism: Trinickia sp. (assembly GCF_051953955.1). Classification (GTDB taxonomy): domain Bacteria; phylum Pseudomonadota; class Gammaproteobacteria; order Burkholderiales; family Burkholderiaceae; genus Trinickia. The sequence continues at coordinate 5,980 of NZ_JBQCIF010000049.1, read as the reverse complement.
ATGGTCTATCTGCCGATGGGCGTGTCGACGCCCGACATCTGGGGCGGACACCGCACGCCGCTGCAAGAGCGCTACGCGAGCGGCCTGCTGGCGCTGCATGCGTCGACGGGCAAATTCGCGTGGTTCTACCAAAGCACGCATCATGATCTTTGGGACATGGATCAGCCTTCGCAACCCACGCTGGCCGACATCACGGCCGGCGACGGCAAAACCATCCCCGTCGTCTACGCGCCCGCGAAAACCGGCAATCTTTATGTGCTCGACCGCCGCACGGGTCAACTCGTCGTGCCCGCGCCCGAACGGCCCGTGCCGCAGGGCGCCGCGCCCGGCGATCATGTCTCGCCGACGCAGCCGTTTTCCGATCTCACGTTCCGCCCGAAAGCGAATCTGTCCGGCGCGGACATGTGGGGCGCGACGATGTACGACCAGCTCGTTTGCCGCGTGATGTTCCACAGGCTGCGCTACGACGGTATCTACACGCCACCGTCGTTGCAGGGCACGCTCGTGTTCCCGGGCAACTTGGGCATGTTCGAGTGGGGCGGCATCGCGGTCGATACCGATCGTCAAATCGCCATTGCCAACCCGATCGCGTTGCCGTTCGTCTCGCGGCTGATTCCGCGCGGCCCGGGCAATCCCATGGAGCCCGTAGCCGGGGCGAAGGGCAGCGGCACGGAAGCGGGCGTGCAGCCGCAATATGGCGTGCCCTATGGCGTGACGCTGAATCCGTTCCTGTCGCCGTTCGGCCTGCCGTGCAAGCAGCCCGCGTGGGGTTACATCTCGGCGATCGACTTGAAGACGAATCAAATCGTTTGGAAGAAGCGCATCGGCACGACGCGCGACAGCACGCCGATTCCGCTGTCGTTCAAAGTGGGCATGCCGATGCTGGGCGGCCCGATCGTGACGGCGGGCCGTGTGGCGTTCATCGGCGCGACGGCCGACGACTACATCCGCGCCTTCGACGTCGACAACGGCAAGCAAGTGTGGCGTGCGCGTCTGCCGGCCGGTGGTCAGGCCACGCCGATGACGTATTCGGCGGGCGGCCGTCAATACGTGGTGATCGCCGCGGGCGGGCACGGATCGTTCGGGACGAAGCTCGGGGATTACGTGATTGCGTATGCGTTGCCGAAACAGTGAGCGTAGCGGCCGCCCAAAAAAATAGCGCCGCGGGCTGAAAACCCGCGGCGTCATTGCGCGTTGCTAGGCTGGGGTTACGACGAGAAAAACACGCCATACCCCATACTCCATAGCCAGCAGCTTTACACCTTCACCGTGTCGGCCACTTCCTTGAAGTCTTCGATCTGATCGAAGTTCATGTACTTGTAGATCTTGTCGCCGTTGGCGTTGAGCACGCCGATGTCGGCCATGTACTCGTCCTTGCTCGGGATCTTGCCCAGGCGCGAGCAGATCGCCGCCAGTTCCGCCGAGCCGAGGTACACGTTCGTGTTCTTGCCGAGCCGGTTCGGGAAGTTGCGCGTCGACGTCGACATGACCGTCGCGCCTTCGCGCACCTGCGCTTGGTTGCCCATGCACAGCGAACAGCCCGGCATTTCGGTGCGGGCACCGGCGGTGCCGAACACGCCGTAGTGGCCTTCTTCCGTCAACTGCTTCTGATCCATCTTCGTCGGCGGAGCCACCCACAGCTTGACGGGGATATCGCGCTTGCCTTCCAACAGCTTCGATGCGGCGCGGAAGTGGCCGATGTTGGTCATGCACGAGCCGATGAACACTTCGTCGATCTTGGCGCCGGCCACGTCGGACAGCGTCTTCACGTCGTCCGGATCGTTCGGGCAGGCGACGATCGGCTCATGGATGTCGGCCAGGTCGATCTCGATGACGGCTGCGTAATCGGCGTCGGCATCGGGGGAAAGCAGTTGCGGGTCGGCCAGCCACTGCTCCATCGCCGTGATGCGGCGCTGCAAGCTGCGCGGGTCCTGGTAGCCCTGCGCGATCATCCACTTGAGCAGCGTGACGTTGCTGTTCAGGTATTCGATGATCGGCTCCTTGTTCAGATGAACCGTGCAACCGGCGGCCGAGCGCTCGGCCGATGCATCCGACAATTCGAACGCTTGCTCGACCTTCAGATCGGGCAGACCTTCGATTTCGAGGATGCGGCCCGAGAAAATGTTCTTCTTGCCTTGCTTCGCGACCGTGAGCATCCCTTGCTTGATCGCGTAGAGCGGAATCGCGTTGACGAGGTCGCGCAGCGTCACGCCCGGCTGCATCTTGCCCTTGAAGCGCACGAGCACCGATTCCGGCATGTCGAGCGGCATCGTGCCGGTGGCGGCTGCAAAGGCCACCAAGCCGGAACCCGCCGGGAAGCTGATGCCGATCGGGAAGCGCGTGTGTGAATCGCCGCCGGTGCCGACGGTGTCGGGCAGCAGCATGCGATTCAGCCACGAGTGGATCACGCCGTCGCCCGGGCGCAGCGCGATGCCGCCGCGCGTGCTGATGAAGTTGGGCAGCGTCTGGTGCGTTTTCACGTCCACCGGCTTCGGATAGGCGGCGGTGTGGCAGAACGATTGCATGACGAGATCGGCCGAGAAGCCGAGGCACGCCAGATCCTTCAGTTCGTCGCGCGTCATCGGGCCCGTGGTGTCCTGCGAGCCTACCGACGTCATCTTGGGTTCGCAGTACGTGCCCGGGCGCACGCCCTGGCCTTCGGGCAAGCCGCATGCGCGGCCGACCATCTTTTGCGCGAGCGAGAAGCCCTTGCCGCTGTCGGCTGGCTGCTGCGGCAGGCGGAACAGCGTCGAAGCGGGCAGGCCCAGCGCTTCGCGTGCCTTCGCCGTGAGCCCGCGGCCGATGATCAGAGGAATGCGGCCGCCGGCGCGCACTTCGTCGAACAGCACGTCGGACTTGACGCGGAATTCGGCGATCACTTCACCGTTCTTCAGCGCTTTGCCTTCGTAAGGGCGCAACTCCACGACGTCGCCCATTTCCATCTTCGAGACATCGAGCTCGATCGGCAGGGCGCCGGCATCTTCCATCGTGTTGTAGAAGATCGGAGCGATCTTGCCGCCGAGGCACACGCCGCCGAAGCGCTTGTTCGGCACGTAGGGGATGTCTTCGCCCGTGAACCAGAGTACCGAGTTCGTGGCCGATTTGCGCGAGGAGCCCGTGCCGACCACGTCGCCCACGTAGGCAACGAGATGGCCCTTTTCCTTCAGCGACTCGATGAACTTGACCGGGCCGCGCTTGCCGTCTTCTTCGGGCGTGATGCCGGGCCGGGCGTTCTTCAGCATGGCCAGCGCATGCAGCGGGATGTCCGGGCGCGTGGTGGCATCGGGGGCGGGGGACAAGTCATCCGTATTCGTTTCGCCCGTAACCTTGAAGACCGTGATGGTCAGGCTTTGCGGCACTTCGGGGCGGCTCGTGAACCATTCGGCGTCGGCCCAGCTTTGCATCACGGCGCGCGCGTTGGCGTTGCCCTTGTCGGCCAATTCCTTGACGTCATGGAACTGATCGAACATCAAGAGGGTTTTCTTCAGTGCATCGGCGGCTGCGGCGCCGACTTCGGCGTCCGACAGCAGCTCGATCAGCGGCTGGATGTTGTAGCCGCCGAGCATCGTGCCGAGCAATTCGGTGGCGCGCTGGCGCGAGATCAGGGGGCTGGCGGTTTCGCCTTTGGCGACTGCGGCCAGGAAGCCTGCCTTCACGCGGGCGGCTTCGTCCACGCCGGCGGGCACGCGGTGGGTGATCAGATCGAGCAGCGTCTGCTCTTCGCCGGCGGGCGGATTCGCCAGCAGTTCCACGAGCTCGGCCGTTTGCTGAGCCGTGAGCGGCAGGGGGGGAATACCGAGCGCGGCGCGCGCGGCCACGTGAGCACGAAAGTTTTCAAGCATGGGGGACCTGCTGGTATGACGTTTCAGTGGGAGGTTCGTCCGGCGTTCCGGACCATGCCGGACGCTGCTGCGAGCGGGATTTTAACCGCGATCCGGTGAAGCGTCAAATGTCTTATATCTTATATAAGAGTTGGTCGCGGGGCGTGCCCGGCCTAGGGAGGAGACGCGCCGCCTGCGCCCTCAATCCCTCGACAATTGAAGACAGGCAGTGAGCCGGGCGACGACCCGGTTTACTTCCCGCACTTCCGTTGGTCCTAATTTTTCCACCGCGACAGCGATGACCGCGGTACGCAATCAAAATAACTCGATGCAACTGCGGCCGTGCGGCATTCGGCGCCGATCGCCATCAACCTACCGCTCATATCCAAGTCCGTATCAAGACATGCGCAACGATAGAACAATGTGTTTGACCGAGGAAGAACGAAAGTTCATATCGGCCGTGCAAGACAGCATCCGCAAGGTCGATCCGACGCTGGCCGACGACCCAGCCTTACTTTATCCGTAAAATGAACGTTTTTTTGGCATTCAGACTTCAACAGCCGACTCTCCCGTCACGAGAGGAACACCTTCGGACCATCTGGAGAATCGCACAACTGTTCGAACCATTCGGTCTTCCAATCGAAATTTGGCATCCGGCAGCCCCAACGCGGAAGAAGTCCCTTGCATACCGTGCGTTCGACTGCGGCGGTCCAACGCCTGCCGCGCTCGAGATCCAGCGAGTGCAGGACGGGAAGGACGGAATGGCTAACTATCGGAGTACGGGCGTATGGAGCGGAAGCGAGAAAGGAAAGGGCGGGGTGCTCTCTGTTTCGTTTTCATCTAATCCTGATTCGCCGATCTGCTTGTTCGATCTGCAATTCGACGAGGTCGACGCGCTTGACAGCGCGAGAAACATGCAACAACTCATGCTTGGACTGCTTGACATATGCCCTGGCGCCTTCTACATCGAAGTCGGCCCGCTACGGTACTACACCACGTATCAGGTGTTCCCCAAGCGACCGGGGGTTGGCTGGATGCTCTATCTTCCGCAAGCGATCGTGAGCGAGCAACTCCCCGAAGCGGCGGAACTGCTGCCCGTCATGGAAGGAGAGAAGCAAACTGGAACGATCATCGTGAGCGTCGCGGACACTGTGTTCTCCGCTGACAATCCGGATCACGTCGAAATCGCGAATGCGATCGAAATCCGATTGGCGGACCAAGACCTTTTACCTCGATAGCGGTGGCAGTGCGAAGCACATTCACCGCTTGCCTGTCCGGGCGCTGGGCGGAGTTCGTGGGTCTGCATGTTCGAGCATGCAGGTCTAAACGTACGTGACCATTCTTGCGCTCAAGGATATCCACGCGGCGGCGCACCCGGCGAGGCTGGAGCGTCGGGAAGCGGGTTTCCAGCTTGGTCGGGTTCAGGCCGGGCTAGATCCAGACGACTGGAAACCGTTCGACGATGTTGGAGCCGGCGTGCGCGAATTGCGAATCCGAGATGATCATGGGATCTATCGGGTGATGTACGTGGCGAAGTTCGAGGCGGCGATCTACGTACTGCATTGCTTCCAGAAGAAGACGCAGGCTACGTCCAAGCAGGACAAGGAAATTGCTGCGAGCCGCTACCGTGCGGTGATGCGAGAAAGGAAGGAACAGAAATGAGCAAAGTGGACACGCGTGTCCGCCACGTGACGAAGCCAGGCGCGAACTTGTTTGCCGAACTGGGCTTCGCGCCCGAGGAGGCGCGGTTGTATCAAGAGCAGTCGCGTGCCCTGATCAGTCAAACGTTGGCGCTGAAGGCGCAACTCATGGGCGAGCTGGCCTCGTGGATCGAGGACCACCATCTGAGGCAAGCCGAGGCGGCCGAGATACTGCATGTCTCGCGGCCTCGCGTGTCGGATGTGGTGAACCAGAAGGCCAGCAAATTCACAATTGATGCGCTGGTGGACATGTTGGCCCGCGTTGGCAAGCCGGTCAAAGTGGTCGTCGGCTGACTCACTGCGGCACGAACGGCATGATTCCGTGATAGCGCCCCCTTCGATCGCTTCGGCTATGCAGTTACACCCCATATCCCGAAGCCCGCATCAACCGCCGCGACAGCTCGCCCTCCAAACCTTCGGTGGAAAACTGTGCACGCAGTCTCGCATCTTCGCGGAGGG
>NZ_JBQCIF010000048.1:0-64055 GCF_051953955.1 Trinickia sp. | reverse complement strand
CCGAGCGCTCGGCACGCGCCCCGTATCGCGCCGTTATTTGAAGCCGTGTTCGCATGCGCCATGCGGCTCGCGGCCCTACTTCGGCCATCCCGAGTCCTCTCAGGCAATTCTCCCCGCCATCGTTCCCGCTCCAGCGTGCTTGTGAAAACACAATAAGGATGCGGCGCGCCTTACCTTGCGTCGCCCGGCCGGGTTCATCCCTGCCGGGTGCGCACGGCGACGCCGCTCTGGAGCCGTTCAATGAAACGCATGTTGTTCAACGCGACGCAGCAGGAAGAACTGCGCGTCGCCATCGTCGATGGGCAAAAACTCATCGACATCGACATCGAAACCGCCGGACGCGAACAGCGCAAAGGCAATATCTACAAGGGAATCGTGACGCGCATCGAGCCCTCGCTCGAAGCGTGCTTCGTCAACTACGGGGAAGACCGCCACGGCTTCCTGCCGTTCAAGGAAGTCGCCCGCCAGTACTTCAAGGAAGGCGTCGACATGCGCTCCGCGCGCATTCAAGACGCCTTGCGCGAGGGTCAAGAGCTCATCGTTCAGGTCGAAAAGGAAGAACGCGGCAACAAGGGCGCGGCCCTGACGACCTTCATCTCGCTCGCCGGCCGCTATCTCGTGCTGATGCCGAACAACCCGCGCGGCGGCGGCGTCTCGCGTCGCATCGAGGGCGACGATCGCCAAGAGCTGCGCGAAACGATGTCGCAGCTGCAACTGCCCGACGGCATGAGCATCATCGCGCGCACGGCCGGCATCGGCCGCAGTGCCGAAGAGCTCCAGTGGGATCTGAACTACCTGATGCAGCTATGGCGCGCGATCGAAGCCGCCTCGCAAAGCGGCCAGACCGGCCAGCCGATGCTGATTTATCTGGAATCGAGCCTCGTCATTCGCGCGATTCGGGACTACTTCCAGCCCGATATCGGCGAAATCCTCATCGACACCACCGAAATCCACGATCAGGCGCGCGCCTTCATGGATATCGTGATGCCGGACAACGTGGGCAAGGTCAAGCGCTACCACGACGACGTTCCGCTCTTCTCGCGGTTCCAGATCGAACATCAGATCGAAACCGCCTATTCGCGCACGGTGCCCCTGCCCTCGGGCGGTGCGATCGTCATCGATCACACCGAAGCCCTCGTCGCCATCGACGTCAACTCGGCACGCGCCACGAAAGGCGCGGACATCGAGGAAACGGCCACGCGCACGAATCTCGAAGCCGCCGACGAAGTCGCCCGCCAGTTGCGCCTGCGCGACCTCGGCGGCCTGATCGTGATCGATTTTATCGACATGGAATCGGCCAAGAGCCAGCGCGAAGTCGAGCAGCGCCTGAAAGACGCGCTCAAGCACGACCGCGCGCGCGTGCAGATGGGCAAGATCTCGCGCTTCGGCCTGATGGAGCTCTCGCGCCAGCGCCTGCGCCCCGCCCTGTCCGAAGGCAGCCACGTGACCTGCCCGCGCTGCAACGGAACGGGCCACATCCGCGATACGGAATCGTCCGCGCTGCAAGTGCTGCGGATCATTCAAGAAGAGGCGATGAAGGAAAACACCGCGGCGATCCACTGCCAGGTGCCGGTCGAAGTCACCGCTTTCCTGCTCAACGAAAAACGCCAGGAAATCAACAAGATCGAGTCGCGCTTCAAGGTCGGGGTCGTGCTCATTCCGAACAAGCATCTCGATACGCCGCATTACAAGCTCGAGCGCCTGCGCCACGACGATTCGCGCCTCGACGAACCCCGCGCCTCGTGGAAGATGGCCGAGGAAGCCGCGCGCGAGCTCGAATCGGAGACGGCCTACAGCAAGCGCGCCGAAGACGTGAAGCCGAAACAGGAAGCGGCCGTCAAGGGCATCACGCCCGAGCGGCCCGCGCCGAGCGCACCGGTGCGCCCGCAAGCCGCGGCCACGCCGGTACCGAGCACGGCCGCTGCCGCCCCGAGCACGGGCGGATTCTTCGGCTGGATCAAGAGCCTGTTCGGCGGCGGCCCCGCCGCGCCGGCGCCGGCTCCCGAGCCGGGCGCGCCGGCACGCCCGGCGCGTGCGGAACGCGGCGAGCGCCAGGAGCGCACGGGCGAGCGCAATCGCAACCGCCGCGGTGCCGGTGGCCGTGAAGGCGGCGCGCGCAGCGAATCCGCCGTGGGCGGACGCGCGGGCCAGCAGCCGTCGCAGCGCCCGCCGCGCGAGCAGCGCGAGGGCCGGGAAGGTAAGGAAGGCCGCGAGGGTCGCGAAAGCCGCGCCGATACGCGCGAGCGCGGGCAGGAACGAGCCGAAGCACTCGAAACCGCAACGCGTGGTGAGCGCCCGGAGCGGCGTGAACGCGGCGAGCGTCCCGAACGCGGCGAGCGCGGCGAGCGTCAGGAACGGGCCGAGCGTCCCGAACGCGGTGAACGCCGCAAGCCGCAGGCAGAAGTAGCCGCTGAAGCGGCCGCACACGTCGAAGCGCAAACGGCAGAAGGCACGGTGACCGGCGGCGTTCCGACCCCCGAGCAGGAAATCGCCGCACGCGACGGTGAAGAGCGTCGTCGCCGCCGTCGCGGCCGTCGCGGTGGCCGTCGCGAGCGCGAGGAAGAAGGCGTGAACGCAACGCTGGCTGCCGACGTCGCCGAAGCCGAAGGTTCCGTTGCGGCCGTATCGCCGCAGTCCGCGCCGGCTGTCGAGACAGACGAGCCGCATGAACGAGCGCCCGTTGCCGAGGCCGCAGCCGCGCCGCAAGCCGCGGCTCGCACCGAGGACGTCGTCGTGACGCCGGTGCCGGCACATACGCCGGTTGCAACGCCGCTGCCCGAGGCACCGGCGGTTGCGTCGGTCGCTCCGGCCGCGTCGCCCGCTCCGGCCGCACCCATTGCACCGCCGCCCGTACCTGCGGCACCGCTCGTGCCAGCCCCGAGCGAAGCCGTCGCAGCACCGGCCGATGAGCCGCGAGCCGTGCCGGCCGCCCCCGCGGCGCCCGCGCCGCTCGCGGCCGAGCCCGAGTCGGCACTGACGCACGCGATCGAGGCGGCGCCGTCGCCGGCCCCGGCCGTCGAGGCCACGCCGGTCGGGTCGGCAGAGCCGGTTGCAAGCACCGCATCGGCTCCCGTGGAAGCGGCCAGTGCAGTGACGGAAGTGGGACATCGACCGACGGTGATCGAAGCCGCGGCTACGCCTCGCCCGCGGGTGAACGGCCTGTCGGCCGCCGATCTGCAGCCGATGCTCGAATCGGCGGGCCTCGTCTGGGTGGCCACCGATGCCGAAAAGCTGCGCGCTGCGCACGAAGCCGCCGCGCAAATGCCGGCCCCGGTGCGCGTGCCGCGAGAGCGCAAGCCGCTGCCGCCGGTCGATCAAGCGCCGATGCAGCAAGTCGAAACGCGCAAGGACGTTTGAACCGCCTGCGCTGCCTCGGGCACCGCAGATGCCCGGCAGTGCGACGAGCCCGCCCACCGTGGCGGGCTTTTTTTCGTCCGTTTTCTGCCATCCGTCACGTTTTTGGCGTTATCCGCATCATCAGGCGGGCAATGCCCGCCGCCTTCGAGACGTTCGGATAGAATGGGCTTCTGCCCGCTTCTTGCTTCGTCATGTCTCGTCGCATCATTCCCGTCGCCGATGTCAGCGCGATACCCGACATCGCCGGCGCGCCGCTCCCCGCGCGCGGGACGCTCGCCGATGCGCTCGAGCGGCCGCTGCGCGATCTGCGCATCTCGGTCACCGATCGCTGCAACTTCCGCTGCGTCTATTGCATGCCGCGCGCCGTGTTCGGCAAGGACTACCCGTTCTTGCCGCACAGCGCGCTGCTGACATTCGAGGAGATCGAACGGCTCGCGCGCGTGTTCGTCGCCCACGGCGTGGAAAAAATCCGCCTGACTGGTGGCGAGCCGCTGCTGCGCAAGGACATCGAACGTCTGATCGAGCGGCTGGCCGCGCTGACCACGCCCGACGGCCGCGCCCTCGACTTGACGTTGACGACGAACGGCTCGCTGCTCGAGCGCAAGGCGCGCAGCCTCAAGGAAGCGGGATTGACCCGCGTGACGGTGAGCCTCGACGCGCTCGACGACGCGCTCTTCAAACGCATGAACGACGCCGATTTCGCCCCAGGCGCCGTGCTGGATGGCATCGAGGCCGCCCAAGCGGCGGGGCTTGCGCCGCTCAAAGTCAACATGGTCGTCAAGCGCGGCACGAACGACGGCGAAATCGTGCCGATGGCGCGCCGCTTCAAAGGCACGGGGGCCGTTCTTCGGTTCATCGAATACATGGATGTGGGCACCTCGAACGGCTGGAACATGACGGAAGTGCTCCCGTCGGCGGACGTCGTCGCGCGCATCGCCGAGCATTTCCCGCTCATGCCGCTCGAAGCGCACACGCCCTCCGAGACGGCGCAGCGCTGGGGCTACGCCGATGGCAGCGGCGAGATCGGCGTCATCTCGAGCGTCACGCGCGCCTTTTGCGGCACCTGTACGCGTGCGCGGCTGTCGACGGAGGGCAAGCTCTATCTCTGCCTGTTCGCGTCGGCGGGGCACGACTTGCGCGCCCTCGCGCGTGGCGGCGCGACCGACGACGAGATCGCGACGGCCATCAGCCGAATCTGGCAAGCGCGGGGAGACCGTTATTCGCAATTGCGCGGCAGCGCCGCCGATGCGGCACGCAGCGGCCATGCGCGCGTCGAGATGTCGTACATCGGCGGCTAACGCCGCCCTCCCCACCTGATCGATCGATGGATCCCCGCTCGCGCTCTCGCATCACCGGCCTCGTTCTGGCGGGCGGCCGCGGCACGCGCATGGGTGGACTCGACAAGGGCCTGCAGCCATTGGCCGGCGAGCCGCTCGCGTTGCACGTCGCCAGGCGCCTCACCGCGCAAGCCGGCGCCCTGCTGATCAGCGCGAATCGTCATTTGGACGAATACGCGAGGCTCGGCGCGGCGTTCGGCGCGCGTGTCGTCCAAGATGCGTCCGGCGATTTTCCCGGGCCGCTGGCCGGACTGTTGGCCGGGCTGCGCGCGGCGCAGACCGAACTGGTCTTGTGCGCGCCCTGCGATACGCCGGCCTTGCCGAACGACCTGGCGGACCGGCTTCTCGCCGCGCTCGAAGCCGAGCAGGCCGATGCCGCCGTTGCGGCGACCGTCGACGCCAGAGGGCAGGTCGTACTTCATCCCGTCGTCGCACTGGTACGCACCGCGCTCGCCGACGATCTCGCCACCTATCTGGATGCCGGGGAACGCCGGGTTCGCTCGTGGTACGCGCGCCACAAGCACGTCGAAGTGCGGTTTGGCGACGAGCGCGCGTTTTACAATGCCAACTCTTTGCACGAACTCGCCGATCTCGAACAGACGCTCGACGCTCGCCCCGGGCGCGACAGATAGATAGATCGGCCGGGGCGCGAGATGCCGGGCCGTCGGCGTGCGCTGCATCCGCATGTTTCTCGGCGCGCTGCGCCCATCTTCGATGACGATCTCCAACGACACCTCCGGTCAAGCTGCCTCGCTCGCTCAGAATCCGCTTCGCGTCGATGCGGCACGCGCCATCATTCGGGCGGCGGTCAGACCCGTTGCGGCCGTCGAGCACGTCGCCCTGCGCTCGGCACTGAATCGCGTGCTCGCCGTCGACATCGTGTCCCCCATCGACGTCCCCGCGCACGACAATGCCGCGATGGACGGTTACGCCTTCGCCGGCGCCGTGCTGTCGAACGCAGGTGCCGCGGCGGCTCGCGCACCGCTCTCGCTCGCCGTGGTAGGGGAAGCGCGCGCCGGCCACCCGTTCGAGCGAGCCTGCGGCCCGCTCGAATGCGTTCGCATCATGACAGGCGCGCCGATGCCCGCCGGTTGCGATACGGTCGTGCCGCAAGAACTCGTGACGCGCAAGGATTCCCACGTCGAATTCGACGCGCAAAATGTCGCGCCCGGCGCGAATTGCCGCCGCGCCGGAGAAGACCTTGCCCGCGGCCGTGCCGCGCTGGACGCGGGCCGCATCGTCCGCTCGGCCGACCTCGGCTTGCTCGCGTCGCTCGGTGTCGCCGAAGTACCCGTGCGCCGGCGCGTGCGCGTCGCGTTCTTCTCGACGGGCGACGAACTGCGCTCGGTCGGGGAGCCGCTCGACGCAGGCTGTGTGTACGACAGCAACCGCTACACGCTCTACGCGATGCTCGAGCGCATGAACGTCGACGTGGACGTGCTCGATCTGGGCGTGATCCGCGACGAGCCGAGCGCGATCGAAGCCGCGCTGCGTTCGGCCGCCGCCAGTGCCGACGTCGTGCTGACATCCGGCGGCGTGTCCGTAGGCGATGCCGACTTCACTGCACGCATGACGGCAACGCTCGGAGATGTCGCCTTCTGGCAACTCGCGATGCGCCCCGGCCGGCCGCTCGCATTTGGCCGCTTATCGGCGGCGGCGCCGGGCTCGAGCGAAGGCGGCGCGCTGTTTTTCGGGCTGCCGGGCAATCCCGTGGCCGTGATGGTGTCGTTTTATCAGTTCGTGCGCGATGCGCTCATCGCAATGTCGGGCGCGAACGCCGCGGGGCCGCTACAATTTGCGGCCGCGAGCAGCACACCGATCAAAAAGCGGCCGGGGCGCACCGAATTCCTGCGCGCCGTAGCGATGCGCGATGCGGCGGGCCAATGGAGCGTCACGCCCACCCCCGCGCAAGGATCGGGCGTGCTGAGCTCCATGAGCCGTGCCAACTGCTTCATCGTGCTGGCTCACGAGCAAGGCGACGTCGCGGCCGGTACGCCTGTCGACATCATGCCCTTCGAGGGGCTCATTTGACCGGCGCGCAGATTCGCCGCCGATTCGATTCTCCAGATAGCAAATAGCAGATAGCACACCGTCTCTCATCGAGGCTTCGACCATGAAAAAACAAATCCTATCGATCGCGCCGGGACAGACCGCAAAGGCGCTCATCCTCGTCTACGTCATTTTCAGCACGCCGATCGTTTTGCTCGGCACGCTCGTGACCTATCTGCGCCAAGGGTCGGTGGAAATCGGCACGATCTTCTTCAGTGCGCTGCTGCTGAACGCCATCCTCGGCTTCGTATTGCTCTGGATCGCCTGCCACGTCTACAACTGGGTGGCCGACCGTTTCGGCGGAATCGAAATAGTCTTGTCCGACGCCCCCGAGGAAGCCTAACGTCATGGCCGACGTCATTCGCAACGCCACGCCGCACGATGTGACCGGCCTGCTCGGCCTGACGCGGGAACTGGCCGAATACGAGAAGCTCACGCACTTGTTCGTCGCCACCGAAGACACACTGCGCGAGGCGCTGTTCGGCGCTCGTCCGGCTGTGGAAGCGCTCGTCGCGGAACGCGACGGCAAGTTGGTCGGGTACGCGCTCTATTTCCACAATTTTTCGACGTTTCTGAGCCGCCGCGGGCTTTACCTCGAAGACCTCTACGTGCAGCCCGCGCTGCGCGGCAGCGGGCTCGGAACGGCACTGCTGCGCCGGGTCGCGGCGATCGCCGTCGAGCGCCAGTGCGGACGCTTCGAGTGGTCCGTTCTCGACTGGAATCAGAATGCGATCGACTTCTACACGAAGATGGGGGCCACCGTGCTGCCCGATTGGCGCATCGTGCGCATCACCGACGCCGCACTGAATCGGCTCGCGGGCGCAACGAGCTGAGGTGCCACGGCTATTTTGCGCCGCACTCCCCGCGCTCCCATAGCGCGCGAATCGCGGCAATGCCATGGGCACCGGCTTCGCGCGCCTGCTCGAGCGTCGCGAGGCTCATGCCGCCGAGCGCGTAGACGGGAGCATTGCCGAGCGCCGCGAGCTCGCGAAACCGCAGCCACCCCAATGGCTCGGCCGTAGTATGCGTGGCAGTTGGCAACACGGGGGAAATAGTGACGAAGTCTGCCCCGATCCGGTTCGCATGCAGCACTTGCGCCTCGTCGTGACACGCCGCCGACATTAAGAATTCCGCCGGCAACGGCCTAGAGCCGCATGCCATCAGCCGCGTGCTCGTCAGATGCACGCCATCCGCTTGCAGCGACCGCGCCATATCGGCCGGCGCGTTCAGCAGCAATCGCGCCTCGTGGCGCCGGCAGCACGCCAATGCCTGTTCAGCCAACTGGGCATATTGCAAAGCAGTCAGCGTTTTGGCACGCAGTTGAACCAATCGGATGCCGCTTTCCAAAGCTCGTTCCAAGCGTCCGACGAATTCGGCGAAGGGCCTATCGGCCGGCGGCTCCGGCGTGACGAGATAGGTCTGCGGCAGGTCGATCGGCTGTGCCATCGAAACTCTCCCAATATGCATGAGGGAAGACAGGGCCGCGTGGCCGCGTTCGGATGCGACGACGCCGGCCGCGTTCGCCCGGGACTCGCCAGCGCTCAAGCCTCCGGCTCCTGCCCCGCCGAGGAAGCGTCGCCGAGCCACCCTTGCGTTTGCTCTCCAGGCAGCGCCTCGACTTGCCGCAGCTTCGTACTCATGACCCGCGTGCGACGCTCGGCCGCCTCGATCGAGCGCGTCACCGTTTCGAGCTGAGATTTCGTCTTGGCCAAAACGTCGCCGAACTTGCCGAACTCGGTCTTCACCGCACCGAGCACCTGCCATACTTCGCTGGACCGCTTCTCGATCGCGAGCGTGCGAAAACCCATCTGCAAGCTGTTCAAGAGCGCCGTCAGGGTCGTGGGACCCGCTATCGTGACGCGGTAGTCGCGCTGCAATTGATCGCTGAGCCCCGGGCGGCGCAGCACCTCGGCATAAAGCCCTTCCGTCGGCAAGAACAGCAACGCGAAATCGGTCGTGTGGGGCGGCGCCACGTACTTCTCGGCGATCGTGCGAGCCTCGGCGCGCACGCGCGCTTCCAAAGCACGCGACGCCTCTTCGACGGCGGCCGGATCGGCCCGCTCCTGGGCGTCGATCAAGCGTTCGTAGTCCTCCCGCGGAAACTTCGCGTCGATCGGCAGCCAGACGGGCACGGCCGTGCTCTGCGCATGGCTTGTGCCGCCCTCGCTCCGCCCGGGCAGCTTGATCGCGAATTCGACGCGCTCCGCGCTCTGGGGCACCGTTGCAACGTTCTTCGCGTACTGATCGGGCGTCAGCATCTGCTCGAGCAATGCCTCGAGCTGCACTTCTCCCCATGTGCCGCGCGTCTTCACGTTCGTCAGGACCTTCTTCAGATCGCCGACGCCGGCTGCCAGCGACTGCATTTCACCAAGGCCGCGGTGCACCTGCTCGAGCCGGTCCGAAACGAGCTTGAACGACTCGCCGAGCCGCTGCTCGAGCGTCGCGTGGAGCTTCTCATCCACCGTGCGGCGCATTTCCTCGAGCTTCGTCGCATTGTTCGCTTCGATATCCTTGAGCCGCGCCTCGAGCGTCGCCCGCACTTCGGCGAAGCGCCGGTCGTTCGCCTCGACGAGCTGCGCGAGTTGCTGTGCCAGCGTGTCGCCGAAGCGCTTGAGCGCGGCCGCTTGCTCGTCGCGCGATTCGTGCGCATGCCGTTGCAGGCTGTCGCGCATCGCATCGAGCTGAGCGGCGTTCGTTTCCGTCAATTGCGCGAGACGCTTGGCGAAGCCGTCGATCTGCTGGTTCTGCACAGTGGCCACGCTCGTCAATTGCGCGGCGAGCGTCTGCTGGAATTGCGCGAGACCACCGCCGAGCTCGGCACGGGACAAGCGCGACGTTTCGGCCAACTCGCCGCGCAGCTCGCGTTCGAGCCGCTCGTAGGCGCGCGCCTGCGTTTGCCCGGCCGTCTCGATGCATTCACCGAGCTCGGCGACGGCGGTGCGATCGTTCGCGTGGCTCGCGCTTCGGATCGCCATGGCGAGCGCGATCGCCAACAGCACAACGGCAACGACGAGCGCCGCGATGAGGATCGTCGTCATGAGCGCGGGCGGCCCAGCACTTCGGGATTGATCGGATTGGGCGGCTGCCCCGCGCGCGGCCCCATGCCAAGAGCGGCAATGAGATTGTCGGCCGCGAGGTTGGCCATCGCCCGGCGCGTGGATTCGGTCGCACTGGCAATATGCGGGGTGAGCACGACGCTCGGCGCCGTCAGCAGCCGCGGGTGTACGCTCGGCTCGCCCTCGAACACGTCGAGCCCCGCCGCGGCGAGGCGGCGTTCATGCAGCGCATCGGCCAGCGCGGCATCGTCGACGATGCCGCCGCGGGCGATATTCGTGAGCGTCGCCGTCGACTTCATCAGCGCGAGCTCGGCCGCGCCGATCGTATGGTGGCTTTGCGCCGTATAGGGCACCACGAGCACGACGTGATCGGCTTGCCGCAGCAAGTCTTCCTTGGCCAGATACTGCGCGCCGAGCTCGGCCTCGATTTGCGGCGCCACGCGCGAGCGGTTGTGGTACAGGACGCGCATCGAAAAGCCGCGAGCACGACGAGCGAGCGCCTGCCCGATGCGGCCCATGCCGATGATGCCGAGCGTCGTGCCGTAGACATCGGCGCTGAGGAAGCCGTCGTAGCGCCAAGCGCCCCACTTGCCGGCGCGCAGCCAATGCTCGCTTTCCGTGACGCGCCGCGCCGCCGCCATCATCAGCGCCCAGCCGAAGTCGGCCGTCGCTTCATTGAGGACGTCGGGCGTATTGGTCGCGATCACGTTGGCCGCGTTGAACGCGTCGATGTCGAAGTTGTTGTACCCCACGGCCATGTTCGCTACCGCGCGCAGCCGCGGGGCCACCGCGAAAATCGCCGCGCCGATCGGGTCGCCCGCCGTCAGCGCACCGTCCTTGTCGGCGAGCCGCCCTGCGAGCTCGTCGGGCGCCAGCGCGGGCCCGTCGTTCCAGTCGACGTCGAAGTACTGCTTCAGGCGCTCGACCACGTCGGGAAAGATCGGACGCGCGACGAGAATCTTCTGCATGGTGTCCTTCCTTGATTAAAAAAACAGGCAGGTCGTGAGCAAGAACAACGGGACGAGGACGGCTGCCGACCATGCGAGGTACCCGAAAAAGCTCGGCATGCGCACGCCCCGCGACTCCACGATCGCCTTGACCATGAAGTTCGGCGCATTGCCGATGTAGCTGTTCGCGCCCATGAAAACGGCACCTGCCGAAATGGCGGCCAGTGTCGACGCCCCGGCGTTCATCAACGCGTGCGCATCGCCGCCCACGAGATTGAAGAACACGAGGTACGTCGGTGCGTTATCGAGAAACGACGACAGGATACCCGTCGCCCAGAAATACATCGCGTCGATCGGCTGACCGTTGCTGCCGGTCACGAGATGCAGCACCGAGGCGAACGCACCGTCCTCGCCGGCCCGCAGCATCATGACCACCGGCGCAATCGTGATGAAGATCGCGCCGAAGAGCTTCGCCACTTCCTCGATCGGCGCCCATGTAAAGGCGTTGCCGGTGCGCGCCGTGCGCGGCGTGATCACGAGCGAGACGAGCGTGAGCACGACGAGCGACGCATCGCGCACGACGTCCTGTAGCGCCAGATGCGCGCCGAGCACGTTGAAAGCGATGCCCGGCTTCCATAGCCCGCTCATCAGGACGAGCCCGATGACGACGGCGAGCAGCGCGAAGTTTCGCTTGCCTTCGATGACGATGCCGATGGCCTCCGGCGCCCTGTCGCGATCGGGCGCTCCCGCTTCGCCGGGGCGACGGTAATAGTACGCGTCCAGCGCATAGAACACGGCCAGCAGCACGGCGCACACGAACAGCATCGGCAGCGCGAGATGACGCGTCGTCCAAAAGAAGCTCACGCCGTTCAGGAAGCCGAGGAACAGCGGCGGATCGCCGAGCGGGGAAAGCGACCCACCCACGTTCGCCACGAGAAAAATGAAGAAGACGAAGACGTGGACGATGTGCCTGCGATTCTCGTTTGCGCGCAAGAGCGGCCGGATCAGCAGCATCGCGGCTCCCGTGGTGCCCATGATGCTCGCCAGGGCGGTGCCGAGCGCGAGCAGCGCCGCATTGACGCGCGGCGAGCCATGCAGCGCGCCGCGCACGCAGATGCCGCCGGCGACCGTATAGAGCGCCGTCAGCAAAACGATGAACGGCACATATTCAGCGACGACCGCATGGGCGAATGCATCGGCAGCCGCCGCGGCACCGAACGCATAGCCGAACGGTGCAAGAAACGCGATCGCCCACGCAGCTGCGATCTTGCCGAAATGGCGATGCCAGAACGCCGGCGCGATCAACGGAAACAACGCAATCGAAAGCAGTATCCCGACGAACGGAATGGCCCACTGCGGGCCGAGCGCCGCGCCGTCGGGCATGACGGATGCAGCGGAAGCAGCCGATGCGGCCGAGGACCACCCGGCGACGGTCAATGCCAATGCACTCGCCGCCACCTTGCGCACGCAGGCGGCTCGTTTTCCAATCATGAACTTCCCTCTTGGTTCGTTGCAGTGCAGGCGATCGCGCGGCTCAAGCGCCGCGCACGACGATCACATGGACGCGATACGGGCCGTGTGCGCCGAGCACGATCGTTTGCTCGATATCGCCCGTGCGCGAAGGCCCCGAGACGAAATTCACGGCACGCGGCAGTTCCCCGCCGCCCTCGGCACGCATCAGCGCGAACGCCTCCTCGTGCCCGGCCACGATGCGCGAAGCGGGTACGACGGCGATATGCGTCTCGGGCAAAAGCGCCATCGACGCTTCGGTTTCGGGCCCCGACAGCAGCACGAGCGAGCCGGTCTCGGCCGTCGCGCAAAAGCACCCCGTCATGCCCACGAGATCGTCGTTCTCCGGCTTGCGGAACTCGACGGCGAGACCGGCCTGCTCCCACGGCAATGCTCGCAGCGCGGCCCATGCGACGGCCTGCGGTGCGGCGCCGAGCTGCGTCAAATAGCGTACCGCGGCAGCCGGGACCTCATCGAGCGATTCCACGAGTTCGACGGTGCTCGCCATGAGCCGCGCTTCGTCGACGAAACGTGCCGTGAGCCCTTCGCGATCGGACGGGAGCTCGGGACGCGGGCCCGGCGGATGCCGCGCGAGGTAATCGGCGACGGCCTCGCGCTCGCCCGGCTCGGGTTGCGCCGAGCGGCCCGCCGCCGCGCGGATTCGAGCGAGTATGTTGCGCCGCGCCGCCGATGTATCCATCGCGTTCACCATCAAGAGCCGAATGAATGGCCGATTATACGGGCCTTCTTTTTTGGGATACATCGCCCGTCCGGCCTGATACCGTGCCTCAGTCGGGGCCGTCGTCGGCCGGCGTTTCGATCCCGAAAACCTGCCGCAGATAAGCGAGATAAGCCTTGTCGTCGCACATGTTCTTGCCCGGCGAATCGGACAGCTTCGCGACAGGCTGCCCGTTGCAGCGGACCATCTTGATGACGATCTGCAACGGGCTGTAGCCGAGGTCGTTCGTTAGATTCGTGCCGACGCCGAACGCGAGCCGGCAACGACCCCGGAAACGCTCGTAGAGCTGCAGCACTTTCGGGATGTCGAGTGCGTCGGAGAACACGAGCACCTTGGTGCGCGGATCGCAGCGATTCTCCTCGTAGTGGCGCAGCAACTGCTCGCCCCACTCGAACGGATCGCCGGAATCGTGGCGCGCACCGTCGAACAGCTTGCAAAAGTACATGTCGAAGTCGTTCAAGAACGCCTTCATGCCGTAGACGTCCGACAACGCGATGCCGAGGTCGCCGCGGTACTCCTTCGCCCAATGCTCGAAGCCGTACGTCTGCGAATCGCGCAGGCGCGGGCCGAGCGCCTGGCAAGCTTGCAGATACTCGTGCGCCATCGTGCCGAGCGGCGTGAGGCCGTGCTTCTTCGCGTAGAACACGTTGCTCGTGCCGGCGAACTGCTCGCCGATGCCGTCCATCAGCGTGAGGATCACTTCCTCGTGCCAGCGTTTCGAGAAGCGCCGGCGCGTACCGTAATCGGCGATCTTGCAATCGGCGAATTCGGGCCGGGCGCCGAGCAGCGCGATCTTCTCGGACAGGCGCTCGCGGCCGATCGCGTAGTCGGGCTGCCGCTGCGTATTGCGGAAGTACACCTCGTTGACGATCGCGAGCACGGGGATCTCGAACAAGATCGTGTGCAGCCAGGGGCCTTTGATCGAGATGTCGATCTCGCCGTTGCCCTTGGGCGACGCCTCGATCGAAATGTACTTCTCGTTCAAATGAAACAGCGCGAGGAAATCGATGAAATCGCTCTTGATGAAGCGCATCGCGCGCAGGTACTCGAGCTCGTCGTCGGCGAAGTACAGGTTGCACAGCTGACGCACCTCGTCGCGGATTTCCTCGACATAGGGCGTGAGATCCACGTTCGGCGTGCGGCAACGGAAGCGATACTCCACGGCCGCCGCCGGAAACTGATGCAGAACGACCTGCATCATCGTGAACTTGTAGAGATCCGTATCGAGCAGCGAAGTGATGATCATGGTTTCGGCTAAAGCGCGCAATGAGGCGGCGCCTGGGCCGCCCGTCTCCGAGGATTCGCCGCATGTTACCCCAATGACGGCGCAAGGCGTGCGGGCCGTGCAGCGACCCGGGCACGATACGGGCCCGCGGCTCATAAACTAATCACGAATCGATCTAAACGACGCGAAGCCCCTCGGCACATCGTGGCGAGGACGTTCAGTTACAATACGCCGTTTGATGATTCGCATTTTCCCCAGATACCTGCAGGAGTTTGAATGACTCACGTTGTGACCGAAAGCTGCATCAAATGCCGCTATACCGACTGCGTCGACGTCTGCCCGGTGGACTGCTTTCGCGAAGGTCCCAACTTCCTCGCGATCGACCCCGATGAATGCATCGACTGTGCCGTGTGCGTCGCCGAATGTCCGGTGAATGCGATCTACGCCGAGGAAGACGTGCCCGGCGATCAGCAGCAGTTCACGGCGCTGAACGCGGAACTCGCGAAGGCGTGGCCCAGCATCACGAAAACGAAGTCGCCGCTGCCCGAAGCCGACGAGTTCAAGGATATCCAGGACAAGCTGCAGTACCTCGAGCGCTGACGAGACCTGGCGGCACGCCCACGCGTCGCGCTCGCTGACGCGCTGACACGCGCTGACGGCCAGCGCCGGTTTCGCCCGTCTCGCGCGTTCGGCGCGTTCGGCGCGTTCGGCACGAAACGAACCCTAGGGTATTGACAGGGCGAGAGCCGGTACATAAAATCTCGCTTCTCTGCTGTTGTTGTTCCCCGATAGCTCAGTCGGTAGAGCGCCGGACTGTTAATCCGTAGGTCCCTGGTTCGAGCCCAGGTCGGGGAGCCAAAGAATGAATGGAAAAGCCCGTTCGTCATAACGGGCTTTTTTACGCGGGCTTTTTACGCAGTAGCCGCGCAATAGTCGCGGCCGCGCGATAGCCGCGCGCCGTTTTCACCGTAGCACGTTGTTCCCCGATAGCTCAGTCGGTAGAGCGCCGGACTGTTAATCCGTAGGTCCCTGGTTCGAGCCCAGGTCGGGGAGCCAAAGCTTCAGCCAAAGAAGGGCCCGTCGTTCGATCGACGGGCCCTTTTTGCATTCGAGGGCCGCCCGGCGGGCATCGGCAGCACATCGGCCGTTGGGCTCAGCGGCCGGCAGCGAGCCGTTGTGATACCTTCACCTCCGGTACCCGCCCCGCGTGCGCCGCACGGCCTCGGCCTGGCGCTTCGCGGCCGGGCGACTCCTCGCGCAAACGCACCATCGCCAGCTTGCCATGAGCCTCATTCCGCTTTCGCCGCTCTCCATCGTCACCGCCGCGTGCTTCTCGCTCGCCTGCGCCGCCTCGCCCGCGCATGCCGAGGAAATCGGCAGCGTCAATACGAACTTCCATATCACGGGCTCCGATCGCGTCGTCGTGGAGGCCTACGACGATCCGAACGTCGCCGGGGTCACCTGTTTCGTGTCCCGCGCGCGCACGGGCGGAATCAAGGGCACGCTCGGCATCGCCGAGGATCCGACCGAAGCGTCGATCGCCTGCCGCCAAGTCGGCCCGATCAAGTTCGACGGCCCGCTCAAGCGTCAGGCCGACGTCTTTTCCGAGCGCATGTCGCTGATCTTCAAGACGCTTCACGTCGTGCGCATCGTCGATGCGAAACGCAATGCGCTCGTCTATCTGACGTACAGCGATCGTGTCGTCTCGGGCAGCGCCAAAAACAGCGTGAGCGCCGTGCCGATGCCGGCCGGCACGACCATCCCGCTGCGCTGACGCGCGCCGTCCGCCTACGCCACGCGCCTTCGATGCCCATCATGGACGAGCCCCGCTTCCGCGATTGCGCGCGCTACTGGCGCTCGCCGCTCGTGCCCGGCGCCGACATGCTCACGGCCGAATACCGCGAGCACGAGTTCTCGCCGCATTGGCATGAAGCCTATGCCGTCCCCGTCATCGAGGCCGGCGCGGAAATGTTCTCGTATCAGGGCGGCCACTACGTGGCAGAGGCCGGCACCGTGCCCGTCATCAACCCCGGCGAGGTCCATACCGGATCGCGCGCGATGGAAGTGGGCTGGCGCTACCGCGTCTTCTACCTTCCCGTCGATTTCATGGCGGCCCTCGCGGGCGAGATCGCCTCCGCGCCGCAGCCGATGCCGTGGTTTCCGGCCGACGTCATCCGCGATCCCGATCTCGCGATCCGCGTCGCGCGCGCGCATCGGTTGCTCGAGGGCATCACGGGCGCCCGAGACGGTGGCGCCTTGCGCGGCGATCCGCTCGCTGCCGAAACGGCCCTGATCGACGCCATGTCGGCGTTGATCGCGCGCCATGCGTTGCGCCATCCCGAAGCGCGCCCGACGAACATCGATCCGCCGCGCGTCGCGTTGATGAAGGAACGGCTCGCGGCCGATCTGACCGCGCCGCTGAGCCTGAGCGAGCTGGCCGCGGACGTAGGCCTGTCGGCGTTCCACGCGGCTCGGCTGTTCACGCAAGCCACGCGCATGCCGCCGCACGCGTGGCGCAATCAGCTGCGGCTGCAGCGCGCGCTGGGGCCGCTGCGCGAAGGCGTCGCCGTGGCCGACGTGGCCGCAGCCTGCGGCTTCACCGATCAAAGTCACTTCACGCGGCACTTCCGGCGCATGTTCGGCGTCCCGCCGGGCCGGTGGCAGGCGGGCGACGGCATCCGCTGAGCCGTGCCCCGATGTTGCCCCGGTGCTTCCGCGATCCGATGCCTCGAAGATCCGGCCGCGCATCGGCAAACGGCGCCGGAACGCGTCCGTCGCAGCCGGCCGAAAGCAAGAACGTACAAGCGCTGCGCGGCAAGCGGACGCTATCCTGCCTGCAGGAGGACTTCCCCTTGAAACCGCGCATTCCGCTCAACGAATTCATCGACGGCGCCCGCGACACGATTCCGATGATGGTCGGCGCCGCTCCGTTCGGCGTCATCTTCGGCACGCTCGTCACCGCGGGCCCGCTGAGCCCCTGGCATGGCCAACTCATGTCGCTCGCCGTCTTCGCCGGCTCCTCGCAGTTCATCGCGCTGGGGCTGATCTCGGCGCATGCGAGCTTCCTCGTCGTATGGGCCACCACGCTGATCGTGAACCTGCGTCACGTGCTCTACAGCGCGACGCTGGCCCCCTACGTGTCGCGCCTGCCCGTGCGCTGGCGGCTGGCGCTCGGCGGCTTGCTGACTGACGAAGTGTTCGCCGTCGCCTACGCTCACTATCGCCATGCGCCGCCCGGGCGAATCGGGCCGCATTACTTCCTCGGTTCGGGCGTCGCCATGTACGTGAATTGGCAGCTTTGGACCCTGGCCGGGCTCCTGTTCGGCGCAGCCTTCCCGCGGCTGCAGTCGCTCGGGCTCGATTTCGCGATGGTTGCCACCTTCATTGCGATCGTCGTGCCGCAACTCGTCTCGCTGCGCTACGTCGCATCGGCCGCCACGGCGGGCGTCGTCGCCCTAGCCTGCGCCGGCTTGCCGTACAAGCTCGGCCTGCTGGCCGCCGTGGCGGCCGGAGTCGCCGTCGGCGTCGTGTTGTCCAAGCCCTGGGCGACCAGTGGCGGCACCGGCCGCGGCCGTTCCGGTTCGCAGGCCGACGGTGCCGAGCAGCGCGGCCGAGCCGAACGCGCCACAAGCGCCGAAGACGTCGAGCGCTCAGCCGTCGCGCATACCGGTCGCACCGCGGAGATCGCGCCATGAGCTACGTCGTCCTGATCCTCGGCATGGCGGTCGTCACGTTCCTCATCCGATCGACGGTATTTCTGCTCGGCGAGCGCATCGTGTTCCCGCCGCTCGTGCGCACGGCGCTTGGTTTCGTCCCCGTGACGGTCCTCACGGCCATCATCGTCCCGATGGCCGTCACGCCCCATGGTGGTGCACCCGAGATCACCTGGCGCAACCCACAGCTCGTAGGCGCGCTCGCCGCCTGCGCGGTCTCGGCCGCGACGCGCAGGCCCCTCCTCACCATCGCCGTCGGGCTCGCGGTATTTTTCGCCTGGCAAGGCTGGGTGGTGCGCTAGCCCCGGCCCGGCCCCGCGCTCGGCAGCGATACGGGGCGGGGGCCTGCCCCCAAATAGTCCGACGACATCGGAAACTGGCCCTCAAGTTCTGCGCTCGCTCGCCGTTATTCAGACGAAGCGCGTTTTTTGGCCGCGCGGCGCAGGGGCGCGCCGGCGCCCGGCGTCGGTAGCGGTCCGAAACGCGCGTGCAAAAACCGTAAAAGCGCCGGCCAGCGAGCGGATTGCCCAGTATTTGGGGTGCCGTGCCGGCTCGACCGTCGGGTGCCTGGGCGAACGCCGCCGGGACACCTTGCGAAGGACGCGCGACCAGGACAAGCCATGGGTCAAATCACCCTTTCCCTTCGAGAAGAGACGATCGCTTCGCTGCAGAAGGACTTCGACGCCTTCATGCGCGTATCGCTCAAGCTCGACCCCCAATTCGCGACGCCTTCGTTCGAGGACTTCCTGCGAGCGAAGCTGCTCGACAACATGGTCCCGCTGACGGAGCATGCCGTGCAGCGCATGCTTCAAGGTGGCCAGTACGCCTGGGCGAAGCGCACGCTGGAGAAGGAGTTCCCGGACGTCGTGGCGATCCTGATGCGTCAAGCCGAGGAGTTCGGCTTCAGCTTCGCGGTGCGCTCGGAATGGACGTCCGAGGAAGTGGCGAAGGCCGCCCGCGAATGGGCGAGCGCGATCGTCAAGGAAGCCGGCGGCGAGGATGCGCTCGTCGATCCGCTCGCCGCGCAGATCAAGTCGACGGTACGCGACATTCAATCGCTCGAAGAAAAAATGCAAACGCCGGCCTGGCGGCTCGCGGAATCGCTGCGTCAGCGCGTCTACGAGGCGAAGATCGCCTGCGAGACGAGCGTCGGCAGCTCGGCGCGCGAAAAACTCGGCGAATTGCGCGGATTGCTGAAGCTCGGCCTCGCGCACGGCTCGTTCCAAAAACAGGAAGCGCAACAGATCATGGAGTATCTGCGGCTGCTCAAGCCCGAGATCTTCGTCGAAGAACCCTACGACATCTTCACGCGCATGGCCGCTTGGATGCGCAGCTTCTTCATGCCGCCGGCCCGTCCGGCGCAGCCCCGCGCCGCCGAGCCGCGCCGCCCCCGCTGAACGCGGCGGGTCAATCCCACATCGCCTTGAGCTGCGCGGCGATATCGACGCGCGCCTTCGCCGCGGCGGCCAACCCCGCCGCCGTGGGCGGCGCGACGCTCGCTATGCGCGGCCACGCCTGCACATCGAACAGCCCGAGCAGCGGCTCGGGGATGAACCGCGTGCGCGATGCCCAGACGTGGCGGTCGCCTAGCGCGCTCTGGTTGTGCACGTAAAAGCGCTGCGGGATGACGATGTGCAGATCTTCCTTGGCCCGCGTCATCGCAACGTACAGCAGGCGCCGCTCCTCTTCGATCTCGTCTTGGCTGCCCGTGCCGAGATCGGACGGAATGCAGCCGTCGACGCCGTTGAGCACGAACACGTTGCGCCACTCCTGCCCCTTGGCCGAGTGGATCGTCGAGAGAATGAGGTAGTCCTCGTCGACGAGCGGCACCCCCGATTCGCCGCTCGTCGCATCGGGCGGGTCGAGCGTCAGCTCGGTCAGGAAACGCTCGCGCGTCGGGAATGTGGCGGCCAAGCTTTCCATTTGGAGGATGTCGGCGTGACGCATGGCCGCATCTTCATGATTGCGCTCGAGATGGGGCTCGTACCAGCGGCGCACTTGCTCGAATTGCGCCGGCCACGCGGTGCGCGCGGCACCGACTTCGTCCATCAATGCCGTGAACGCAGGCCAATCGGCCGCGGCGCGCGGCGGCGGCGCATACGCACCGAGCGCGGCCGGCAGCAGGCCGGCCTCGGCGACGGCGTCGAGCACTCGGCCGGCCGTCGCCGGACCGATGCCCGGCATCAGTTGCAAGACACGGAATCCCGCCACGCGGTCGCGTGGGTTTTGCGCCCACCGGAGCACCGCAAGCACGTCCTTTACGTGCACCGAATCCAGAAAGCGCAGGCCGCCGAATTTGACGAACGGAATATTGCGCCGCGCGAGTTCGAGCTCGAGCGCAGCGCTGTGATGCGCGGCGCGAAACAGCACGGCTTGCGCCTTGAGCGCCGTCCCCGCCTCGCGCGCTTCGAGCACCATTTCGACGACATAGCGCGCCTGCTCGACCTCGCCCGCGACCGTCACGAGCCTGGGGCGCTGCGCCGAGTCGCGATCGGTCCATAAGTCCTTCGTAAAGCGCTCCGCCGCCAATCCGATCACGGCGTTCGACGCCGCGAGAATCGGCGCCGTCGAACGGTAGTTCCGTTCGAGCGTGACGCGCGCGGCGCTAGGCGTGAAATGCGCTGGGAAATCGAGGATGTTGCGCACGGTCGCCCCGCGGAACGAATAGATCGACTGCGCATCGTCGCCGACCACCGTGAGCCCGCGCCCATCAGGTTTCATCGCGAGCAGGATCGTCGCCTGCAAGCGGTTGGTGTCTTGATATTCATCGACGAGGACATGGTCGAAGCGCTGCCCGAGATCGGCGGCAATCGACGGTTCGGCGGCCATCCGCGACCAGTACAGCAGCAAATCGTCGTAGTCGAGAACGTTCTGCGCTTGCTTGGCCGCGACGTAGCCGGCGAACAGCGCCCGTAAATCGGCCTCCCATTCGCGACACCATGGAAACGCCTGTTCGAGCACGTGAGGCAACGTCGCTCCCGTGTTGACCACGCGCGAATAGATTGCGAGGCAAGTGCCCTTGACGGGAAAGCGGCGCTCCTTCGCCGACAAACCGATCTCATGACGCACCACGTTCATGAGATCGGCGCAGTCTTCGCGGTCGTTGATCGTAAACGCGGGGGACACCCCGATCGAGTCCGCATATTCGCGCAGCAGGCGCGCGCCGACGCCGTGGAACGTGCCGGACCAGGTCAGCGCCTGTACCAGATCGGCACGCGTGCCGAGCGCTTGCGCGGCGATCCGCGTTGCGCGCCGCGTCATGTCCTGCGCCGCGCGCCGCGAGAACGTGAGCAGCAGCACACGCCGTGGATCGGCGCCCTGCACGAGCAGGTGCGCCACGCGATGCGCGAGCGTATTGGTCTTGCCCGAGCCCGCGCCGGCGATGACGAGCAGCGGCGCACCCGGATTCGCGCGCTCGCCGACGCCATGCACGACGGCAGCGCGCTGCGCCTCGTTCAGTTTCTCGAGGTACGGGACGGGCGGCACGGCACACACCGGCTCGGCTGCGGCAGAAATTGGGGACACGGGAATGAGCAATCGTTCGAACTGACGCGCGCCGGCAATCTCAATGAACGTGGCCGGCGCCGCGCATACTGTATAGCCATACAGGGTCACGCCGCAAGTACCGGGCGGCCCGAACGCGTTCATGCGGGTACTTTGATCGGATCTCCCGCGTGGCTTATGATGCCTGCCCTAGTCGCTTTCGCGCCGCATGCCGGCGCCGCTCATCGCCATGGCCAATCTCAATTTCACGCTCACGGGCGATTACGTCGAACTACACAATTTGCTCAAGCTGATGGGCCTGGCCGACAGCGGCGGCTCGGCGAAGGCGCTCGTTGCGGCGGGCGAAGTGAGGGTCGACGGTCAAATCGAGCTGCGCAAGACCTGCAAGATCCGCGCGGGGCAAGTCGTCATGCTCGGCGATACGCGCATCGCCGTTCACGAGCCGGGCTGAAGCACGGGCAGGCGCCAGGCATCCGATCTCGAAAATTGCACCCGCCGCCCTGCCCCGCAGCGCCCAGCACACTATTCGCGGCAGCGCAGACCATCGACAGGCAAGCGCCGAAGCAATAAGCTCTTTTCTTTCCGACAAAACAACGAGGGCCGCATGCGCTGAATGCGCCGATGCGCCGCCCGTTGCGCCTCGCTCGCTTCGCCATGCCAGAGTCCACTGTTACGAGGGCCGCCGCCGCGCCGGCCCCGCCACCGCTTTCTCGCCACGCAGCCGACACGGCTCGCCTGGCCGCCCCGCTCGCCATCGCGCAGCTGTCGCAGATGGCGATGGGCGTCACCGACACGATCCTGCTCGGCTCGTTGAGCGCCGACGCGCTCGCCGCAGGCGGCCTCGGCGCGGGGATTTTCTTCGTCATCGTCACGCTGCTGCAAGGCGTGCTGACTTCCGTGAGCGTCACGGTCGCCAATGCGCGCGGCGCGCAAGCCGAGCATCGCGTGCCGCACATCTACTGGACGGGGCTCGCACTGTCGGTGCTGCTTGCGGTCCCGGCCTTCGTGCTGCTCTCGTTCGCCCAGCCGATCCTGCTCGCATTCGGCGAACCGGCCACGCTCGCGCACGACGTCGGCGCCTACACGGGCGTGCTGCGTTTCGCCTCGCTCGGCAGCCTGATCGGCGTCGGCATGATGCGCGCGTTCCTGCCGGCCATCGGCGCGGCGAAGCGCCTGCTATGGGTCTCCCTCGTCGGCGTGGTATTCAACGGCGTGCTGAACTACGGGCTCATTCACGGCGCCTGGGGGCTGCCGCGGCTCGGCATGCTGGGCTCGGCCACCGCCACGACCGTCACGATCTGGCTCAGCACCATCGCGCTCGTCGCGCTGTTGCACGGGCGCCCGCGCTACAAGCACTTCGTGGTCGCCAAGCGCCCCACCATGCCGCTCATGAGCGAGTTGTTCTCGATCGGCTGGCCCGTGGCGATCACGTACGGCGTGGAATCGATGCTGTTTCTCTGCACCGGCCTGTTCATCGGACTCATGGGTGAAAAGCCGCTGGCTGCTCACCAGGTCGCGCTGAGCGTGAGCTCCGTGACGTTCATGGTGCCGCTCGCCATCGGGCAAGCGGCCAACGTGCGCGTCGGCTATTGGATCGGCGCCGGCAATCGCATTGCCGCACGTCACGCCGGCTTCGTCGCGCTCGGGCTCGGCGTCGCCTACATGTCGATGACGGGGCTGCTGTTCATCGTCGCCCCGCACACCATCGTCGGCCTCTATCTGAACATCGTCGGCCTCTATCTGAAGCTCGACGATCCGGCCAACGCGCAGACGATCTCGATCGCGGCATCGCTGCTTCGCGTGGCGGCATTGTTCCAGATCGTCGACGGCATGCAGACGATCGGCTCGGGCTGCCTGCGCGGACTCAAAGATACGCGCGTGCCCATGCTCGCCGCTGCGTTCGGCTACTGGGCCGTCGGCTTTCCCACCGGATATCTGCTCGCGTTTCACGCCGGCTATGGGCCACGCGGCCTCTGGTGGGGGCTCGCGGCTGGCCTCGCAAGCGTCGCCGTGCTGATGACCGCACGGTTCGAGCGCCGCACGCGGCTGCCGGCCAGAGCCTAGTGCCCTGAGTCGGTTTTCGTTTCGTTTTCAATAAGCAAAGCAATCTTTATTGGTTGGCGGGTGCGCGTCATCCGCCTAGGATCGTTACGGACTCTTCTGACAGGGTATTGGGCCCGCGCATTCGGCGGGCCGTTTTTTGTCGAATACGCCATGCGTAGTGCGTGATGCCACGATGTGCGCACGCAGCATGCGCGCCCGCATGCTTGACGAGTAATCAGCGCCGGCTTCTCATAGAATGCGGTAATGAGATAACGAGTGCCGCGCGAGCCCCCTAGGGCTCGATCAGGCCGGTCCGTCAGCGAAGGAAGAGTCCGACGTGTTCGATGAGCAATGGCGGCGGCCCTGGGCCGCTCGGCGTCAACCGCTGTGGCGCGGGCAGATCCCGCGTGTCGATGCGGCCCGCATCGGGCGCTGGCTCGCGCTCGTCTTTCTGGGCTGCTTGGCCGCCGCATGCGCAACGTTGCCGCCGGCCACTTCGCTGAACCGCCCTGCCACCCACGCGCTGGCCGACCCGGGCGCGACACCGCTCGGCCAGGCCCTCGCGCCGCTCGTGGCGGCACACGAAGGACAATCGGGCTTTCGGCTGCTGACCGACGGCACCGACGCGCTGCAAATGCGGATCGCGCTCGCCCGCGCGGCCACCAAGACGCTCGATCTGCAGTACTACATCGCGGCCGAGGATACGACCGGGCGGTTGCTGCTCGCTGCCGCGCTTTATGCGGCCGATCGCGGCGTGCGAGTCCGAATGCTCGTCGACGACCTGAACTTCGACGACACGCGGCGTTTGATGGCCGCGCTTTCGACTCATCCTGACATCGAGGTGCGCATCTTCAACCCGTTCGGCACCACGCGCCCGAGCGTCTTTACCCGCACCGAAACGTTTCTGACCCGCATCGATCGCTTCACCCACCGCATGCACAACAAAGCGATGATCGCCGACGACGAAGTGGCGATCGTCGGCGGCCGCAATCTCGGCGACGAGTACTTCAGCGCAAGCCCCAAGTTGCAGTTCCGCGATCTTGACGTCGTCGCCGCGGGCCCGATCGTCGAGGACGTCTCGAAGAGCTTCGACGCATTTTGGAACAGCGCGGGCGCCTATCCATTGAGCGCGGTCGACAAGAAGAACTACGCCGCGGGCGACCTGAAAGCCGCGCGTGCGGAATTGCGTGCGCATTGGAAGGCGCAGGCCCAGGCCGTCGGCGCAAAACCGCTGCGCGCCGCACCGCTCTGGCAGCAAATCGCCCAGCAGCAAATGGGGCTCATCTGGGCGCACGCGACGTTCAGTGTCGATTCGCCGCTCAAGATCACCGCCCCGGACGACGACTACCGCAGCCCGCCGATGCACAAGCTCGCCGAACTGCTCCGCGGCGCACAGCACGAGGTCTTGCTTCTCTCGCCCTACTTCGTGCCGCACGATGCCGGCGTCAAGCTGCTTTCGGAACTCACGCACCGCGGCGTGCGCGTGGCCGTCGTCACGAACTCGATGGCATCGACCGATGCCGTCGCCGTGCAAGCCGGCTACAACCCCTATCGCATTCCTTTGCTGAAAGCGGGCGTCGAACTGTACGAGTTCCAGCCGCTGCAGCGAGAGCATTCGCGCTTTTTCGGAGGCTCGGAATCGCGCGCGAGCCTCCATGCCAAAGCTTATGTCATCGACCGGCGGACACTCGTCATCGGGTCGCTGAACTTCGATCCACGTTCCGCGCACCTGAACAGCGAGCTCGCGCTCGTCATCGACAGCCCGGCGATAGCGGGCCAAGTGGCGGGCCTCATCGAGCAGTCGATGTCGCCGAGCGTAAGCTATCGCGTGCGTCTGGCCACGCCGAACGAGCAAGCGCAGGCCCGCGCGCTCGGCGAACCGGATTCGGGCCTCGTCTGGACCGGCGAGGAACGGCACGGCGATGGGCCGCCGCATCCGCACACCTGGACGCTCGACCCCGAAGCCGGGTTCGTACGCAATTTGCTCACAGGTCTATTCTCGTTGTTGCCGATCGACTCGCAACTTTAGGCGCACGCGCAGATCGCGCCCGGGCCGAACCCCCGCTTTTACATTTTTTCGTAACGGAGCTGACGCACCATGACCGAAAACCATCGCATGGAGCGCGACACGTTCGGCGAAATCGCCGTACCGGCCGCGCGCTTGTGGGGCGCGCAGACGCAACGCTCGCTGCTCAATTTCAAGATTTCGACCGAGAAGCAGTCACCCGAACTCATCACCGCCCTCGCCGTCATCAAGCGCGCCGCGGCCGAGGTCAATCTCGAGTTGGGCGTCTTGTCCGAGGATAAAGCGCACGCGATCATGCAAGCGGCCGACGAAGTCATCGAGGGCCGCCACGCAGGCGAATTTCCGCTGGCTGTCTGGCAAACCGGTTCGGGCACGCAAACGAACATGAACCTGAACGAGGTCATCGCCAATCGTGCCAGCGAATTGCTCGGCGGCGAGCGCGGCGAAGCGCGCAAGGTGCATCCGAACGACGACGTCAATCGTGGCCAGTCGTCGAACGACGTATTTCCGACGGCGATGCACGTCGCGGCCGCGAGCGCGATCGTCAAACACCTGTTGCCGACGCTCGCCACGCTGCGCGCCACGCTCGAGGCGAAGTCGAGCGCCTTTGCCGACATCGTCAAGATCGGCCGCACCCACTTGCAAGACGCGACGCCGCTCACGCTCGGGCAAGAGTTCTCGGGCTACGCCGCGCAACTGGCGCACGGCATCGCGCACGTGGAATCGGCGCTGCCTCACTTGTACGAGCTCGCGCAGGGCGGCACGGCCGTCGGCACGGGGCTCAATGCCCATCCGCAATTCGCCGAGCGGGTTGCAGCGGCGATCGGCCGTTTGACGGGCATCCCGTTCGTCAGTGCCCCGAACAAATTCGAGGTGATGGCCGCGGCCGACGCACTGGTCTTCGCGCATGGTGCGCTAAAGACGGTGGCCGCGAGCCTCATGAAGATCGCCAACGACGTACGCTGGCTCGCGAGCGGTCCACGCTGCGGCTTGGGTGAAATAGCGATACCGGAGAACGAGCCGGGGAGCTCGATCATGCCGGGCAAGGTCAATCCGACGCAGTCGGAAGCGGTCACGATGCTGTGCTGCCAGGTGTTCGGCAACGACGTGGCGATCAATCTCGGCGGCGCGAGCGGCAATTTCGAGCTGAACGTGTTCCGTCCGATGATCGCGCACAACGTGCTGCAATCGATCCGCCTGCTCGCGGACGGGGCGCAAAGCTTCAACGATCATTGCGCCGTCGGCATCGAGCCCAACCGCGCGCGCATCGATACGCTGCTGAACGAATCGCTGATGCTCGTGACGGCGCTCAACCCGCACATCGGCTACGACAAGGCCGCGCAAATCGCGAAGAAGGCGCACAAGGAAGGCACGACGCTGAAGGCCGCGGCACTCGCGTTGGGGTACGTGACCGAGGCGCAGTTCGACGAATGGGTGCGTCCCGAGGCAATGACGGGACGGAGCGGGTAAATCGACGGGCGGGCGGCCGACGGAGCCCGCCCCGTCCAGCAGGAAATCACTACGCACCGTTAAGGGTTTCCTTACGCTTTTTTCGGCCTAGCGCTCAATGTATTTTCACGGCGCGCCCATTAAGATAAGCGTGACGGCAGAATCGTTAGGACTACTAATTGATAGGCGGTAGGTCATTTCGCCGCCGTACACGGCCGGCCTGAGGCGCGGCCAC
Organism: Trinickia sp.; assembly: GCF_051953955.1. GTDB lineage: Bacteria > Pseudomonadota > Gammaproteobacteria > Burkholderiales > Burkholderiaceae > Trinickia. The sequence continues at coordinate 36,866 of NZ_JBQCIF010000048.1, read as the reverse complement.
GTTCATTGTCCAACCCACTACCGGCCGAGACGGCAAGACGTTTCGGTTGCGTTGCTTCCACGCTATCTATTGATCCAGGGCGTATCTATTGATTCTGAGCGCTGAGCTTTCGACTCGAAAGGCAAACGTTTGCGTCGAAAGATGCGGGCGAACGCCGTACGACAGAACGGGAAAAAAAACGAAGATGAAGATAAAAGGTCGAATCCACCAGGGGTTCTGGGCTGCTTGTGCGGTGTTGCCCTTGGTTTCATGCAGCGGCGGATCGTCCGGCACAGCCGGCACGGCCGGCACCGTGCAGCATGCTTCCACGCAGGCCGTGGCTGCCGCAGCGGTTCCAGGGGCCGCGGCCACGAGCTGGGCCAGTGTCACATGGGGCGGCGGCGGCTATGTCACCGGCCTCATCTATCATCCGACCAACGCGAGCCTGCTCTACGCGCGTACCGACGTCGGCGGCGCCTACCGCTGGGACGCGACTTCGTCGTCGTGGATCCCTCTGACCGATGGCCTCGGCTTCGGCCAAACGGAAGGCCGGTATCACGGCGTCGAAAGCCTCGCCCTCGACCCGACCAACGACCAGATCGTCTACATGGTCACCGGCGACACCACGTACTGGGGTGCCAACGGCCGCATCTATATTTCGGCCGATCGCGGCAACACTTGGACGTGGTATAGCCTGCCGTTCTCGGTAGGCGGCAACGATACGGGCCGGGCTGTCGGCGAGCGCCTAGCGGTCGATCCCAACGATCCGTCGACGCTGTTTTACGGTTCGCGCACGGCAGGCCTATGGAAGAGCACGGACTCGGGCCACACCTGGGCCCAAGTCACGGGGCTGTCGTCCACCACGATGACGGGCACGCCGATCGGCGTCGAGCAGGTCGTATTCGACACCTCGACCATCGGTAGCGGCCAGCCGACTTGGATCATGTGGGCCTCCATCGCCCCCGACTATGCCAACGCGGCGGGCCTGACCTCGACGCTGTACAAATCCTTCAACGGCGGTGCGACATGGACGCCGGTCCCGGTCCCATCCACTGTGTCCGGCTACTATATTCCCCACATCGTTCGCACGGCCGACGGCCTGTTCTACATGGTGTTCAACAAGAACGCCGGACAAGGCGCCGTCGGGCCTGGCTATCTCTACCAATTCGGTGCCAGCGACAACAACAACTGGACCTTGCTCAATAGCAGCGCCAACGGGGGCTACGGCGGCTTGTCGGTCTCCGGCCTCGGTTCGAGCGCCCGCATCGCCCTGGGCGTGACGGGCACGTGGGGCAACTACCCCGGGCAGCAAGTCACCCAGATCTCCGACGACGGCGGCAATAGCTGGCGCGAAATCGAAGCCAACATGACGCACACGGGCGGTGACGGCTACTCGGGCTGGAACGAAGACACCGTGATCGATCCGGCCAACCGCGATCACATCATGCATATCTTCGGCGGCGGCATCTGGGAAACCACGAACGCCTCCTCGGCCGCGCCGACCTGGAACCTCAAGGTGAACAACCTCGAGGAAACCGCGACCTTGTCCGTCACCACGCCGCCGGCCGGCGCGCCCTACAAGCTCATCAACAGCGCGGGCGATATCGGCACATGGGTCATCACGGACCTCACGACTCGGCCGACGCTTGGGCCCACCGCGAATTGGAGCAGCGGCAACGCGGCTGATATGGCTTGGTCCGATCCCCTCTACATCGTCGGCGCCGGCGTGGCGAACTGGTCCGGTGCCGGCGGCTTCGGCTTCTGGTCCGGCGATGGCGGCAACACGTGGGCGAACTTCGCGAGCCTGCCTGCCGGTGCTCAAGCGAGCACTGCCGCCACCGGCAACATCGTGGCCACGTCGCGCAACAACGTGGTCTGGGCCCCGGCCAATTCGGTGCCGTCGTACACCACGGACAATGGCGCGAGCTGGACCGCGACGAACCTGCCGGCGCTGGCGGTGGTCGGCCAAGGCTGGCCGCGCGGCTATCGCTTGGCGGCCGATCGCCGGAATCCGAACAAGATTTACGCCTATGATTCGGGCGGCGCAACATGGGCGACGCCGGGCAAGGTCTATGTCTCGACCGATGGCGGTCATACGTTCGGCCTGAGTCAGGGTTCGGTGTCGGCGAACCTCGCCCCCAACGACTGGAACGACAGCTCGATCGCGGTCAACCCCAACGTCGAGGGCGACATCTGGCTGAGCGACGGCAACGCCGTGTACCACTCGGTGGATTCGGGAACGAGCTGGACGAAGCTGAGCGGCTTTGCTTCCGCCAACGGCGCGCCGGGAGCCAGCCAGATCGCGTTGGGCAAGGCGGCCGACGGCAGTTCGTACTCGGCGGCGATCTATGTGGTGGGTACGATGAACGGCGTATGGGGCGTGTATCACTCCGACGACGGCGGGGCGACCTGGTCGCGCTTCAACGACGATGCGCATCAGTTCGGCGGCATCCAACACATCGCGGCCGACTGGAACACCTACGGGCGCATCTACGTCAACGGCACTGGCCGCGGTCTGATCTACAGCAATTGACGTTCATCGCCCGATCGACCATCTGGTAACCCCTTGCAATTCGTCTGAGCGAGGGGTGAACGGAATGGGTAGTCGTCACGACCCGAAAGCCGGCCACCCGCTTTCGGGTTTTTCATGCGCCGGCCAGCAGCGATGCCGGCCGCACCCCCCTCAATCCGCCAACATCGCCTCGTGCTGCAACCCGAGCATGAAGCCGCCCCAATGCCGCCCGCCGACGAACACCGGCTTCGACACGAGCACGAAGATATCGCCCACATCGCGCACGTAGGCCTGAAACAGAAATTCACGGGTATCGTCGCCGCACTTCAACAGCATCGGATTGCCGTTGTGAAACCGCTTGTCTCTCGAATGAGCGAGGTTGCGCGCTGGATCGGCCGTCTGCGGCTGGCAGTACTTGCTCACGTGCGTCGGCGGATACGTCTCGCCTTTCGTGACCATCACGGCCAAGTCGCAACCCGGTATCCGTGCCGCCATCTCATCGTAGAACGGCCGGAAGACTTTCTCGAATGCCTGGTCGTACGACGTTCGATATTGCGTCGGATTCGTGCCCGCAATCGCTTTGTAGTTCTTGTCGAACACGTCGAAACCGTTGCGCATCAGGTCGCCCAACATCGCTTCGCAGCGTGCGGCGCCGGCATTCAGGTGGGCCACCACGCGGCCGAATGCGCCATCGGACGCTTGCATTCGCCCGAACTGCTCCATGACTTGCTCGGACGAGTGCATGAGCGTCTGCGACGTCTCGATGCAAGTCTTCATCAATGCCGACATCTCGTCCGACAACTCACGCATGTCTGCGGCATGCTCGCGGATTTGGTGATTGTTATCGGCAGACGCCGCCACCGCCTGGCTGATCGCACCGATTTCCTCGGACACGCGCGCACTGCCGTCGGCAAATCGGCCGAGCTGTTCGGTCGCACCGCCGATCACATCGCAGCTGGCACCGATGTTGGTCGAGATCGCTTCGGCGGCATCCGACGTTTGCCGCGATTGCGCGCGGATCGCCTCGATCTGCGCCGTCACTTCGGCTGCGAGGGTGCGGGTGCGCTCCGCGAGCCGGCGCACCTCGGCCGCGATGACGGCGAAACCGCGCCCCGACTGCCCGGCGCGGGCCGCCTCGATCGACGCGTTCACCGCGAGCAGATTCGTCTGGCTCGAAATCGCCCCGATTTCACCCACGACGCCGATGATGGACTGCGTGCCCTCCATCAGCTTGCCGATGTTCGCATTGAACGCAGTCATCGTCTGCGCCGCGTTTCGTGCTTTGTCGTTCGCCGAGACCATGTCGGTCCGCGTGTTCGCCAGCCCGGCCGCGAGTTCATCGGCGACGCCGGAGATCACATCGACACTGCGGCGAATCGAATCGACCTCGCTCGCGCTGCGCTCGATCGATGCGAACATCTCTTGCGCCAGTTCGGCTTGCTTGCCTGCGCGGCCGTTGGCGTCCTTCACTTCTTTGCCGATTTGCGCGGCCTGCACGGCGACAGCGGTGTTGTGCTTTCGGATCGCCCGCAGCAGCATGGCCTGCCCAGCCCCAGCCGTGAGCACCATCGCCCTCAGCGCGCCGATTCCCATCGCCTTGAACGCGCCCTTCATCCCTCCGCTCCCACCGGACTGTCTTCCCCGACCGCGGCAGCAACCGGCGCCTGGCGCGACCCGGCCTGCGCCGCGCGAGCGCCCGCCCGCGTGAGCAAAGCGGCATGCTCGTCGCAGAACGCGAGACCCGCCTGATAACCGGCCTCAAATAGCAGCTTCATGTTGGACGCCGACCAATCGAGCATCTTCGGCCAGTGGCTTTCGGGAACATGCGCGGTCAGGTCGACCTTCAGCAGTTTGCGCTTGGGCTTGCCCGTCGCCGGATCGATGTTGTGCTGCAGTTCGAACAACCGCACGTCGTCCTTCGACAATTGCACGAGCGGATTGATGATCGAATGCACCCACGAATCGTAGAGGGAACGCGGCGTGCGGATCAGCTTGTCGAGACCGAGGATGTCGAACACGACGAGCGTGTCGAGATCGCGATGGATTCCCGGCGCGGCAGGGTCGTCCGATACGAGCGCCTTGAAGTTGATCGTATCGATCGCGGATCCCTCGATGTACTCCTCGCCGCCGATTCGATACGGCGGATAAATCATCGGGAACGCGAAGGCGGCCTGCATGTGCTCGACCGTGATCTCGTCTTTGCCCCAAATCGTCATCTCGCCCCGCGTCGTGTTGTAGGCGTTGATGTAGAACTCGGGCGCGATGTCCGGCACGGCGGCAAAATCGATCGCCTGCGCGGCGAACGGCAGATGCGCGCATAGGCCGCGGCTCGCCGCGGTGAGATCCGTCGGGCTCGCGGCGGCAAAGCCGAGCCGCAGCCAATCGGCCCATAGGCCGGTCATGTAGTTCGGCGAAAACGTGTCGAACAACGGCTGCGTAAACGGCGACGTCAAGAGTGCGTTCCGGTATGCGCCGGCCGCCGCGCCGGGCTTCATGAAGACTTTGTAGTTGACGGGAAACCAATCGTAGATGGCATCGTCGACGCCGACGTTCTGCCATTGCGTCAAAGCGGCGCGTGGATCGCCGCCAGCGGGCGCGGCATAGAGCAACCCCATCAGCGCGCCAGCGCCTGCGGTCGAGATGATGTCGAAGAAGATGCCCCGATCGATGAAGGCGACGAGTGCGCCCGCGACGAGGCTCGAATTCGGCGCGCCGCCGCTGATCAGCAACGCTTTCTTGCCCTGCTCGGGAGCAACGGCCGCACGCCGTTCAGGAGCGGCTTTGGAGGCGGGGCGAGTGGCCATGCGAAGTTCTCCGTCGGCTGGTGGTCGTTCGTACTTACGGCAGCGGACGGCAATTCTTTAGACTTATTCCTCGAATCGGCACTTCGCCGGCGGCAAAGGGCGCGACGACGTGCTTCTCATCGTGCTTCTCATCGCGCTTCTCATCGCGCTTGCCATCGCTAACCGGCCTCCGACTGCGCAGGCCCAACGTCAAGCACGGGCTGCTGCTTCGGTTCGCTAGATCGAGCCCTTGGCCATCTCTTCGGGCTTGAGTTCGACGATCGCGTCGAGCGCCGCTTTGACATCCATCGCGTACTTGGCCACGCGCTTTTGCTCGTCCGTCCGCGGCTCGAACGCCGGCACCGGAATCGGCGTGCCGTTTTCATCGACGGCCACGAACACGACGAGGCAATCGGTAGTCAGGCGCAGTTGCCCGCTCTTGGGATCGCCGGCATGCACGGTGACGTGGATGTGCATGCTCGTGCGGCCCGTTGCGACCACGCGTGCACGCAATTCCACGAGATTGCCGACGAGAATCGGCCGGCGAAAGCGAATGTTGCCGACGCTGACGGTCACACAGTAGCGCCCCGACCAGACGGCCGCGCAAGCGTAGGCCGTCTCGTCGATCCATTTCATCAATGCGCCGCCGTGCACCTTGCCGCCGAAATTGACGGAAGTCGGCTCGGCCAGGAAACGGAACGTGGTTTCCGAACGGTCCAAGGGGGTCGAAGGCGTGCTCATCGTGGCTCCGGTGATGCGCGTTCGCGCAGCTAGAAAGGAGCCGATTATACGGGTGCCAATATTGGCCCTCCGTGGCCCCGGCCCCATGCGCGCACGATTTCAGGCTCGCCCGCCGATGCCCGATGACGCCGCCGCATCGAGCGGCGCAAAACGCTCTCGGTAATTGAGCGGCGGCACACCGAAGCGTCGAACGAATGCACGCCGCAAATTTTGCTCGGTGCCGAAGCCGCAATCGAGCGCGATTCGCTTCATCGGCCGGCGCGATTGAGCAAGCGAGCGAGCAGCCGCTTCGAGCCGCAGCGCCTCGACGGTCTTGGCCGGCGTACGTCCGACCGCTTCGACGTAGCGCCGCGCAAACGTGCGCGGCGACATGCGGGCCCGCTCGGCGAGCCGTTCGACCGAAAGATCGCCGCGCAGGTTCGTGACCATCCAGGCATGCAGCGCGTCGAACTCCCCCGTCGCGCATTGCTGCGCATCGAGCGTCGCGCTGAACTGCGATTGCCCGCCAGGGCGCTTCATGAACACGACGAGCCGTCGCGCCGCCTGCATCGCAACCGCATGCCCGAAATCTTCTTCGATCAGCGCGAGCGCCAGATCGATGCCGGCGGTCACGCCCGCCGAGGTCCAAACGGCGCGGCCCTCGCGCACGTCGCGGATGAAGATCGGATCGGCATCGACCTCGATTGCCGGGAAGCAACGGGCAAGCTCGTCGGCACTGCGCCAGTGCGTCGTCGCACGGCGGCCTTCGAGCAAACCGGCGGCGGCCAAATAGAACGCACCGACGCACACCGAGCAGACACGGCGCGCCCGCGGCGCGGCGCGCTCGAGCCACTTCACGAGCTGCGGGTCGAGCACCATCCGATCGGCCACGAACGTGCCGGCGACGATGATCGTGTCGATCGGCTCATGCTCCAGCGCATCGAGCCGCTCGACGACGACCGGCAGGCCGACGTGCGTCTGCAGCGTGCCGCCTTCGATCGATGCGACGCGCAATCGATAGGCGACGGCCTCGTCGCCGATGCTCTTGCGCGCCTGGCGCAACTCGAGCTCGGCTCGCCAAAACGCTTCGAGCGGGCCGCATGCGTCGAGCAACACGAGATGCGGTGCGACGGCGAACACGATTTGACGTACGGGGCCTGTTGCGGGCGCAATCATTAGGAATCCTCACCGATTGAAAAGCGATTCGTTTCGCTGGCCTCACGACATGCCGGCTGCGGCAAGCGTACTCGCACGCGCGCGCGACCATGCATAAACGAGCGTTACGCCAGCCGCCACCGCCAACGCCGGCAAGATCGACGCGCTCACGGCGGACCAGCCGAATCGGGCCAGCAACTGTCCCGCCGTCAACGACGCCAGCGCGGTGCAAGCGAACGTGGTGAACTCGCTCGTGGCCTGCGTCTTGGCCCTTTCGCTCGGACGATACGATTGCGCGAGCAAGGTCGTGCCGCCGACGAACATGAAATTCCATCCCACGCCGAGGCAAGCCAGCGCCGCGTAGAAATGCGGCAAATCCGTGGACGAGAGCGCGATCGCTCCGCACGCCGCCGACAGCACGATGCCCGCGCCGACGATGCGCAACACACCGAAGCGGGCGATCAAGCGCGCGGTGAAAAACGACGGCGCATACATGCCGACGAGATGCCATTCGATGATGCGGGCGCCGTCCCCGATCGTATGGCCGCAGGCGACCGCCGCGATCGGCGTGGCCGTCATCACGAACATCATGACCATATAGCCGATCGCGTTGTTGGCGAGGGCCGCCATGAAAATCGGCTGCCGGATGATCTGCAAGAGCGGTCGCGCACCGGGCTCGGAAGCGCTCGCCTTGGCCGGCGCTCCCGCCGAAGCGTTCGCCGCGGCGGCAGGGCCCGCATTGCGATAGCCGGCCAGCACGAGCGCCATCGATGCGAGGCCGAGCAGCGTCACGAGCGCATACGAACCGGCGAACGTGACGGGCGCGAGCCAATCGCGGCTCCAGGCGGCAAGCGCAGGCCCGAGGACGGCGGCAACGACGCCCCCCGTCAACACCGTCGAAATCGCCCGGCTTTTCGCGTGCGTCTCGACGGCATCGGCCGCCGCGAGGCGGTAGTACTGCGCGAAAGCCTGGAACACGCCGACCGTGGCGGTGCCGCAGCAAAACAACCAGAAGCTATGAATGAAGATCGCGTGCACGGAGATGGCGCCGCCCGCCGCACCGACGGCCGCGCCCAACGCGAAGCCGGCCCGGCGGCCGATGCGCGCCATCAAGAACGAGGCGAAGATCGTCGTCAGCGCGGCGGCGACGGTGATCAGCGAGAACGGCAGCGTCGCGAGCGCTTTGTCGTCGGCGAGCGTATAGCCGACGAGACCCGTCAACGTGAGATCGATCGAGACGGACGACGTGTAGAGCGCCTGGCAGAGCGCCAGAATGCGCGCATTGCGGCGGCCGGCATGTTCGCGGCCGAGTTCTACGGTCGAGGAAGCGTGCATCGGGTACCTCTGGCGGGACGAGAAAAGTCGTATCCTCCCCCGAGCCGAATTGGCAGACGTGCCAATGATGCATCAATTCCTGCCAACGTGTGCGATCGCAGCGCATCGCTTGGCCCTTCGACGTTTCGGTCCGCCGGCACACTTCGATTCAGCCGCGCACCGGGGCCGCGCACTACTTGTGAAGGGTGATGCCCTGATCGATCGTGCCGTACATCGTGATGCTGCCGCCGCCGGACGAACCACCGCTCTGCGCGCAGCCGACGCACAGCCACGCGGCCAAAACAACCGTCAACCACGCTTTCATTCATGCTCCTGCTCAAAACCGCTTGAAAACCGTGCCGAAACGGCATTCTAGCGCCGTCCCCCACCCCTTTCGGCGTTGAGCTTTCGGCGTTGAGCGCGCTGCTTCGGCAACTGGGATCCGAGACGGCGATCCGCCGCTGCGGCGTCTTTTCGCTAGCGACCGTCCACAACCGGTCTTCAGGCCGGGGTCCCGGCTCACCGCCCTGAAGGGCGGAGTTTCAACCCGGAGTCAGGTTTACGATGAATCGAAGCAAATCGAAGCGAATCGAAGCACCACTGCGCATTCCATACTTCATGTTACGCAGAAGCATCGATTGCATCCGGCGTTTACAGTTGAGCCTTGCACTCCACATCGACTCGACGAGGACACGCCATGGCCACCCTCCCCTCCGATTCCGAACGCGAGACCGCTCACTTCCCGGGCCTCTCGCGCATCGGCGCGCTGCTTGCCGATCCTGGCCGCGCCGCAATGCTGTGGTCACTGATGGACGGCAGCGCAAGACCCGCCGGCGAGTTGACGATGATCGCGGGACTCTCGCCTTCGGCGGCGAGCGGCCACCTCGCCAAACTCGCCGAAAGCGGCTTGGTGGCGCTCGAGGTCAGGGGACGCCACCGCTATTACCGGATCGCGACACCCGAGATCGCCGCGGCCATCGAGGCGCTCGCGCACCTGGCACAGGCCAGCGCGCCGGCTCGGCCCGCGCCCGTGGCAGGGCGCACGGTGCCGCTCGATATGCGCTACGCGCGCACCTGCTACGACCATATGGCCGGCGAGCTGGCCGTACGCGTCTTCGATCACCTCCTTGCGCGCGGCTGGCTCATCGACGAAGGCGGCAACGTCGAAGCCACGGAGGAAGGCTCCGTCATGCTCACACGCTGGGGCATCGACGTCGGCGCGCAGCGCGCACGCAAACGACGTTTCGCCTGCACCTGCCTCGATTGGAGCGAGCGGCGCGCCCATCTGGGCGGGGCGCTCGGCGCAGCGCTGCTCGATCATTGGACGCATCATCGCTGGGTCGAGCCCGCCGAAAAACCGCGTGTGCTGCGCATCACGCCCGCCGGGCACGAGCGGTTCGACGCGTTGCTTTCGGCTTGAGCGGCCGCACCCCGATATTTTTGGTTACACGCAGGAACGGACCGCTACAAAACGGAGCGCATTGATACACGCGGTGGGGCTACAGTGCTGTCACGGACCGTCGTACGATCCGACACCAAAAGAGATCCCCATGACCACCGCCACCCGCACATCGCTGACGACTTTCCGGCGCATCGCCGGCTATACCCTGCTCGCGCTCGCGCCGTTCACGTTCGCCACGCGCGCCGCGTTTGCGCAAACGCCGCCAGCGCCCGACGGCGCACCCGCCATGCAAGCCGGCGATCCGCCGGGACGCGTCGCCCGTCTGAACTACATGGCCGGTACCGTGACGACCGAGCCGGCCGGCGCGACCGACTGGTCGTATGCCGCCGTCAATCGTCCGCTGACGACGGGCGATCAACTCTGGAACGACGCCAATGCGCGCTCGGAGCTGCACATCGGTTCGACAGCCGTGCGTCTGGGCTCATCCACGAGCCTCGACGTCATGAACCTCGACGACACCCATGCGCAATTGAAAGTCGCGCAGGGCACGTTGTCGACGCGCGTGCGAGAAATGCCGAGCGGCTCGTCGTATGAAATCGACACGCCCAACGTCGCGCTCGGCGTGACGCGGCCCGGCGATTACCGCGTCGACGTTGCGCCCGACGGCAGCACGACGACGGTGACGGTGCGCAGCGGAGCGCTCACGGCCTACGGCGATAACGGGCAGGTGCCCGTCGAGGCAGGGCAGCAGATCACGTTCACGGGGACGAACCTGCAAGAGGCATCCGTCGCAGAGGCGCCCTCGCCCGATGCCTTCGATGCGTGGGCCGCGCACCGCGACGCCGCGGAAGACCGGTCGGTTTCGGCCCGCTACGTGTCGCGCGACATGCCCGGCTACGAGGATCTCGACGCGAACGGCACGTGGAGCAACGATCCGCAGTACGGCGCGATCTGGGTGCCGAATCAAGAGCCCGCCGGTTGGGCGCCCTACCATGACGGCCATTGGGCTTGGATCGCGCCCTGGGGCTGGACGTGGATCGACGATGCGCCGTGGGGCTTCGCACCGTACCACTACGGGCGCTGGGCGTACGTACGCTCGTCCTGGTGCTGGGTGCCCGGGCCGCTCGTCGTCAGCGCGCCGCCCGTCTATGCGCCGGCGCTCGTCGCGTTCGTCGGCGGTGGCGGCGGCGTCAGTTGGGGTGTCAGCCTGACGATCGGCGGCGCCGCGGCGGCAGGGCTCGCCTGGTTCCCGCTCGGCCCCGGCGAAGTGTGGCATCCGGGCTGGGGCGGCTGGAGCCCGCACTACTACGAGCGTGTGAATCGGACGGTCATCGTCAACAATAACGTCAACATCACCAACATCCACAACACGTACGTCAACTATCGTGCGCCGGGCGCCGTCACCGCCGTGCCGGCCACCGCGTTCGTGCACGGCCAGCCGGTAGCACGGTTTGCTCAGCATGTCGATCCGCGGCAATGGCGGAACGTCAAATTCAGCCCGGGTGCGGCAGGCGTGGCGCCGGTACGCCAAAGCTTCGCCTCGGGACTACGCCCGGCTGTCAACCATCCGCCGCGGACGCTGGCCGCGCGTCCCGTCGTCGCGACGCGCGCGCCGGCTACGCCGGCCGTCTACCGCGATCCGCTGGCCCGGCACCTCGCGCAAGCGGGCGGCAAAGTGCCCGGCGCGGGCGCGCCTGTCGTGCGGCCGGCAACGCCGGGTTCGGTCGCGGGCCGTGCCCCGCAAATGAACATGCACGACGTACGCGTCGTCGACACACATACGCCCGTCATCACGCCGATGCACGGTCGTGCGAACGTCCCGCAGCGCGGAGAGCAGCCTGGCACGCAACCGCATCCGGAGACTGGAGCGCAGCCGCATCCGGAAGCGGGCGCGCAGCAGCCGCACGAGCCCAGCACGGGTCAAGCGCCACGCTCCAGCGCCGAGGTGCCGGCGCGCGCTCCAGCAGCAATGGAGCATGCACAGCCGAACAACGGTGTGCCGCGCCCGCCCGCGATGAACCATCCGCCCGCCGAGCGCGGCGGAGAAGCCGGTGCACGCCCCGCTCCGTCTTGGACGCAGCCGCATGCGCCCGTCACCGAGCAGCATCCGCCGATGAACGAACAGCGGATGCAGCCTCAGCCGCATGCGCAACAGCCGCAGATGCAACCGCGTGCTCAGCAGCCGGAGGGACAGCCGCGTGTCGAGCAGCCGAGCCCGCAACCGCGCAACGAGCCTGCTCGACAGGAACAGCCGCGGGCGGAGCCGCAGCCTCGCATCGAGCAACCGCAGCCGCGTCCCCAACCTCAGCCCCACGTCGAGCAGCCGCGACCGCAGCCACAGCCTCAGCCCCACGTCGAGCAGCCGGGCCCTCTCACGCAGCCTCAGCTCCACTTCGAGCAGCCGCGTCCTCAGCCGCAGCCTCAGCCCCACGTCGAGCAGCCGCGCCCTCAGCCGCAGCCTCAGCCCCACTTCGAGCAGCCGCGTCCGCAGCCGCAGCCTCAGCCCCACGTCGAGCAGCCGCGCCCTCAGCCGCAGCCAAGGCCTGAGCCCGCCCCGCAGCAGCACCCGCAACATGAGCAGCAACATGCAGCGGCGCCGGCGCATCCCAGCCGCGAGCATCGGCAAGGCTGACGGCGACCGCCGATGAAACGACAAAGCCCGCGAATCGCAAGGCACGACCTATCGGCACCTTGCGATTCGCGGGCTTTCTTTCGGCGTAGCCGGCAAATTAGCCGGCGCGGCCCTCCGCGCTCAAACGGCCATCGGCGCGGTCAACGGGTCGTGATGCCGATAGCCGGCGAGCGAGAAATCGCCCGGCTCGACTCGCTCGAGCCATTCTGGCGCGTACACACCCGTCTCCGCATAAGCCGGAACGCGATCGGCAATGACGAGCCGCGGGCTTTCATACGGTTCGCGCTCGAGCTGCCGCTCGAGCATATCGAGCTGGTTCTCGTAGATGTGCGCATCGCCGATGAAATACGTGAACCAACGCGGCGCATAGCCGGTCAGCCGCCCCACGAGCGACAGCAGCGCCGCCCCTTCGGCCAGATTGAACGGCGTGCCGAGCCCGACGTCGTTGCTGCGGATATAGAGGCACAACGAGATTTCCCGGCGCGCGACGTTCGGCAGGAACTGATAGAGCAAGTGGCAGGCAGGCAGCGCAATCTGATCGAGCAGCGCGGGATTCCAGCCGTGAAACAGAATACGGCGATCGGCGGGATTGCTCATGATGGTGTCGAGACACTGCCGCAGCTGATCGATCGCCTTGTAGAGGAGCACCTTTTGCACACCCGCTTCCTCGAACTGCGTGACGATGCGGTAGCCGCGCACGGTGGCATCGGCCACGCGCGCCGGGTGAGACGCGTCGATCACCTTGTAGCCGGGCCACTTGCGCCATTGGACGCCGTAGACGTCGCCAAGGTCGTCCGTCCCCTCGCGGTACGGATTAGCGAGCCACTGAGCGTTCTCATTCGCATTCGCATCCCAGACCTTGCACCCGAGGGCGCGGAAATCGGCCGCGCTGCGCGACGCGCGCAGGAACCCGATCATTTCGCCGATCGCCGATTTGAACGCGAGTTTTTTCGTGGTGACGGCCGGAAACCCTTCCTGCAGATCGAAGCGCAGCATCGCGCCCGGCATCGTGATCGTGCGAATGCCGGTGCGGTTCTCCTGCCAGGTGCCCGTATCGAGGATCGTGCGGACAAGGTCGAGATACTGTTTCATGCGCTGGGGTCCTTCGGCTCGTGCGAGCGCTGGTGCTCGTGGCGCACGGCCGCCTTCGCGCCGCGCAAAGCGCGATTTTACCAAGCAGCGAGAATTCCGCCCGGCGCCGCGCTCGAGCGGCACGGGGCAAAGGCCGGACAGCTCGAGCACGGCCCCGCTTCGTCAGCTCGACAGCCGCTGATCGCCGGGCTCCGGGTGGATGTCGCGCATGCCGTGCGAGCTCAATAGCCGGTACAGCGTCACGCGCGAGATGCCGAGCTCCTGAGCGGCATCGCCGTAGCGGCCCCGATGGCGCAGCAGCGCAACCTCGATCACTTGCCGCTCCGCCGCTTCGCGCGCCTGTGCGAGCGAGACGGGCGCAATCTCTACGTACTCTGCCAGTTCGAGATCGTGGGCCGTGATGTGCCGCCCCTCCGACATCACGATCGCCCGCCGCACGCGATTGATCAGTTCGCGCACGTTGCCGGGCCACGCGTAATTGTGGAGCGCCGCGATCGCATCGGCCGAGAACCCGCGCAGCCGGTGCGTGCCGTCCTTTCGAAAACGCTCGAGCATGTGACGGGCCAACAGCTCGATGTCCTTGCCTCGCGCGCGCAGCGGCGGCTCGTCGATCTGCAGCACGCAGAGCCGATGATAGAGATCGGCGCGAAATCGTCCCTCGGCCATCGCCCGCTGCATGTCGATATGCGTGGCCGAGATCACGCGCACGTCGACCGCGATCGATTCGTGGCCACCGAGCCGTTCGATGCGGCCCTCTTGCAGAAAGCGCAGCAGGCTCGCTTGGCTTTCGAGCGGTAGGTCACCGATCTCGTCGAGAAACAACGTGCCGCCATGCGCAGCTTCGATGCGGCCGATCTTGCGCTGATGCGCGCCCGTGAATGCGCCGCGCTCGTAGCCGAATAATTCGGACTGCAGCAGATGCGTCGGAATGGCGCCGCAGTTGATCGCCACGAACGGCGCCGCGCGGCGCGCCGAGCGCTCGTGGATCGCGACCGACGTAAGCTCCTTGCCCGTGCCCGATTCGCCCGAGACGAAGACGGGCGCATCGGTCATCGCCACTTTTCGAATCATGCGAAAGAGCATTCGCATGGCCTCGCACGAACCGACCATTTCTCCTTCGCCCGTATGCGCGGGAGGCTCGTCCTCTTCCTCGTCGCGCGCGCCGAGCACGACCATCCCATACGCATGGCCGACCGAATCGACGATGCGCGGCGCTTCATAAGGCATGGTGATGTAGTCGTAGCAGTAGTCGAGCACGAGGCGGCGCAGCGCGCTCTCCTGCATTTGCCCGGGTGCCGTGGCCGCGACCCAGCCGACGTTCGGCCTCGTCAAACAAGGTTCGAGCGCAATGATCTCGTGCGAATCGAAGCGGCTGGACAGATCGAGCAACCCGCCGGCCGCGGCGTCGCTGCGTAGCGCCCGTCGCGCATCGCGCGCACTGGCCGCCACCTCGACTTCCCAGCCGCGCGCATTGAATTGCGCGCTCAATTGCGTGTTGACGTCGCGAGTGACGTAAATCAGGTGTCGATTTGCGGGTTCCATTGTTCAGACCTCTTATGGATGAACGGGAAGCGAAACACCGTGCCATCGCCGATGCGCCGGCGCACGCTCGCCTCTGACCCGCCCGGGTGGGCGAAGCCCGCTCACAGTCCTTTGCCCAAACTACCGCGACCCCGCAAATGAATTATTAATAGCAATTGCCGTGTGCTCGGCTTTTTAATCGACGTGAAACTGTTCACACAGCTTACTATACGACCCGTCATTCAGACACCCGCACCGACCGTAAGAATTGAAACAAGAGAGGCCGAGGCAAGCGCCATGCGGTTTGGCGCGGATAGTGCAGCGCAATGTTAAACGTCGATTCGTGGCGCTTTTACGACATGGGATTTCCGCCGACGAATCGGCTTCCCCAATGCTTTTCGATATGCCGTTTCAGCCCTGAAACGGATTTCGGCGTTTGAGTTTGCCGCAGCTCGGGCAATGACGAGAAAAGCCAATTGCCGCAACGGTTTCGCGCCCATGGCACAGCTTTCGCGTTAGCTCCGCGCAACACGGAGAGACGCCATGCACCTCGTTCACCCCATTTCGCTTCGTTCCCGCGCGGTCATCGTCGCAGCGCTTGGCATCGCGCTCGCCGCATTCGCGGCGCCGGGCCGGGCGCACGCCGGCGCACTGAGCGATAGCGACGTACGCGCGACCGGCGAAGCCGCGCTGTTCGCCGCCGAATCGCCGGTAAGCAATGCCGCCGCGCTCGACGACCGTGTGCTCGCGCGTCAGCGCGGCACCGGCCCGGGACTCATGACGGTCGGCGCATCGATGCAAGTCCTCAAAGGCTCGCCCTCGGTGACGCTCTGGGACGAAATCGCGCCGCCCGCACCGGTGCCGGTACCGGCCGATTCGGCCCATGTGGCTCAGAGCAACGCGGTCAGCTATTTCCGTCAGTAGCGCAGCGAGCCGATGGCTCATCCTTGCCGGAGAACCCGACATGATCCTCACCCTCTTCGCCTCGAACCGGCGCCTCGCTCGAGCGGCACTTGCGCCGAGCATCGCCGCGGCGCTCGCGGCCATCGCACCGAGCGCTCACGCACAGGCGAACGATCGCTCCGGCGACATCATCGTCGAGCGCCAAGTCATGCCGCGCGATGCGTTCAAGGCGCTGCCCCGAGACGAGAACCCGGTCGCTGTGCGCGCAACGACTTTCCCGGCCCCGGCATTCGATTCGTCGGTCGCCACGCTCGTGTCCGACGCGGATCTCACGCAAGCGCACGGCTCGCAAGGCATCGCGGGCACCGGCCTCGGCGGCGGCGCGGCGAGCCTGCAGACGTTGACGAAGGTTCTCGGCGGCTCGGCGACGGGCAGCAACGTCGCCATGGGCCCGGGCGGGCTCGCGCCGACGACGACAGGCATCGGCGGCAAGATCTCGACGTCGGTGACGGGTGCACTCGCGCCGTTGAGCTCGGCGCTCTCGGGTGTCGGAGGGCTCAAATGAACGCGCACATCGCCATGCGCCGCGCACGCGCGGCCGCCGCTGTCGCCGCCGGCTTCGCAGCGCTCGCAGCCTCACCGACGACGTGGGCGCAAACCACCCCCGTCGTCACGGGCAACGCAGCCATTGCGGCCGATGCCTTCGCGGGCTCGAAAGGCGTTCTCGCCGTGAACGAAGCGGCGGGGCTCGACAACGCACAAACCAATCAAGCAGCGATCGTCTTGGCGCCGAACGGCGTCGCCGGCACGAGCTCGGCGCAACGCGTGCAAGCCAGCGCGCGCGTGCCGAGCGCGGTGGCCAGCATCGAAGACGGCGCCTTTTCGAACGTGTCCGGCGTGACGATGGTGAATCAAGCGGCGGGCGCGGCCAATCTCCAACGCAACAGCGTCGTTCTCGGCGCTGCCGCGCAAGGAGTGGAGAGCGTGTCGGACAGCGTCTTGTCCGCCGCCTCTCCCAAGCAAGGACGTGTGGATGCATCGGCGATGGCCCATGGCGAGCGCGCGGTGCACATCGGCAACGATGTGCTCAAGAACGCGAGCGGCATCGCGCAAATCAACCAGACGGCCGGCGCCGGTAATGCCACGGCGAATAGTTTCGTGCTCCGTCCCCCGGCGGGCACTTTTTTCTAACGCAGCACCTCTTCGTATCGGAGCGTCATCATGAAGCGCACACTCATCGCAGCCGCAGTGCTGGCAGCAGCGTCGGGCACCGCATTCGCCCACAACGTCAAGAACCCGTTCATCTTCAATGCCACGGCCGTGGCGCAGAACGTCGACATCGACGGCTTCGTCCGCCTGTTCGGCTGCGTCTCCGTGTCGAGCACGGTCGGCGCCGTCGTCAACAACAACCAGGTCGCCTGGTCGAACGCGATGCTCGATCCGACCGCGCAAAGCTATACGATGGGCGCGATCACGACGACCTTGAACAACAACTACAGCTCGGTGAAGGGCTCCGGCTACTCGGTCGGCTCGAGCAAGAGCAGCGAATCGGGCTCGGCATCCTTCGCGCAAGCGTTCGAAGCGTCGTCGGCCTATGCCTACAAGCATCAAAACAGTGCGATCTCGGGCGGCGGCTACGAGTACAGCAACCAAAAATCGAGCAGCTCGAGCAGCAGCTCGCATACCTCGCAAGATGCGAGCGCCACCTTGACGGCGAGCGGATCGGCCAACTTGGGCTACACCTATAGCGCCGACCACGATCACCACGGCGACGACAGCCACGGCTTCGGCAACTTCAGCGCACACGGCAATCTCAATCTGAATGCATTCGAAGGCAGCGCGACGGACGCGTCCGCGTCCTCGAGCAGCCAGAGCGCGAACAGCGGATCGGGCCAAGGCGCGGCCTGGACGTTCCACGCCGATCAGGGCTCGGGCGGCCAAGCATTCGCGGAGCAATCGTCGGGCAGCGTGGCATGGAGCAAGACGCATGAGAAGAGCCACTCGGCCTCGTGGGCTTATGCCAACTCGAGAGACACGACGGACGTGACGGTGACGGGCTCGGTGACGCAGTACATCGACACGCAAAAACCGGGCAATCTGACGGCCACGACGGGTGCCGGCGCAGGCAGCGGCTCCGCCGGCAACATCGGCATGAACGTCGCGGAAGGCATCGACAACGCGCAGAGCAACGATGCTTCGCTGGCTTCGGTCGACCAAGGCAATGTGTTCGGCAACGCACAGATCTTCAGCACGCAGTCGTCCGGCGGGCAAGCGAAGATCAATAACTTCATGCTCAACGCTTCGCTCGGCGACAACTCACTGAGCGGCGTGTCCGGCAACGTGGGCGTGAACATCACGGCAGGCGTCGCCAACGTGCAGAACAACAGCCTGGCCGCATCGACGACGAACCTGAAGGACGGTGCGATTCCGCTCGCCGTCGCGATGGTCGCCACCGACGACAACGGCCAAGCGGCGAACCTGAGCTTCCAAGGCTCGATCAGCGGCACGGCCATGATCGGTGCCGGTGCGCTGCAGAACGCGACGGGCAACATCGGCGTGAACATCGCCGGTGGCGCCGGCAATCTGCAGCACAACGGCCTCGCGATCGCCGCGACGAACATCACCGGCCATTGAGCGCCACCGAGGGCGGCCGGCGGTACGCGCACGGCCAGGCCGCCGTCGGTTCGAGCGCTCACGCATACCGGCCGCAGAACAGCGGCCGGTATGCGCCTTCGAGGGGAAGCAGCATGTCGAGTCATGCTCGGTACGGGGCATGGCGGACGTTCGCCGCGCTCATTTGCGCCGCGATATGTGCGCCAAGCAACGCGCAGTCGGCCATCGATACGTCTAACCTTGCCGGCGTGCCACTCATCAAAACGGTGCGCTCCATGCGGGATATTCGATACAGCCATATCGTCAGCCAGCGCTACGACTACAGTTGCGGCTCGGCCGCGCTCGCGACGCTGCTCAAGTACGGCTATGGCATCGACATTCCGGAGCCGGAGCTGATTCGCCGCATGATGGCGTTCTCGACGCCGGAAGTCGTCGTCAAGAACGGCTTTTCGATGCTCGACATGAAGCACTTCGTCGAGACGATCGGGCTGCGGGGCCGCGGCTTTCGCGTGACCCTCGACGCGCTCTACCACCTCAGAATCCCCGTGCTCGTGCTGATGAACATCGGCGGCTACGAGCACTTCGTCATCGTCAAGCATGCCGAGAACGGACGCGTGTTCATCGCCGATCCCGCGCTCGGCAATCGCATCGTGCTCGACGAGGAATTCGTCGCGAGCTGGAACGGGCTCGTGTTCGCGGTCCTCGGCAAGCCCTTCAGGGAGGATTCCCCGCTATTGCAGGACAACGTGTCGCTGGCTTTGAAGCTGCGCGAGCGAGCGCTCGACGCGAGCACGGCCGCGACGCCCTTCGTGGATTACGGATTGTCTAGGGCAGACTGGTTCTGAAACCCCATGAAGCACTTCATCGCTTCACCGCTTACGCTCGCGCTTGCCGCATGCACTCTCGCGAGCACCGCGCAAGCCGCGCAGCGGCTCACCGCGCCGCCGGAGTTTCTCTCGGCGCAGGCCGGCGCCTTAGCCGGCAATGTCAGTTGGCAAGCCGTCGACGACGACGTGCTGGCGCATCAAACCGGCAAGGCGCCCGGTGCCGAGATGGTCTCGGGCCTCGTGCTGGATCTCGTCTCGCAATGGCAAATGCCGAACGGGGCCTCCGCGACCGCGCACGGCAAGCTGACGGTCACGACCGGCGCCGACAACTCGCTCTCGGCCCAGGTGTCGGCCTCGGCGCAAGCAAACGACGGGCTCAATCACGGCAACGGGAATCAATACGGCACCGCCCATGGGACCGGTTCGACGTCGTCGTCCGCCGCCGCGCAAGCCAGCGCCATGGGCGGCCAGAACGTCTCGGTCAACGGCGTCTCGCAGATCACGCAAGTCGCCGGCAACGGCAATACGAGCATGAACTCGGCCGTCATCGACTTCGATGGATCGGGTACATCGAACCTCACCGCGGGCGGGGCGGCCGGCGCGCACAACCCGAGTGCATCGGCGGCGAGCGTATCGGGCAACGTCACGGCGACGGTGACCTTCGGTAACGGTGGCGTGGCGCTGAGCCTGCAAACGCCCGCCGGCATCGCGAGGCAGACGATCGCGCCGACGGGGGCGCAAGGCGGCGGCGCCATCGCGCAGTTGGTCCAAGTGGCGGGCAACGCCCAAGCGGTCGTCAACCAACTGCAGTTGCACATCCAAACGCAGCCGACGTCCGGTGCGCTGCTGCGGCAGTTGGGCGTATTGCAGGCCATGCAGAACGCCGCGCTGGGCAGGCGCTAGCGCCAACGAGGAATCATCGCGGCAACGAGGGGCATCGACAACGTAGGCAATCGGCAATCGGCAATCGACATAAACAGGCGCGCGGCAACGGGGCCGTCGACCGACGCTCGCACCGACGAAAGACCGGGGGAACGACAATGCACAAGATGTCAACGAGGAGCGCGAGCCTTGCGCGGCAGGCCGGCCGCATGCGGCTCGCGGCCATACCGGCCGCGGTTTTGGCGCTGGGCCTGCCGCATGCGGCATCGGCACAAGCGCTCGCGGAGCAATCGCTCGAGACGCGGTTGACCACCCTCATGCGCGTGGTCGACGAGCAGCAACGCCAGATTCAATCGCTCGAGGCGCAGGTCACTAAGCTCGAAATGGCGGAGCGCGGCCGGGGCCTGGCCGGCAGCGCGAACGGCGATGCCGCATCGGCACCGCCGCCCGGCTCGGACGGGCTGCCCGCCCCGCTGCCTCCGCTTGCTCAGGTTGCGCCGGGCTCGACGGGCCCGACGAGCGGCGGATCGACGGCAACGGGCGTGCCGACCACCCCCGCGATCCCCGAGCCGGCCGGCGGTACCGCGGCGGCAGGCTCGGAAGGCGGTGCGATCGGCACGACGCAAAAAGCCGCCCAGCCCGTGCGCACCGAAGCGGAAAATGCCGTCGTGCAGCGCGAGCACGCACCGCTGTTCGACCGCAAGCTCACGCTCGATTGGGGCATCAGCGACACGTACTACGACCGCCGCCAGCTCCAGTTGTCGGGGTTCCTTGCGCTCGATGCGATCTTCCTCGGCAACATCAATTTGGGGGAAACGAAGTCCCATCAAGTGATGGCCGACCTCGACGCTCGCTACGGTCTCACTGACCGCATCAGCTTCGACGTCGACGTGCCCTACGTCTATCGCCATAGCGATTTCATCGTCGGCGGCGCAGGCGGCGCGGCGAGCGCGCTGTCCGATGCCTCGGCCAACTCGAGCGCGATCGGCGACGTCAATTTCGGGCTGTACTACCAGTTCCTCAAGGAAAGCGGCAACTGGCCCGACGTCGTCGGCAGCCTGCGCGTGAAGGCCCCGACGGGCACCTCGCCGTTCGGCATCAAGCTCGTCCAGGTCGACCCGAACAACACGAGCCTCGTCGCCCCGACCAAGCTGCCGACGGGCACGGGCTTTTGGAACTTCACGGCCGGCGTATCGGTGTTGAAGACGTACGACCCGGTCGTGCTGTTCGGCAGCCTGTCGTACACCTACAACCTCGCGCGCTCGTTCTCGGACGTCTCGTCCGTCCAAGGGCAAACCCAGCCGGCCAAGGTCAAGCTCGGCGACGTCTTCCAATGGGGTGGGGGCGTCGCCCTCGCCTTCTCGGAGAAAGATTCGGCGAGCGTCTCGTACACGATGGCGATCGAGCCGCAGAGCGAGACACAGGCGCCCGGACAAGGCTGGCAGAAGGTCCCCGGCAGCGAGACGGTTGCCGCGGCCGTGAATTTCGGATTGAACCACGTCGTGAACAAGCACTTGACGATCAACGGATCGGTATCGATCGGGCTCACGCCCGACGCGCCGAACTTCGTCGTCGGCGTGCGGTTCCCGTACACCTTTTGATCGTTTCGATGCTTGACCCTACGGGAGCATCTCGTGCGTGACACATCACATTCGACAGCGGCGGGGCCGCTCGGCGCCAGTGCGCCGCCTTTATCGCTCGCACACAGCAAGCAAGCCGGCGAGCGCGAGCGACAGTGCGACGAACGGCTGCTCGTCTACCTCTCGCGCGCGCCCGAAGACACGCTCGTCGAACACCTGAAGCGCTGCGGCTGGAGCGTGGCGCTCGCGCGCACGCCCAGCGAATGCGCGCGAGCGATACGGCCGGACGTGCCGTATGCGGGCATCGTCGACGTATCGCACTTCACCGCGCGCGAACTCTGCGCATTGGAGACGAGCTTGCGCCAGCCGCTCGTCGGCTGGGTGGCGCTGGCGAACGAGGAGCGGCTCGAAGAGCCCGACGTGCGACGCCTGATTCGCAGCTATTGCTTCGATTACCTGAAGCTGCCCGCCAGCGCGCAGACGATCGATTACCTCGCCGGCCACGCGTTCGGCATGATCACGTTGACCGATCTCGATCTCGTCGCGGGCATGGCGAGCGTGGGCGACGACGAAATGGTCGGCACTTGCGACGCGATGCAGCAGCTCTTTCGCACGATCCGCAAAGTCGCGAACACCGATGCGGCAGTCTTCATCGCCGGCGAGTCCGGCACGGGCAAGGAACTCACTGCCGTCGCGATTCACGAGCGGTCGCCGCGGCGCAACGAGCCGTTCGTCGCGATCAACTGCGGGGCGATCCCGCATCACTTGCTGCAATCGGAGTTGTTCGGCTACGAACGTGGCGCGTTCACGGGAGCGAATCAACGCAAGATCGGGCGCGTCGAGGCCGCGAGCGGCGGCACGCTGTTCCTCGATGAAATCGGCGACTTGCCGCTGGAAAGCCAAGCGAGCCTGCTGCGCTTCCTTCAGGAGGGCAGGATCGAGCGGCTCGGCGGGCGCGAATCGATTGCCGTCGACGTGCGCGTGATCTCGGCCACGCACGTCGACCTCGAAGGCGCGATGCGCGACGGCCGCTTCCGCGCGGACCTGTTTCATCGCTTGTGCGTGCTGCGCATCGACGAACCGCCGCTGCGCTCGCGCGGCAAGGACATCGAAATCTTGGCGCATCACATCTTGCACAAGTTCAAGACGGACAGCGCCCGGCGCATTCGCGGCTTCGCGCCCTCCGCGATCGAGGCCATGCACAAGTACAACTGGCCCGGCAACGTGCGTGAATTGATCAACCGCGTGCGGCGCGCGATCGTGATGGCCGAAGGCAAACTGATCGGCGCAGACGATCTCGATCTCGCGCAGTTCACGGAGCAAGAGACGATGACGCTCGCGCAAGCGCGCGAGACGGCGGAAAAACGCGCGATCGAAACGGCGCTGCTACGGCATCGGCATCGGCTGAACGAAGCCGCCACCGATCTCGGCATCTCGCGCGTCACGCTTTATCGGCTGATGGGCGCGCATGGATTGCGAGACCCCGCCGCATCGGAGGAAAAAACGGGCGAACCGGACGACGCAGGACTACCGGGCGTCTCGGGCGTCTCGGGCGTTTCGGGCGATAGCAAGGCGGCGGCGGACTGAAATCGAAGCGGCCACGCAGTTGCGTGGCGAACGCCCGAGGCAGTGGCGTAAAATCGGCGGCTCGAATCCACCGCTCGCCGCGTCTCGAGACGGACGTTCCTCGATCGTGGGCGTTTTCACGTCCAGCGAACTTCCGCCTCGTGCCACGCCGGCCTCATCGCCTCGACCATGACGACACTGACCATCATCGTCGCCCGCGCCCGCAACGGCGTGATCGGCCGCGACAACCAACTGCCGTGGCATCTGCCCGAGGACCTCGGTTTCTTCAAGCGCACGACGATGGGCGCGCCGATCATCATGGGCCGCAAGACGCACGAGTCGATCGGCCGCCCGTTGCCGGGCCGCCGCAACATCGTCGTCACGCGCGACGCAAGCCGGCGCTTCGAAGGATGCGAAATGGCAACGAGCATCGGCGAAGCATTGACGCTGGCCGCGCAGGACGGCGCTCAGGAAGCGTTTCTCATCGGCGGCACGCAACTGTACGCCGAAGGTATCGGCTTCGCCGACAAACTCGTGATCACCGAAATCGACGCCGACGTCGAAGGGGATGCGACGTTTCCGGCACCCGATCCGGCGCAGTGGGAAGTCGTGTCGCGCGAACCGCATCGCGCGGAAGCATTCGACTACGAACGCGTCGTTTATCGGCGCAGTGCGCCGGCTAAGGCCTAGTAGGGCATCCGTCTGCCGGCCGCCGCGGCGGGCCGGCCTCTTCATGCGGGTCGACCACGATGCGCCGAACGCGTGCGAGGCGCCCGCACCCGCCGCGTCGTTATCGTTTCGCTCATTGTCCGGCGATCGTCATCCGCTCGATCAGCACCGAACCGGTCTGCTTCGTTCCCCGCACGATCGAATCGGCACCGATCGCGACGATGTGGCGGAACATTTCCTGCAGCGTGCCGGCAACGGTGATCTCTTCGACGGGATATTGGATCTTGCCGTTCTCCACCCAGAAACCCGACGCGCCGCGCGAATAGTCGCCGGTCACGTAGTTGACGCCCTGCCCCATCAGCTCGGTCAACAGCAGCCCCGTGCCGAGCTTGCGCAGCATCGCCTCGAAGTCGTCCTCGGGCCGCGTCTGGCTGCTTCGCAGCGTCAGATTGTGCGAGCCGCCCGCGTTGCCCGTGGTCTGCATCCCGAGCTTGCGCGCCGAATAGGTCGACAAAAAGTAGCCCTCGACTACGCCGTCCGTCACCACGGAGCGCTGTTTCGTGCGCACCCCCTCTTCGTCGAACGGCGCGCTGCCCATGGCGCGCGGCACGTGCGGGTCTTCGACGATCTGAACGTGCGGCGCGAAAACGCTCTTGCCGAGGCTATCGACGAGAAACGACGTCTTGCGATACAGGGCCCCGCCGCTCGTTGCCTGCACGAACGCGCCGAGCAAACCGGCCGCGAGCGGTGCCTCGAACAGCACCGGCACCTTGCGCGTGTCGAGCCGGCGGGCGCCGAGCCGCGCCAGCGCGCGCTGCGCGGCGTACCGGCCGATCGCCTCGGGATCGGCGAGCGCCTGCGCGCTGCGCTTCGACGAGTACCAATCGTCACGCTGCATGTTGCGGCCGCTGCCGGCAATCGGCGCGCAGGCGACGTAGTGACGCGAGTACGGGTAGCCCGCCAAGAAGCCGCGGGTCGTCGCGAGCACGAACTGCGAGTGCTGCGCCGACACGCTGGCACCTTCCGAATTGCGGATCTGCGGATCGGTCGCGAACGCGGCGTCTTCGGCGCGGCGGGCGAGCTCGACGGCTTCGTCGGCCGATAGGTGCCACGGGTGATACAGATCGAGATCGCGCGGATCTTTCTCCAGCAGCTCGGCTTCGGCAAGCCCGGCGCAGTCGTCCTCGGCCGTGAAGCGCGCGATGTTGTAGGCGGCGGCCACGGTGTCGCGCAACGCCTCCTTCGAAAAGTCCGACGTGCTCGCATTGCCGCGCTTGGCACCGATGAAAACGGTCACGCCGACCATCTTGTCGCGGTTGTGCTCGATCGTCTCGACTTCGCCGCGCCGCACGGACACGGAGAGCCCGTCGCCTTCGGAAATTTCCGTGGCGGCGTCGGTGGCGCCCAGCGACTTCGCGTGCTTGAGAATGTCGGACGCGATTTCCTTCAGTTCGTCTTGCGTGTGCGGGAAAAAGCGTTGTGAGGTTTCCGTATCCGCTGCCATCGTGTTTGCCGTCCGGTGAAAAGCTGTCTGTTGAGCACGGCTCGGAGCGCCTGCGGCGGATTCGCCGCGCCGGCGCGCCCGATCGTTTGCATCCCGCGATCATAGCAAGGCTTGAGCGGATGGTCGCGCGAGCGAGCGAACACGGCGTGCAACGGCGGCGGCACAAGCCGGGCCAGCCGCCGCCGCACGCTACAATATCGCCCATGACACGCAAAACCCGCATCCAACCGATCGAGCACGACGACGCGGCCGATCAAGCATTCGACGAGCGCCCCAGCAAATCGCAACTGAAGCGCGAAATGCACGCGCTGCAGACGTTGGGCGTCGATCTCGTCGAACTGCCGAAAGACGCCCTCAAACGCATGCCGATGCCCGAAAACCTGGCCGACGCCGTGCGCGAAGCGCGCCGCATCACCGATCATGAGGGCAAACGCCGGCAAATCCAATACATCGGGCGCGTGATGCGCACGCTGCGGGAGGACGAAATCGCCGCGCTGCGCACCGCGCTCGACACGCACCGCGGCGTGAACAAGGCCGAAACGGCGCGCCTGCACTGGATCGAGCAGACGCGCGAGCGGTTGCTCGCTCACGACGACACCTTCACGGCGTTTTTGCGCGAGCACCCGGGCGCCGATGCCCAGGAAGGCCGCACGCTGATCCGCAACGCACGCAAGGAAGCCGAGCAAGGCAAGCCGCCGCGCTATTTCCGCGAGTTGTTCCAATGGATCAAGACCGCGAGCGGCGGCGCAGGCGAAGACCCGCACGACGACGAAGCGACGGAAGACGACGATGACTAAACCCACGCGCAGCCATCCCGACGAGATCGTCGTCGGCCTCGTATCGGTCAGCGATCGTGCCTCGAGCGGCGTCTACGAAGACAAGGGGCTGCCCGCGCTCGAAGCATGGCTCGGCCAAGCGCTGGCCTCGCCCTGGCGGGTGGAGAAGCGGCTGATCGCGGACGAGCCCGAGCGGATTTCGGCCACGCTGATCGAGCTCGTCGATACGTTCGGCTGCGATCTCGTGCTGACGACGGGCGGCACGGGGCCGGCGCGGCGGGACGTGACGCCCGAGGCGACGCTCGCGGTGGGCTCGAAGGAAATGCCTGGCTTCGGCGAGCAGATGCGCCAAATCAGTCTCAATTTCGTCCCGACGGCGATTCTGTCACGCCAAGTGGCCGTGATCCGCGAAACGGCGGGCCACGCGGCATTGATCATCAATCTGCCGGGCCAGCCCAAGTCGATTCAGGAAACGCTGGAAGGGTTGCGCGACGATACGGGCGCCGTGAAGGTGCCCGGCATCTTCGCGGCCGTGCCCTATTGCATCGATCTCATCGGCGGCCCATACGTGACCACGAACGAGCAAGTCGTCGCGGCTTTTCGGCCCAAGAGCGCCCGGCGCGCGTCTTCCTGAACTTCCGCCTGAAGCGCCTGGGGCCTCGCGCACCTTCGCGCGGGCGCGAAGCCGGCGAGCGGCGGCGTCATGCTTACCCGCTCGGCCCCTTGGCCCTCAAAGCGCTTCGGCGGTTCAGTTGCCTTCGGCGATGGGGGTCTCGCTCGATGCGACGAGGAAATGCTCGCGATAGTACTTGAGCTCGTCGATCGACTCGTGGATGTCGGCCAGCGCCGTGTGCATCGCGCGCTTTTGAAAGCCCTTGTAGATCACGGGCTGCCAACGGCGGCACAACTCCTTGAGCGTGCTGACGTCGAGGTTGCGGTAGTGGAAAAACCGCTCCAGCTCGGGCATCCAGCGCGCCATGAAGCGGCGGTCCTGGCAAATCGAATTTCCGCACATCGGCGACTTGCCGGGCGGCACGTAGTTGCCGAGAAATGCGCGAATCTGCTCGGCGGCATCGGCTTCGGAGACGGTCGATGCGCGCACGCGATCGATGAGCCCCGACCTGCCGTGCGTGTTCTTGTTCCAATCGTCCATTTTGTCGAGCGTTTCGTCGCTCTGATGGATCGCGAACACAGGGCCCTCGACCACCTTGTCGAGCGTCGAGTTCGTCACGACGACCGCGATTTCGATGATGCGGTCGGTGTCGGGCTCGAGCCCCGTCATTTCCATGTCGAGCCAAACGAGATTCATCTCGCTGCGCGCGAGCGTCGGCTCGCCGACGGGTTCGAGTAAGTCAGTCATGAGGCAATCCGTTGATGGGTGCGAAACTTTATAATTCTCGCATAGATAACTTGGACTTCCCGATGCCCGCTCTCGACTTCACCGTTTTGTTCGCCGTCATGGTGGTCGCGATGGTCGCCACGAAATTGTGGCTCGCCTCGCGACAAATCCGCTTCGTGGCGGCCCACAGGGATGCGGTGCCGAGGCAGTTCGCCGATACGATCCCACTGGCCGCGCATCGGCGCGCGGCCGACTACACCGTCGTGCGCACGCGCCTGTCGATGGTCGAAATCATCGTCGGCGCCGCCGTGCTGATCGGCCTCACGCTGCTCGGCGGAGTAGAAGCGCTCGACCACGCAGTCGCCGGCTGGCTCGGCGAAGGTTATGCGGGCCAGATCGGCCTCGTTGCGGCGGTCGTGATCGTGACGAGCATCATCGATCTGCCGTTCGACTATTACCGGCAGTTCGTCGTCGAGGAACGGTTCGGATTCAATCGGATGACGCGAGCGATCTTCTTCGCCGATCTCGCCAAGGGCGTCGGGCTCGGCGCCGCATTCGGGCTGCCGCTCCTCTTCGTGGTGCTCTGGCTCATGGGGCGTGCCGGCGGCCTCTGGTGGCTGTGGGCCTGGGCCGTCGTCATCGGGTTCCAACTGCTCGCGCTCGTGCTGTATCCGCGGCTGATCGCGCCGCTGTTCAACAAGTTCGAGCCGTTGACGGACGAAGCGCTCGTGCACCGGATCGACGCGCTGATGAAGCGTTGCGGGTTCGCCGCCAAGGGCCTGTTCGTCATGGACGGCAGCCGCCGCTCCGCACACGGCAACGCCTATTTCACGGGCTTTGGCGCCACCAAGCGCATCGTCTTCTTCGATACGCTGCTTGCTCGCCTGACGGGCAGCGAGATCGAAGCGGTGCTCGCGCACGAACTCGGGCATTTCAAGCGCCGCCACGTAATCAAGCGCATGCTCGTGACGTTCGCGATCAGCCTCGGCTTGTTCGCGCTGCTCGGCTGGCTCGGCGGGCGCACCTGGTTCTACGAGGGGCTCGGCGTGCGCCCTTCGATGACGGGCAGCAACGATGCGCTGGCGCTGGTGCTGTTCTTCCTCGCGCTGCCGGTGTTCATGTTCTTCGTCACGCCGCTCGGCAGCTTGAGCTCACGCAAGCACGAGTTCGAAGCCGATGCCTTCGCGGCGAGCCAAACCGATGCGCATGAACTCGTGAGCGCGCTCGTCAAGCTCTACGAAGACAACGCGTCCACGTTGACGCCCGATCCAGTCTATACGGCGTTCTATTACTCGCACCCACCCGCATCGCAGCGGATCGAACGGCTGCTGCGACACGCATGAGCGCCCGTCCAGCCAAAGCCGGCAAGCAAGCCGGCACCGCGCAGTCGCACGGGCTCGTCATCGCCGCGCACGGGCGTCATTACTTGGTCGCGCCGGAGCGCGAGCCGCACAGGCTGTTGCAGTGTTTTCCGCGCGGAAAGAAAAGCGAGGTGGCCGTGGGCGATCGCGTCGCCTACGAACCCACATCGACGGATCAGGGCGTGATCGTGGCGATCGGCGAGCGGCGCAATCTGCTCTACCGTTCCGATCAATACAAATCGAAGCTCTTTGCGGCCAATCTCGATCAATTGCTGATCGTGCTGGCCACCGAGCCGCACTTCAGCGAGGATCTCCTCGGCCGTGCGCTCGTCGCCGCGGAAGCCAACGAGCTGGCACCGGTCATCGTCCTGAACAAGACCGACGTGACGACGGCGCTGCCCGCGGCGCGCGAACGCCTCGCCCCCTACCGCGCACTGGGTTACGACGTGCTCGAGCTGTCGATCAAGACGCGCCCGGACGAAGCGCGCTCGGCGCTGAGCGAACGGTTGCGCGGCCATGCGACGCTGTTGCTCGGCCAATCGGGGATGGGCAAATCCACGCTGGTCAATCTGATCGTGCCCGAAGCGGACGTCGCCACGCGCGAGATTTCGACCGCACTGAACAGCGGCCGCCATACGACGACCTTTACGCGGCTGTACCCGCTCCCGGACGGCGGTGCGCTGATCGATTCGCCGGGCTTTCAGGAGTTCGGCCTCCACCATCTGACCGAAGGCCGTCTCGAGCGGGCCTTTCCCGAATTCCGGCCGCTGCTTGCGCACTGCCGCTTCTACAATTGTCATCATCTGCACGAGCCAGGGTGCGCGATTCTCGACGCGCTGGCGAACGGCCGCATCGCGCGCGAGCGGCACGCGCTCTATGCTCAGCTCGTGCATGAGGCGAGCCAGGTCGTCAGATAACGAACGCCAAAGCCAACCATAACCCTAACCGGAACCGACCGCGAGGCGCGATCCGCGCGATGCAAGCCCCATGCTGAAGCTCACTTTGGCACCGAATCCCGTCATCGGCCAACATTGGGTCAATGTGCTGGCAGCTGCGGGGATCGCTTGCGAACTCCACAACCGGTACTTGAACGGTGCGCTGGGCGAAATCCCGGCTGACCAGTGCGCGCCGGAACTGTGGCTCGTCGACGAACGCGACGAAGCCTTGGCGAGACGAATCTTGGCGGCCGCGCGAAGCGGACCGCCGCCCGGCGCGTTGCCGTGGACGTGCCGAGCGTGCGGGGAAATGCTGGAGCCGCAGTTCACAGCCTGCTGGCGCTGCGGCGCCTGGCGCGAAGCCGATTGACGCAGGGCCTGCAGCACCGGAATCGCCAGGCGGAATCGCCCTCTAAACGCCTTCGCCTCGGCCGCTACCCCACCCAAACGGCGATCGTCAGCATGAGCAGCAAGATCATCCAGAGGATGACGGCACGCCAGACGAGACCTACCGCCGATTGCAGCGTACGCGGCGTGCAATCGTCGCCGACGGTCAGCGGGCCGCCGTCGGGCGTGCCGAGCGCATCGAGGCTCGAAGGCTCGGCTAGGGGGCCAGCCAACCGTGCGCCGAGCGCTCCGCTGCCCGCGGCGAGCAAGACGCCGTCGTTGGCGTCGGGCCATTGGCGCGCGTGATTGCGCCACGCATAGATCGCATCTTCGAAGTTGCCGACGATCGCGAAGCCGAGCGCCGTCAGGCGCGAAGGGATCCAGTCGATGACGAAAAACGCATTGCGAGCGAACGTGCCGAAGGCGGCCGTGCGCTCGCCGACGGATACGGTCCAGCTACGCGCGAGATATTCTGAGATCCGGTAGAGCACGGCGCCGGCCGGACCGATGGGCACGAGAAACCAGAAGAACACGCCGAACACGTGCCGATGCGAAGCCACGACGGCGTGGATCAGCGTATGGCGCACGATCTCGCCGACGGGCATGTCGATCGTTTCCATGCCGGTCCATTCGGCGAGAATTTCACGCGCGCGCGGGACATCGTCATTATTCAGCGCGAGATGGATATCGGTGAAGTAATGACTGAACTGGCGAAAGCCGAGCGTGAAATAAACGATGACGACGTTCCAGAGGAACGCCAGCGCAAAACTGATTCGATAAAGGACGTAATAGATCGCAGCGACGGCCAGCGTCCACGGCAGCACGACGACGAGCCATGCGAGCATGCCGTGTTTTCTCTTGCCCGCGTCGAAGCCCAGCGCGGCGGATTCCGCATGGTATTGCAGCAGCGCGAAGATCGGGTTGCTCTGCGAGAGCGCGCGTAGCTGTTCGATGACGAGGGCCAACAATACGGAGAAAAAGGTCATGCGAGGGACCGTGGCAATTCGAGTTTGTTCGTATGTCGCGTAACGATAGCACAGGCCGCCGCACCACAATGTGGACGTATCGGTTCAGCCACGCGCGGCATGACACACGGGCGATGAAGTCATGCGGCCAAAAAGCGATAGAAATTGCGCAACATGCCGGCTGTTGCGCCCCAAATGAAATATTGTCCGCCGGGAGAAGGCCGCGGATACGGCATGGCAAAAAAGCGACGCTCGCCGCCCTCCCATCGCAAAAGTCGCACTTCGTGGTTGGCGGGATTCATCAGAAAAGGAAGCGGCACCTCGAAGATCTCCGCTACTTCCAGCGTATCGGCGTGCACCGTGAACGGTCCATGAACGATCCCGACGACGGGCGTAACCCGAAAGCCCGTGCCCGTGAGGTAATCGGGCAGCGCACCGAGCACTTCGACGCGCTCTGGAGCGAGGGCGACCTCCTCTTGCGCCTCGCGCAGCGCCGTTGCGGTTGCGTCGCGATCGAACGGCTCTCGGCGTCCCCCGGGAAAACTGATCTGCCCAGCGTGATCGCTCAAGTGATCGGCGCGCTGAGTGAGCAGCACCGAAAGCCCTGCCTCGCGTACGACGAGCGGCATGAGCACGGCGGCGGCGCGCGGGTCGCCGCGCCCGGCGAACGTCTCGAACGGCTCAGGCGCCCAGGCCAAACGTTGCGCGAAGCGCTCGCGCAGACCGGCCGGCGTCAACCGATGAGCGGCCACGCGGGGCAGGTCGGCCCCAGTGGTTTCGATCGGCAACACTTCAGGTTCGAAGACGGGACGAATCAAGGTGACACTCGTGAAGTCGCGGGCGGATATCCGCCATTGTGACTCGGCAAGACCCAAAGAAAAAAGCACCCGAAGCGGGTGCTTTTTCTTACAGCTCACACGTTTAGGAAGCCGTGCGGACCTTCGTGACCAGCTTTTCCTTGATACGTGCCGATTTGCCCGAGCGCTCGCGCAGGTAGTACAGCTTCGCACGACGCACATCGCCGCGACGCTTCACGACGATGCTGGCCAACAGCGGCGAATACGTTTGGAACGTACGCTCGACGCCTTCGCCCGACGAAATCTTGCGGACGATGAACGACGAGTTCAGGCCGCGATTGCGCTTGGCGATCACGACGCCTTCGTAGGCCTGGACGCGCTTGCGGTTGCCTTCGACCACGTTCACGTTGACGATGACCGTATCGCCGGGAGCGAATTCGGGGATCGACTTCTCGCCGAGCACGCGCTGGATTTCTTCCTGCTCGAGTTTTTCAATCAGATTCATCACTGACTCCTTATGCCATCTTGTCGGCGTTCTGCCTGCCGTGTGCCGAATCGGCAATGTGGCTCGGCCCCGATAGAGGATGGGTTCACATCTGGCACCGCTTCCGAAGCGGTACCGCCTTTGCCGTGCGCGAGCGCCCGAAGCCCGTTCAGGACTTCGATGCCGCTTTCGCCAGGCTTGCGAGCCACGCCTCGTCGGCACGGCTCAACATCTTGTTTCGCCGCGCGCGCTCGATCAGATCGGGCCGCTTGGCGAGGGTATTGCCGAGCGCTTCCTTGCGCCGCCACTGCTCGATTTCGGCATGATGCCCGCCGAGCAGCACATCGGGAACACGCATACCCTCGTATTCCTCGGGGCGCGTGTAATGCGGGCAATCGAGCAGCCCATCCACGAAACTATCCTGCACCGCCGACTGAGCATCGCCGAGCACGCCCGGCAGTTGCCGCACGACTGCGTCCATCAACGCCATGGCAGGCAACTCCCCACCGGACAGGACGAAATCGCCCAAGCTCACTTCCTCGTCGACACAACGATCGATGAGACGCTGATCGATCGCTTCATATCGCCCGCACAGCAAGACGAGCCCCGGTTCGCCGGCGAAGCGCATCACACGTTCGTGATCGAGCGGCGCCCCTTGAGGCGACATCATCACGACGCGAGCCCCGGACACACCCTGGGCTTCCTGTGCCGCCTTCGCCGCGCCGATGGCCGCCTCGAGCGGCTTGGCCAGCATGACCATACCCGGCCCGCCGCCATAGGGGCGATCGTCGACGGTACGGTAATTGTCCGTCGTGAAATCGCGCGGATTCCACGTTCTCAAGCCGAACCGCCCTTGCTTTGCTGCTCGGCTCGTGATGCCCCACTCGGTCACCGCGCGGAACATCTCGGGAAAGAGCGTGACGACATCGAACTGCATCGCGCGCTCCCTGATGTGGATCATGCTCAGTAATCGGCTTCCCAATCGACGACGATACGCTTCGCCGCCTGATCCACCGTCTTCACGTACACGCCGACGAACGGGATCAACCGCTCGCCGGTCGTCGGCTGCCCGTCCTTGCCGTGCGACGGATACTCGACGCGGAGCACCGAGTGCGCGCCGTTGTCGATGAGATCGGCAACCGCACCGAGTGCGACACCGGCCTCGTTGACGACTTCAAGGCCGATCAAGTCGACCCAGTAAAATTCGTCGGCCTCGAGCGTGGGGAAATCGCCGCGACGGACATGAACGCGCCAGCCGCGTAACGCAAGCGCCTGATCACGGTCGTCGACGCCGGAGAACTGCGCGACGATGCTGTCGCCATGCACCTTTGCGGCCAAGACCGCCGCAGCCTTGATCTCTCGCCCTTTGACGAGCCACCAGCGTTTGGCGTTCGTCAAAGCGTCGCCGCCCTGAGCCGCGCCGGCATGCGCCGCGACCTTCACCCAGCCCTTCAGGCCGTAGGCATCGACAATGGCGCCGACTTCGACGGCATCATCGGGCAACGCCTCGACCCATTCGACGCCCGACGCCTGACCGGCTGCCGCACCCGCGGCAGTGCGCTCGACCGGCTTGCGCGCGAACGCGCCAAACGACACAGGCGCCCGAGAGGCCGTTTTTGCTCGGCCCGAGCCGCCCGAATCACGAACGGACATCGACAAACCTCACAGTTGCTCGATCACGAGCGGCTGCCTGCCGACCGCTGCTTGCACGGCGCGGCTCGCGCGAAGTGCCCGCAACATCTGGCTCACATTGCCGCCGGCGCGATCAAGCAGCCGGTTGCGCCTGTTGCGCTTGCTTCACGAGACGCTCGACCGTCGGCGACAATTGCGCGCCCACGCCTTGCCAGTACGTCAGACGATCTTGCGCAATACGCAGCGATTCGCCCTTCGTGGCAACCGGGTTGTAGAAGCCGACGCGCTCGATGAAGCGGCCGTCACGACGGTTGCGCGAATCGGTGGCGACGATGTTGTAGAACGGGCGCTTCTTCGAGCCGCCACGTGCCAAGCGGATGATGACCATACTGTAATCCTTGAAAACCGGGGGTTCGGAACCACTGAAACGCTCGATTATAGCGGGAAACTGAAACCATAACAAACACTTACCTTAAAGGCCGTCCCGTCCGTGCAACCACATCCAGGCTCGATGTAAAGCCGGCGACGTACAATGCGCGCTCGGGCGCCCGCGAGAAGCGGGTGTTTTTCTCGACGAACCCCCGCTTTACGGCCCTCCACGCTCCTTCGGTCATGTCAACACGCGCTTTCGCCGCCCCCACGCGCTTCCGCTCCAAAACACTCACCGCGTTGCTCGCCTTTTCGTTGGGCAGCGTCGGCGCTCATCGCTTCTATCTGTACGGCCCGCGCGATCCATTCGGATGGGCGCATGTACTCGGCACGGCGCTCGGCATCCCTGGCGTGCTGCTGCTCGCCGCCTCGGAGCGAACCTCGGCGCTCGGATGGGCGCTGGCGGCGCCCGGCGCCCTATCCGTGCTTGCGGCCTTTCTCGCGGCGATCGTCTACGGGCTGCGCCCCGACGAAAAATGGGACGCCCAATTCAATGCCGGGCACACGCGTAGCAGTCAATCCGGCTGGGGCGTGGTTTTCGTCGTGATTTTTTCGTTGTTCATCGGCGCGCTGCTGCTGATGAGCGGCCTCGCCGTGACGTTTCAGACGTACTTCGAATCGCAAGGGGGGCTGAGTACCTCGCTCTCGCAGTGATGCCGGCCAACCGCGCCCGTCAAAACAGATCCATCTGCGGGTTCGGTGCCGCGATTGCGGCCGGTTTCTTGAAATGCGACATATCGAGGATACCGTGGCGCCGTGGATTGAGGCCGAGCCGCTTGACCGCTTGATCGAATCGCTGCTTCAGCAAATCTGCCCAAACGCCTTCTCCCTTCATGCGCTGCCCGAAGGACGAGTCGTAGTCCTTGCCGCCGCGCATATCGTGCACGCGTGCCATGACGCGGTCCGCACGCTGCGGGAAATGCGCGGCGAGCCAATCCTTGAAGAGCGGCGCCACCTCCCAAGGCAAGCGCAAGACGATATAGCTCGCGCTCGTTGCGCCCGCTTCCGCGCAGGCCTCCATCACCCGTTCGAGATCCGGTTCGGTCACGAATGGAATGACGGGGGCAATGCTGACGCCTACCGGAATGCCTGCTTCGCTGAGCGCGCGGATCGTGCGGAGCCTACGGGCCGGCGTCGCGGCGCGCGGCTCGAGCGTCCGCGCAATTTGCGCGTCGAGCGTGGTCACCGTAATCGCGGCCATGACTTGTCCGCGCTCGGCCATCGGTGCGAGCAAATCGATGTCGCGCTCGATCAGCGAAGACTTCGTGATCGCGGCGAACGGATGTCCATGATCGTGCAAGACTTCGATGACCCGCCGCGTCAGACGTAATTCGCGCTCGACGGGTTGATACGCGTCTGTGTTCACGCCGAGTGCGATCGGTTCCGGCGTGTAGTGCTTTTTCGATAGCTCACGTTGCAAAAGCTCGGGCGCGTTGACCTTGGCGTAAATTCGGCTTTCGAAATCGAGGCCCGGCGAAAGCCCGAGATAGCTGTGCGTTGGACGGGCAAAGCAGTAGATGCAGCCGTGTTCGCAGCCGCGATAGGGATTCAGCGAAACGCTAAATGGGATATCGGGTGACGTGTTGCGGGTCAGAATGCCCCGCGCGCGCTCGGTGAACACTTGGGTCTTGAGCGAAGGCGGAACGGCGTCTTCATCTGCTGGCAGCCAGCCGTCATCGACGGCCTCGCGCTTGTCGAGCTCGTAGCGCCCTTGCAGATTCGTGACAGCGCCCCGCCCCTTGAGCGGTGCGGGTGGAGCAATGGGATATTCGGCTTCTCGATCGTCCATCATGCGCACAGGCCACGTGTGATCGCTCGGCCTGCCTCCCGTGCGGGATGTGTATAGACGATCTTTTTACTGTATGAATGTACAGTATGTCAAGCGGGTAACACTGGTGCTGGGACGAGGGAACAGGCAGCTGCGGAGGGAAAAGGGCGGCGGTGCTGCCGATGAGCGTTTCGGCGTTTCCAAACACGAAACCCCCGACAGCGGTTGGCTATCGGGGGTTTGGTGAGGCATTGCATGGATCGCAGTGGGCGCTTGAGCGCGCACTGCGACGGGCACGTAAGGAGCCTGACGATTACCTACTTTCACACGGGTATCCGC
>NZ_JBQCIF010000047.1:0-8047 GCF_051953955.1 Trinickia sp. | reverse complement strand
CACATGAAACGTTTGCTCAATGTCCTTACGGCGACAGCGGTTTTGCTCACGGCCCTCGGCGCCTCCGCGCAACAGAAACGAGTCAGTCCGCCCGACGTTACCGGCGCGGTGATTGATGGAAATCGCGTCACGGTGTATTACAACCGCCCCTACGCGAAAAAACCTGGCACACAGGAAGAGCGGAAAATCTGGGGCGGTCTCGTGCCTCAGGCGCAGCAAGTCGGCGTGACGCGCTACATGATCGGGCAGGACGACATCGCCAAGCTGCCGAATCGGCCGTTCGTCGTGTCCGATGCGCAGGGCCGGCCCCTGCCGAACGCGGTCATCACGCGCGACTTGTGGCATCGCTTCTATCAAAACCAAATGCAGATCAACGGCGGGCGCAACGATCAGTTCGTCGCATGGGCCGATTCCGGCGCGCTCGTCATGGGCCATTACCGCAACTCGGCGCAGACGCTGCGGCTCTGGAACCTGGCACAGCAGTACACGCTGTGCGACAACTTCTTCATGGCCGCGTTCGGCGGGTCGTGGCTCAATCACATCTTCCTGATCTCGGCGCAGACGCCGTTCTATCCGGACGTCGCCACGAGCCCCGCGCGGCATTTGGTGTCCGTGCTCGACGGCGACGATCCGCTCGGCACGCGGCTCAAGCTCGCGCCCGATGCGAAGCCGTCCGCGCTGGACGGGCCGCCGAAATTCGTTCGCGACGGCCTGTTCACGCCGGACGGCTATGCCGTCAACACGATGGCGCCGCCTTTTCAACCGAGTTTCGTCGCGCCGCCGCCGGACGGCAATTCCACGCTGGCCGATCCCGCCAACCCGCGCGTTCTGCCGCCGCAGCGCTATGCGACGATCGGCGACCGCCTTTCCGAGAAGGGTGTCGATTGGGCTTGGTACAGCGGCGCGTGGCAATACGCGCTCGAGCATCGCGATACCGGCATGACGCCCGATTTTCAGTACCACCATCAACCGTTCAACTATTTTTTGCGCTATGCGCCCGGCACCGAGGCACGCGAGCGGCATTTGCGCGACGCGGGCGTCGGCGACGATGCTTCGACGAACCGCTTCATCGCCGACATCGACGCGGGCCGCCTGCCCGCCGTCGCGTTCTACAAGCCGCAGGGCAATCTGAACATGCATGCGGGCTACGCCGATATCGAATCGGGCGACGAACATATCGCCAACGTAATCGATCACATTCGCAACGGCCCGCAGTGGAAAGATACCGTCGTCATCATGACGCACGACGAGAACGGCGGGTGGTGGGATCCGGTCGCACCGCCGAAGGGCGACCGTTGGGGGCCCGGGTCGCGCATCCCCGCACTCGTGATTGCACCGTTCGCGAAGAAGGGGTACGTCGATCACGCGTTCTACGACACGAACTCGATTCTGCGCTTGATCGATCGCATCCATGGCCTGCAGCCGCTCGACGGCGTCGCGGCCCGCAATCAGGCATTCACGGCGCGCGGCGAGACGCCGCCCGGCGATTTGACGGGCGCGCTCGATGTGGGTTGACAGGAAGGCGCCCCGCGCCCGCTATTCGCCGATCGCGTGCATGACGACGTCGCGAGTGTGGGCTTGCCTGCGATGCTCGAACAGATAGATGCCCTGCCAGGTGCCCAGGACCAGCGCACCGCGTTCGATCGGGATCGAGAGCTGTACCTGCGTCAACGCGGCACGCAGATGGGCCGGCATATCGTCCGGCCCTTCGGTGTCGTGCTCGTAGCGCTTCGCGTTCTCAGGCGCGATCGTTTCGAAGTAGCGCTCGAGATCCCGGCGGACGGAAGGATCGGCGTTCTCCTGGATCAGCAACGATGCCGACGTATGCCGGCAAAACAACGTCAGTAGGCCCGTCTCGATCGACTCGCGCGCGAGGAACGCGCGCACTCGATCGGTGATTTCGACGAGGCCGCGTCCGCGCACGTCGATTCGCAAATGTTCGAGCGATTGGCGCATCGGTCCTCCTGGGTAGCGTAGAGAATGGGAGCGGCGTTCCGCACCGTTCCGACAACGATGAGCATAGGCCATGCACGATGTGATCTAGCGTGGCGCGGTGCACGTGCCCGCGTGTCATAATCGCCGGCACATTTGGCTTTTTTGCGTTTTCACCCTTGAAAGACACTAGCGTCAGCCTCGAGCGTCTGGCCGATTTCGACGAAATCATCGACGTTCGCACACCGCTCGAATTCGCGGAGGATTGCATCCCCGGCGCGATCAACGCCCCCGTGCTCGAAAACGAAGAACGCGTGATCGTCGGCACGCTCTATGTGCAGTCCTCTGCGTTCGAAGCGACGCGGATCGGTGCGGCGATGGTCGCGCGCAATATCGCACGGCATCTGGAAACGACGTTTGCCGATCGCCCGCGCGGATGGCGGCCGCTCGTCTATTGCTGGCGCGGCGGCAAGCGCTCGGAATCGCTGGCCGTCTGGCTCAACCTCATGGGATGGCAGGCCCGCCGTCTCGACGGCGGGTACAAGACCTATCGGCGTTCGGTGCTCGATGCGCTCGCGGCATTGCCGTCGCAATTCGAATACATCGTGCTGACGGGTTCGACGGGCAGCGGCAAGACGCGGCTATTACGCGCGCTCGCGAATGCCGGCGCACAAACGCTCGACCTCGAACGGCTCGCGGCGCATCGCGGCTCGCTGCTCGGGGCCGTCAAAGGGGAGCAGCAGCCTACGCAAAAGGCGTTCGAAACGGCGCTCGTCCTCGCCCTGCGCGGTTTCAAGGCCGATCGGCCCGTGTTCATCGAAGCGGAAAGCCGCGCGATCGGCCGCGTGGCCCTGCCCGATGCGCTGCTCGCCGCCATGCACCGGTCGCGTTGTATCTCGGTGCAGGCGCCGCGCGAGGAGCGGATCGCGTTTCTGCTCGACGACTACGCGAATCTGTTCGACGCCCCCGATGCGTTCAAGGGGCAGCTCAGAAAATTGATCGGCCTGCATAGCCACGAACGCGTGAAACACTGGTGCGACTTGATCGACGACAATGCGCGCGCCCAACTTTTCGGCGAACTCATCGAGCTGCATTACGATCCGGCCTACGCGCGCAGCAGCAAGGGCCATTTCGTCGAACTGCCGCGGGCGCTGCCCTTCGAGTTCCATCCGAACGGCACCGGCATCGATACCCAAGCACGGGCGCTGCTCGATCGCTTGGCGATGTGACCAGGCGGTGGGTGCACGTCGCGCATTGCACGTTGCGCGGGTGCCTCGCCTTCGGCCGAAGGCTCAGCGGCAGGTAGATCGCGCGAGCGAGCTACCGAGCTGCCGAACCATCGAGCGACGCCTACGCTCAGTGCGATACGCCGACGCCGTTCACGCGGAACGTATGCACCACGTCGGCAAGCAAGCGCGCCTGTTCCTGCATCGATTGGGCTGCGCCGGCTGCTTCCTCGACCATGGCCGCGTTCTGTTGCGTCGTTTGATCCATCTGCGCGATGGCGACGTTCACCTGTTCGATGCCGTGGCTCTGCTCTTCCGATGCGGCCGAGATTTCGCTGATGATGTCCGTCACGCGCTTGACGGAATGCACGAGCGACTGCATCTTGCTGCCCGCGCGCTCCACGAGCGTTTTGCCGTTCTCCACGCTGCCCACCGATTCCTCGATCAATCCCTTGATCTCCTTGGCCGCGTCGGAGCTGCGGCGGGCAAGGTTGCGCACCTCCCCGGCGACGACCGCGAAACCGCGCCCCTGCTCGCCTGCGCGCGCAGCCTCGACCGCCGCATTCAGCGCGAGGATGTTCGTCTGAAAGGCGATGCCTTCGATGACCGAGATGATGTCGACGACGCGCGCCGAGCTCGCCGAGATGCTCTGCATCGTCGTTACGACTTGCTGCACCGCCTCGCCGCCTTCGCCGGCGATGCGCGAGGTTTCGGCCGCCATCTGATTGGCCTGGCGTGCGTTGTCGGCGTTCTGCTTGACCGTGGCCGTCAGCTGCTCCATGCTCGCCGCCGTTTCGCCGAGCGACGCCGCTTGCTGTTCGGTGCGCGAAGACAGATCGAGATTGCCGGCCGCGATCTGCTGCGCGGCATCCTTGATCGTTTCGGTGCCGCCGCGAATGCGGTGCATCGCATCCGCAAGGCGATGCTGCATGCGCTGCATTGCAAACAGCATGCTGCGGCTATCGCCTTCGCGCACGGCCACGTCATGCGTCAAATCACCGTTCGCGATCTGTTCGGCCACCCCGGCCGCATAAGCGGGTTCGCCGCCGAGACTGCGCTGGACGTTGCGAATGATCATGACGAGCGCCACCGAGCTCAGGCTGCCGATGACGAGAATCGTCAACAAATAGCTGATCAGGCGCGCATGAAAGGCCGTGTCGATGTCGTCGATGTAGACGCCCGATGCGATGTACCAGTCCCACGGCTCGAAACGCTTGACGTAGGAAATCTTCGGCACTTCAGTCGATTTTCCGGGGAGCCTCGCCATGTAGTCGACGAAGCCGGAACCGTGGGCTCTCGCCGTCTTCAGCAACTCGACGAACAGATATTTTCCGTTGACGTCCTTGTAGTTGCTTTGGTCCTTGTTCACGAGATCGGGCAGCACCGGGTGCATGATCACGACCGTGTTCGCGTTCGTGATGAACAGGTAGCCCTTGCCCGGGTAACGCATGGCGGCAAGCGTGGCCATCGCGCGATGCTTCGCGTCGTCTTCGGACAGTTCGTGGCGCTCGACCTTCTGCTCGTACTGCGCGACGACGCTCGCCCCCGCTTCGACGATGTTGCGGATCGCGGCCTTGCGGCCGCTCAGCATCGTCTCGCGCGTCTGCACCGCGGCCCAGCCTCCGAAAAACAACAAGCCGAGCCACATGACGAGCAAGGCCAACCCTAATTTCTTACTGAGTGTCAGGCGATCCACGCTTTCCTCACAGGCAAAGCCGACGCCCACCGCTCGCGCAACGGCCGCCGACAGGTCATCAACATTGATTTCTCATTGATTAACGGCCGGCGGCGGCGATTCTTCAGGGCGGGTTAATGCGGAGGAGACCCTATTTTTTCCTATGAGTGTGCTCGAAGTCACTGAAAGGTATGACTAATTTCGGCGATGCGAGCGCGATGCGCCACTGCATTGCTTACCCCGTTAAAATGCGATGCACACATGGACCGACGCGTCGCGTCGCCGCGCAGAACGAACAGGTGCTCCCCTAACCTACGGCATAACGCTCGAGGTTGACAAAGCCATGACGAAAGCGAACACGGCCGACAATAAGCCGGCATCCGAACTGATCGACGAGCGCATCGCCGATCTCGGCGACTGGCGCGGCGCCACCCTGAGAAGAATGCGCGAACTCATCAAGGAGGCGGACCCGGACGTCGTCGAAGAATGGAAATGGATGGGTACGCCCGTTTGGTCGCACGATGGCATCCTCTGCACTGGCGAATCCTATAAGGCGATCGTCAAGCTGACCTTCTTGAAAGGCGCCTCGTTGAGCGACCCGGCGAAACTTTTCAACGCGAGCCTCGAGGGCAATGCACGGCGTGCCCTCGACATTCAAGAGGGCGAACAAGTCGATACCAATGCATTCAAGGCGCTCATTCGGGAAGCCGTCGAATTGAATGTATCGGGTGCGAAGGCGAAAACCAAGTCGAGGTCGAAGAAAGTCGAGCCGTAATCC
Organism: Trinickia sp.; assembly: GCF_051953955.1. Classification (GTDB taxonomy): domain Bacteria; phylum Pseudomonadota; class Gammaproteobacteria; order Burkholderiales; family Burkholderiaceae; genus Trinickia. The sequence goes on along the minus strand of NZ_JBQCIF010000047.1, from coordinate 2,436 downwards.
CGCTCACTTTCGATCTTCGAAATCGATTCCCGAGCCATAAAGAGAGCATTCAAACGACCGTTCCATAACGCGCCGAACCGCTTCCGCGCCCCCCCCGCATCATCCCTCGCTTCAGAATTGTCCCCTACCGGCCGTAAACATGCTGTCGGCGCGCCCCGCGCGAAAGGCGTCGCCGGCTCCGGGACTCGAGACCCGGGCGGCAACGCATGAACAATCAAATCAGCCTTTAAACGGCATGGAAAACCCTCGGATCGACGAAGACGAATACCGCGTGCCCGTCGGCAACTTGCATGTCGCCGTCATTCGGTACGACGCGCATGGGCGGCGACGCTACATGAACCGCGCCGCGACGGCCATGATGAGCGAGCTCGTCGACGGCCGGCACGTCGTGCGCACCGAAGCGCAACTGCTGTCGCCGGCGACGCTCCAGCGCTATCTCGATGCGGTCGGCGATGTCGCCCGAACCGGCGTGATGCAGGAAATGGAGTTGACGTTCGACGCGGTGCCCGACGCGCAGCGCGAGCACTACCTCGTACAGTTCGTGACCGACCCGGCACGCGGCGACAGTCAGGGCGTGCTTGCGCTCTGCTTCAACATCAGCCCTCGCAAACAGGCCGAAGCCAAGCTGCGCGAGCGTGAATCGTTTCTCGAATCGCTGCTCGATACCATCCCCATTCCCGTTTTTTCCAAGGACAGGCAGGGGCGCTATCTTCAGTTGAACAAAGCCTTTCAGGAATTCCTCGGCATCCCGAAGGAACAATTCGTCGGCAAGAGCGTATTCGAGATCAATCCTCCCGAATTGGCAATGGTCTACTTCGCGAAGGACGAGGAGCTTTTCGCGAGCGAAGGGATACAGCGATACGAATTCAAGGCACGAAACGCCCGAAAAGAAGACCGTGACGTCGAATACAGCAAGGCCGTTTTCCATGATGCCGAGGGCCGCCAGGCGGGAATAGTCGGCGCGATCATGGACATCACGGAGCGCAAACGGGCGGAAACCGAAATGCGCGCGCAGTACGAAAAAATACTGCAGTTGAACCAGACCCTGGAGTGCCGCGAGCGGGAATTCCGCACGCTCGTCGAGCACTCTCCCGATACGGTCGCGCGCTACGACAGAAACCTCCGCCGCCTTTACGTCAACCCTACGTTCGCCGGACTCGCAGCCGGAGGCGCGCAAGCGTTGCTCGGCAAGACGCCGTCGGAGTACCCGGGTGGCCCGGGCGCCCCCTCATACGAGCGCGAGCTCTCGCAAGTCTTCATTACCGCGGCCGATCGGCAGTTCGAATTGCGGTGGCAGCCCGCTCGCGGCGAGGCACTCTGTCATCTGATTCGGATGACGCCCGAACTTGGGCCGGACGGAACCGTGGAAACGGTGCTTGCGGTGGGCCGCGACATTACCGAGCTGCACGCCTCGCGCGAGAAGATCCATCGCATGGCGTACTTCGATCCGCTGACGGGGCTGCCGAATCGCACGTCGTTCAACGACATGCTCCGGCGGCTCACGTCCACCGAAATCCAAGATCGTCTCACGGCCGTGATGATGATCGACATGGATCGATTCAAGAGCGTCAACGACACGATGGGTCACGCGGTCGGCGACGAGCTGCTGCGCGAGGCAGCGGCGCGCTTGCTTGCGAGCGTCCGCCCGGGCGATACGGTGGCCCGCTTCGGCGGCGACGAGTTCGCCGTGCTGCTCCCCGATGTTCGCAATCGCAGAACCGTCGAACAGATCTCGGCGACGATCATCAAGCGGCTCGGCGAGCGCTTCGTGCTGGAGGGAAAGGAAGTCTTCATTTCTTGCAGCGTTGGGATTGCGCTCTATCCCATCGACAGCAGCGATGCCGACGATCTCTTGAAGTACGCGGACTCGGCCATGTATCTGGCGAAGCGCTCGGGCCGCTGCGGTTTCCGCTTCTACACCCACGACTTGACCGTGGAAGTGGCGGCCAACCTCCAGCTCGAGTCGGAGCTTCGGCGCGCCATCGACCGGGGTGAGCTCGAACTACGCTATCAACCGCAAGTTGCGTTTCGCGATGCGCAAGTGCTTGGATCGGAAGCCTTGTTGAGATGGAATCGCCGTGGATCGGGTTTCGTCCCGCCGGACCAATTCATCCCGATCGCAGAGGAAACCGGACTGATCGCGGACATCGGCAAATGGGTTTTGCAGGAAGCGTGTCGCGCGGCGGCAGAATGGAATGCTCATGGACGTCCATTGCATACGGTCGCCGTGAACTTATCGCCGAGGCAGTTTCAGGCGCGCGGCTTGGTGCCGATGGTCGAGAAGATCCTCGTCGATACGGGCTGCCGCCCCGAATGGCTCGAGTTGGAAATCACCGAAAGCTTGCTGCTCGACGAAGACGATTCGGTGGCCTATGCGTTGTCCGCCTTCAAGCGCATTGGGCTATCGATTGCGATCGACGACTTCGGCACCGGTTA
>NZ_JBQCIF010000046.1:0-45733 GCF_051953955.1 Trinickia sp. | reverse complement strand
CGTATCGTCACCGTCTGCCCCGCGAACGCGCGGTCCACCTGCGCCGTGCCCCCCGGCACCGGTGCGATGATCTCGGCCACCGTCGCTTCGCGCTGCCCCGGCAGCACCACGATCGCGTCGCCCACGCGCACTTCGCCCGCTTCCACCCGGCCCATGTAGCCGCGGAAGTCGTCCGCGCTTGCACCGTCCTGGCGCGCGACCCACTGCACCGGGAAGCGCAGCGCCTCGCCCGTCGATTGCGCCACCGGCAACTGCTCGAGCACGTCCAAGAGCGGCTCGCCCGCATACCACGGCATGCGCTCGCTCGCCTGCACGATGTTGTCGCCCTTGAGCGCCGACACCGGCACGAACCTGACGTTCGATAAACCCAACTGCCGCGCCAGCTCCACATACGCGTCGCGGATCTCGTTGAAGCGCGTCTCGCTGTACTCGATCAAGTCCATCTTGTTGATCGCCACGATGACGTGCTGCAAGCCCAGCAGCTTCACGATCGCGCTGTGGCGCTTCGTCTGCGGCAGCAGCACCGTGCGCCCGCCCTCGTCCTTCGTCACGCGCGTCGCATCCACGAGGATGATCGCCGCATGCGCCGTCGATGCGCCCGTCACCATGTTGCGCGTGTACTGCTCGTGCCCTGGCGTGTCGGCGATGATGAACTTGCGTCGCGCCGTCGCAAAGTAGCGGTACGCCACGTCGATCGTGATGCCCTGCTCGCGCTCGGCCTCCAAGCCGTCCGTGAGCAGCGACAAGTCGATCTCCTCGCCCACCGTGCGCTTGTTCTTCGCACGCGAGAGCGCCGAAAGCTGATCGGACAGCACCGCGCGGCTGTCGTACAGCAGCCGGCCGATCAGCGTGCTTTTGCCGTCGTCGACGCTGCCCGCCGTGATGAAACGCAGCACGCCCAGGTCTGCCGGTTGATGAGCAGTACTCATGTTCTCGATCCCGTCTTCAATGATTCGGAGTGCTTGGCTTTAGAAGTAGCCTTGCTTCTTGCGCTGCTCCATCGCAGCCTCGGACGCCTGATCGTCCATGCGCGTCGCGCCGCGCTCGGTGATGTCGGTCACCGCCGTCTCGGCGATGATCTTCTCGACGTCGTCCGCATCGCTGTCCACCGGGCAGGTGCAGCTGATGTCGCCCACCGTGCGAAAGCGCACGAGCGCCTTCTCGCTCGTCTCACCCTCGCGCATCGGCGTGAGCGGCGTCACCGGCACGAGCAGCCCATTGCGCCGCACGATCTCGCGCTCGTGCGCGTAGTAGATCGAGGGCAGCTCCAGGCCTTCGCGCGCGATGTACTGCCATATGTCCAGCTCGGTCCAGTTCGAGATCGGGAACACGCGCAGATGCTCGCCCTTGTGCAGCCGTGCGTTGAACAGGCTCCACAGCTCGGGGCGCTGCGCCTTCGGGTCCCATTGGCCGAATTCGTCGCGAAACGAGAAGATGCGCTCCTTGGCGCGCGCCTTCTCTTCGTCGCGGCGCGCCCCGCCGATCATCGCCGTGTAGCCGTGCGCCTCGATCGTCTCGAGCAGCGTCACCGCTTGCGCGGCGTTGCGCGAATCGGTCTCGCGGCGCAGCCGCACCGTGCCGCGCTTGATCGAATCCTCGACGTGCCCCACGACGAGCTGCGCACCGATCTGCTCGGCGCGGCGATCGCGAAAATCGATCACCTCGGGGTAGTTGTGGCCCGTGTCGATATGCACGAGCGGGAACGGCAGCGAGGTCTTGCGCTTGGCGCCCAGCCCAAACGCCTTCAACGCCAGATGCAGCACGACCACCGAATCCTTGCCGCCCGAAAACAGCAGCGCCGGCTTGCTGCACTCGGCCACGAGCTCGCGCAGAATGTGGATCGATTCCGCCTCGAGCCAGTCGAGGTGGTCCATGCGCGAAGCGGCGACGGGGGCGGCGTCCGCTCCGGCGGATTCGAGGACAGTACACATGATTGATCTCTTCGGTTCGGTTGAGGGAATGAAGCCAACGGGCTGATGGGGTGAATGACGCTAGGGCTAATCTGGCGAATCGGGCTAGTCGGTTAATCGGGCCAACGACGCCAATCCGGCGAACGGGCTTCGGAACGAAGCCTCTCACGCAAGCCTTCTCTCCGCTGGCCGCGGCTAGCCGAGACTTCGATAGGCGATATAAGCGGCGATGACGAGCAGCATCCCCGCGAAGATGCGTCGCAACGCGGGGCCCTTGATCGCAATGGCTTTGGCCGCGCGCATCCCGACATGGCCGCCGACGACGCCGCCCGCCACGAGTGCGAGCGCGAGCGGCAAGCTCACCTTGCCGGCCATTGCGTAATTGGCGGCTGTCGTCCCGCCGAACACGACCACCGATAGCAGCGACGTCGCCACGGCCTCGAGCATCGGCACGCGGGCAATGAAATGCAGCGCCGGCACGGACAAAAATCCGCCGCTGATGCCGAAGAAGCCGGCTACGCCTCCGACGGCGACGCCGGCCCCCGCGGTGGCGAGGCCTCTGCCCGCTACGGGCTGCGCCTGCACGAGCACGCCGCCGTGTACCGCCTGCGTTCCGGCGAACATGAGCGCGCCGACGATCGCGACGATCCCCGCGAGCACCAGCATCACTGCGCCGCCGTCCACGTGCAGGGACCAGCGCGATCCGGCGAATGCACCGCCCACGCCCGCAGCGGCGAAGACCATGCTCGTCCGCCAGCGAACGAGGCCTGCACGGGCATAGGAGATGAGGTTCACGAGCGCCGTCACGGCAATGGCGGCCGCCGTGGTTCCGATGGCGACATGAGGGTCGCCGACTTTGACGACATAGAGCAGCAGCGGCACCGACAGCATGCCGGCGCCGCCGCCGACGAGCCCAAGCGCGAAACCGATCGATAGGCCCGATAAAGACGCGAGCGCGAGCTGCGTCTGCAATGTCACCACGATGGACATGGTTCTGGTTCTCTCAGGTTGCATGGCCGTCCGTCATCGGCACTGCGCATGCGTCGTGCGCGCCGACCGATGCGGCAGGTCTCGTTGCTCTTGGTTCGGCGTGATGCGATGCCCGTGGCGCAGCGACGCGGCATGAGCATCGATACCCGCCTCGATCGTCAATCCGTCACTTCGAACGCTGCCGTCAATTCGTCGAGCTTCACCACCTCGAGCGCGCCGTCGTTTCCGGCCGCACGGGCATGCGCGCACTGCTCCATCCGCGTGCGCACCGCAGCCAAATATTCGGCGCGGTGGCGCCGAAGCGCGAAGTCGCGGAAGTTCGTGCGTTCGAGCCCTTGCCAAGCGTGCGCTCGTGCTTGCTCGGAAGTGCGCCGCGCCATGTCGAATGCCGGCTGCGAGATCGACGCCGTGGCATCCGTCATGCGCTCGTAGCCGTAGCGCCGCATGTAGTCGCTCGTCAGCGTTTCGATCAACGCGATCTCGTCCATCGACAGCACGTTCTTGTACTTGTCGGCATTGGCCGCGATCGGCGCGAAACAGTTCGACGACCAGAGCGCCGACATGCGCGAGAACTGCCGCGCCTCGTCCGAACGAGAAACATCGAGCATGCTCGGCACGAACGCGATCCCGAAGAACGCACAAACCTGTTTCAGCACGGCTTCTTCGTCGGCGAGGAAATCTTCGTAGCGAATCGTGAGCGTGCGGTCCGGATATTCGGCGAGAACGGCATCGGCTGCCCGATGCGCTTCGAGCCACGTATGGGCGTTCAGCAGCGTATCGAAGTCGTGAATGATCGCCTTGTTCATCGAGGCCACCTGCGCGCGCGGATCGCGCACGACATTCAGAAACAGCATGTCGGGAAACAGGCGCATCAGCTCGTCGGCGTAGTGCACGCTGTCGAGCGACTTGTCCATCACCACGCGCGCCCCGCGCTGCTCGCCGGCGAGCAGCAGCAATTCGCCGACGACGCGGTGCACGCTGCGCGGCTCATGGCGGATGGCTTCGAACACTTCGACGGGGTCGAACACGATCCCGGGCCACTTCACCATGCTGGCCGCCTGCAAGCCGACGACGTCGCTCACCAGCCGAAAATAGGCGCGGTCGTCTTCCAAGTTTCCATACAGCGGCACGATCGGCATGAAATCGACGATATGCAGCGGATACGGCGAATAGAAATCGGAGTTGAAGTTCAAGCGCAAGCGCAGCGCGTGACTGCCGCAGCGGCGCAAAGGAATCATCAACACCGGGCGAGGCCGCTTGCCTGCCGGTGCGCTATTTTGCTTCGTAGTCATTGATTGGAACCCTCGGATTTTGTTGTATGCGGCTTGGTTTCTACTTCGACTCGACGATGCCGGAAAGGCCGTCGCGGCGCGCCGTCATCATCGTGAAATAGGTGGAAAACGCTTCGACGAACGTATCGACTTCGGCAGCCGGCAGCGCGTTGACGCCCGCGGCGCCGCGTCGGCCTCCGCCGCCGGCGAAGCGCTCGCAAAGCACGTTCGCCGGACATGCATCGGGCCGAGCCGAGCGCACGCTGACGCAATGCGATCCATTGGCCCGCATGCTTAGGACTGCAAACGATTTGTCGCGCGACTCGGTGGCCAGGCGATTCGCGAGCGTGCCCGAGATGCGCCGCGCCCATGGCTCGTCGGGCAGCACATACACTGCGCCCGCACCGCATGTGCGGTACGGCTCGAGCGCCTCGGCGCAGGTCAGATCTTCGCGGTACCCGCGCTCGAGCAGCTCATAACAGGGCGATGCGGCGATGAACTCCAGCGGATCGGCGAACTCGTGCAGCGTGCGGTAAAGCGATTCGGGAGAAAGGTGCAAATCGTCGACCGTCTCGCCGTATGCGTTGTAATTCAACAATTGCCCGAGCGTCCGCAGCCACGCAATCTCGCGGTCGGACAAGCCCAGCGCCGCGGCCAGCCTGCGGGCGGTCGCATCGAGGTTGTCGCCGAACGCCCCCACGACTGCCCAAGAGCGATAGCGCCCGCCGAGCGTGCGATCGACGATGACGCTCGTGCAGACATCGGGCGAATCGTCCCATTCGAGCTGTAGCCGCGGATGCAGAAACATCCGACGCGCACTGTGATGGTCGAAATAGGCGACGTTGGCGCCAGCGTCGAGCAGCCGCACGAGCGGATCGACGTTCGCATCGAGGGAAACGTCGAGCACCGTCACGTCGATGCCGGCCTCGCAGGGCACGCGCTGCAACAGCGCGACATCGCGTTTGACGCCCGTGACACAATGGGCCTCGCGCGGCCTTGCCAGCCGCAGTTGATGCAGTGCGCACAGCCCGTCCGCGTCGCCGTTGAATACGTCGTAGGCGACCTGCGTGCCGCATGGAGCCGCTTCAGCTGACAAGGCCATCTCCTTCATCCGAATCGTGACGCGTCAGGTAGGCATGGAGCACCGCCGCAGCCCCTCCCCGCTTCAGGTCCGACGTGTCGATGGTCAGCGCCGGCGCGAGCGGCGGCTCGTAGGGCGCGCTGACGCCCGTGAAGTCCGTCAACTCACCGCGCCGCGCCTTTCGATAGAGCCCCTTCGGGTCGCGCGCCTCGCAGATCTGCAGCGACGTGCTGACGTACACCTCGGTGAAGCATGCTTCGCCGATGATCGTGCGCGCCAAGGCGCGATCCTCTCGGAGCGGCGAGACGAGCGACGTGACGACCACGAGTCCGACCTCGTTCATCATGCGCGCGACTTCGGCGGTGCGGCGAATGTTTTCGCGTCGATCGGGCTCCGAAAAGCCCAGATCGCGGCTCAGGCCGCAGCGAAGATTGTCGCCGTCGAGCACGACGCATGGACGCCCTTCTTGCCTGAGCCGTTGCTCGAGCTCGAAAGCGATCGTCGACTTGCCCGCACCGCTTAGGCCCGTCAGCCAAAACGTCACCGGAGGCCGGCCGAACTGCAGTGCCCGCATGCGTTCGGACAACTCGCCCGCGTGGCGGAAGACGTTGGCCCCCGCCGACGGGTTCGGCACGCACCCTGCCTCGTCGCCGTCCCCCCTCAACCGATGAAGACCGTGCTGCGCCCCGCAAACTTGCCCCTGATCACTCATGGGAAACACCTCGTCGTGTCCGTTGTTTGCATGACCCGCCGAACCGATCGCAGGCGATTCAAGCCGGCTCATAGGCGAGCATGGCGGCAGCGGCCGGTCTCGCGAGGCGGCGTGCGGCCGGACGCTCGTGGACCACCGCGCTGCTCGGCGCACCCTCGCGCAGCTTGAAGACGCTGACGGCCTCGACCAACGCGCCGGCCTGCTCGCGCATCGATTCAGCGGCGGCCGCCGCTTCCTCGACGAGCGCGGCGTTTTGCTGCGTCACCTGATCCATCTGCGTCAGCGCTTGGTTGATCTGTTCGATGCCCGTCGCTTGCTCTTCGCTTGCGTTCATGATCTCGCCCATGATCAATGTCACCCGCTTGACGCCGTCGAGCACTTCCTTCATCGTCGCGCCCGCTTCGTCGACGAGGCGATTGCCGACTTCGACTTGCTCGACCGAGCCGCTGATCAGCGCCTTGATTTCCTTGGCAGCCGTGGCCGAGCGCTGCGCGAGGCTGCGCACCTCGGACGCCACGACCGCGAAGCCGCGCCCCTGTTCCCCGGCTCGTGCCGCTTCGACCGCGGCATTCAATGCGAGGATGTTCGTCTGGAACGCGATGCCGTCGATCACGGCGATGATTTCGACGATCTTCTGCGACGCTTGATTGATCGCCCCCATCGTCTGCACGACCTCGGAGACGACGTTGCCTGCCCGCGCCGACACCTGCGATGCCGACGTCGCGAGCTCGTTCGCCTGCCGTGCATGCTCGGAGTTGCGCTTGACCGTCGCCGTGAGCTCTTCCATCGAGGCGGCGGTCTGTTCGAGCGAAGCCGCCTGCTCTTCGGTGCGCGACGAGAGATCGAGGTTGCCGCTCGCGATCTGGCCGGCCGCCGAGGCAATCGCACCCGTGCTGACGTGCACCTGGCTGACGATGCCGACGAGGCTCGTGCGCATCGTCCTCATCGCATGCATGAGGCTCGTGTTGTCGCCCGGCTTGACGTAGACGTCGGTGGTCAAGTCGCCGGCGGCCACGCGATCCGCGGCGTCGGCTGCATCGACGGGCTCGCCGCCGAGTTGCCGGATGATGCCGCGCGTGATCAGCCAAGCCGACACGACGCTGACGATGAATGCGGCGATGGCGAGCCCGATGATGCCGAGGCGGCTCGACGCATACGACGTCTTCGCATCGGCGGTCAACTCCTCGCTTTGCTTGTGCTCGAGATCGCGGAGCTGGCGCACGTCTTTCCACCACTTGGCTTGGATCGGCCGCAGCTCGAAGCGCAGCAGGTGATAGGCTTCGTCGCGCTGGCCCGCGAGCGCGAGCGTTTTCGCCTTCTGCATGAGCGGCAACGCCAAGTCGCCTTGCTGCCCGATCTGCTGCAGCAGCGTGACTTCTTCCGACGTCGTGCCCGGCAACGCGAACATCTTGGCCAGCTTGTCGCGGCTTTCGCCATAGGCGGCCGTCTCGGCGTCGAAGCGATCGGTCTCGATCTGAACTTGGTCTTGTTGATCGGCCTGCAGCAGCACGAGGTTGCGCAGGGCAAGTGCACGATTGGAAATGCTTTGATCGAGCCGATTGGCCAAGGTGGCCTCGACGGCATTGACGTCCGTGATGGCGGACATCGACGATTCGAGCTCGGACATGCGCACGAGCGCGAACGCCGTGACCAGGACGAGCAGGAACGAGACGAGCGCGAAACCGATTCCAAGGCGGCTCGCCACCTTCATATGGGCAAAGTTCATGTCTTCACAACCTCTAATAAAAGGACGTCTCTCAACGTCCGCCGGCACTAACCCCGTGAGCACCAGTGACAAGCCCCGTGAACGGCATATCCGTAGAAGGCCTTAAGTGTTTTTCGGGATGAAAACGTTTTTAATCACGAAATGATTGGAAGTTGAGGGGGGCCAAATACTTTTAAGTATGACGAATGATAGGGCCGAACCGCGCAAGGTAAAACCGTGCCGCGAAGCGAGTGTTGATCTGTGTCAAGCGTACGGCAAGCCAGCCATCGGCGGCCAAGCCAAGGCGTGCAGCGCGTGCTTGGGCCACCGATAACAGTAAGGATCGAGCGCTATGGGGAGCAGTCGGCAAGCGCGGCGCCGAGAGCGGTTCGCCGGTTGCCGAGCGCGAAACAAGATAGGGAACGAACGGCCGGAAGCAGCCTAATGACGATGCAACAGACTGCGCAAAGGATGCCGCCAATCGCGGCGGCGCGGTGGCGGGCTGCGCGTCTGACGCACATGGTCCTGCCAAAGCTCGTCGGAGAAAAGAAAAGCCACGATCAGTAGCGGCAGCACGAGAAACGCGCCCAAAATCACTCGTTCAATCACGATGAGTCTCCCGTGACGATGCAGGCCAGCTCAGGCCAGCCGCGAACCTGAGGGTCATTCTAGACCCATGTTGCGCGGCCCGTGCGACGTGGCCCGCGCTTACGTGCGGGCACGCGCATTCGTCAGGCTACCAACGAAGCGGCGCACGAACGAAGGACGACGGCATGGCACGGCGCCTGGCACCCTTTTTGTCCTGTAGCTAAACCGTTATTCCGCGTATTCGCCGTTTGCTTTAGAACGTCTTTATGTGCGGCGCCGCAAAATGCTTTTTAGATTTATTAATCAGCTTAATTCGTTCGACCCACGAAACCCCGCGCCGCGCGCAGCGCCTTACGCCGTGCTGCTTTCGACCCTTACGGCTGGCCTGCGTGCCCACCGCCCATGGCCCGCGCGGGGGTCGTTTCGCATGCGGCAACGCGCCGCGGAGCCCTGCGACAATCCGTCGCTTTTGCAAACGCACACAAGATGTTCTTGAGCTTTTTCACCGATGATCTACGCTGAAACACGCGGGTTTTGGATTGCCTTTAAATACATAGCTAACCTACGTAAAAACCCGCATGGAGGCAGATATGAAAAAGCAAGCCGGCATGCTTTTGATGCTCGTGGGGCTGACCGCCGCGGCGACGGTCGCGCAAGCGCAGGACAATGTCCTCAAGCCTCAACAAACATTCCAATTCAAGGCGAATGCGTACGGCTGCCTATCGAAGGATAAGCTCGACTCGGCTTACCAGCACGCGCAAGCGGGCGAACAGCAAAAGATGCAGGAATACTTTTCGGGCTTCCAATGCTTGTCGGCGCCCGAGCATGCCGACTTCCGCGTCGTGCGCGTCGTCGGCCGCGACGTCGAATTCGTGAACGCGAGCAACGGCGACACCGAGGGCCTCTGGACTCACGCTGAATTCATCAAGCAGTAAGCGATGGCCCGTCGCCGAGACGGGCTCGCGAAACGAAGGGCAATCAGCGCGGCGCACGTACGTCCGCCACGCGTCATGATTCGTTGACTCGTCGATTCATCGGACGGCGGCTCGGTATATCCGAGCCGTTTCGCATTGGTGCGGCCGTTTTTCGTTATCATCACGCGCCGACGGCGGCCGCAAGCAAGCAAGCTTGCACCGCACCGATACGCGACCGATTCGCGCAACGACGAGCCTATCTCTCAGCCGCATGGCCCTCAAATCGACGATCTACAAAGCCGAGCTGCAAATCGCAGATATGGATCGGCATTACTACGGCGATCACTCGCTGACCATCGCGCGCCATCCGTCCGAGACCGATGAGCGAATGATGGTGCGGCTGGCCGCGTTTGCGCTCTTCGCCGAAGAACGGCTCGAGCTCGCCAAGGGACTATCCGACACGGACGAGCCCGACCTTTGGGAAAAAGACCTGACCGGCGCGATTCGAACATGGATCGAGGTCGGGCAGCCCGACGAGCGGCGGCTCGCGAAGGCGAGCGGACGCGCCGAGCGCGTGATCGTCATCGCTTACGGCGGCCGCGCATCGCAGATTTGGTGGGACGGATTGCGCGGGAAGGTCGACCGGCTGCGCAACCTAGAGGTTCGCACGCTCGCGGAAGGGACCGGCGACGCACTCGCGCGCTTGGCCGAACGCACGATGCGCGTGCAACTGACCGTGCAGGACGGCTCGGCGTGGCTGACGAGCGCGAATGCGGATCCCGTCGAACTGCAATGGACGGTGCTGAAGGCGCCTGCCGCCGCGTAAATCAGAGCGCCGTCACGCGCGCCGAATCCGGCGGGCCTTTCAATTCGACCATGTTCCCTTCGGGGTCGAATAGATAAAGCGACTGCCCGTAGCCGTCGGCGCCGTAGCGTCGTCCTTCGTCTCCGAGCCGCGCGCCGTGCGCGGTCAAATGCTCGATGAGCCGCTCGGCGTCGTAATGCTCCACACGCAGACAGACGTGATCCATATTGCGGCCGTTGCCCGGCGTGCCGCTATCGGCACGATCGATCGACGAGCCGACGGCCAGCAGATCGATCATCGAGCGTCCCGCACGCAATTGCGTCAGGCCGAGCTCGGCCTGCACCTTCTCGACCGTGCACCCGAGCGCCTCGCAGTAAAAACGCGTCATCGCGGCAGGATCGGCGGCACGGATGACGACGTGGTCGATTTCACGAATGGTCGGCTTCATCGAGGCTTTCCTCCTTTCGAGCGGCTGGCTCGCATCCATGCGGCGGCAGCGCGGAGATGGAAGCAGTGTAGGGCAGTCGGCCGCGTACGTCCTTCCTGGACAGCTATCGCGACATTCGACCGGTGCGCGGAGCACGGACGAAAAAAAGCCCGCCTAGGAGGCGGGCTGAATCCATATCAGGAGGAGACATGGAGGAGACAGTTCCAACTATACACACGTCGATGGTGCAATGCAATATCTTTTTTATGACCGAAAATAACGGATGTGACTAAGGATTTCGCGCGCACGCGAAAGCACGGTGGCGCTCGCCCAGCCGGAGCAGGTCTGGCCGGTCCACCGAGGGCCCCGTCACCGCAATATAGGGGCATATCATGCAGGACCGGCACCTCGATTTCCCCTGGGCGAATTGAAGCGCAACATTCGGCGCGCGGAGCATAGCGAGGACGCATACAGTGGTCATCGTTCACCGAGCCACTGTCGAGGAAGATCATGAACACCGTCTATGACACCGATACCGAGCGCTGGGATGCCGTCGTCGGCCGGGACGCGCGGGCCGACGGCGCGTTCTTCTACGCCGTGGCGACGACGGGGGTGTTTTGCCGGCCCTCGTGCGCGTCGCGCCTGCCGCGGCGTGAAAACGTGTCGTTCTACGCCACGACCGACGAGGCGCGCGCCGCCGGGTATCGCCCCTGCAAGCGCTGCCGGCCCGAGGGCCTGCCGCGCGACATGGCCATCGTCGAGCGCGCTTGCGCGGCACTCGACGCGGATCCCCAAGCACGCCTGACGCTCGCGCAGCTCAGCGAAGCCGTGCACGTGAGCCCGTTCCATCTGCAGCGCTTGTTCAAGCGCGTCGTCGGCGTCTCGCCGCGCGAATACCAGGCGGCCCGACGCGGCGCCGCGCTGCGGGCGGCGCTGCAGCGCGGCGAAGGCGTGACGCGCGCGGCCGTCGATGCGGGCTTCAATTCGCCGTCGCGGCTGTACGGCAGCGCGGCCGCGGAACTCGGCATGGCGCCGTCCGCGTACCGGAAGAAGGGCGAAGGGTTGCGCGTTTACTACGCCAACGCGGCCACGGCGCTCGGTCAAGTGCTCGTCGCGGCAACGGGGAAAGGCATTTGCCGGATCGCATTCGGCGACGACGGCGCGGCGCTCGTGCAAACGCTGCGGGACGCGTTCGTCAACGCTCAGGTCATCGAAGACCGCGCACGCATGGCGCCGTTCATCGAGCAAATCGATGCCTACCTGCACGGCCGGCGCGAAACGTTCGACCTGCCGATCGACGTCAGCACGACGGCGTTCCGCCAACGCGTATGGGATGCGCTGCGAAACATTCCCTACGGCGAGACGCGTAGCTATACGCAGATTGCCGAATTGCTCGGCGCTCCTCGCGCGGTGCGGGCCGTCGCAAGCGCCTGTGCGTCGAATCCGGTTGCACTCGCGATTCCATGCCACCGCGTGCTGCAAAAAGGCGGGGCGCTGGCCGGATATCGCTGGGGGCTCGCACGCAAAGCGGCGTTGCTCGAAGCGGAAGCTCGACGCGCCGGCATCGCGGCGGAGCCGGGCGGGGTGCCGGCAGATACGCACCGTGATCTGGACGACGCAGCTTGAGCACCGCACTCGCTGTCAGCTTCGAGCTGCCGTTCAAGGCGCCCTATGACTGGGCGCGCGTGCTGCGGTTCTTCGCGGGACGGGCGACGCCCGGCGTCGAAGCGGTCGAGCACGCCACCTACCGGCGCGCGATCGAGTGGGCTGGCACCAGCGGCACGCTGAGCGTCGCGCGCCACCCGCGCAAGCATCGGCTCGTCGTCACGGTGGAAGGCGAGGCCAGCCATCATGCGCAAGCGCTCGCGCCGCACGTCGCGACGATGTTCGACGTCGATGCCGATCCGGCCGCCATCGGTGCGCACCTTGGGCGCGACCCATGGCTCGCGCCGCTCGTCGGCGCCGCGCCGGGCCTGCGCCTGCCCGGCGCATGGTCGGCGTTCGAACTCGTCGTGCGCGCGATCGTCGGTCAGCAAGTCAGCGTCAAAGCGGCCACGACGCTGATCGGGCGGCTCGTCGCACGCGCCGGCGAGCCTATCGAAGATCACCCGCATCCGGGCACCGCCTGGCGCTTCCCCACGCCGGCCGCACTCGCCGACGCCGACCTCGCGCAGATCGGCATGCCCGGAAAGCGCGTCGCGGCGTTGCAAGGGCTTGCGCGCGCCGTCGCATCGGGCGACGTGCCGATCGACGACATTCATGCCGCCCACCTCCCGGCCGCGGCGCTGGCCGACGCGCGCGCGGCATTGCTCGCGCTGCCCGGCATCGGTCCTTGGACCGTCGAATACATCGCCATGCGCGCGTGGCGCGACGTCGACGCGTTTCCGGCCACCGACCTCGTTTTGATGCAGGCGATCGCGGCGCGCGACCCGTCGCTCGAGCGAGCCCCGGCCCAGCGCGCGCGAACCGAGCCGTGGCGCCCGTTCCGCGCGTATGCGGCAATGCATTTGTGGAACGAAATCGCCGATCGTGCGGGCGGGCAACGCGGCGGATGACCCGTTTTCCCGATGCGTGATGCACTCCGCACGATCGTGCGGAACGAGCGTTTGCGCGGCGGGGCGAAGACGCACAGACGCAGACGCACAGCCGCACGCTCGCTGCAGTTGCGCACGCGCTGCGCACACGATTCGCCGCGGCCTCGACGCGTGCCGAGCCAAGCCCACATTGGCCTCAAGCGAGGTTCTCGGCACGGTGTTAAAGTGCCCGCTACTCAAAAATAATTGCAGCGAGGCGCCGTGTGCAGTGCGGCGTGGCGCGCGCATGGCTTCGATGTCAGATACCCAAAATCCATCCCGGTCGGAAGCGTTCGCGCAGCGTTTGTCGGTGTTGACGTCACCCGCGGCGCAGGGCGTGCTCGCTCACGGCCTGCGCGGCATCGAGAAGGAGAGCCTGCGCATCGAAAACGACGGCGCACTCGCGATGACGCCGCATCCGCGCATACTCGGCTCCGCGCTCACGCACCCGTCGCTGACGACCGATTATTCCGAGGCGCTGCTCGAGCTCATCACACCGGCCGAGCCGACGCCGGAGCAGGTCATCGAGCGGCTCGACGAGTTGCACCGTCTCGTCTATTCGCAACTCGGCGACGAGATGCTCTGGACCGAATCGATGCCGGGCCGGCTGCCGCCCGATGACGACATTCCCATCGCCGAATACGGCACGTCGAACATCGGCCGCCTCAAGCACGTCTATCGGCATGGGCTCGCGCTGCGCTATGGCCGCACGATGCAGTGCATCGCCGGCATTCACTACAACTTCTCGCTGAGCGAGGAGGTCTGGCGCCTGCTGCATGCGCAGCGTCCCACGAACGCCACGGCCGTCGATTTTCAATCGGCGTGCTACCTCGCGCTCATCCGCAATTTCCGTCGCACGAATTGGCTGCTGATGTACCTCTTCGGCGCGTCGCCCGCGCTCGACGAAGCATTCTTGCGAGGACGCCCGCACGCGCTCGAACGATTCGACGACAGCACGCTCTACCGCCCCTACGCGACGAGCCTGCGCATGAGCGACCTCGGCTATTCGAATACGACGGCGCAAGCGGCGCTGCAGCCGAACTACGACACGCTGCCCGGTTATCTCGATGCGCTCGCGCGCGCGGTCAGCGAGCCGTATCCGCCTTACGAGGCGATCGGCACGCATCGCAACGGCCACTGGGTGCAGATCAACACCAACGTTCTGCAGATCGAAAACGAGTTCTATTCGACGATCCGGCCCAAGCGCGTGACCTATTCGGGCGAGCGGCCGTTGCATGCGCTCGCCTCGCGCGGGGTGCAGTACGTCGAAGTGCGCTGCCTCGATATCGATCCGTTCGAGCCCAACGGCATCAGCGTGGAGACGGCGCGTTTCCTCGATGCCTATCTGCTCGTCTGCGCACTCGCCGATAGCCCGGCGCTGCCGCCGCAGGCCTATGCAGAAGCGAATGCCAATTTCGGCCGCATCACGCTCGAAGGGCGCAAGCCCGGCTTGATGCTCACGCGCGACGGCGAGCCTATTGCCATGCGCGACTGGGCCGACGAACTCATGAAGCCGATCGAGGCGGCGGCGCAGGCGCTCGATGCGGTCCGGGGCGGCGATGCGCATCGGCAAGCCGTCGCCGCTCAGCGCGCCAAATTGGCGAACCCCGACGCGACGCCCGCGGCGCGCGTGCTGCAAACGATGCGTGAGCGCGGCCAGAGCTTCCTCGCATTCGGCTTGGCGCAAAGCGAAGCCCATGCGGCGCATTTCCGCGCACATCCGCCCGCGGCCGATGCACTCGAAGCGGCACGAGCGCTCGCCGAGCACTCGCTGCGCGAGCAGGCGGAACTCGAGCGCCGCGACGCGCGGGTCTCGTTCGACGATTTCGTCAACGATTATCGCGGCTATACGCTCGATCGCTTCAGCGTCTAGCGGTGGCGGGGCTCGGCGGCTCGCCGTCGTCGGCCACACCCACAACCCGTGCGAACGTCCGCGCGCGGGGCGCGTCGAACCTCTGTGAAAAACGAAGGAGGGCGCTCGCATGAAAACGATCGGATCGGTGCTTGCTTGCGCGCTCGTCGCGGGGTGTGCCGCGACGAATCAGGTCAGCCCGGACACGATGCAGACCGCGACGAAGCCGCTCGTATGCCGCGCCGACCAATGTACGCTCTGGTGGCAGCGCGCACGTCAATGGGTCACCTCGCACACCCGATATCCGCTGCAGGTCGACACCAGCCAAGCGATCGAGACAGCCGGCCCCGCGGGCGGCAGCGGCGCACCCGCTTTTCAGGTCACGCTGGCACGCAACCCCGACGGCACGTCGACGATCGGCTTCGCCGCCCATTGCGATCGTCCGCTCGCCGGCTGCCGCCCCGATCCTTGGCAAGCGGCCTCCGATTTCAAGCAGTTCGTCAGAACCGGGGCCGAACACGCGCAGCCGTAGCCGCAGATGGGGCGACGCACGCCTTCATCGTAAACCTGACTCTGGTTTGAAACCCCGCCCTTCAGGGCGGTGAGCCGGGACCCCGGCCCGAAGGCCGATTGTGGACAGTTGCTTGCAGACATGCCGTACCGGGCGGGCGCGCCGCCCAGCACGGCCCGGCGCTCAGTGCCCCATCGCCGCACCGGCGCCTCGCTTCGGTTTCGTGATCCAGACGAGCGCGGCCAGCAGCACGAACGCCGCGCATGAGATGCGGAAGAAATCGTTCGTCGCCATCATGTAGCCCTGCTGGGTAACGAGCGCGTTCAACTGCGCACTGATCGTGTCACCGGCCATGCCGAGCGAGCCGAGCGCGTTCTGATAAGCCGTCGTGCTCTGCGAGTAGGCGCTGACCGATTCCGAGAGCACTGCGTGGTGGTAGATCGCGTCGTTCTCCCAATAGGTCGTGCTGATGGCCGTGCCGATCGCCCCCGCCAGCGTGCGCAAGAAGTTCGATAGGCCCGACGCGCTGGCGAGCCGTTCGTCCGGGATGCTCGACAGCGTGATCGTCGTCATCGGCACGAAGAAGCAGGCCACGCCGATGCCTTGCACGATACGGGGCAAGATGACGTGCCCGAACGGCACATCGAGCGTGAAGGTGCCGTTCCATACCGAGACGACAGCGAACACCGTAAACGCGAAGCTCGCGACCATGCGCAAGTCGAGCCGGTGCATGTTGCGGCCGATGAGCGGCGACAGCACGAGCGCGAGCAGGCCGACAGGCGCCGTCGCGAGCCCGGCGAGGCCGGCCGTGTAGCCCATCACCGTCTGCAGCCATAGCGGGAAGATGACGACCGACCCGAAGAACGTCATATAGCCGAGAAAAATGATCAGCGCTCCGAGCGCAAAGTTGCGGTCCTTGAACAGCGTCAGATCGATGACGGGCGTTTTCTCGGTGATCTCCCAAGCCAGCAGGAACGCGAGCGCAACGACCGCGATCAACGCGAGCGTGACGATGAAGGGCGAGCTGAACCAATCGCGATCCTTGCCGAGGTCCAGCATCATTTGCAGACACGACACCCCGACGACGAGCAAGCCGAGGCCGACGGCGTCGATCCGCTGCTTGGTCGTCGCCGTGTCGCGTCCGCGCAGCAGGAAATACGACGATGCGGCCGCGATGAGCCCGATCGGCAGATTGATGTAGAAGATCCAGGGCCACGAGTAGTTGTCGGTGATCCAGCCGCCCATCACGGGCCCGAAGATCGGTGCGACGATCACCGTCATCGCCCATAGCCCGAGCGCCAAGCCGCGTTTGGCCGGCGGATAGCTGCGCATCAGGATCGTCTGCGAGAGCGGCACCATCGGCCCCGAGACGAGGCCCTGCAGCAACCGGAAGGCGATCAGCGAGGGGAAGTTCACGGCCAAGCCGCACAGCGCCGAAGCCATCGTGAAGGCCAGCACCGAGATCGTGAACAAGCGCACTTCGCCGACCCGCCGCGCGAGCCAGCCCGTTAAGGGCACCGCGATCGCCGCCGCCACCGAGTACGAGGAAATCACCCAAGTGCCGTCGCTCGTCGCGACGCCGAGGCTGCCCGAAATCGTCGGCACGGCGACGTTCGCGATCGAGGTGTCGAGCACTTCCATGAACGTGCCGAAAGCGAGACCGACCGTCAGCAGCGCCAGTGTGCCGCCGGTCAGCTGCGCCGGGGCCGGGGGCGCAGCCGCGGAAGTCGCATTTGCCATGCGTATTCTCCTTGTTCTTTGATTGCGCGAACCCGCGCGCCGCAGCGCCTCGGAGGTTCGGTTCCACTGCGCGCCACTATCTCGATATTTGATTGCTATGTCAATATTTTTCTATGCAATGATGGTTCAGGCCTATAAATGGCCTTGTACCGCCGGCGCCGGCTCCGGGCGGTAACTTGCCGTAACCATCATGGCGGGGAGGCTGCGCTACCATCAGGCGACTTTCATCGAAACCTTCGCCGGCATGTCGCTTCGTTCCGATCCTTCGTTCGCCGCAGTCCGCGGCAAGACCCGCCTCACCGCCGCATTCGCCTTCGCGCTGACGGCCATGGCGTTGGCCGGTTGCGCCGTCGGCCCCGATTACCACCGCCCGAGCGCCCCGAGCGCCGCATCGTACAAGGAGACGCCGGCGGGATGGAAGGTGGCCCAACCGGCCGATCAGACCGATCGCGGCAACTGGTGGTCGGTCTATGACGACGCCCGGCTTTCGGCGTTGATGGACCAGCTCGACAAATCGAACCAAACGATCGCGCAGTACGCGGCAGCTTACCGGCAAGCGCGCGCGCTCGTGGCCGAGGCGCGCGCGGCCTATTTCCCGACCCTTTCGCTATCAGCCAGCGCGTCTCGGTCGGGGCAGCGGTTTTCGTCGCGGGGCAACTCGCTAGGTTCGGCCGGGGTAGGGACCAGTTCCGGCATCGGCAATGCGTTCAGCGTCGCATTGGATGCGTCGTGGGAGCCCGATCTATGGGGCAAAGTGAGCCGGACGGTCGCCGCCCAAAAAGCGGGGCAGGAGGGCGCGGCCGCCGATTTCGCGAACGCGCGGCTCTCGGCGCAGGCCACGCTTGCGCAAACTTACTTTCAGCTGCGCGCGCTCGATGCAATGCAAAAGCTGCTCGACGACACCGTCAGCGCCTACGCTCAAGCGCTCAAGCTCACGCAGAATCAATACGCGCAAGGCGTCGTCGCGCGTTCCGACGTGATTCAGGCGCAAACGCAGTTGCAGTCGGCACAGGCGGCCGCGATCGATAACGGCGTCGCGCGGGCGCAAGACGAACATGCGATCGCCGTACTCGTCGGCCAAACCGCGTCCACGTTCTCGATCCCGTCGATCCCGCTCGATGCCGAACCGCCGTCGGTGCCCGTCGGCGTGCCGTCCGAGCTGCTGGAGCGACGGCCCGACATCGCGGCGGCCGAACGCCGCACCGCTGCAGCCAACGAGCAGATCGGCATCGCGATCGCCGCCTACTTTCCGTCGCTGACGCTGTCGGCGCAAGGCGGCTATCAAAACTCGGTGCTATCCAACCTCTTCACGCTGCCGTCCCGGTTCTGGAGCGTCGGTCCGACGCTCGCCGCAACGCTGTTCGACGCCGGCCTGCGCCACGCGCAAACCGAGGCCGCACGCGCCGCCTACGATCAGCAAGCGGCCGTTTATCGGCAGACGGTGCTCGGTGCTTTTCAGGAGGTCGAAGACGATCTCGCGTCGCAGCGCATCCTCGCGCAGGAGGTCGTGGTTCAGCGCCAGGCCGTCGACTCGGCCAAGCAGGCGCTCGCGATCGTGACGAACGAATACAAGGCCGGCACCGTCGCCTACGTCAACGTGTTGACGGCGCAGACGACGGCGTTCTCCGCCGAGCAAAAGCTCGCGAACCTGGCCGGGCAGCGAATGGTTTCGTCGGTCGGCCTCGTGAAAGCGCTCGGCGGCGGATGGAACGCCGCACAGATCGATCGCGAGGACGGCGCCGCTTACCGGGAATAGTCGAGGGCGACCGTGCCTTCCTGCTCGGTTGGGCGTCCGAGCAAGTTGAGCAGGCCGGCCAGGTTTTCGCTGGCCGCCTCGGTCGCGCTTGCTTGGCCATGAAACGAACTCGAG
The DNA here is from genome assembly GCF_051953955.1 of Trinickia sp. Lineage (GTDB taxonomy): Bacteria > Pseudomonadota > Gammaproteobacteria > Burkholderiales > Burkholderiaceae > Trinickia. Next base: position 26,784 of record NZ_JBQCIF010000046.1, on the reverse strand, counting down.
TTCGCGGTGATCGTGCCGTGCCCGCTCAGCAACAGCGACGAGCCCTGCAGCGTCGACAAGTCGATCGTCGACGAATCGCCTTGCGATTGCAGCGCCACGCGATAAGAACCGAGCGGCTTGACGGGCGAGACGCGGGAGCTCATGTCGGTCAGCGTCACGACGAGTTGGCCGTACGCGCGCGAGCCGAGCAGCCGCCAAGGCGTCCAGGCCAACCGCACCGCGCCCTGCAAGTCGAGCGTGTTGAACGGCGCGCCCAAGCCGCTCAGCAAAGCCGCCGGCACGGCGATTTCCCCCGACGAAACGGTGGCCGTGCGCGGTGCGGCGTCGACCTCGATCGGGTCGGGCATGGCCGGCGTCTGCCGCATGCGCATGCTCAAGCGGCCCGTGAGCAGCGGCCAGAAAGCCGTGTCCCATTGCACGCGCCCGGGCAGCAAGGTGCCCGCGCCCGAGTCCCTGCCGGCCGCCAGCACGAGCGTGGCCGAGCCGTGCCACAGGGAGCCCGACGGTTGGACCAAGTTGACGTGGCCCTGCGTCGCCTTCGCGAACTGCGGCGTGATCCAGGCGGCCGGCATCATCGCGACGAGCGTCACGCCGCACGACACGAGCGCGATCGCGAGCCACGGCAGCACGGCGAACGCGCGCCGCCACAACGGCTTCATGTGCAACCTCGCACGCCATGCCGTCGCGGCGCGCCGCTCGCGCATGCGATTGCGAGCATGTCCGTCATTGCGCGGATCTCGCAGGCGCCGTGGCGGGTTGCAGCGCAACCGTGAGGTCGACTTGGCCGTCGTCCTTCAACGCCGTGGCATGCAGCTCGACGATGCGTACCTTGAACTGCTTGCGCGCATCGTTGAGCCACAGCGTCCATGCAGGAAACGAGGCGTTCTTCGCCTCGATCTGCACGGCCTCGCCGGTCAGTCGCACCTGTGTCGTCGCAAGGCTCGCTTGAGCCAGGGACGAAGACAGCGCATCGCGCAACGCCCCGCCCGTCGGCGTGACGCCTTGCGCGGCGGGCGCAAGCACGCGCGCCTCGTCGGCCTGCGCCGTCATCTGCGCAATCTGCCGCTGCATGGCCGGCAGCGTGTCATGCAGATGCGCACGGCCTTGCTGCGCCGGCGCCCATAGGACCGAGTAGGCGATGACGATCGCGACCGCCGCGCCGCCCCACGTCAGCAACAGCTTTTCCCGCGCCGTGCGCGGCTCCCAGAAGCCGGCCCACACTTCGCCCAATGTGCCTAGGTTCATTGACCGCCCCCGTTGTTTCGAATGATCCACTTGCCGGTGTTCGTATCGATGTCGCCGGCGAGCCCGTTCTGCGCGAGCCGCTGTCCGAACGCGGGGTCGGGCTTCACGTCAGGCTTGAACGTCACGTCGAGCCGGTGGTCGTGGTAATCGAGCGCCGCGATGCCGTTGACGGGCACGCCGCCGAGCGAGCGGTCGAGCCGCGCCGCGAGCGACAGAAAATCGTCGGGGGACATCTCGCCCGCCGCCACGCGCAAATGCTCGAGCTGGGTCGTCATCTGCGATGCCGGATCGAGCACCACCGTCGTCTTCGGAAATGCGTTCAACAGCAACTCCGTCATTTGCGCATTGAGCGCATCGCGCTCGCGCGCGAGCATCATCCATTGCACGTTCGCACCGATCACCGCCACGAGCAGCGCCGCGCAGGCGAGCCCGATCGGCAAGCGCAGGCGGCGCAGCGTCGCGCGATCGAGCCGCCAGGGCCGCGATTCGAATTCGAATTGGCATAGGTCCAAGCGGCTCTCGAGCGCATTGCGCGCGAGCGTTTCGAACGGCAGCGGCGCGACGCCCACGTGCACGCCGTGCGCCGGCACCGCCTCGCCGGCCAGCGTCGGTTCCCCGCCGGGCAGCTCCGTCAGTTCGTACGCCGTCACGGGCGCGTCGCCGGCCAGCGCCGCAAGCGTCGTGCCGAGCGCGGAAAGCGGCACGGCCAGGCCTTCGCCATGCTCGCCGCGCGCAAGGGCGAGTTCGACGCGCGGCTCCGTGGTATCGACGAAAGTGGGTTCGGGCGTGGCCGTCAGCGCCACATCCGCAAGAATCGCCGGTGCCGTCTGCGCCACCGTGCCGAGCACGGCCGCGACGAACGGCACGCGCTGCACGACATCCGCCTCGGCATTCGGCTCGCTTGCCGCTGCGCCGGTCTCGGCGAGCGCCGGCTCTTGCGCCGCCACGGGCGCCACGACGGGCGCGGGCAAGCAGCGCGTCACGGGGACCGCTCGCAGGCTGCGATGCCCCGCCGCATTGAAGGCCTCGACGATGAAGCGGAACCAGCCGCGATCGACGACTGCGATCATCCGCTTGCCGTCCGCGAGCGGCTGCGGATCGAGCGCGATATGGCAGGTTTGCGCGTCTTGGATCAGGTAGTCTTCGACGACGTTCGGCAAGGCCTGCTTGAGCCGCGGCCCCTTCACGGGGGGCAGCGTCGCCGCGAGCATCAGCAGGTCGCGCGCCGCGACGATCAGCACCGTCGTCGACGCGCGCGGCAGGAATGCGAGCGCCGCGCGGCCCGCGCGTTCCCTTCGCCCACCCTTGTCGAGAAGCATGAACGGCATCTCCGGGAGCTGCCATTCTTGCGACGGCACCGCGGGGTCTCGCGGCGGCAGTAAGACGATCAACGTGCTCAAGGCCCGCCCTCTCTTGGTTTTCAATCCGGTTCAAAGCTGATCGCGCACGCGCACGACTCGTGTCGTATGCGTAAGCGGATCGCGGTAAATGAGCGTCGTGCGGTCGACTTCGGCCCGCTCGTACTGCACGTGCCCATGCACTAAAAAATAGCTCGTGGTCACGTCCATGGGAATCTGGCTGATATCGGCGTTCGGCGCCAGCGCCCTCGTGCCCTCCAAAGCGAGTTGCACGTCGCCGGTGTTCCGAAAAAACGCACCTTGGCGCCGCGCGACCACCGCCTGCGCGCTGGACAGCGACATGCCCGGCACCAGCGCGGCGATCACTTCGGCCGGCGCCGTATTCATATTCACGGGGGTCTGGGTCGGCAGCACGGTCACGAACGGACGCAGCCGCGCGACGGCTTCAGGCGTGAAACCCGGCACGTTCAGCAGCGAATCGGCGCTCGTGAACTGCAGCGGCGCATCGCCGAGATCGTCGGTCTCGCCGCCTTGCATGCCAGGGCTTGCGGGTACGCCATTGCCGCCTTCCGCGCCGCCGGCCTCCGGCTGGGGCTGGGCCTGCGGGGCCTGGGCGGCCGAGCCGAGCCGGTTGCTGAGCGGGCTCTGAAACCGCGTGGCCGAGTCCATCAACGACGCGCGCATGCGCAGCGCCACGGTTTTCGCGAGCCCGCCGTCGAGCCCCACGAGCGTGAGCAGCCGCGCAAATACCGCCATCTCGGTAACGTCCACCTGCAGCCTGCCCGGCGCCGGCACCGAGACGAGATTGCGCAGATTGAACTTCGCTTGTGCGTCCTCGATCGAGCCCGAGAGGTACGTTTGCGCGCTCTCGGCCGCATCGCTGTCGGCCGCCTTGCCAAGAAAATCCGAGAGCCGCGTCTTGGCGATCGGCACGGCCCAGATGCCGCCCAAATAGGTGACGGTGGGTGCGGTATCCGCTTCCGAACGCAGAATCAAGCGCGTCCAATCGATCGCGCCACGCGACACCCAAAGCGCCTGCGACATCAGACGCTGATTCTGAATGCGGCGGATCTGCACTTGCTGCCGCCAGAGCACGCCCGCGACGAGAATCGCCGACAGCGTCACGACGAGCAGCGCGCTGATGATGGCCGCGCCGCGCTGGCGCCGCGGCGCGAGACGCCGCCCGAAAACGGCTTGCCTGAGCGAGGGGATCGTCGTACGCATCGTCATTCCCCGACCAAGAATACACGCCGGACCGGCACGTGCAGCGACGGCGCGCCGATCGACACCTCGAGACCGGTCACCGCGCGCGCGAGCGGCGCCGCGCCGAACTGCGGCACCTTCAGATTGTTGGCGTTGCGCGCGATTTCATTGGTGACGTCGCCCATCTTCGTCGTCCAGCCGACATTCGGCACGTACATGCGCGCGCTGATCTTGCCGACGCCCGAGATGAGCGGCACCGCGCTCCAGCCGCCGCCCCCGCTCGACGCGCTCAGCGTACGCTGCAATTGGCCGAGCGTCGCGACGGGCGGCGACGCATAGCGCGTGATCCGGCCATCGCGCACCTGATAGCGCACGACCTGCAGGCGCGGGGCCTCGCCCGGCGATTCGAACGCGCGCACGATCTGTAGCCCGTTGCTCGTGGCGGAAACGGCCGGCTGGCCGACTTCGTCGTCGGTCGCCGCCTCGCGCGCATCGACGCGCAGCTGATCGAACAACTGGACGAACACGCGCTCGTCTTCCATCGCGTTCTGAATCGTCTGCCGGCCGCGCATGATTTGGTCGAGCCCCCGCCAGGAGAGAATCGCAACGACGGCGAGAATCGCGATCGCCACCATCAGCTCGATCAGCGTGAAGCCGCGCTGGCGCCGTCCGGCACGTTGGCGGTCAAAGCGCACGATTCGTCTCATTGGCGACCACCGTGACGAGTTGAGCCAAGTTGCCGGCACGCCCGGGCGTCGTCACCGATACCTCCACGCGGCGGAAGATCGGATTCGGCGTGGCACTCACGCGCTCGGTGCAGGTCAGCGGCAGATTGCCTTGCGAGCAATCGAACGTCTGCGTCCCGAGCTCGGGCCACACGCGCGTCAAATGCAGCTCGGCCAGCGCGTTGTCGGCGCTCCATCCGGCCAGCAGGCGCCGGTGCAGTTCCGCCTCGTCATTCGCGAGCATGCCGACGGCGCGCAGCGATGCCGCGAGCGCGACGGCGATGATGGCGAGCGCGACGAGCACCTCGATCATCGTGAAGCCTTGCGTGCGCGCGGCGCGGCGTAAGCGGGGAGAGCGCATCTCAACGCACCTCGTAGCGGCCATTGCCGGTACCCGTGATCGTCGCGCGCCCGACGGACGAGTAAAGCGTGACCGTCACCGCCCGCCCAATGCTTTCGACGCCGAACACGAGGCGACCGGGATGGAGGTCCGAGCCGGGATAGTCGATCGTCACGTCCGTCACGCCGCCTTCCCACTTGCGTTGACGCAATAAATCGTCGCGCAGCAGCGGACGCCAGCCGTCCTCGGTTCGAATGTCGAACCGATAACCGCCGCCGACGGGCTGCCAAGCGATCGGCCGAGAGCGGACTTGCGCCTCGTCCGAGGCCGATTCGAACAGCAGCGCGAGACGCTGCGCCTCTTCGTTCAGATCGGTGCGCGGATTGCGCCGCAGCGACACCGAGGCCAGCGAGACGAGCAGCCCCGCGATGACGAGCACGACCATCATTTCGAGCAGCGTGAAGCCGCGAGCGCGGGCAGGGCGACCTGACGCGGCCCGACCGATCCGCGGACGCGACGAGCCGATGCCGCCGTCGATGGCCATGTTCGAGCGCAATGCTAGCGCGCGGATGCTAGGCACGCGCCGTGCGCGACATGCGGCGCGCTACTGCCATGAGCCGACGTCGGCATCGTTGCCTTCGCCTCCCGGCTTGCCGTCCGCCCCGTAGCTGAACACATCGATCTCGCCGTGCACGCCCGGACTCAGATACTGGTACGCATTACCCCACGGATCGTTCGGCAGACGCTCGAGATAGCCGCCGTCCTTCCAGTTGTTCGGGATCGGCTCGGTCGTGGGCTTTTCGATGAGCGCGCGCAGCCCTTGGTCTTGGGTCGGATAACGCCCGTTGTCGAGCCGATACAGCTTCAGCGCCTGCATGATCGTCCCAATATCCTGCTTCGCCGCGACGCGACGCGCTTCGTCGGGACGGCTCATGATCTTCGGCACGATCAACGCGGCAAGAATGCCGAGAATCGCGATCACGACCATGATCTCGATCAGCGTGAAGCCACGCTGGCGCCGCGCGCGCGGGGCGGCGGCTTCGGTACGACGTTGGTTCAGGAGTTGCATCATTCGCTACCTCGTTCGATGAATGGTCGACGAAGCGCACCGTGCGCGCTTCGCATTGCGCCGCCGATTGTAATGGGGCTGCCCGTCAGGGTTCGCAAAACTCGCAAAGCTCAGAATAGCCCTTACAATGACACGCATGAATACACTTCAAATCCGCCTACTGTCGTTCGCGCTGTTCGCGGTTTTCTGCGCGACGCTCACGTATTGGATCGTCGTGCTCACCGCGCATCCGCCGCCGGCACCGCAAGCTGCCGCCGTCGCGCCGAGCGCATCCGTGGAGGACGCCGCGGCGCTGTTCGGCGGCAAGCTCACGCACGAGGTCAATCGCAACATCAAGCTCGTCGGCATCCTCGCCCTGCGCGAAGGCGCCGCGGCGATCGTCGGCGTGGGCGACGAGCCGGCTCGCGCCATCGCACTCGGCAGCAAGATCACCGACGGCACGACGCTCGCCGAAGTGCACGCCCGCTCGATCATCATCGATCACAACGGCGTGCGCTCGGAAGTCCCATTGGCACCCAACGCAGGCGGCCCCACCATCTACGTGCGTTGAGCCGCGCCGGCGTCCGCACCGCTCGAAGCGCTCGGAATGCCCGCACGGCGCCCGCTGCCGCGCTACTGCACCATGTTGTTCAGATCGATGATCGGCAGCATCACGGCGAGCACGATCACGAGCACGACACCTCCCATCGCCAGAATCAACAACGGCTCGAGCAAGCTCGTTAGAAACATCGTGCGGCGCTCGAGTTCGCTTGCTTCGCCTTCCGACGCACGGTCGAGCATCGTCGTCACATCGCCCGTCGCTTCGCCCGAGCGAATCAAGTGCACGAGCACGGGCGGAAACGTCTTCGTGTTGCCGAGCGCCCGCGACAGCGACGTGCCCTCGCGCACACGCACGATCGCATCGTCGACGTTGTTGCGCATCGCACGATTGTTCAGCGTCTCGCCGGCCGCCTGCAGCGCGCGCAGAATCGGCACGCCGGCTGCCGTCAGAATCGCGAGCGTGCTCGCGAAGCGCACGGTGTTGTAGCCGCGCACGAGCTTGCCCACGAGCGGCGCCGTCAGCAGCCAGCGGTCGAACGAAAGGCGCGGGCCCGTCTGCGACAAAATCGCGCGCGCCGCGTAGACGACGATGACGACGCCGATGAGCACCGCCCACCACCAGTGACGAACGAAGCCGGACAGCGCCATCATCATCACGGTGATGACGGGCAGCTGTTGCTTCGTGGTGGCGAACACGTTGACGACCTGCGGCACGACGTAGCTGAGCAGGAACGTGACGATCCCGAACGCGATCAGCGTGACGATCGCCGGATACGTAAACGCAAGCACGATCTTCTGCGAAAGCGCATTGCGCTGCTCGATGTAATCGGCCAATCGCGAGAGCACGAGGCCGAGCTTGCCCGTGTGCTCGCCGGCCGCGACGAGCGCGCGATAGATATCCGGAAAATCGCGCGGGTGCTGCGCGAGCGCATTGGCGAGCGAATGGCCGCCGAGGACCTCGGCGCGGATCGCCGCGACGAGCTCGCGAATGTAGTCGCGCTCGGCTTGATCGGTCAAGACGGCGAGCGCTTCGTCGAGCGGCAGCCCCGCCGTCAACAAGCTCGCGAGCTGGCGCGTGAGGATTGCCTGCTCGCGCGAGGACAGCTTGCGGCCGAGCGACAGCCGCCGCGTGCGTTCCCCGCGCGCGGCGCTGCCGGCCGGCTCCACCACGAGCGGCGTGAGCCCTTGCGTGCGCAACTGGGCGCGGGCCGAGCGTGCGCTGTCCGCATCGAGCACACCCTTTTGCGCGCGCCCCGCCGTATCGATCGCTTCGAAGCGAAAGGCCGGCATGCGCTATACCCCGCCCGTGACGCGAATCACTTCCTCGAGCGAGGTGAGGCCCGAGGACAGCCAGCGCTCCGCATCCTCGCGCAGCGTGCGCATGCCTTGCGCGCGCCCCGCTGCCAAAATCTCGGCATCGGCCGCGTTGTGATGGATCATCGCTCGGATCGCATCGTCGATGGTCAGCAGCTCGTACACGCCACGCCGCCCCGAATAGCCCGACCTCGCGCACTTGTCGCATCCGACCGGATGCCATTGCGCGCGGCCTTCTTCGACGCGCTCTTCCTTGCACACGGGGCACAGGCGCCGCACGAGCCGCTGCGCGAGCACGCCGAGCAGCGACGACGCGAGCAAGTACGGCTCGACGCCCATGTCGGTCAAGCGCGTCACGGCCGAGGCCGCGTCGTTCGTGTGCAGCGTCGCCAGCACCAAGTGGCCCGTGAGCGATGCCTGCACCGCGATCTGCGCTGTTTCCAAGTCGCGGATTTCACCGATCATGATGATGTCCGGATCTTGCCGCAGAATCGAACGCAGGGCGCGCGCGAACGTCATCCCGATCCGCTCGTTGACCTGTGTCTGGCCGATGCCCGGCAGATCGTATTCGATCGGGTCCTCGACGGTCATGATGTTCGTCGTTGCCGTTTCCAAGCGGGCGAGCGACGCATACAGCGTCGTCGTCTTACCCGAGCCCGTCGGCCCCGTCACGAGCACGATGCCGTGCGGCCGCGAAATCAGTTTGTCGAACTGCACGAGCGTATCGGGCCCCATGCCGAGCGCTTCGAGATTCAAATGCTGCGCGTCCTTTTCGAGCAGACGCAGCACCGCGCGTTCGCCGTGGCCGGTCGGTAGCGTCGACACCCGCACGTCGACGGCGCGGCCGCCCACGCGCAGCGTGATCCGGCCGTCCTGAGGCAGCCGCTTTTCGGCGATGTCGAGCTGCGCCATGATCTTGATGCGCGAGATCAGGGCGCCGTGCAGCGCCTTCTTCGGACGCACGACATCGCGCAGCGTGCCGTCGACGCGAAACCGCACGACCGACGCGTTCTCGAACGGCTCGATGTGAATATCCGACGCATGTTCGCGCGCCGCTTGAGTGAGCAACGCGTTGATCATGCGGATGATCGGCGCGTCGTCCTCGGATTCGAGCAAGTCCTCGACTTCGGGGATGTCTTGCATCAGCCGCGAAAGATCGACTTCGCCCTCCACCTCGCCGACGACTTGCGCGGCGCTGCCGTCGTTGCGCTCGTAGGCTTGGTTGATCGCCTGCGCGAGTTCCTCGGCCGGTAGCCGCACGGCCGTCAGCGCGCCGAAGTTGCGCGCGACCTCCGCGAGCGCCGCCTGGCTCGTGCGATCGCTGATCCACACTTCGATACCCTCGGCGCGCTGATGCGCGACGAGGATCTGGCCGTTGCGGGCGAAGACGTAGGGCACGAGCCGCGCCGCGAGCGCCGAGGGCGGCTGGCGTCCCCCCGACATGCCGTCGATCGAAGAACCCGATGCGTCGCTCACTGCGATGCTCCCGGCGCGGCCGTCTGCGGCTGCTGCGGCGCGCTCTGCGGTGAGAGGGATTGCGGCGGCTCAGGCTGCAGCGGCACCGCCTGCGGTGCTTGTGGGACGGCTTGCGGTGCTTGCTGCGGCACGGCCTGCGGCTGGGCGGCCGGAGGCTGCGGCTGCGGCTGCGGTTGAGAAGGCGCCGGCTGATGCGTCATCTGCCTCAGATCGAACAGATTCGCCGCGGGTGCCGCACCCTGGCTCGGGCCGGCCGGCATCGGCGGCACCACCGGGAAGTCCTTGTCGCGCATGACGTTGTTGTCCGAGCGATAGCCGTCCGTCAATCCCTGCACGTAGTTGTAGCGGTTGGCCGTGATTTCCTGCGCGGTATCGCTGTCGCCGATGATCACGGGGCGCAAAAACACCATGAGGTTGGTTTTCTGCCGCTGCTTCGTTTCCGAGCGGAACAGCTGACCGATCCACGGGATGTCGCCGAGCAGCGGCACCTTGCTGTTCGAGACCTGATAGTTGTCCTGCATCAAGCCGCCCAGCACGATGATCTCGCCGTTGTCCGCCAGCACCGTCGATTGGATCGAGCGGATGTTGAACGTCGGGCCCGGCGAATTCGTGGTTTGGCTCGCGATGTTGCCGACGACCGATGAATCTTCCGTGTAGAGCTGGAGCTTGAGGATGCCGCCGGCCGTGATTTGCGGCCTCACGTGCAGCGTCAGGCCCACGTCGCGGCGGTCGTACGTGTTGAACGCCGTGCCGGCCGTGCCCGTCGTCAAGCTTTGATACGAACCCGTGGGAATCGGCACGTTCTGGCCGACGACGATCTTCGCGTCCTCGTTGTCGAGCGTGATGAGGTTCGGCGTCGACAACACGTTCGCATCGCTCACGCCGGCAAAGTATTGGAGCAGCCCGCCGAGGCCTTGCACGCCGAACATGTCGTGCAGCCACCCGATGTTCAGCCCCTGAGTGAGGGTGGTCGGCAGCGACGCCACGCCCCCGCCGTTCGCGGCCGGGGCCGCCAGCCCCGCCGTCACGCCGAGGATGTTCGAGCTCGCGACGTTGCCGGCCGCGCTGGCGAGATTGGTGCCGGCCAATAGGTTGCCGCTCGCGACCTGCCACTGAATACCGAGATTGCCGGCACGGGTGGAGTTCAATTCGACGACGAGCGCTTCGATGTAAACCTGCGCACGGCGCTTGTCGAGCTGATCGATCACGGAGCGCAGATTCCGATAGACCGGGTCCGACGCGGTGATGATCAGCGAATTCGTGGCTGCATCGGCCTGGATCATGCCGCCGGGCTGATTGTCGTCGCTGCTCTCGCCTTGCTTGTCGCCGAAGCCGCCGTTGTTGCTGCTGCCACCCGCGCTGCCCAAACCGCCGCTGCTCGAGTTCGATAGGGAGCTGCCGCCGCCGAGCGAACTGCCGCCGCCCGCATACGACGAAGGCAGCGGCGGGGTGCCGCTCGTGCCCGTCGACGTCGAGCTTCCACCCGAATTGCCTTGGCTGAACGCGCTGGCGTTGCTCGACTCGGCGCTGTTGCCGGAGCTTCCCCCCTTGCCGAGCATTCCCCGCAGCGTCTTCGCGAGCGTGACGGCACTCGCGTTGCGGAGGTGGACGACGTGCATGTTGCCGGGCTCGGAGCTCGGCGCATCGAGCTGCTGAACGAGTTTTTTCGCCGCTTCGAGCCGCGCTCCGTTCGATGCGCGCAGCATGAGCGAGTTCGTGCGGGCATCCGCGAGGACCGACACCTTCAGCGTGGCGTCGGTGCTGCCGATCGTGCCCGGATCCAAGAGCTTGGCCAACTGCGGCTCGAGATCGAGCGCATTCGCGTTCTTCAACGGCACGACGACGACCTGCTGTCCCGCCGCGTTGTCCACGCCGGCGATGATCGCGGCGATTCGGCGCACGTTATCGGCATAATCGGTCACGACGAGCGTGTTGTTGGCGGGATAAGCAGCAATCGTGTTGTTCGGCGAAATCAGCGGCCGCAGCACGGGCAGCAGGTTGTTGGCCGATTCGTGATGCAGTTCGAATACCTGCGTGATGACTTGATCGCCGCGCGCCTGCGGCTTGTTGCCCACGTAGGTCGGCGCGCCTTGCAGCTTCGCGTCGGCTTCGGGCAGCACCTTGAGCACGCCATGATCCTGCACGAGCGCGAACCCTTGCATGCGCAGCGCCGCTTCGAGCGTCTTCAGCGCTTGCTCCTCCGGAACCGGGTTTTCGGACACGAGGTTCAGCTGCCCCTTGACGCGAGGATCGACGATGATCGTCTTGTTCGTCGCGGCGCCGATCGCCTTGGCCACCTGATCGATGTCCGCGTTCACGAAGTTCAGCGTGACTTCGGCGTGCGCGGCTTGCGCGGTCATGAACCCGGCCATCAGGAGCGCGGTAGCGATGCGGCGCAGTGCCATACGATTTCTTGTCATGGAAGATAGGTTCAATGCGAAAGTGCCTGCCAGAGGCGATAGCGGCACGCGAAAACCGATCAGCCCGCTCGGTATCGATATCGGTGTCAGATGTTCGTTTCGCCTCTCAAGAAGACGAACATTAGCAGTTTTTTGTGTCCGATTAATCACGAAGCCTCGAACAACGCTTCGCTTTTAGGTCAGAAAATTCTCGATTAAGACGATCGCGCCGGCAAGTCCACGATAATCTGCACGGCGTGCACGGCATGCCGTACCCCTTCCGTCGGCCAAGGGATCGGTGATGTCGGACGGCATGCTGCGGCAGTCGATCTGCACCCGGTATGATACGGGCGAATAATTCGACTGAATCGAACGGCAGGCTCGGGTTTTCCCGAGCCTGCCCGCGCAGCGCTCGACCTGGCCGGGACGAGCGGCGCGCGTCGCGAAATAAAAGGGTAGTTCCGTCGAAGAAGGCTCTCGAACGATGAAACGGACAGTTCTTTTCTTGGCAGCGTGGCTCGCGTCGTTCGCGTGCGCGAACGCGCGCGCGGACTGCTTCGACGAAGCTGCGCGCTACCAGAAGGTCAACCCGCTGATCCTGCGCGCGATCGCCTGGCAAGAATCGCACAACCATCCGGATGCCTTGCACAAGAACGCGAACGGATCGACCGATTACGGGCTCATGCAGATCAACTCGATCCATCTGCCCCGGCTGGCCCAATACGGCATTTCCACCGACACGCTGATGGAGCCCTGCAAGAGCGTCTACATCGCCGCTTGGCATCTGCGGCAAAAGATGAACAAGTACGGCAACACCTGGGCCGCCGTCGGCGCATACCATTCCGAAACGCCATCCTTGCGCGACCATTACGCGCATCAAATCATCGAGATCCTCTCGCACTGGAAGCTGCTGCAGGCGCAGCGCTGAGCGCCGCGCGGCACGCGCCGGCCGGCGCTGCCGGCTTACCGCGGCTCGGATGGAGCCCGGGCGTTTGGTGCACAATGCTCCCTACGCCTTTCATGCGGCGGCGTTTTCGCGCCGTCGCCTCATCCGATGTCGACTCCAATGAACCATCCGCCTGTGCCCGTCACCGTGCTCTCCGGCTTTCTCGGAGCGGGTAAGACCACGCTGCTCAACCACATTCTCGCGAACCGCGCGGGCCTGCGCGTCGCCGTCATCGTCAACGATCTCGCGGCCGTCAACATCGATGCGTCGCTCGTGAAGGATGCCGCCTCGCTGTCGCACGTCGAGGAACGGCTCGTCGAGCTTTCGAACGGCTGCATCTGCTGCACGCTGCGCGACGACCTACTCGCGGAAATCCACCGGCTCGCCGGCGAAGGCCGCTTCGACGCGATCTTGATCGAATCGACCGGTATCGCCGAGCCGATGCCGATCGCCGAAACGTTCGCGTTCACCGACGACGAAGGCCGGACGCTGGCCGACGTCGCGCGGCTCGACACGATGGTGACCGTGGTGGACGCTTTCAATTTCTTGCGCGATTACGCGTCGGCCGAAGCGCTCGCCGAGCGTGGCCTCGCGGCGAGCGAAGACGACGATCGAACGATCGTCGAATTGCTGATCGAACAGATCGAATTTTGCGACGTGCTCGTCGTCAACAAGGCCGATCTCGTCGATGCCGACGCCCTCGTGCGGCTCGAACGCATCTTGGCGCGGCTCAATCCGCGCGCGGTTCAGATCGTGAGCCGCTTCGGCAACGTGCCGCTCGCCGAACTCATCGATACGAAGCGCTTCGATTTCGAGGCGGCGGCCGGCGCGCCCGGCTGGCTCGCCTCGCTCGAGCACGGCCACGATCATGATCATGACCATGAACACGGTCATTCGCACGTCAGCGAGGCCGATCAGTACGGGATCGGCAGCTTCGTCTACCGCGCGCGCCGGCCGTTTCATCCTCAGCGTTTGTGGGCGCTGCTGCACGAGCAATGGCAGGGCGTCCTGCGCAGCAAGGGATTTTTCTGGCTCCCCACGCGCAACGACGTGGCAGGCTCGCTCTCTCAGGCCGGCGGCGTGTGCCGTCATGGCCCGGCCGGCATGTGGTGGGCGGCTCAGCCGCGCGACGAATGGCCGGAGGACGACGAGCTGCGCGAGGAAATCGCGGCCGATTGGCATGGCTCGCCCGATGACGCGACGATCGGCGACCGCCGACAGGAACTCGTGCTGATCGGTGTTTCGCTCGATGCCGAGCGCTGGCGAGCGAAATTCGACGCGTGCCTGCTGACCGACGACGAATACGCGCTCGGCCCCCAAGGCTGGGCGACCCTGGCCGATCCGTTCCCGGCCTGGGATCTCGACGCGGACGACCACGAAGGCGACGACGAAGGGCAGATCGTCCATTGATCCAACGCCCACGGACGAGGCCTGGGCTACCGGAGTAAGGTGCTGAAGCACCCACTCCGGATCGCGAAAAAAAACCCGCCGTTGGCGGGTATCGACAAAACGTCAAGCCGGGCCGCATTGGGCCGATACGGGCTCAGCGCTTGTTGACGGCATCCTTGAACGCCTTGCCAGCCGTGAACTTGACAGTCTTGGCTGCCGGGATCTTGATGGTCTCGCCCGTCTTGGGGTTGCGGCCCGTGCGCGCTGCGCGCTTGCCGGAGCCGAAGCTGCCGAAGCCGATGAGCTGCACCGCGTCGCCCTTGGACACTGCCTTCTTGATCACTTCGAGCAGCGTGTCGAGCGTTTCGCCGGTTTGAGCCTTGCTGGCGCCCGTCTGACCTGCGACGGCGTCGATCAGTTCCTGTTTGTTCATTAACGTTCCTCTTTATCAGATTGAAGTGACACGGACAGCGCAAACGCGCCGAATTATACGTACGCAAGCTGTGCCGTCGAGTAGCTGTGGCGAAGCGTGCGCCGCTCGGTCGCGCTGAACCCCCTGGCGCTACGGCCGTGCGGCGCTTGCTATGATAGCTCAGCGCAAACCCAATAACGGCAAGGCTCTCAAAGAATTTAACGCGCGCAAGCCTTGTCGGCGCTGGGTTTGAGCATTGTCATACTCGCGAACCCCTGCTGCCAAGGGGTTCGCGACGTTGGAGCGGTATGTCGTTGGATTTTGCCAACGTTCGCAAAGCCTTGCTGGGCTTGGGTTTGCCGCCGATAGGCAACATCTCGCGCACAAGGATTAGGGTTGCCCCTTAGGTCCGGGCTGCTTGCTTCCCACAGTTTTCGTCTTCCGATGACTTCAACGCTGACCCCCGCCATCTTGGCCTTTCGCGAGGATGGCACGCCGTTTTCCCCGGCTTACGGCGACATCTACCACAGCACGGCAGGCGCTTTCGCCCAAGCCGAGCACGTTTTCCTGGACGGAAACGCACTGCCCGCGCGCTGGCATGGACGGCGCCTTTTCACGATCGTCGAGACCGGCTTCGGCATCGGCGGCAACTTTCTCGCAACGTGGGCGGCCTGGCGTGCCGATCCCGGCCGCTGCGAGCGGCTCGCGTTCGTTTCGATCGAAAAACACCCTTTCAGTGCGCACGATCTGCGCGAACTGCACGCACGCATGGTTGCAGACGCAACGGTTGCTCCGCTTTGCCAGCAGTTGACGCAGTCTTGGCCGATGTTGACGCCGGGTTTGCACCGCCTCGAATTCGAAGGCGGGCAAGTGACGCTGACGATCGCTTTCGGCGACGCGCTCGAGCTGCTGCCCAAGCTTTGGCTGCGCGCCGATGCGTTCTACCTGGACGGCTTCTCGCCGGCGAAGAACCCGGACTTGTGGTCGCCGCCCGTATTCAAGGGCCTGGCGCGGCTAGCGGGCGAAGGCGCCACGCTCGCCACCTACACGTGCGCCGGCGAGGTCCGGCGGGGACTGACGGAGGCGGGATTCGAATGTACGAAGACGGAGGGCTTCGCCGGCAAGCGCGCGATGCTCGTCGGCCGCTTCGCGCCGCGCTGGCGCGTGCGGCGCCACGAACCGCCGCTGCCGTTCGCGACGAACGAGCGCCACGCAGTCGTGATCGGAGCCGGGCTGGCCGGGTGCGCGCTGGCCGATCGGCTCGCGGCACGCGGGTGGCGCGTTACGATCGTCGAGCGCCACGCCCGTGCCGGCTGCGAAGCGTCAGGCAATCCGGCCGGCGTCTTCCATCCCTTGCTTTCGCGTGACGACAGCGTCGCGTCGAAAATCACGCGCGCCGGCTTCGAGCATGCGCTCGCGCGATGGCAAGCGCTCGAGCGCGCCGGCTACGCGTTCGCGCGCACGAGAGCCGGCCTGCTGCAAATCGCCTGCGACGAAGACGAGCTACGCGCGCTCGCACAGGCCATCGAATCGCTCGGGTATTCACCGGAGCTCGTCCGAACGATGTCGACCGCGGAAGCTCGATCGGCGGCCGGCGTGCCCGTCGCACGCGGCGGATGCTTTTATCCGCAAGGCGGCTCGCTCGACCCGGCCGCACTTTGCGCGGCGCTCTGCGCCAATGCCGGCGACGCAATCGCTTGGCGTACCGGCAGCGAAGCCGAGCGCGTCGCGCGCGACGGGGACGCTTGGAGCGTCATCGATAAGCACGCCCAGGTCATCGCGCGCGCGAGTGTCGTCGTCTTCGCCAATGCTCGCGACGCGGCACGCCTGGCCGGCCTGGCGCACACGCCTGTGCGCGTCGTTCGCGGCCAATTGACGCGTCTGCCGGCGGCGGCCGCATCGGGTTTGCGCGTGCCCATCATCGGCGACGGCTACGCCATTCCGCTCACGGATGGCCTGTTGACGGGCGCAACCTATGACATCGACGACACGGGAGATGATCTGCGTGCCGCCAGCCATGCCGAAAAT
The DNA here is from genome assembly GCF_051953955.1 of Trinickia sp. Taxonomy (GTDB): domain Bacteria; phylum Pseudomonadota; class Gammaproteobacteria; order Burkholderiales; family Burkholderiaceae; genus Trinickia. The sequence goes on along the minus strand of NZ_JBQCIF010000046.1, from coordinate 10,340 downwards.
CTCGCGCGTCTCGCACGCTTGTCTCCGGCTTTCGGGACGGCAGTACGCAGCGGCGAGAGCAGCACGCAAGCGGACGCGTGCATCGATCCCGCGGCGTTGACGGGCCGCGTGGCCTTTCGCTGCGTGACGAGCGATCGTCTGCCGATGATCGGCTCGCTTGCCGACGAAGCCGCGAGCAAAGAGCAGGCGGCTTCGCTGCGCGGTGCGTGGCCCCTCGATCTGCCGCGCGCGCCCGGACTTTACGGCAGCTTCGCATTCGGCTCGAGGGGGCTCGTTTGGGCCTCGCTCGGCGCCGAGCTCGTCGCCTCCCAGCTCGAGGGGGAGCCGTGGCCGCTCGAGCGCGATCTCGCCGAAGCGCTCGACCCAGCCCGATATCTGCTACGCGCATTGCGGCAAGGCGCACTCGATCGGGAATGAGTCCGTTGCATGCGGACGATACTCCGGCCTGATCCGCCAAGTTGTCCACCGCAAGATGTGGATAAGCAGGTGAAACCGAGGTGAAATTCGTGTGTGCTCGATGTGGACGCATTCGGGACAACTTGCGCGGCCCTCGCTTCGGCGAAAAGTTATGCCTCGCAAGCCGTGCGCCCCGCACATGCTGCCCATGCGGTTATGCATTCGCCAACGCCTTGATCCGATTCGGTAAACAGGCGTTGTGCACAGCGTGGGGGCGCCTTTGTTAACTGCTACTACGTATACATACGTAAACAGTAAACCCTAACCCACCTCGCACGCTCGCCGGTCCGAGCTGTCCAAGCGCAACGACCGCCTGCCGCGATTCACGGTTGTCCACCCGGATGACTTGCTTAGCTCCACGAAATCGGCCATTTTTCCTCCGCAATACGAAATTACGAGTCCTTTGTACCGGAATGCAGGCTGATCGATGAACAATCGTGCGTGTTGAAGGCAACGTATGGCACAATCCGTGTTCCTTTTGCACAAGTTGCATGGCGGCGCACCGCAGATCGCCTGCGCCGATGGGACGATGTGGATGGCAAGGCCTGTTGCCGAGCCGAGCGTCAGCGTCGCCAAACCTCGCTGCGTCGTGCCGGGCACGCGCCGCGCTCTGCCAGAGCGCTCGGCGGCGCGCATCGCATCGGACACGTTCAATCGCCACGGCAGGCCTTTGCCAAGCCGCCGGCAATCACTCTTTTTCCGTCCGCGTCGCGGCAGATCGCCGCAAGAGCGGATCAGCAAACCACGAGAACGAGCCGGAAGCGGGGCCATGCCTCGCCGGCGCGTCCGTAAAGGAGCAGCTATCAGATGAAATCGGCGTGTTCCTTTCTTCCGCATTGGCCGTTCGTGCCCGACGCCGTGTTTTGGGCCGGGCTCGCCTTGCTCGTCGCGGGACTGCTCGGCGAGCTTTGCTATCGTGCGTGGCGGCTGCCGCGCGTCTCCGGCTATGCCGTGATCGGCCTCATCGCCGGCGCATCGGGCTTCGGCGCGATCAACGTCGGCTCGGGCGGCACGCTGCGCCTTCTGCTCGACGTCGCGCTCGGCCTGTTGCTGTTCGAGCTCGGTAGCCGGCTCGATTTGCGCTGGATCCGCCGAAACCCCTGGCTCGTTGCATCGAGCCTGGCCGAGGCAACGCTGACGTTCGTGCTCGTGCTCGCGGCGCTGCTGTTCGCCCATATCGGCGCGCCGGTCGCAACCGTCATCGCCGCGATTGCGATGTCGACCTCGCCGGCAATGGTGATCCAGCTCAAAACCGAGCTCCGCGCGGAAGGGCAGGTCACGCAGCGTCTGCTGACGCTGACGGCGCTGAACAGCATGTATGCGGTCGTGATCGAGAAGATCGCCTCGGGCTGGCTGCACCAGGAGGTCTACGGCAACGTGTTCGCCACGATCATCCAGCCGCTGTACCTGCTCATCGGTTCGCTCGTGCTCGCGTATCTGCTCGCCAAGGCCTGCACGTTCTTCTATCGTTCGATGCAGGTGCAGGACGAGCATTCGTTCGTCGCGCTGTTCGGCCTCGTGCTGCTGGCCATTGCGATCGCGCACTTGTTCAACCTATCGACGATCCTGAGCCTGCTCGCCGCCGGCATCATCGTGAAGAATCTCGAGGCGAAGCCGCAGCTTTGGCCCGAGCATTTCGGCACGGCCGGCTGGCTGCTCACGGTGATCTTGTTCGTGCTCACGCTGACCGCGTTCGAATGGCGCGACATCGCCCTCGGCGGCGTGGCGGCGCTGCTGCTCATCGTCGCGCGCTTCGTCGGCAAGCTCGTCGGCGTGCTCGCGTTCGCCAAGCCGAGCGGCATCGGCTGGAAGCAGGGGGTAGCGCTCGGCTTGTCGCTCTCGCCGATGTCGGCGCTCGCCTATTTGCTCGTCGACGATACCTACGCGCTGTACCCGAGCTTCGATCCGACGCTGCGTGCGGTCGTGATGTGCGCCGTCGTCGTTCTGCAATTGGTCGGCCCCTGGCTCGTCTACCGCTCGCTCGCGCTCGTCGGCGAGCGGCGCGCGTAAGGCCGCTCGCAAGCCCGAATGGGCCCACCCCCCATCGGCCAGCCGAAGGAAAAAACATCATGGCACTTGAACCGTTCGTCAATTCCAAGCCGTTCACGTTCGGCGTCGAGCTCGAGATCCAGGTCGTCAACACGCATGACTACGACCTGACCAAAGCCGCCTCCGATCTCATGCGGCTCGTCAAGGATCAGAAGATTCCCGGCAACATCACGCCTGAAATCACCGAGAGCATGATCGAGCTCTCGACGGGCATCTGCAATTCGCACGAGGAAGCGCTCTCGCAACTGCGCACGCTGCGCGATACGCTCGTGTCGGCAGCCGACCACCTCAATGTCGGCCTGGCCGGCGGCGGCACGCATGCGTTTCAGCAATGGAGCGAGCGGCAGATCTTCGATGCGCCGCGCTTTCAATACCTGTCGGAGCTCTACGGCTATTTGGCCAAGCAGTTCACCGTGTTCGGGCAGCACGTCCATATCGGCTGCCCCGATCCCGACAGCGCGCTGTTCCTGCTCCATGCGATGTCGCGCTTCATCCCGCACTTCATCGCCCTGTCGGCCTCGTCTCCCTATGTGCAGGGCGTCGATACGGGCTTTCACTCGGCGCGGCTCAATTCGGTGTTCGCGTTTCCGTTGTCGGGCCGCGCGCCGTTCGTGCTGACCTGGTCGGGCTTCGAGGAATATTTTTCGAAGATGGTGGCAACGGGCGTCGTCAACAGCATGAAAGACTTCTACTGGGACATTCGGCCCAAACCCGGTTACGGCACGATCGAGGTGCGCGTGATGGACACGCCGCTGTCGGTCGACCGCGCCGCGGCCATCGCCTGCTACATCCAGACGCTCGCGCGTCATTTGCTCGTCGATCGGCCGTTCATGCCCAAGGAGGACGATTACCTCGTCTACACGTTCAACCGGTTCGAGGCCTGCCGTTTCGGGCTCGGCGGGACGTGCATCAATCCACAAACCGGCGAGCGCCGCCCGATATTCGAAGACATTCTCGAAACGCTTCGCGTGATCGAGCCGCATGGCGATGCGTTGCAATCGTCGGCGGCATTACGCGAAATCGGCAACATCGCGAAAGGCCAAGTCAACGATGCAACATGGTTGCGCGGCATCGTCGCGAAAGAGAAGTCGCAGCACGAAGCCGTTCGTCAGCAGTGCATCCGATGGCGTGGGGTTTAGCTTTTTACGTTAACAACGTATACATACGTAGTAGTAGTTAACAAGGCGCGGAAGCGTCTGTGGAAAACTTGATTTTTCATTGGCGCTTCAAGTACCTGCGCGAGAGATAACCATACGGTTCTCGCGTGCGGAACCGGCATGAGCCGAGGGCAACTCAAGCGGCATTTCGATTTGCCGCGACGTTATCCAGAAATGCCGCACAATCGGTTCGACCCGTTATACATGGGTTATCCACAACGACCTCTGAATAACTTAGCTGTACTATTTGCCTTCGTCGCTTAAAATGGCGGGTCTGCCGTATCGCGCGTCATACCGATGACGCGGCGTCGGCGTAAAACATATGCGCTGTCGCCGGCTCGAGAAGGCGAGCCTCGTGCCGGCCGGCCGACGGCAGTGCGAACGGGCGAGGCGCTTCCGAAATAGTAAAATCGGCACGCGCGAAGACAAAAGTGTGCCGTCTCACGGGCTGCCATGGCGCCACGAGGCAGGCGAGGGCAGGCAAGCGGATCAGCAGCGGCATGCTGTCAACGGCGAAATAGCGAACTGAGACTATGAGCGAAGGTGTACACGGAGAGCAGGCGACCGGGCGCGTGACGCACAGCTTGCTGCGGTTGAGCACGGCGATGCGCAGCCAAGCTTGGGAATGGGCCGAAAGCGCAGGGCTCACCCCGACGCAGGGCGAGATTCTCGTGCTGCTGATGCAGCGCAAGCATCCGTTGCGGCTCGGCGAGATCGCTCGCGAAACGGCGCTCACGGCAGCCACGGCGAGCGACGCCGTCAGCACGCTCGAGGCGAAAGGCCTGGTCGAGAAGCGCCGCACGACGGAAGACGCCCGCGCATTGGCCGTCAAGCTCACCGCGCGCGGCCGTTCGGCGGCCAAGCGCGCGCAGCAATGGCCCGAGTTTTTGGCCGAAGCGATCGGCACGCTGCGCAACGACGAGCAAGTGCTGTTCTATCGCACGATGATCAAGATGATTCGTCAGCTAGAAATGCAGGGCGACATTCCTTCGCATCGCATGTGCGTGACGTGCAAGTACTTCGAGGTCAGCAAGAATCCGAAGAAGGCGGCGCATCGCTGCGCGGCGCTCGATCTGGCGATCGGCGACGTCGACTTGCGGCTCGACTGCCCGGTCCAGGAGGAAGCTGATTCGTTGACGCAAAAGAAGGTCTGGAAGATCTTCGCACAAGCGGCCGTCTAATCGGCCCGGCGGATCTCGGCGCGCCCCGCGCATAGGGCATTCGGCAACGGGTGGGACGTGCTTGCCCTCGCGCGATGAACGAAGATCGCGCAAATTCGTACGAGCGACGTTGAACGAAGCTGCCGTCCCCGTGTACGATTGGCGCTTTGTGATGTTGACAACGTCATGGCCTCTCGCGGCGCCCCCTGGGCGCCGTGTTTCCATCCCGCGATCGAAAACGCAATGCCGCTTGCGCGCGGCATCAAGGCTTCTCTGAGGATTTATCGATGAGTTCACGCAAGTTGGTCGTGCGCCAGTCCGGCGTGCATGGCAAGGGTGTATTTGCTGCCGTGCCGTTGAAAGCGGGCGAGCGTCTGCTGGAATACAAGGGTGAGCGCATCTCATGGAAGGAAGCCTTGCGGCGGCATCCGCACAACCCGAAAGAGCCGAACCACACGTTCTACTTCGCGCTCGAGGATGGCCGAGTCATCGACGGCAAGGTCGACGGCAACAGCGCACGATGGATCAATCACTCGTGCGCACCCAATTGCGAAGCGGAAGAGGTCGATGGTCACGTATTCATCCATGCGCTGCGCGACATCGGAGCCGACGAAGAACTGTTCTACGACTACGGCCTCGTGATCGATGCGCGGCAGACGAAAAAGCTCAGGGATGAATATGCATGCCGGTGCGGCGCACGCAAGTGCCGCGGCACGATGCTCGCGCCCAAGCCGCCGAAGGAAGGCAAAAAGAAAAAGAACGGGAAGACTTAGGGCGCCGGCCTATCCGCGTTGCTCGCGTACGGAGGGCTAGTGCCCGGCGAGCGGCACGTGCGGGGTAGCGGGCGGAGCCTGCTCCGCGCTTCGGCTCATTTGGGCCGCGCTTGCCAGCGGAACGCGCAACACGAATCGAGCACCGCCGCCGCCGGCGTCCTCATAGCGCACGCTGCCGCCGTGCAGATTCATGATGTCGTGCACGATTGCGAGGCCGAGACCGGCGCCGGCCTCGACGCTGGCGTCGGCCGTATCTTGGCGATCGCCGCGGAAGAACCGCTTGAATAGGTCGGCCTGCAAGCCCGGCGGCACCCCCGAGCCGTTGTCTTCGACAGCGATCTCCGCCAATCGAGTGCCGTGTTCGTCAGCCGTTTCCGAGACCGTCACGGTCACGTTCGCCCCATCGAGCCGCGCGGAAGGCAGATACTTGAGCGCATTGTCGAGCAAATTGGCAATGACCTCACGCAGCAGCACAGGGTTGCCGCGCACGACGAGCGGTTTGTCGTTCGAAGGCCCGTCCAAGCGCTGAAAGCCCAGATCGACGTGGGCGGCCAGCGCGCGCGGCACCCATTCCGCCCCTGTCTCGAACGCAAGCGCGGCGATGTCCAGTTCCGTAAAGCGCGCCGTTTGGGCCCCCGGCTCCGCTCTGGCCAGCGAGAGCAGCTGGTTCGAGAGCCGCACGGCACGATCGGCCGCCGCTCGCAATTCGCGAACGGCCACGAGCGTTTGGTTCGGATCGCGTGCGTTCGCCGCTTGCTCGGCATGCAGCTTCACGGCCGTGAGCGGCGTGCGCAACTGATGGGCCGCGTCGGCGATGAATTTGCGCTGGGCGTCGAGCGCCGCCTTCAGCCGCACGAGCAGCGCATTCATCGCGCTCGTCAGCGGCTTGATTTCCATCGGCACGTAGGTTTCGTCGACGGGCTCGAGCGACGTGTGCGTCTGCCGATTCAGCGAATCGGCGAGCGCGGTCAACGGATTGAGTTGCTGATTGACGACGCGCCAGACGATGCCCCAGCCCGCGAAGAGCAGCAGCAGCAGCGGCATCATGATCGCCACGAGAAATTCGGCCGCGATCCGATAGCGGTGCCGCAGCGGCTGCGCGACCTCTACGATGATCGGATCACCGGTGGCTTGCAGCACGCGCACTTGCGCGACGCGAACGTGCATGCCGTCGAACTGCGCTTCGAACACGTAGGCCGCCCGCTGCTCGCGCACGCGCGTGCCGAACAGCGGCAAGGCACTTTCTCCGGCGATTTCATGCACACCGTCGCTGATGCGGTAGATGAGCTCATCGCTCGGATCGGAGAACATCGCCTTGGCGAGCGGAGCCACCGTCGAACGCGCGTCAGGGCCCGCGATTTGGATTTGCTTCGAAATCGCGGTAGCCAAGTCGGCCAGCGAGCGGTCGACGACGTGCTGCGTGTATTGCCAGGCGAGCCAATACGCGATGAGGCCGCTCATCAACGCGAGCAGCGACAACGGCGCGGCCAGCCGCCGCAGAAGCGAGCGACGCAAGCTGGTCGCGGCGGCGTGCTGCATGGCGAAGGAGCGTATCGAAGCGGCTTAGTTCAAGACGCTTGGCGGATTTCCTGCAGCAGATAGCCGAAGCCGCGCACCGTGACGATTTCGACGCGGCAGTTTTCGAGCTTTTTGCGGACACGATGCACGTAGACTTCGATCGCCGTATCGCCGAGATCGCCGCCGAAGTGGGTCAGATGATCCTGCAACTGCGCTTTGCTGACGACGCGGCCGTGGCGCAGCAGCAGCATCTCGAGCACCGCGAATTCGCGCGGGGAGAGCTCGAGCGGCTTGTCGTCGTTGAAGATGCGGCGATCGACGCCCGACAGGCGCACGCCGCCGAGCGAGACTTCGGGACGCGGAATGTCGCTGTGGGGGCCGCTGCGGCGCATGACGGCGCGGATGCGCGCTTCGAGCTCCGCGGGCTCGAACGGCTTGAGCATGTAGTCGTCCGCGCCGGCATTGAGCCCTTGTACGCGATCGTTCAATTCGTCGCGCGCCGTGAGCACGATCACGGGCGTGTGACGATTCGACTGCCGAAAGCGCGAGAGCAGCGTCATGCCGTCGATGCCGGGCAGGCCGAGGTCGAGGATGACGAGTTCATGGCGGTTTTGCGTGAGGGCTTGCTCCGCAAAGATGCCGTCATGAACCATGTCGACCGTGAATCCGGCTTGTTCGAGGCTGCTTTGGATGCCGCGCGCGATAGGGCGGTCGTCTTCGATCAGAAGGAGTCGCATGGAATTCGCTCAAGTACAATGGATTACGCATTTCTGGCACGCCGACCGGCGATGCCTTCGCCACACAGCAAAGCGTGCTGCCGCAAGAGAAGCTCCGGCGGGCGCCCCAACGATCACTAACATGTCCGAGATCACGATCAACGAACTCGAAGCGGCGATCAACTTTTGGCGCGCCCGCTCGCCTTCGAGCGGCGACGAGCTCAGCTTGTGCAAGGAGGCTAGCGCACTCTCCAAGCCGTATGCGCTAATGATTGTACAGCGTCGGGCTTCCGTGTCGTCGGATGGGCTCGAGGCCGGCGCGCTCGACGCATGGGAAGCCTACGTGCGCGCCTCGCGCGGGTAGGGCCGCCGCCCCTTATGCGCGCATGCTTCGCGCCGCATCCTCGATGAAGTGGGCAAGGGCGATGTCGCGCTCGGTCACGCCTTGCGCATCGTGCGTCGTCAGTGTGATGTCCACCGTGTGATAGACGTTGAACCACTCCGGATGGTGGTTCATTTCCTGCGCCTTGATGGCCACCCGTGTCATGAAGCCGAAAGCTTCGTTGAAGTCGGCGAACTTGAATTGGCGATGAATCGCGTCGCGGCCCGTGACTGCCTGCCAACCGGTGAGCTGCGACAGCTGAGTCGCCCGTTCCTCCGATGTCAGTTTGTGAACCATTTTGCGCACCTCCTTTCAGTGGGCGATGGGGCGGGATCGAGCCGATCGCGCGCGCGGCGAGCGCACGCTTGCTGCCCATGCCGGTTCGGCCATTTTTTCACAACTGGGGCGCGGCCGCTCAAGCAGGCGAGCGCGCGAGCCCGCCGCCGGTGCGCTCGGCCGCGGTGCCGGTGAGTGCGAGCGTCGGCACGCGGCCCTGTGCGATAATTACGCACGGTTCCGTCTTTCCGTGCGGAAAAAATTCATGCTAGCGCTCGATCACTTCGATTTGGCCTTGCTCGAGGTGCTGCAGCGCTTCGGACGGGCAACGCATCAGCAGCTCGGCGAGCGCGTCCCGCTTTCTCCCTCGCAAATCGGCCGGCGCTTGCAGCGGCTCGAATCGCTCGGCGTCATCGACGGCTACCGAGTCGTGCTGCGGCCCGAGAACCTCGGACTAGGCGTGACCGCCTTCACGAGCCTAAAGCTGAAGCATCACGGCGATTCGATCGTCGAGCAGTTCCAGCAGCAGATCGACGTGTTGCCCGAAGTGCTCGAATGCCATGCGGTCGTCGGCGATGCGGACTATCTGCTGCGGATCGTCGCGCCCGATCTCAATACGTTTTCCTCGTTCGTCATGAAAAAGCTGATGCGCGTGCCCGGCGTCGACAGCGTGCGCTCGAACATCGTGCTGACGACGTTCAAGCGCAACGGCCCGTTGCCGCTCGGTCATCTCGCGCCCGGGGCGCCGACTGTGTAAGCTAGTACGGTTGGGCGACGCGGCGGTTTTCTTACATTCGATGCGGGAGGGGCGCGCCATGATCAGCGAAACGATTGCCGAAGGCGAGTTCGATTATGTGATCGTCGGCGCGGGCACCGCGGGCTGCGTGCTCGCGAACCGGCTCAGCGAAGACGCCGACGTCAGTGTCCTTTTGCTCGAGGCGGGCGGCAAGGACGACTATCACTGGATTCACGTTCCCGTCGGCTACCTCTATTGCATCGGCAATCCGCGCACCGATTGGCTCTATCGCACTGGCGAGGAGGCGGGGCTGAACGGCCGCTCGCTGGCGTATCCGCGCGGGCGCGTGCTGGGCGGCAGCTCGTCGATCAACGGCATGATCTACATGCGCGGACAGCGCGAGGATTACGACGAGTGGGCACGCGTGACGGGCGATTCATCGTGGTCCTGGGACGCCGTGCTGCCCGTGTTCAAGCGCAGCGAGGATCATCACGGCGGCGCCGATCCCTGGCATGGAGCCGGCGGCCCCTGGCGCGTCGAGCGGCAGCGGCTCCAATGGCAGGTGCTCGAAGCGTTTCGCGAGGCCGCGCAGCAGGCCGGAATTCCCGCGACCGACGATTTCAATCGCGGCGACAACAGCGGCGTCGGCTATTTCGAGGTCAACCAAAAGCGCGGCGTTCGCTGGAACGCGTCGAAAGCGTTTTTACGCCCCGCGCTCGAGCGGCCGAACCTCACCGTCGTCACGGGCGCGCAGGTCCAACGCCTCACGTTCGAGGCCAAGCGCTGCACGGGGGTCGTCTACCGCCGTGCAACGGACCCGAGCCCCGGCACGCGTGAGTTCATCGCGCGAGCGCGGGGCGAAGTCGTGTTGGCGTCGGGTGCCGTCAATTCCCCGCAACTGCTCGAGCTGTCCGGCATCGGCAACGGGGCTCGGCTGCAGCGGCTCGGGATCGAGGTTTTGCACGATCTGCGCGGCGTCGGCGAGAACCTGCAAGACCATCTTCAATTGCGGATGGCCTATCGCGTACGCGGCGTGCGCACGCTCAACACGATGACGGCACATTGGTGGGGCAAGGCGCTCATCGCCATGCAATACGCGTTGTGGCGCAAGGGGCCG
>NZ_JBQCIF010000045.1:0-8628 GCF_051953955.1 Trinickia sp. | reverse complement strand
GGGCGAGATCGCTAGTCGTTTGATCGGGCGCGGCGAAGTGGCGCGCGTGGATACCCGTGCGCGCGACGATCCATTCGTCGCTGGTCTCCACACCATGCTCGGCGAGACGCTCCGCCAGGTCCTGATTCGTGACGCGGTTGGCCGGCAGATAACTGCCGGTGCCGAGCACGCGGGAATAGATTGTCGATTGGGCCATTATGCTTTCGAAGATACCGCAGCGTAGGGCTCGGCCGAGCGGCCTGGAGCATTCGCGGAGCCGGCGCCGCCCGCATCGCGCGCGGCCTGCTCGAGCGGGTAGGCGTTTTCTTCCATCGCGCGCGCGAGGCGTTCGAGGACGCCATTTTTGACGGCATCATACCCCCGTTTGATAGCCCACTCAAACGCGTAGGCATCCGCCGAACCGTGGCTCTTGATCACGAGACCGCGCAGACCGAGCAACGCCGCACCGTTGTACTGCCGATGATCGACACGCTTTTTGAAACGCAGCAGCACCGGCAGCGCGAGCAACGCCATCAATTTCGTGAGCAGCGAGCGGCCAAATTCTTCGCGAATGATTTCGGAGAGCATCTGGGCGAGCCCCTCCGACGTCTTCAGCGCGACATTGCCGACGAAACCGTCGCAGACGATGACGTCGACCGTGCCTTTGTAGATGTCGTTGCCTTCTACGTTGCCGCGGAAATTCAGCGTGCTCGCGCGCAAGAGCTCGCCCGCGCGCTTGATCGTATCGTTGCCCTTGATGACCTCTTCGCCGATGTTCAGCAGGCCGATCGTCGGGCGCTCCTTGCCTTCGAGCGCGGACACGAGCGCATGCCCCATTTCGGCGAACTGGAGCAGATGCTGCGGCTCGCAATCGACGTTCGCGCCGAGGTCGAGCATCATCGTGTAGCCGCGCGAGTTCGGCAGGGCCGATGCGATCGCGGGGCGCTCGATGCCGGAGAGCGTCTTGAGCACGTAGCGGGAGACAGCCATCAGCGCGCCCGTGTTGCCGGCAGAAATGCAGGCTTGCCCGACCTCGTCCTTGACGAGGTTGAGCGCGATGCGCATCGACGAATCCTTCTTCTTGCGCAGCGCGACTTCGACGGGATCGTCCATGGCGACGACCTCGGAAGCCGGCACGACAGTCAGCGCGGGATCATCGAGCGCTTTGCATTTCTTCAGTTGAGCACGAATCGGCGCTTCGAGGCCGACGAGCATCAACTGCGCATCGGCATGCGAACGAACGAAGCTGACGGCAGCGGGAACGGTCACGGACGGGCCGTGGTCGCCTCCCATGCAATCTATCGTGAGCTTTATAGTCATGGACTGCGACGAATTTCAGGCGCTACGACGCAAAAAAGCGGCAGTTGAATGCCGCCTTTTCTGCGCGAGCCAGGAATGTCAGGCAAGCCGCTCGCCGCGCACAGGACTGCCGGATTCGGCAAGCGCCACGCGCCGACGCGATTAGTCGTTCTTCGTCTTGACGACTTTCTTGCCGCGGTAGTAGCCGTTCGGGCTGATATGGTGACGCATGTGCACTTCACCCGTGCTCGGCTCGACCGCGAGGGGTGCCGTCGTCAGGAAATCGTGCGAGCGGTGCATGCCGCGCTTCGACGGCGACTTCTTGTTTTGCTGGACTGCCATGGTAACTCCTAAAAATTTTTGGGATTCTAACACAGCCCGATCGGCGTAACGCCACTGGCCCAACGGCCGGCGTGCCGCATCGCGCTCATACTCGTGAAGCGGCTCAATGCTTGTTGCCGCCCTCGCCGCCGCCACGCTTGAGCGCCTCGAGCGCGGCGAAGGGATTGGGTTTGCCCGCGTCGCCCTCATCGAGCGCGCCAGACACCGAATCCTCGCCCTCGCTTTCGTCGTCGCCAGAATCGCCCGCATCGCTCGCATGCTCGCCGGCCGCACCCGAGACGAGACTCTCGTGCACCTGCGGGCAAACCTCGTGCTTCGGCACGAGCGGCAGCGACAACAGCAACTCTTCCTCGATCAGATCGACCAGATCGAATTGACGCGAACCGACGATCACGTCGAGTTCGTCCTCGTCGAGCGGGAACTCTTCAGCTTCCGCCTCCGTGGCCACGAGCCGATAAGCGGCTTCGACGTCGAACGACTGCTCGTACGGCGCCAAGCACCGTTGGCACTCGATCCATGCCGAGCCGTGCAGCGCGAGCCGCAGATACGGCTGCGCCGCTTCGGTTCCGTCGTCTTGCAACTCCGGCTGCGTCGAACCCTCTGCCTGCCACGTGAACAACGTATCGCGATCTGGCGCGTCCGCCGGGACTTCGTTTAACATGCGCGGCAATTGCGAAACGCGCACTGCGCCGGCAGCTTGGCGGCCGCTGCGCGCAAATTCGAAGACGTCGAACGCGTGGGGATCGACGAGCCCGCCAGCCTTACCGGAATGTTGGGACATGGGTTCGCTCCTCGCTCCGCTCAGTACCGCCGTACAGGTGCTTGCTTGCTCCTGCTACCGATGAGCCGCACCCGCAAGCCAAGACCGTGAAAAGCCCGAGAGTATATTGGATTTACCTTTTACAGTCAATCACTTAAACATCTCAATGCGAGGCGGCGACATGTGCGCAACACCGGTACGCTACACCGGCACACCACACCGCCCCTCGCACCGGACCGCTCCCTCTGTCTACGCTCATGCACGCCCCTAGCGCACGCCCACCCCGGCTGATCCTTGCCTCCAGCTCGCCCTATCGTCGCGCGCTGCTCGAACGTCTGCGGCTTGCCTTCGACGTCAGCGTGCCCGCATTGGACGAAACCCCTCTGCCCGCGGAAGCGCCGGCCGACACCGCACTGCGGCTCGCGCAAGCGAAAGCGCGCGCCGTCGCAGCGCGCGAGGCCGCCGCGCCCGATGCGGCGCCCGTGCTCGTGATTGGCTCCGATCAAGTCGCGACCTTCGACGGCCTGCAGATCGGTAAGCCCGGCTCGCACGAAAAAGCGCTCGAGCAACTGCGCATGATGCGCAACCGTGTCGTCGAATTTCACAGCGCGTTGTGCCTGTTCGACAGCGCCCGCGAGCTCGCCCAAACGGAAGACGTCGTCACGCGCGTGCGCTTTCGCGATCTGCCCGATGCCGATCTCGAAGCCTACCTGCTCGCCGAAACGCCGTACGACGTGGCCGGCAGCGCGAAATCGGAAGGTCTCGGCATCGCTTTGCTGGAATCGATCGACTCGGACGATCCGACCGCGCTGGTCGGCTTGCCGCTGATCGCGCTCACGCGAATGCTGCGCGAGGCGGGCTACCCCCTTTTCGCGGGTGGGCGATGAGCGGCGTTCTCTATTTGATCCCGAACGCACTCGGCGACGGCGACGCCGATGCGCTGGCCACCGTCTTGCCGGCAAGCGTCATCGCACGCACCGCGACGCTCGGCTACTTCGTCGGCGAGAACGCCAAGAGCACGCGCGCATTCCTCAAGCGGGTGGGCGTTGCTCGTCCGATCCAGGAAATCGAGATCCGCGAATTGAACGTGAACACGCCCGCCGCCGAAATCGACCGGCTGCTCGCGCCGATTCTGGCCGGAACCGACGGCGGACTGGTCTCGGAAGCCGGCTGCCCGGCCGTGGCCGATCCCGGCGCACTGCTGGTGCGCCGGGCCCATGCGCGCGGCGTGAGAGTCGTGCCGCTCGTCGGCCCGAGCTCGATCCTGCTCGCCCTGATGGCTTCGGGGCTCGATGGGCAGCGCTTCGCATTCCACGGCTATCTGCCCGTCGATGCAGCCGAGCGCGCCAAGACGCTGCGCGAACTCGAGCAACGCTCGCGCAAGGGACGCGAAACGCAGATATTCATCGAAACGCCCTATCGCAATCGCGCGCTGCTCGATGCGCTGGCCGCAAGTTGCGCGCCGTCGACGCTGATCACCGTGGCCGCCGATCTGACGCTCGAATCGGAACGCATCGCCACGCACAGCGCGGGGGATTGGAAGAAGCAGGCCGGCGCGTTCGATCTGCACAAGCGCCCGGCCATCTTCTTGATGCTGGCGAACTGAGGCGCCGCGGGCGCCGCCGCAACGACATCTAGACGATGCGGCAGCCCGTACCGCCGTCCGCCGCCACCGCACGCGTCGGCGCCCAGCGCGGTCTATGCGCCGGGCGCGCGCTCGCCTCGTTCACTGAAGCTTCCAGCCCGCCAGGGCCAGCGCATGAATGGCGCCTGCGCCGACCGCCGCGCCGAACTTGCGCGCGATGCGATCGGAGATGCTTTCTTTTTCCGTGTAGTCGACGATGTCCGGCGCCTTGATGACCTCGCGCGCCACGTAGCCCGTATCGCCGAAGCCATCGGCGAGCCCAAGCTCGACGCTCTTCTCGCCCGTCCAGAACAGCCCCGAGAACGTATCGGGCGTTTCGTGCAAGCGCTTGCCTCGGCCTTGCTTGACCGCATCGATGAACTGCGCGTGGATCTGATCGAGCATTTGCTGCGCATGCGCATCCATCGCCGGCGTTTCGGGCGAGAACGGATCGAAGAAGCCCTTGTTCGCGCCCGAGGTATGCAGCCGGCGCTGGACGCCGAGCTTGTCCATGAGCCCCGTGAACCCGAAGCCGTCCATCAGCACGCCGATCGAGCCGACGATGCTGGCGCGGTTGACATAGATCTTGTCGGCCGCGACGGCGATGTAATAGCCGCCGGAAGCGCACATGTCGCCGACGACCACGTACAGCGGCTTGGCCGGATACTTCTTGCGCAAGCGGCCGATCTCGTCGTTGATGATCCCGGCCTGCACGGGCGAGCCGCCGGGGCTGTTGATATAGAGGATGACGCCGGCCGAATCGGCGTCGGCGAAGGCGCGCCGCAGCGAACGATCGATATCCTTCGCGTTCGCGTTGGTATCGGAAGCGATCTCGCCCTCGAGCGAAACGAGCGCCGTATGGCGGCCCGTCGCGACGGCCTGCTGATGCGAAGCGCTGAAGATGGCGACGACGATCAGCAGCAGCGCCGCGAGAAACGCGAAGCGGAAAAAGATCTTCCAGCGACGGGCGGATCGCTGCTCGTTGATTGCGGCAAGCGCGATCCGTTCGAGCGCCGCACGCTCCCAAGGCTCGGGCGCGGCGCCGGAATGCGGCTGAGGTTGACGTTGCGGCTGCGGCTCGAAGGGTTGCTGCGATTCAGGCGTGTGTTGATCGGCCATGGGCTCTCGGGTGTTCGTCGTTATCTATGAATTGCTTTTTGGGACATCGTTCGGCGTCATTCGGGACCGGCCGGCACCGGCTGCAGATCGCCGTCGGGCAGCCAGAAGACCGCGCGGCCTTCGGGCGTGTCGCGCTCCTCGACCTCGACCGGGCGCAGCCGCGCACCGCGGCAGGGGCCGCCCACGCAGCGCCCGGTGTCGGGCGCATAAATCGCGCCATGTGTGGCGCACATCAAGTATAAGCCTGACGATTCGAAGAACTGGCCTTCAACCCAGTCGAGCTCCATCGGCACGTGCGCGCACCGGTTCAGGTAGCCGTAGACGCGCCCGTCGTAGCGGACGAAAAACACAACGGCATCGCCGTCGGCATAGCGTGCCGCGCGGCGCACGCCGGCCCCGCCGTCGACCAGGTCGCCGGCCGCGCAGACGCGCACCGCGAGCCGCTCGCCGGCGCTCACGCGTACTCCCGCAGCCAATCGCCGAGCGCGCCGACGCTCTCGGCCACGAAACGCGGCTCCAGCTTGACGAGCGAATCGGCCGGATGCGCGCCGTAGGTGACGGCGACGCCCGCAGCCCCCGCATTGACGGCCATTTGGAGGTCATGCGTGGTGTCGCCGATCATCACCGTCCGCTCGAGATCCTGCCCCAGTTCGCGCGTCAGTTCGTGCAGCATGGCAGGGTGGGGTTTCGAAAATGTTTCATCGGCGCAGCGGGTGCCGTCGAACACGCTCGTGAGCCGCACTTCGTCGAGCGCCCGGTTCAAGCCCACTCGGCTCTTGCCCGTGGCCACCGCCAGCAGATACCCGTGCGAGCGCAGCTCGGCCAGCAGCTCGCGCACGCCGGCGAACAGTTCGGTGCGCGCATCCTTGACCAGATAGTGGACACGATATCGTTCGGCCAGACGCGGATAGTCGGCCGGATCGAGCGAGGGCGCGGCAATCTGCAGGGCGTCGCGCAGGCCGAGGCCGATCACGTAGCGTGCGGCGTCGTCGGCCGGCACGGGCAGCCCGAGGTCGCGGCACGCAGCCTGGATGCTGCGCACGATATGCGCCGTGGAATCCATCAGCGTGCCGTCCCAGTCGAAGACGATGAGGTCAAATTGCTGTCGGGGCATCGGGTCGCGTCTCGTTGCGCAGGTGGGTCAATTGATCGAGGAAGCGCCGGCACTCGTCCGGCAGCGGGGCGGACAGCTCCATGGGCTCGCCCGTGATCGGATGCGTCAACCGCAACCGATGCGCGTGCAGGAACATGCGCTTGAGCGACGGGCGTGCATTCGCACGCGCGAGCGCCTTGTTCAGCGCGAAATCGCCGTATTTCGCGTCGCCGACGATCGGCAGCCCGAGGTGCGCCAAATGCACGCGGATTTGGTGCGTACGGCCCGTCTTCAGTTCGGCTTCGACGAGCACGTAGCCGGGCCAGCGCTCGACGAGGTTGAACACCGTATGCGACGGCGAGCCGTCCGGCTGCACGCGCACGCGGCGCTCGCCCTCGGGTGTCAGGTATTTGTAAAGCGGCTCCTTGACGGCCCGCCTGCGCCCCCAGTCGCTCGCCCACTGCCCGTGCGCGCAAGCGTAATAGCGCTTGTCCATCCGGTTCTCGCGGATTTGCTCGTGCAGCCCGACGAGCGCGGCCCGCTTCTTTGCGAGCAGCAGGACGCCCGACGTTTCCCGATCGAGCCGATGCACGAGCTCGAGGAACTTGCCGGGCGGCCGAGCCCCGCGCATCTGCTCGATGACGCCGAACGCGATCCCGCTGCCGCCGTGGACGGCCACGCCGGCCGGCTTGTTGATCGCGATGATGTGCTCGTCCTCGAACAGTATCTCGAAATCCGCGGGCGGCGCAGGCAGCGCGATACCCGACTCGGGCGCCTCGGACTGCGCCAAGCGAATGGGCGGCACGCGCACGAGGTCGCCCGCCACGAGCCGGTATTTGGCATCGACGCGGTGCTTGTTGACGCGCACTTCCCCGCTGCGCAAGATCCGATAGATATGGCTTTTCGGGACGCCTTTGCAGACGCGCAACAAAAAATTGTCGATGCGTTGCCCGGCGACACCGTCGTCCACCTGTATCATCGAGACCTGGTCGGCTGCGACCGATTTCTGGGATATTTTGCCTAACTCATTCATTCTGAATATAATTTGCCCAGCCATCCGTGCGTGTCGCCATTTTTTCGCGGCCCCTCGCCCGGAATGTGCAAGGTGAAGCAAGAACCTGTTATTT
The DNA here is from genome assembly GCF_051953955.1 of Trinickia sp. Classification (GTDB taxonomy): domain Bacteria; phylum Pseudomonadota; class Gammaproteobacteria; order Burkholderiales; family Burkholderiaceae; genus Trinickia. The sequence goes on along the minus strand of NZ_JBQCIF010000045.1, from coordinate 1,285 downwards.
TACTTGCTTAGCTGCACCCAAGGGCCGGTTGCTCGCCCTGAATCGAGTAGCAACGAGTTGCACGCACGGCATCCATCGCGGCAGGGACGTCGCCCATAGGCGCGTTCGGTCCGGTCGAGGCCGACGGTAACGGAATTTTGGTAAAAAAGAATTCATCCGGTGAGCTTGGCAGTATCGTTCGATGTCGAGCGGAGCCAAGCTCCCCGATTGCGAAATCTACGGCGAGCGCCCCTATGCGTTCCGCGTGAAGCGGGGCGCTTGGCGACGTCAAAAAATTGGCGAGACACGCCGCGCGGCGGTCGAGCATGCATCGGGCTTCGCGCCGCCACACGCGGCGCGGCTTTCCCCGGTCCGGCAAGGGCATCGAATGGTGCGCCGGATCAAGCGTGGATCGCCCGGGCGCTCGGCTCGTGCCCCGTGTCGCGCCGTTATTTGAAGCCGTGTTCGCATGCGCCCATGCGGCTCGCGGCCTTCGTCGGCCAACCCGAGTCCTCTCAGGCAATTCTCCCCGCCATCTTCCCGGTTCCCGCGTGCTTGTGAAAACACAATAAGGATGCGGCGCGCATTCCCTTGCGTCGCTCGGCCGGCTTCATGCCGGCTGAGCTTGGCAATGGCGACGCCGCTCTGGAGCCGTTCAATGAAACGCATGTTGTTCAACGCGACGCAGCAGGAAGAGCTGCGCGTCGCCATCGTCGACGGGCAAAAACTCATCGACATCGACATCGAAACCGCCGGCCGCGAACAGCGCAAAGGCAACATCTACAAGGGGATCGTGACGCGCATCGAGCCTTCGCTCGAAGCATGCTTCGTCAACTACGGGGAAGACCGCCACGGCTTCCTGCCGTTCAAGGAAATCTCGCGGCAATACCTGAAGCATTCGCGCCGCGCCGCCGACGGCAACGGCGAGAACGGGGACGGCGAGTCACGCGCCCGCGTGCAGGACCAGCTTCGCGAAGGCCAGGAGCTGATCGTCCAGGTCGACAAGGATGAGCGCGGCAACAAAGGCGCCGCGCTGACCACCTACATCTCGCTCGCCGGCCGCTATCTCGTGCTGATGCCGAACAACCCGCGCGGAGGCGGCGTGTCGCGCCGCGTCGAAGGCGAGGAGCGCAACGAGCTGCGCGAAGCGGTTTCCGCGCTCGACGTGCCGGGCGGCATGAGCGTCATCGCCCGCACCGCCGGCATCGGCCGCAGCGCCGAGGAACTGCAGTGGGACCTCAACTACCTGCTGCAACTGTGGCACGCGATCGAGGACGCCGCGAAGCTGCAATCAGGCGCCTACCTG
>NZ_JBQCIF010000044.1:0-99502 GCF_051953955.1 Trinickia sp. | reverse complement strand
GGGTATAATCGCCGGTTCCCTAAATCGAATCTTCGATGGTTGGGTTGTTCGCTGCTTTCACGTTTTCATCGGGAGTGGGAATGTCCAATCTGAGCACTGCATTGCAGCTCAAGGCCATTTCGAGCCAGCTGCCGGTCACGGCTTACTTCGACGAAGCGCTCCTCGCGCGAGAAATCGAAACCCTGTTCAAGAAAGGTCCTCGCTACGTCGGGCATGAATTGATGGTGCCCGAGGCGGGGAATTATTTCGCTCTGCCCAGCGAGAACGAAGGGCGCGTGCTCGTGCGCAACCAACGTTCGCAGGTGGAGTTGCTGTCGAACGTCTGCCGCCATCGCCAGGCGATCATGCTGAACGGCCGCGGCCAGGCGGAAAACATCGTCTGTCCGCTGCACCGCTGGACCTACGATCTCGACGGCGAGTTGCTCGGCGCACCGCACTTCGCCGATAACCCATGCCTGAACCTCGGCGCCACGCCGCTGCAAAATTGGCACGGCCTGCTGTTCGAGGCACAGGGCCGCGACGTCGCCAAGGATCTCGCCAAGCTCGGCACGCAGCGCCACTTCGATTTCTCGAGCTATATGTTCGATCACGTCGAAGTGCACGAGTGCAACTACAACTGGAAGTCGTTCATCGAGGTCTACCTCGAGGACTACCACGTCGTGCCGTTCCATCCGGGCCTCGGCAGCTTCGTCAATTGCGACGACCTGACGTGGGAATTCGGCGAGTGGTACAGCGTCCAGACGGTTGGCGTGCACAATGGCTTGGCCAAGGCGGGCAGCCCGATCTACCGCAAGTGGCACGACGAAGTGCTGCGCATGCGCGGCGGCGAGCCGCCCGAGTACGGCGCCATCTGGATGGTCTACTATCCGGGGCTCATGATCGAGTGGTATCCGCACGTGCTCGTCGTCTCGTGGCTGATTCCGCGCGGCCCGCGGAAAACCACGAACATCGTCGAGTTCTATTACCCCGAGGAAATCGCGCTATTCGAGCGGGAATTCGTCGAAGCCGAACGTGCTGCATACATGGAAACCGCGCGGGAGGACGACGAGATCGCCGAGCGTATGGACGCCGGCCGCCTGGCCCTGCTCGAACGCGGCGAATCGCAGGTCGGGCCGTACCAGAGCCCGATGGAAGACGGGATGCAGCATTTCCACGAGTTCCTGCGGCGCGAGCTCGGCGAGATCTGACACACCTGACCTCACTCGCGGTCGGCTACGCGCCGCCGATTTCCAGACGAAGAAGAAGACGGGCAAGAGGGCGAACGTGCCTCTTGCCCGTCTTTTTGTTTAGACTGCAATCATCGCTGTCCACGCGCGAGCGCTGGCTCGCCAACGAGGAGTCCATCATGCCGCACACGCATTACACCACGCTGATCTCGGCTGAGAATCTTGCCGAACGCTTGTCCAACGCGCCGGGCAGCGTGCTCGTCTTCGATTGCAGTTTCGACCTTGCCAATCCCGATGCGGGAGAGAAGGCCTATGCCGCGGGCCATATTCCCGGCGCTCGCTATCTGCACCTCGATCGTGACTTATCGGGTGCGAAAACGGGCAAGAACGGCCGCCACCCGCTGCCCGAGCGCAACGCGCTCGTTGCGACGCTTGCAAAGCATGGCCTGAAGCAAGGCCAGCAGGTCGTGGCCTATGACGCGCAGGGGAGCGCTTATGCCGCTCGGCTTTGGTGGCTGCTCCGCTGGCTCGGGCACGATTCGGTGGCCGTGCTCGACGGGGGGGTGCAAGCATGGCAGGCCGCGGGGCAAAAGCTCGAGACGGCCGCGCCCCCCGCCGCTGCGCAAGGCGACTTCAAGGCCGCGGCTCCGCTGGCCGTGACCGTGGACGCTCAGCATGTGCTGGCCAATACGAAGACGGGCGAGCATGTCGTGCTCGATGCACGGGCCGCCGATCGCTATCGCGGCGAAAACGAAACGATCGACCCGGTGGCCGGCCACATCCCCGGCGCGCTGAATCGCTTCTTCAAGGACAACCTCACGGCCGACGGGCGCTTCAAGTCCGCGCATACGCTGCGGGACGAGTTCAGTGCGCTCATCGGGCAAAAGCAGCCCGAGCATGTCGTGCTGCAATGCGGCTCTGGCGTGACCGCCTGCCATAACGCGTTGGCGATGGAGGTGGCGGGTTTGCATGGCGCGGCGCTCTATGCTGGCTCGTGGAGCGAGTGGTGCGCCGATCCGTCTCGGCCGGTCGCGACTGGGCCGAATCCGTAAGGCATTGATTAGGTAGTCGCGGCATGCGCTGGGAAGCTAGAAGACAGGAAGCCAAGCAGGGAAATGAATAAGAAAATCGATGTTGGTGTTGTCGTTGTGCTCTCGGCCTTGCTGTTGGGATCGAATGTCGCGTTTGCCAAACGATCGCATGCCTTGCGGGCGATCGAGTCAGGCTTGTCTTCGACGTTTCAGCCGGGCCCGATCGAAGTGCCCGCGACAGGCACCATTGAAGTCGCCTTCTCGCCGAACGAAGGATCGGAGAAGTTGGTGGTGAAGGCTATCGACTCGGCCGCCTCTTCGATCCGAATGTTGAGCTACAGCTTTACCAGTGCACCGGTCGTAGCGGCGCTGCTGCGTGCGGAAAAGCGCGGCGTCGATGTCGCGCTCGTTGCGGACTATAAGGAGAACGTGAGCCAGGACCGCTCCGGCAAGGCGCGCGCGGCACTGAGCGCGCTCGTCAATGCGGGCGCCCACGTTCGCACCATCAGCGTTTATCCGATTCACCACGACAAGTCGATTGTCGTGGATGGCTCGACGGTGGAGACGGGTTCCTTCAATTTCAGCGCTGCCGCCGCCCACAAGAACAGCGAGAACGTGCTGGTCATGTGGAACAACCCGAAGCTCGCAGCGGCTTACCTCGATCATTGGAACCGGAATTGGAAGCAGGGCGAGGATTTTCGTCCGGCGTATTGAGGGCGGGGAACTGAGTTCCGCGCCGCTGTCCCCCGATTCCAGCATCGCGTTTTTGAGCCCTTGCACCGTGGCCAAACTTCTCCCGGTATGCGGCCGGACTCGTGAGCGCGATACGCCGGAAGTGCCTGCGCATCGACTCCTCCGAGCCGAACCCTGCCAATTCAGCGATGCGGCCAATCGGCAATGGCGCTTGCGCTTCGAGCATCTCACGAGCCACCGCCACGCGTTCACGCACGAGCCATGCGTACGGCGCCATGCCGGTAGCGTCACGAAATTGCCGTTGCAACGTGCGCGGACTCATCGAAGCCTGTTCTGCGAGCGAACGCAGCGTGTGCGGCAAAGCGGGATGCTGGCGCACCCAGTCCATCAACTTCGCCAGACGCCCGCTTTCCTCCCGCGGCACGGGACGTGGAACGAATTGCGCCTGACCGCCTTCGCGATGCGGCTGTACGACGAGCCGCTGCGCGACGCGATTCGCCACTGTACCGCCGAAATCCCGACGCACCAGATGCAGCAGCATATCGAGTCCAGCCGCCGACCCCGCCGCCGTAATGATTTGATCTTCGTCTATATAGAGCGCATCCGATTGCACACGTAATTGCGGATAGCGACGCTGCAATTCTTCCGCATAGCGCCAATGCGTCGTGACCGTTTTGCCATCGAGCACACCGGCGGCGGCCAGCACGAACACGCCGGAACAGATCGAGCAAAGACGAGCGCCACGCCGGTGCGCGGCGCGCAACTTCCGAAGCAACGGTTCGGGCGGAATCTCGTCGGCATCACGCCAACCCGGCACGACGATCGTACTCGCCCGATCCAGCAACTTGAGCGTATAGGGCGCCGTCACGGAGATGCCGCCCGCCGCGCGTAACGGCCCACGGTCGACCGCGCACACCGCGAACCGATACCAATCGACGCCCAGTTCCGGACGATCGAGTGCAAAGACTTCGGCAACGCAGCCGAATTCGAAAGTACAGAGCCGGTCGTAAGCCAGCGCAACGACAAGATGTTCGTTCATGTGTTCGTTCATGGCGAGATATTACCGAACATTGGCAATTACGCCACTCGTGCCGCAGCGTGGTTCGGCTCCAGAATCGAGGTTCGTTGGACACACCTAACACAGGAAAAGGACCATGCAAACCATCGAAGCGATCAATGCCGTCACTAGCGTTCCTGCCGCGGACAGCGTCACCGCGCGCGTGCATTTCAGCGCGGCGCTGCAATTCGAAACCGACTGCTGGGATGTTTCCGATGCCTTGGCTAGCGGCACGCCGGGATTCGTATTGCTGGATGTTCGCGGTCCGGCGTTGTTCGCGCGCGGCCACGTACCGGGCGCGGTAAATCTCCCGCATGGCAAGATCGTTGCGTCGAAGCTGGCGCAGTATCCGTCGGATACCTTGTTCGTCACGTACTGCGCAGGGCCGCATTGCAACGGGGCGACCCGTGGTGCATTGCGGCTCGCGGAACTTGGGCGGCCGGTCAAGGTGATGATCGGTGGAGTCACCGGATGGCTCGACGAGGGTTTCGAGCTTGCGTCACACGAGGGCTGCACCCAAGGGGGCGACAATGCTTGAGTTGCGTCCCGGTTTGGCAGGAAGCTCGGTTGCGAAGAATTCCATGACACCGGTTAGCTAGACACGCAATCGAGTCGAGCGCGTGGTGGCCGGACGTCCGAGACTGGCCCTTGCCGTCTGCAGACGGTCGGCGAAACACCAGGGCGCGCAGTAGTCGGTTGTCGGACCTTATCGGGCTCGAGACGCCGTTCGGTCAACAGCGGTCGATCGATAACGCATTCTTCAGGCAGGCGTCCGAGCCCTTATCGGGCCAGGTAGAAATCCATGGGGATAAGCTCGACGGCCCATCCAACTTCTTCACCCAGCGTGGCGGCCGGGTGCATGGACGCGATGCGCAACGCCTCTTCACGGCTATCCGCTTCGATGATGAACAGGCCCCCTACGACTTCCTTCGACTCGGTGTAAGGCCCATCGGTGACGTGCGTCTTGCCATTGCGCGGGCGAATCGTCTTCCAGTTGTCCAGATCGCCAAGCGACGCGGAAACCAGAACCTTGCCGGTAGCGCGCATCCTCTCGTCCAATGCAGGGCATTGGCTCACCAATTCCTTGACATCGTCTGATGCCATCGCGGCGAATTTCTCAGGGTTGAAGTAGGCCAGGCCGAGGTATTTCATGGGACGTCCTTTGAGTGGTTGATGTACTGACGACGAAGATGATGGTCGAAAATCGACAACTCGCTCGAAGAGTTTTCGATGGGTCTCGCGAGCCTGTCCGCTTTCGCGCCTTCGCACGCCAAGAAAGATCGGCATCGGCACAGGTCCCAACGCGAGCCGGCAGTTGAATTTCGCCGCTGTGTCTGCACAAGCCTACAGCCCAGACTCGTTTATCGACGCTGGTAGACAACGCCCTGAATCAAGACCTGATCTGGCTCCGGCTCCTCGTCAAAACGTTTATGCGCCTCGGCAATGGCGAGTTGGTTGTTGTTCGCCCAGTTAACCAGAGCCATGACCGGCTCCAACAGCGTTCTTCCCATGTCAGTGAGTTCGTAATCAACGCGCGGAGGAATGGTCGGAAACATCGTTCGCGTTATCAGTCCATCGCGCTCCAGCCCGCGCAAGGTCAGCGTCAGCATCCGCTGGGAAATGCCGTCGATGCTGCGCTTCAACTCGTTGAAACGCCGTGGGCCGTTAGCCAGCATGGCGACGATGTAGAGGCTCCACTTGTCGCCTATGCGATCCAATATTTGGCGGGTTGCCACACAGCCACCGGCATCCGGTGCAGGCATATCGGCAGGTAGCTCGATGTGGCTAAGTGACATGCGTGTGCCTTCTTGTGGGGACAGGGCAGGATCCATAGGATCCTACGTATGAATTGGTAAGTCAGATTATATAGCAGACTTAGTTCTTATTTTATACCTAGGAGCGGTCATGAGCCACACCCTGCTTGTCACTTCCAGTCCGCGCGGGACTGACAGTCTCTCCACCCGCTTTGCCACCGAAATCGCCGACGGCATCCAGGCCCGCTCGGGCGGCCCGCTGACCGTGCGCGACCTCGCCGCGAATCCGCCGCCGCACATCACGCCGGCCTACATCCAAGGCCGGATCACGCCGCCCGAAGATCGCACACCGGAACAGGGCGAGGCGGTGAAGGTCGCGCAAGAGTTAGTCGATGAGTTGAAGGTCGCCGATGTGATCGTGCTCGGTTCGGGCATGATCAACTTCGGTCTGCCCTCGCAGCTCAAGGCGTGGTTCGATCACGTCACCTGGCCGGGCGTCACTTTCAGCTATGGCGACGCTGGGCCGAAAGGGCTGCTGGCCGGCAAGAAGGTCTATGTCGTTACCGCTACCGGCGGCGTGTTTTCGGAAGGTGCTTGGGCACCGTTCGACTTTCAGACCAACTATTTGCTGCACCTGCTCGGTTTCATCGGCCTGACCGACGTTGAAGTGGTGCGTGTCGAAGGCACGGTTTTCGGCCCCGATGCGACGAAGGCCGCAATCGCCAACACCGAAACGGCCATCAAAGCCTTGTTGGCGAAGGCTGCGTGACCTCATGGCCGGAAAAAAAACCATCGCGCTGTTCGGTGCGACCGGACCGACAGGACGGCACATCATCGAAGAAGCCTTGAAGCAGGGCTACAACCTGTCGGTCTATACGCGGGACGCGAAGAAACTCGCGTCGTTCGCGGGAAGGGTCGAAATCGTTGTCGGCGACCTGCAAGACCAGCGTGCCATTGCGAAGTGCGTCCAAGGTGCCGATGCGGTCATTAGCGCCCTTGGTCCCAACAGTCTCAAGGTGCAGGGCGATAAGCCGATCATGCACGGCTTGACCCACATCATCGCCGCGATGAAGCACGCAAGCGTGCACCGTCTTATCCAGATTTCTACGGCTGCCTATCGCGATCCCAAGGATGGCTTTGCCTTCAAAACCCATGCGTTCGCGCTGTTGTTCAAGGTTGTCGCGCGCAAGGGATATGAGGACATCAAGGCGACTGGCGAATTGATCGCCCATTCGGACTTGGACTGGACACTGGTGCGCATCCCGAACTTAAACAATGGTCCTCCCGATGGCGATGTGGATGTCGGTTGGTATGGAAAGGCCCAACTCAGCACGAAGCTCTCCAGAGGCAATCTTGCCAAGTTCCTGGTTGACCAGGTGACCGACAGGAGGTTCGTGCGTGCCGCGCCAGGCATCGCCAACCATTGATCCAGGAATATCTCGACAATCTCTCCGCAGTGCGGAGAGAATTGCTTCGTCAGGAAACACCTCGGCCGCGCGCATGCAGTGACGCAATTGCTGCTCACTCCAAGGCGTCCGTGGCCGCTAACTGGCTAGTCTAGGTATCCCAATTGCACCAGCATGATCGCTCACCGCCTCCACCCACCCGGCGTATCCTTCAAAAACCGCACGCTGGCAAAAGACCCACTGACGATCGACGACTGCGATCCAAAAGCGCCATTCTTGAACCTATCGCCAGGGACGCTGAGGTTAAATATCTCGACAGCCGACCCAGCGGGCAGCGTGCACTGCCAAGGCCCTAATGCCGTAACGGAAAGCGTGTTCCCAACAAGCGCCGACGCGCTTCCGTAATGCAGCGCGACACCGGCCGCCGAATGTTGCGTATCCAATGTGCGGATCGTCACGACATCCTCCGCCAACCGCTGCAGCAAGCGCCGCGGCAACCGGCTCGTAGTCGATGTCTCCCCGTCCAGCACATGAAGGCATTCGGGCTGCCCCGCAACCCTCAACCATTTGACGACCACCTTCGTTCCCTTCAACACCCATCGCGACCATCCTGGGCCAAGCGGTGTCAGCGTGATCGTGCGCTCGGGATGAAGCGCAGTGCTCGTGCAATAGCCGAGCGCGTTGTTGCCCGCTTTACCGTCGGGTAGCGAGACCATATGGGTCGCGAGAGAAGGATGGCTCATGGTATCGGCAAATGAATCGCACGCCCGCCACTCGGCAGGCGCTCGATGATTGACGGAAACCGGTGAACCTATCTGGACAATGCTGGACAATTACGCGGTCATGCGCGAATTCAGACCAAAAGAAGATGCCGCCAGGCGTACGGCGCCCTCGATAGCGCCGTCCGCCCGATGCGCAGCGACGAACGCTGGCAGCTAATGCAACTTCACCCGCGGCAGCGTCGTCCGCCGCAGCCAATGCGCGACCGTATCGAGCATCATCCGCGGATAGCCATGCAGCGCCGCGACATGCAGCCGATACAGCGACATATACATAAAACGGGCAAACAAACCTTCGATGAGCATGCTCCCGCCGATGACGCCGCCCATCAAGTTGCCCACGGCGCTGAAATGCCCGAGCGAGACGAGCGAGCCGAAATCGCGATAAGTGAACTCGGGCAGCGGCTTGCTGTCGAGCCGGCGTGCCAGCGCCTTCAACAGAAAACTCGCTTGCTGGTGCGCGGCCTGAGCGCGCGGCGGAACGCCGCGTTCGTTGCCGGGCCACGGGCACGCCGCGCAGTCGCCCAATGCGAAGATGTCATCGTCCACGTCGGTTTGCAGCGTTCGGCGCACGCACAACTGTCCCATGCGGTTGACGGTAAGCCCGTCGAGCTGGCTCAGCACGGGCGGCGCCTTGATGCCGGCTGCCCATACCGTCAGATCGGCGCGCACGACCTTGCCGCTCGCCGTGCGCACGATGCCGGGCGCGACTTCAGCCACCGTCTCGCCGATCATCAGCTTCACGCCGAGCTTGCGCAGCAGTTCGGCGGTCGCGCTCGAAACGCGCTCGGGCAATGCCGGCAAGATGCGCGGCCCCGCTTCGATCAACACGATGCCGACATCATGGCGCGGGTCGAGCTTGTGCAAGCCATAAGCCGACAGCACCTGCGCCGTATTGCGCAGTTCAGCGGAGAGCTCCACGCCCGTCGCACCGCCGCCGACGATCGCCACTTGAATGCGCGGCTCCGTTTCGGCTGCCGTGCCCGGCCCCGACTCCACCGCGGCATGCGGCTGATGCTCGGCTCGCATGCAGGCCGCGATGAGCCGCTTGCGGAAGCGATCGGCCTGCGCAACGGTATCGAGCGCGAGGGAATGCTCGGCCGCACCGGCCACCCCGAAGAAATGCGTCGTGCTGCCGATCGCAATGACGAGCGTGTCGTATTCGAGCTCGCGCCGCGGCAAGATCTCGGCACCGTCCGAGTCCGCAACGGGCGCGACCGTGATGCGCTTGGCCGCTCGATCGAGCCCTTCCAGGGCGCCCTGCTGAAACTCGAAGCCGTGCCAGCGCGCCTGTGCCGGGTACTCGAGCTCCTGCGTGAACGGATCGAGACTGCCGGCCGCCACCTCGTGCAGCAGAGGTTTCCAGATATGCGTCGGATAGCGGTCGACGAGCGTGACCTGCGCGCGCGGCTCGCCGCCGTTCTTGCGCGCGCCGTAGCGATCGCCGAGCCGGGTGGCCAATTCCAGCCCGCCTGCCCCTCCTCCCACCACGATGAAACGATGCATGCCGATACTCCCTATGCCGTTGAAGATTCGGTTCGGTCGCGCGCTCGTGATGGCGGCGCGAGCGCAAGCTCAGCCATGGTCCGCGAAGGAACGCGCTCGCGCAAGGCAACCGGGGCTCGCCGCAACGCAAAAGCGAAGCATCGAAGCGATCGGCGCCCGCGTGAGCGGTAGATCAGCACATCAGTGCGCCTCCTCCCAATTCGCACCGACACCCACTTCCGCCACGAGCGGCACCTTCAATGCCGCGACGCCGCACATCAACTGCGGCAGTTTTTCGCGCACGACGGAGAGTTCGTCGTCGGGCACTTCGAGCACGAGTTCGTCGTGGACTTGCATGATCATGCGGCTCTTGGCTCGTTCCTTTTCGAGCCATGCCTGGACTGCGATCATCGACATCTTGATGAGATCGGCGGCCGTGCCCTGCATCGGCGCGTTGATCGCCGCACGCTCTGCCGCCTGCCGGCGCGGGCCGTTGCCGCCGTTGATCTCGGGCAACCACAGCCGGCGCCCGAAGACCGTTTCGACGTAACCTTTGATCTTCGCGCTCGCGCGCGTGTCGTTCATGTAGTCGGCCACACCCGGATAACGGGCGAAATAGCGGTCGATGTAGAGCTTCGCCGCATCGCGCGTGATGCCGAGGTTCGAGGCCAGGCCGAACGAGCTCATTCCGTAGATCAAGCCGAAGTTGATGACCTTGGCGATACGGCGCTGATCGCTCGAGACTTCGAGCGGCGTCACCCCGAATACTTCGGACGCCGTCGCGCGGTGAATGTCTTCACCCTGGGCGAACGCGCGCAAGAGCGATTCGTCTCCCGAGATGTGCGCCATGATCCGCAGCTCGATCTGCGAATAATCGGCCGAGATGATCTTGCTGCCCTCGGGCGCGATGAACGCCTCGCGGATCCGGCGCCCTTCCGCCGTGCGCACAGGGATGTTCTGCAAGTTCGGATCGTTCGAGGCCAACCGGCCCGTGACCGCGACGGCCTGCGCATAGTTCGTATGCACGCGGCCCGTTTCCGGATTGACCATGCGCGGGAGCTTGTCCGTATAGGTCGACTTCAGCTTCGACAAGCCGCGATGCTCGAGCAACAGCTTCGGCAGCGGATAATCCTCGGCAAGCTTTTGCAGCACTTCTTCGTCGGTAGAAGGCGCGCCGCTCGGCGTTTTCTTGACGACGGGCAACTGCAGGCGCTCGAAGAAGATCTGCCCGATCTGCTTCGGCGAGCCAAGATTGAATTCGCCGCCCGCGAGCGTATAGGCTTCGGCCTCCAATTCGATGAGCCGCGCGGCGATCTCGCTGCTTTGCCGGCGCAGCCGCTCGCTGTCGATCAACACGCCGTTGCGCTCCATCTTGCGCAGCACGCGCGCCGTCGGCAATTCGATGTCGCGATAGATGCGCAGCAAGCCCGCCTCCGCTTCGATCTGCGGAAACAACGCGTGATGCAACTGTAGCGTGATGTCCGCATCCTCGGCCGCATACTCCGCCGCTTTGTCGAGCGGCACTTCGTCGAATCCGATCTGCTGCGCGCCCTTGCCCGCCACCTCTTCGTATTTGATCGTCTTGACGCCGAGATGGCGCGACGCCAGGCTGTCCATGTCGTGCGGGCGATGCGACTCGAGCACGTACGACTGGAGCAGCGTGTCGTGCTCGACGCCGTTCAACTCGATGCCGTGATTGGCGAGCACCTGCTCGTCGTACTTCAGGTGCTGCCCCACCTTCTTCTTGTCTTCGCTTTCGAGCCAGGGCTTGAGCTTGGCCAACACTTCGTCGCGCGGCAATTGCGCGGGCGCGTCCGGCCCGCGATGCGCAACCGGCACGTAGGCCGCGCAGCCGGCCCCGATCGACAGCGAGAAGCCGACGATCTTCGCCTGCATCGGATCGAGCGAAGTCGTTTCCGTATCGAACGACGTCAACGGAGCGGCGTCGATCTTCGCGAGCCAAGCATCGAAATGCTCCCACGTCTGGACGGTCTCGTAGCAGCGCTCCGGAGCGATCGTGGGCGCGGGCTCGACCGCGAGCACGCCCGACGGCTCGGTCACGCCCGCTTCGGCTTGCGCCTCCTGTGCGCCTTCGATCAGCGCCTCGACCTCGCGCAGCCACGTCTTGAAACCGTGCCGCATGAAGAGATCGCGCAACTCGAGCGGCGATTCGGGCCGCGCCGGCAACGTTTCGTCGATCGACGCGACATGCTCGGTCAAATCGCATGCTCGCTCGACCGTCACGAGCTTCTTCGCCATCGGCAGGAAATCGAGCGCACGGCGCAGATTCTCGCCGACGACACCTTTGATCTCGGCCGCATGCTCGACGACGCCGTCGAGCGTTTCGTATTGCGCGAGCCACTTGACCGCCGTTTTCGGCCCGCACTTTTCGACGCCGGGCACGTTGTCGACGGTGTCGCCGATCAGCGACAGGTAATCGACGATGCGCTCGGGCGGCACCCCGAACTTCGCGATGACGCCTTCACGATCGAGCGTTTCGTTCGTCATCGTATTGACGAGCGTGACGTGATCGCTGACGAGCTGAGCCAAATCCTTGTCGCCCGTGGAAACGACGACGTTCATCCCTTCGCGTTCGGCGGCGGCGGCAAGCGTACCGATGACGTCGTCGGCCTCGACGCCGTCGACCATCAAGAGCGGCCAGCCCAGCGCGCGCACGGCGAAATGGATCGGCTCGATCTGCTTGGCGAGGTCGTCGGGCATCGACGGGCGATGGGCCTTGTACTCGGGGTACCAATCGTCGCGGAACGTCTTGCCCTTGGCGTCGAAGACGCACGCGCTATACTCTGCCGTGACATCCTTGCGCATGCGCCGCAACATGTTGATGAATCCGTAGATGGCACCCGTCGGCTCGCCGTCGGGGCCGCGCAAGTCAGGCATGGCATGGTAGGCCCGATACAGATAGCTTGATCCGTCGACCAAAACGAGGGTCTTACCTTTCAGGTTCCGTTCCGCAGGCATTATGAACAAGAGAAAAGTGATTCCGAGTCTGCGATCGCTCGCAGATCAAGAACGTGCAACGGCCAAAAAGGCCCGCGCGTCGTGGCAGATGTTCACGATTATGGCAGAGTTCATCGAGGCGACCGAGTACCTCTCGGAGATCCGGCCGGCCGTCAGCATCTACGGTTCGGCCCGCCTCAAGCCGAGCTCGCCGCACTACAAGCTGGCCACGCAAATCGCGCGCAAGCTGTCGGACGCCGGCTTCGCCGTCATCTCAGGCGGCGGCCCCGGCATCATGGAAGCCGCGAACAAGGGCGCCCATGCGGGCAAAGCCCCGTCCGTCGGATTGAACATCGAGCTCCCGCACGAGCAGTCGGGCAACCAGTGGCAGGATATCTCGCTGCGCTTTCGCCACTTCTTCACGCGCAAAGTCACGTTCGTCAAGAACTCCGACGCCGTCATCGTGATGCCGGGCGGCTTCGGCACGCTGGATGAACTGGCCGAAGTGCTGACGCTGATCCAAACGAAGAAGTCGCGCCACGTGCCGATCATCCTCGTCGGCAGCGAGTTCTGGAAGGGCCTGCTGCATTGGTTCGAGACGGCCCTGCTGCCGATGGGGCTCATCAACCCCGAAGACATGAACCTCATGCAGGTGATCGACGATCCGGACCAAGTGCTCGAAGCCGTGCTCGCGTTCTATGAAGATCGCGGCGAGGCCGAGCCGCACGCGGCGAAGTCGGACGAAGACCGGATGTTCTACCTTTGATCAGCCTCGGTCACGCGTCGTGCGCCGGTCCCGTCGACGCGCGCACGACGAGATAGGGCGCTGACGTCACGCAAACCCGCGGCTCGCGCGCACCCGCTTGCGCGCCGTCCGTCGTCGGCGCGGAGCCCGGCTTCTCGATCAGCTCGAGCAGCAACGCCACGGCGAGTTCGGCCGCCTCGATAGTGGGCACCGCGATCGTCGTCAAGGCGGGCCGCGACTCGCGCGCGAGCTCGATGTCGGTAATGCCGACCACCGACAGCCGATTCGGCACGTCGAGCCCGAGATCGGCGGCGGCTTGCATCGCGCCGAGCGCGGGCAGATCGTTCGTCGCGAACAGCGCCGTCAGATCGGGATGCGCCGTCAGCAATTCGCGCGCCGCCGCGTAGCCTCCCTGCGTCGTATCGGGGGTGTACAGCACCGGGGCGGCGGCCCCGTCGAGCCCTGCCGCCCGCATCGCATCGATGAACCCGTCGTAGCGCGCGGCATGAATCCCATACACCTTGCTCCCGACGATCGCGCCGATTTTCCGATGCCCGAGCGCGAGCAGGTGCTGCGCGGCCAACGCCCCCGCCAATCGGAAATCCACCGCCACGCAGGGCAGCCCCGGCGGATCGAACGGGCGCTCCCACATGCACAGCACGACCGGAGCACCGCGCAATTCGGTCATCCGCAGATCCTCGAAATCGAGGTTCGCATTCATGACCAGCACGCCTTCCGATAACGTCCCCGCGATTTGATCGAGATAGGCCCGCCCCGTCTGCGGGTCACCCTCCGTATTGCAGATGATGAGGAACTGCCCCTTGCGCCGCAATGCGTTCTCCACGGCCAGCGCGAACTCAGGATAGAACGGGTTCGCGATGCTCGAGACCATCAGCGCGATCGTGGGCGCTCGCCCCTCGGCCAACGCCCGCGCGGGCAAATGCGGCCGATAGCCGAGCTCGGCAATCGCCTCGAGCACGCGTTGCCGAGTCGCCTCGCCCACCCGCCCTTTCTTGCGTAGTACGTTCGAAACGGTCGCAGGCGTCACCCCCGCGCGGGTAGCCACTTCGTTCAGGGTCGGCATGAGTCTCTCGCTTCTCAATAAATGGGACGCTTATCCAACATTTGCATGATCTCAGCGCCCACGGCACTATTGGCAGCAAATCAGAGCGAATATTGGAGACGCACCGCCCGATCGCAACGCGATCGCTTTTTTAGGGCGGCCTGATTAAGCGCTTAATCATCAAGTCGGCGCTGATTAGAACATGGAGACAGCACGATGGCGAGCATTTCGTTACGCGGTGTGCAGAAGGCTTACGGCGACGGACCTCAGGTGATCCGGGACGTCGATCTCGAGATCGGGAAAAACGAATTTTGCGTTTTCCTCGGCCCGTCCGGCTGCGGCAAGTCCACTTTGCTGCGAATGATCGCAGGGCTCGAGGACGTCACCGATGGCGACGTCTCGATCGGCGGCAAGCACGTCAACGACGTGCCGGCCGCGCAGCGCGGCGTGGCAATGGTGTTCCAGAGCTACGCGCTCTTCCCGCACATGACCGTCTACGAGAACATGGCATTCGGCCTGAAGCTCGCCAAGACGCCCAAAGCCGAGATCGATCGCAAAGTGCGCGACGCGGCTCGCATCCTTCAGCTCGACGCGTTGCTGGACCGGCATCCGAAGGCGCTCTCGGGCGGTCAGCGGCAACGCGTCGCCATTGGCCGCGCGATCGTGAGGGAGCCCGGCGTGTTCCTGTTCGACGAGCCGCTCTCGAATCTCGATGCCACGTTGCGTGGGCAGACACGTATCGAAATCGCGCGCCTGCATCGGCAATTCGCGAACGCGAGCGCCGTCTACGTCACCCATGATCAGATCGAAGCGATGACGCTCGCCGACAAGATCGTGCTGCTGCACGCCGGCAAAGACACCGAACGATTCGGCAGCATCGCGCAGGTTGGCGCCCCGCTCGACCTCTATCACCGTCCGAAGAGCAAGTTCGTCGCAGGCTTCATCGGCTCGCCGCGCATGAACTTTCTTCCCGCGAAAGTGGCTTCGCTCGAATCGAGCGGCGTCACCGTCACGCTCGACGGGACCGGAGAATCGGTGCGGTTGCCGCTGCAGGGCGAACGTCTGCACGTCGGCGCCCCCGTGACGTTCGGCGTGCGCCCCGAGCATCTCGAACCGACGCGCGACGACGCGCCCGGCGCCGCGGATCGCGAAGCCGTCATGCTTGCGCGAACCATCACGCTCGTGGAATCGCTCGGCGAACACAGCTACGTCCACCTCGATCAGCCGGGCGGTGCGGCGCTCATTGCGAAGGCACCGGGCGATGCACGGCTCGAAAGCGGCGATCAAGCCCGCTTTCGAGCACCGGTCCACGCATGCCATTTGTTTGCCGAAGACGGCTTCGCCGTCGCACCGCTCAGCACCATCGAACAACACGCTTGATTCGCGTGAACGACAACGCAAAGAGGATCATGGGAATGCGCCTAGGAGTTTGCTACTACCCCGAGCACTGGCCGGAAGCCATGTGGAAGGAAGACGCCGCGCGGATGCGATCGCTCGGCATCAAGCAAGTGCGAATCGCCGAATTCGCTTGGAGCCGCATCGAACCGTCGCCGGGCGAATTCGATTGGGGCTGGCTCGATCGCGCCATCGACACACTTGCGGCCGAGGGGCTCGAGGTCGTCATGTGCACGCCGACGGCCACGCCGCCGAAATGGCTCATCGATCGCCATCCCGATATTCTGCCCGTCGGCGCCGACGGACACGTGCGCGGATTCGGATCGCGCCGCCATTACGACTTCTCGTCGCCGTCCTATTACGAAGCATCGAAGGCGATTTGCGAAGCCGTCGCATCGCGCTACGGCCGGCATCCCGCCGTCGCTTATTGGCAGACCGACAACGAATTCGGCTGCCATCAGACGGTGGTGAGCTACTCGCCGGCAGCGGTCACGCGTTTTCGCGAGTGGTTGAAGACGCGCTACGGCGACATCGGCGCATTGAATCGCGCGTGGGGCACGGTGTTCTGGAGCATGGAATACCGCAACTTCGACGAGATCGACGCCCCGATCGGAACGGTAACCGAAGCGCATCCATCGCACCGGCTCGACTACCGGCGCTTCGCCTCCGATGAAGTCGCACGCTACAACCGCATGCAAGTCGAGATCATCCGCCAGCATTCGCCGGGCCGGCCGATCGCGCACAACTTCATGCAGCTGTTCACCGAATTCGATCACTACAAGGTGGCCGGCGATCTCGACGTCGCCTCGTGGGACAGCTATCCGCTCGGCGCGCTCGAGGAGCAATGGTACGAGCCCGAAGTCAAGGCGAAGTACCTGCGCACGGGCCACCCGGACTTCGCGTCGTTCAATCACGACCTCTACCGCGGCATGTCGAAGCTGCCGTTCTGGGTCATGGAGCAGCAGCCGGGCCCCGTCAACTGGGCGAAATGGAATCCCGCTCCGCTGCCCGGCATGGTGCGGCTCTGGAGCTGGGAAGCGTTTGCGCATGGTGCCGGCTGTGTATCGTATTTCCGTTGGCGGCAGGCACCGTTCGCGCAAGAACAGATGCACGCCGGCTTGAACACGCCCGACAACCGGCTCGACGTCGGCGGCGGCGAAGCCGAGCGCGTCGCGCAGGAACTACGCACCTTGGCCGATGCAGGCGCCGGTATCGACGCAGACGGCAAGGTGGACACGCGTGTCGCCCTCGTGTTCGACTACGAAGCCAAGTGGCTCTTCGAGGTTCAGCCGCAGGGCATCGATTTCCACTATCCGCGCTATGCCGTCGAGTACTATTCGGCGCTGCGCGCACTCGGCTTCGACGTCGACATCGTTCCGACTCATGCATCGCTCGACGGCTACAAGCTCATCGTCGTGCCGCCGTTGCCGATCGTTTCCGACGACCTCGTGCAGCGGCTCGCGAACACGCATGCGCATATCATCGTCGGGCCGCGGACGGGCTCGAAAACGGCCGACCTACAGATCCCGTCGAATTTGCCTCCCGGCCCCTTGGCTTCGCTGATGCCGGTGCGCGTATGGCGCGTCGAATCGCTACGGCCGAACGTGAACCCGCGCGTGACGTTCAGCGGCAGCGTGCCCCAAGGCCATGCACGGCACTGGCGCGATCTGCTCGACTTCGATTCGAGCGGCGATGGTCACGAATCGATGCAGATCCGTGCCGTGTTCAGCGACGGTCATCCCGCCTACGTCAAGTACAGCGCCGTGCATTATCTAGCCAGCTTGTTCGACGAAGCATCCACGCTAGCGCTGTTCGCCCGAATCGCCACCGAAGCCGGCCTCGCGCCGAAGCCGCTCGGCGAATTCATCCGCGAGAGCCGGCGGGGGGGCCTTACGTGGGTCTTCAACTACGGACCTCGAGCGCATGCGTTGCCGGCCGACATTCCGAACGACGCGTTCGTCATCGGCTCGCACGACATCGAGCCGCAGGGCGTCGCCGCCTATCGCACGACGGCGCGTTGAACTCGGCACGCCACAACGAATCCGATGCAGCACTGACAACGACGTAATACATAGGAGACAGGCATGACGAACAAACCCCGCACCAAGCTCGCCGCCGTCGCGCTGGCGTCGGCCCTCGCGATGGGCACGCTCGCCACGACGGCGCAAGCCGGCACGCTCGAGATCAACATCGCGTTCAAGGGCGCGAGCCAGCGTGCCGTCTGGACGCAGGTGGTCGACGAGTTCAAGAAGACGCACCCCGGCACCGACGTCAAAGTCGCGTTCATCGACGAGGAAGCGTACAAGGTGCAATTGCCGGCGTGGCTCACGACGGCCCCGCCCGACATCGTGAACTGGCACGACGGCGAACGCATGGCCTACTACGCCAAGCGCGGGCTGTTCGAAGACTTGACGAACGACTGGGCGAAGAACGGCTGGGACAAGACTTATGCGTCGACGAAAGAGGCGTCGTCGTATGAGGGCAAGCAATATGCCGCACCCACCGTGTACTACTCGTGGGGCATGTTCTATCGCAAGGATCTGTTCCAGAAGGTCGGCATCGCGAGCGAGCCGAAGACGTGGAACGAATTCCTCGACGACTGCAAGAAGCTCAAGGCCGCCGGTATCGCGCCGATTGCGGTGGCAGGCCGCGATGCGTGGACGCTGGCCGGCTGGTTCGACTATCTCGACCTGCGCCTGAACGGCAACGCATTCCATCAAAAGCTGATGGCCGGCGACGTCGCCTACACCGACCCGCGCGTGAAGAAGGTCTACACGACCTGGAAGCAACTGCTCGACGACGGCTACTTCATCCCGAACTCGCTGTCGTACGACCTCGACTCGGCTCAGCCGTTCCTGTTCCAAGGCAAGGCGGCGATGATGCTGATGGGGACGTTCATCACGGGCGGCTTCTCGCCCACGGTGAAATCGGAGATGGGCTACTTCCAATTCCCGATCATCGATCAAAACGTGCCGACCGCCGAGGACGGCCCCGTGGAAACGCTCAATATCCCGGCCAAGGCGAAGAACAAGGCCGACGCTCGTGCGTTCCTCGCCTTTACGGAGACGCCGAAGATCGGTGCGCAGCTGGCGGTGGGCCTCGGCTCGTTGTCGGCCAACAGCCAATCGCCGGAGCCCGACGATCCCATTTCGAAGATCGGCTTCCAGATCCTGTCGAACACGAAGGGCGGCATCGCGCAGTTCTATGATCGCGACATGACGAAGGAAATGGCCGACGAAGGGATGAAGGGCATGCAGCAGTTCGTGTCCGATCCGTCGCAGCTCGATTCGATCCTCGCGCATCTCGAGCAGGCGCGGCAGCGGATCTACAAGAAGTAGCCGAAGGACGGCGTGCGGCAGCGATGCCCGATCGATGCCGCACGCAGCAGCAGAGTACGTTCAGGAGGTTCTCGTGTCTCAGTTCATCACCCACCGGGCCGACAACGCCGGCGCGGCCGGCCCCGGCGGCGGCATCCCGCCCGCCGCTCCGGCAGCGCGCCCGAGCGGGCGCCCGCGCCGCCGCGTATCGCCGACAGCGCGCCGTCAGCGCCGCGCCGCGTTCTTGTTCCTCGCGCCCGCGTGCGTGATGGTGGCGATCTACGTGGTTTGGCCGGTCCTCTCGACGATTCGCTTGAGCTTCTACAGCTGGGACGGGATGACCGATGCGACGTTCGTCGGCCTCGCGAACTACATCGAGCTCTTTCATTCGCAGACTTTCTACACGGCGCTGAAGAACAACGTCATTTGGCTCGCGATGTTCTTGCTGGCGCCGCCGATGGGGTTGGCGCTCGCGCTCTACCTCAATCAAGCCGTAGCCGGCATCCGCATCGTCAAGTCGCTGTTCTTCGCGCCGTTCGTGCTGTCGGGCGTGGTCGTCGGCCTCATCTTCTCTTGGTTCTACGATCCGACGTTCGGCCTGCTCGCGCTGATCCTCGGGCATGGCATCCCGGTGCTCGGCGATCCCCGTTATGCCACGCCGGGCATCATCCTCGCCGCGCTCTGGCCGCAAACCGCGTACTGCATGATTCTTTACCTGACGGGGCTCACCACGCTCAGCAGCGAGCAGATCGAAGCTGCTCGGATGGAAGGCGCCAAAGGATGGGCCTTGCTCTGGCACGTCATCCTGCCGCAGTTGCGGCCGGCAACGTTCATGGCCGTCGTCGTCACCGTCATCGGCGCGCTGCGCAGCTTCGACTTGATCTCGGTCATGACCGGCGGCGGCCCGTTCGAGAGCTCCACGGTGCTGGCCTATTACATGTACGACCAGGCGATCAAATATTACCGGCTCGGCTACTCGGCGGCCATCGCCGTGGTGCTGTTCGCGATCATGCTGCTCTACATCGTCTATCACTTGCGCCGGTTGCTCAGAAACGAGCGATAAGGAGTCCTCATCATGTTTCCCATGCCGGTCGAGAAATGGAGACCCGCCGCGCGACGCGCTTATAAGCTGTCGCTCCCGGTGGCGCTGCTGATTTGGCTGCTGCCGATGATTGCCGTGCTCGTGACTTCCGTGCGGTCATCGGAAGAACTCAGCGAAGGCAATTATTGGGGATGGCCCAAGCATTTCGCGCTCATCGACAACTATCGCGACGCGCTGACGACGTCGCCCATGCTGCACTACTTCTGGAACAGCGTGCAGATCACGCTGCCCGCTGTGGCGGGCGCGATCGCGCTCGCAGCCATGGCCGGCTTCGCGCTTGCAATCTACCGGTTTCCTGGGAATTCGGCGTTGTTCGCGACGTTCGTTGCCGGCAACTTCGTGCCGATTCAGGTGTTGATGATTCCGGTTCGAGACTTGTCCTTGAAGCTGGGGCTCTACAACTCGGTTGAAGGCCTCATCCTCTTTCATCTCTCGTTTCAGACCGGATTCTGCGCGCTCTTCCTGCGAAACTTCATCAAGCAATTGCCGTTCGAGCTCATCGAGGCTGCTCGCATCGAAGGCGCCAACGAATGGACCGTCTTCTTCCGGATCGTGCTGCCGTTGATCCGGCCGGCGTTGGCTGCGCTCGCGATCCTCGTGTTCACGTTCGTCTGGAACGACTACTTCTGGGCGCTGTGCCTCACGCAAGGCGACGATGCCGCGCCGATCACCGTCGGCGTGGCCGCGCTCAAGGGACAATGGACCACGGCCTGGAATCTCGTATCGGCGGGCTCGATCCTGGCGGCATTGCCGTCCGTGGCGATGTTCTTCGCGATGCAGAAGCATTTTGTCGCGGGGCTGACGTTCGGAGCAACGAAAGGCTGAACGTTGCCTACGTCATCGGCGGGCGGGCTGCGCCCGCCTTCCCCGGCTATCGACCGTTGGCTATCGGGCGCCGCCTTCGAAGCCGAGCAGGACATTGACGGCGTTGACGCCCATCTCGTCGACCAGATACCCGCCCTCCATCACGAAAAGCGTCGGCACGCCGAGTCCTTCTATCATCTCTCCGATGCGCAGGTAATCGGGCGTGCGCAACCGAAAGTGACTGATCGGATCGCCTTCGAACGTATCGACGCCGAGCGAAACGATCAGCGCATCGGCCCGGTACCGCGCAATCGTTGCGCTCGCATCGAACAAGGCCGCTTCGAACGCGGGCATCGCTGATCCTTTCGGCAACGGCAGATTCAAATTGAATCCTTCGCCTTGGCCGATGCCGCGCTCGTCGGCATGCCCCGAGAAATAGGGATAGCAAACGGTCGGATCGCCGTGAATCGATACGAACAACACGTCGGAACGCTGATAGAAGATGTCTTGAGTGCCGTTGCCGTGGTGGAAATCGATGTCGAGCACCGCCACGCGCTTGGCACCCTGCTCGAGGCAGCGTTGCGCGGCAATGGCGGCGTTGTTCAAGTAGCAATAGCCGCCCATGTATTCGCGGCCCGCATGGTGACCAGGAGGGCGGCACAACGCGAATGCCGAGCGCGTGCCGTCGGACAAACGGTCCACCGCGGTCAGCGCCGAGTTGGCGCTCGAGCAGACGGCCTCCCAGGTGCCCGCACCGATCGGCGCGCCCGCATCCATCGCAAAGAAGCCGAGTTTGCCGTCGATGAATTGCGGCAATTCGGTGCTCGGCAATCCCCGAATCGGCCACACGAGCGGCAATGCCTGGCAACTGCGGCCCGTCGCGGTCCATTCGCTCCACGCGTTCGCCAAGAATTCGACGTAGCGCTCGCTGTGCGCCCCGGCATACTCCGAACGATCGTAGGCACGCGGAGCGATGATCTCCCCGAGGCCAGCGGCCTTCACTCGCGCGAGAACGGTCTCCGCACGCTCAGGTTTTTCGAACGACGCGGAAATGGCGCCATCCTTCAGTTCGACTCCGTGATGCAAGCGATGATCACTGCTGTAGACCGTAAGCATAGTCGGGTTATCGAGTTGGGCGAATCCGACAGTCTACGGTATCGGCACGGTCCACGATTGCGGATAACCGTAGGATGCCGGCGAAATGCAGCCGCCGGCAATGCGATCGGGACGGCAAGCCCGATCATCGAGGCCAGGCGATTGCGGCAACGCAATCCGATACGAATTCCTTGCTCGGGTCCGACGTGTCGTTCGGGACGAACACCTGGATGGCAGCCGACGGCGGGTAGCTGACGCCGTTGTCCTGGGCGCCGCACTGTGCGCTCTGCCCGGGACCGATGACGATCTCGGAGCCGACTTTCAAGCGGCATTGCGTCACGCGATCGAGTTTGCTCCAGCTCGGGCAAATTTCGTTTTCCACTCGGTAAGCGTCCCTCGGGCCGGCCGGGGGATTGAAGCTCCACCAGCTTCCATACTGTCCCCAGGGCTTGCTCGAATCCCAAACTCGATAGACGGTCAGCGGTTGCGTCGCTTGGAACACTTCTCCCATGCATAAGCCGCCCTTGGTCGGCGCTTGTATCGCCTTCGCAAGCAATGCGGGATCGCTGACAGGCGTGAGGCCGTACGGCGGATGGATCGCGCCGATGCATTGCTCTTGAACTTGAGCTTGCGGGGAAGCGGGCGCTGCCGTGCTCTGCTGTTGCGGTGCCGTCGAGGCACAGCCGCCGAAGGCGAGGACCGCAACGGTCAAGGAGCATGCCCGTAACGTGGTGCGGTCGAGCCGTCGCGAACGAGAAACGTGAAGATCGGGGTGCGGCCGAGGATTGCTTTTCATGGCATTCGAACCTTCAGTCGGCGCCCGGGAATTCGAGCGTTCCCCTATCTTAGGAAGAATCGAGGGACATGCGCAAACGAATGCGCCAAAAGCGTCGGTAGTCGGTAGTCGGTGTATGGCTGTGCTTTTTTGGGCATCGCTGCGAACGCCCGCCGCACCGAGCGGTCTAGTTGATCAACGCCTGCCGCCGTCGAGCGGCGAGGAGAGCCCTCCATGGACGAGCGATCATTGGCCGTCATCTATCGAACCTACCTCGACTGCCTGAATCTGCGCGATTGGGCATCGCTGGGTCGGTTCGTCGACGACGACGTCTGCCACAACGGTAGACAGATCGGGCTATCCGGCTATCGAGCGATGCTGGAGCGCGATGTTCGACAGATACCCGACCTGCGTTTCGAGCTCGAGCTGTTGGTGACGGAGCCGCCCATGATTGCGAGCCGGCTGCGTTTCGTTTGTACGCCTGCGGCGACGTTTCTAGGGTTGGATACGCGCGGCAAGCAAATCGCCTTTTCCGAAAACGTGTTTTACGCGTTTCGCGGTGGGAAGATCGCGCAGGTGTGGTCGGTGATCGATAAGGCGGCAATTGAAGCACAGCTTTGAGCCGCCGTTTTGGGGTTGCACCATCGGCCATTGAACTGCAGTGTTCGAAAAAGCGTAGGGCAGCTTGCCGCCGTGTCGAATTCGAAGGCTCTCGTTCGTCGTCTCGGTGAACGCCTGCACGCGGCCTTTCGTTCAGCCGACACCCTAGGAGATTTGCCATGTCGATTCAAAAGATCACGCCTTTTCTTTGGTACTCCACCGAAGCGGAAGAAGCCGCCGCTTTCTATGCGAGCATCTTCCCGGATTCGCGCGTCGTTCGCGTCACCCCTGTTCCGAGCGCCGGCGCCACGAAGGTCGTCGAATTCGTGCTGTTCGGGCAGACTTTCTTCGCCATGAGCCACGAACGCACCGAGTCGTTCAATCATGCGATATCGTTCATGGTCGACTGCAACGATCAGGCGGAGTTGGACCGCTATTGGGAGAAGCTTGTCGAAGGCGGGGGTTCCTATGACAATTGCGGGTGGCTCAGAGACCGGTTCGGCCTGTCGTGGCAGATCGTGCCCCACGATCTCATGGCGATGATGGCCGATCCCGATCCGGTCAAGGCGGGACGCGTCGCCGAAACGATGATGCAGATGACGAAGTTCGATTTCGCCAAGCTGAAAGCCGCTCATGCGGGGACCAACGGTTGACGAATGGCCGGGATTTCAAATGAGTTACGACCTAGCGTTTTTTGCGAATCGGAAAGGGCTGACGCTCGAGGAAGTTCGCGCGTCGTACCAACAGGCGTGCGCGGGCGAAGCGACTGACGAAGAAGGCGACGACGCGACGCTCCAGAGCTTCGTCTCGGCACTCGAGCGTCGCTATCCGCAGTTGTCGGCCCTGCAAGCGGAGCGGCTGGATGACAGCCCGTGGGCGTGCGACTTCGAACAAGGATCTCGTCATCTGATCGTCTGCATGAGCTTCAGCAGGGCGGAGGAAGTTGGCGCTTTCATCCAGCAATTGCTCCATACGCATTCGCTCGTGCTTTATGATCCGCAAGCGGATCAGGCATTCATCGATGACCAACCACTGGCGTGAGCGGGACATCTGCGTGAACGCCGTCGATGACACCGCTTCGATGCTGTTCGACCCGGAGCCGAATCAGTGGGGCCTGCGCGGCGATCCATTGTTGTGGCGCGAGATGCGGCATGAGATGGCGGGCCGCCCCATTCCCGAGTCCGCCGAATGCCTGACCCGCATCATCGAAGCACTCTATGTCGAACTGACGGGACGCCCCCTGTCTCGAGCCGAGCCGTTTCACGTTCCGCGCCTCGATCACGGCGGGATGTCCGGTGGCATGGTCAGTCCGAGCTTCTGGCGCGAGCGGGCGCTTCCTGTGTTGCATCAGCGGCTCGAGAATTACCGGGCGAACGGTCATGTGACATAGCGGGTTGAGCGGCCCCCCTCCGGCTACACTACGGTGCCGCAGCGGTGCGGGAAGCGTTGAAGCGTTCAACGCTTCGAACCAACCGAATGCAAAGGGCTCACGGGAAGGGCCTGCGAACACGACAGGAACAGAAACCTCATGCCAAGCCTCGAGCGATCGAGATCGACCATGCTCGTCGACGCCATCTGGCGCGTCGCACTTCGCCTCGGATTTCGACTGGCTCGTGCCTGGTGGCGCCTTAGACGGCCGCCTCACCAGGGTGCGCTGATCGCCATCTACGTCGGCAAGGCGCTTCTGCTGGTGAAGTCATCGTATCGCGCCGAGTGGGGTTTGCCCGGCGGCAGTATCCGGCCCGGCGAAGCACCTGATGCAGCGGCACAGCGTGAAATGGAAGAGGAGATCGGCCTTTCGCCGTCCCATTTGATGCCCGTGGGCAGCGCCTGCGGTCTTTGGGACGGGCGCCGAGACCAGGTGCATTTCTTCGAACTGCACCTCGATAGCCTGCCGGCGCTGCGGCTCGATCATCGCGAGATCGTCGCCGCGCGCCTGGTGTCCCCGGACGAATTGCCCGGGATTGCCGTGACCTCGGCGGTCGCTGCGTATCTCGCCGGCAATCTCGGCAACGAATCGACTCGAACGCGATGATCGATGGTCCGTCGGCGCCGAACAGGCAGATGAGACGAGCCGAATCGGGATGCGCCGCGGCACCCTTGGCGGCGAATTCGGCGCGATCGAACCACGTTTCTGTCGGAAATGTTCAAGTCGAGCCGGGCCGCCACCGGTTATAGTGCGTCGACACTCCTCACATTTTTCTGACTCGGCTCCATGCATATGTTCTCCGCCGCAATCTTCGACATGGACGGGTTACTGATCGACTCCGAACGGACGATCATGAACACGTGGATCGCCGCCGGGCGCGAATTGGGGGTACACATCCGCCCGGTCGACTACGTCGAAATCATCGGCAGATCGCTGCCCGAGTGTCACGCCATGCTGGCGAAAATGTTCGGAGCGGAGCCCGTGTTTCAGAAGGCACTGAAGAGGGTCCGACAGCAGTTGCAGTCTCCGACGGCACCACCGGTGTATCCGCTCAAGCCCGGCGCTCAAAACTTATTGGCTGCTTTGATCAACGCGGGCGTGCCGTGCGCGGTGGCGTCTTCCTCGAGCGGGCAAGAGATCGGCGCGCGGCTTTCGCGGGTAGGGGTGCTTCATTTGTTCGACGCGATCGCAGGCGGCGACGAAGTCGTGCGCGGCAAGCCGGACCCGGCCGTGTACGAGCTTGCCGCGTCCCGGCTCGGCAAATCGCCGAGCGAGTGCCTCGCGTTCGAGGATAGCGAGAACGGCGCGCTCGCCGCGCATCGGGCAGGGATGCAAGTGGTGACGGTGCCCGATTTGAAGCCGCCGCCCGATGAGGTCATCGCCGCGAGCCTTGCGAACCTCGGTAGCCTGAACGAGGCAATCGAGCGGATGGCCGCGTGGTTCGGCATCCGCGCCCTTGCCGCCTGAGCTTCGCCGTTCTGCTCAATAGATCTCTGGAACGATCATCTGCTCCGGCACCGGCTGGCGAATGTAATCTTCGTTGTGCACGCGCTCCGGCAGCGTAATGACGGGGTGCTCGACCTCGCAGTACGGCACCTGGCTCAGCAGGTGGTGAATGCAATTCAAGCGAGCCCGTTTCTTGTCGACCGCCTGCACGACCCACCACGGTGCGTCGTCGTGGTGCGAGCGCTGCAACATCACTTCCTTCGCCTGTGTATAAACTTCCCAGCGGCGACGGCTTTCGAGATCCATGGGGCTCAGCTTCCACTGCTTGAGCGGATCGTGGATGCGAGCTTGGAAGCGGATTTCCTGTTCCTCGTCCGTAATCGAAAACCAGTACTTGAGGATTTGGACACCGCTTCTGACGAGCATCTTTTCGAATTCCGGCACCGAGCGAAAGAATTCTTCGTATTCCTCGTCGGTGCAAAATCCCATCACGCGCTCGACGCCGGCCCGGTTGTACCAGCTGCGATCGAACAGCACCATTTCGCCGCCCGCCGGAAGATGGGCCACGTAGCGCTGGAAATACCACTGCGTGCGTTCGCGGTCGCTCGGCGCCGGCAATGCCGCCACGCGGCAAACGCGCGGATTGAGCCGCTGCGTGATCCGCTTGATCGCACCGCCCTTGCCCGCCGCGTCGCGGCCCTCGAAGATGACGACGAGACGGTGACCCGTCTGCACGATCCAGTCTTGCAGCTTCACGAGTTCGCCCTGCAAGCGGAACAACTCCCGGAAGTAGTGCCGGCGCAGGTTGCGCGCCTCAGGCGTGAACGCATCGGAGCCGTCGAGGATGCGGTCGTCCACCTCCATTTCGAGCTCTTCATCGTACGCATCGACGAGATCCTCCTCGAAGCGGCGCTGCCGTTCGGCAAGGAACTGGGCGTCGGCTCTCGGATCCTGCTTGTCCATCACATGCTCCCTGAAGATGAAGATGCTTCCGTGGGCCGCCCCGCTAGACGGTCGCCTACCGAGCGCGATTATCGCCGGCCGGAAGTGTCAGCCATATTACCGCCGCGGTGCACCATTCACCGCACTTGTGCGCGGCCCCGCCCGCTCGCGTACTGGCGCTATCCGATTACGGCGCGCAATTGCAGGCGGGCACGGGAATCACGATGCTGTATCACCATCTGGAGACCCGTCTCGCTCCGCTTGCAGGCCGTTTAACGCTGCTTCGATCAGCAGAGCACATGCAAAACTGGGCGCGCATGATGCCGGTCGCTCTGCAAAAAGGCGTCTTGCCGAGTTTGCATCATCCCCTCTCCAAGGCGTTTCCGACTGTTTCCGCTTTTGACGTCGGCTCGATCGCGGCGGATCTTCTGCGCGATGGAGCGCCGCGATCCGATCGGCCACGAGTCGTCAGCATCGAAGGCCCCGAACGCGTCACCGTGCTCGATGCCGCGCGGGCCTTGAGCCGAATTTCCGGCAAGGACGTCACGGCTTTCGAATTGCCTCGCAGCGAGTGGGCCGCAACGATGCTCGCGGCCGGAATGTCGGAGAACCACGCCCAGTTGATCATCGATCTCTACGACGCACATAACGCAGGAAAGATCGACGTCGAAGCCGGCACGGGCGAGCGCCGCTTCGGCACGACGACGCTTTCCGAGGTCATCGCGTCGCTCCTGCCTGCGCCGCGTCACGCGCGAAGCTAGGAAGGGTGACTCGCGCCGCGGCGCGGCGCGCGGCCTCGTCTCGGCATGAGAAGCGTATCGAAGGACAGCAGCGCAAATGCACATACGGCAAGTGCAGCACAGAGCAGGAACGCCACCCGATACCCGAACGCCCCGACGACGATCCCCGACAGGACACCGGACAGGATCGACCCGACGCGCCAAGCGTTGAAGAACAACGCCGTTGCGGCGCCGGTCTCGCCCGGCATGAGATCTTGCACGTAGGTCATACCGAGGCAAGACGTGATCGCGACGACCGCGGCCGGCAACACCTGAAGCGGAACGACAGCCGAGGGCTGCCCAATCATCGCCAGCGCGACGAAATAGACGGCATGCACCACCGCCGATGCCGTCAGCCAGTTCTGCTTGCGCAATCGCGACGACTTCGCGCCGAGCCAAAGCATCATCGGGATTTCGAGCAATGCGCCGATTCCAAGCGCCGCCGACACGTTCAAGCGGGTGCCATGCAGCGCGTGGACGAGAAACAGCGGCAACAGGATCATCGTCGCGTTGGCCGCGAGACCGATCAGCGTCAATGCGAGCAGGACGCGCGGGATCGTCCCCCGTGCACGCGTTTCCGCGGCAGTAGTCGACGCCCGCGCGCGAGCCGTTGCCGCAGGCGCTTTCTCCGTGCCACTCGCCGCAGAGGTCGATGAACCATCGAGGCTCCCTCGCGGCAACGCTTTGCGCGCTTCCTCGACGATCGAATCGTTACTTACCCGCTTCGTCCCGGCGATCAGCGATGCAATGACCGCGCTCGCGGCGAAGCTGGCGGCGGCGAACACGAACAACCCCTTGAACCCCGTCTGCGCCAAGATCAACGCGCCAACCGCGGGACCGAACACCCAAGCCGCGGACAGCAGCGTGCGCAATGTGGCGGATGCGAATTCGGCCTGAGCCGCATCTTCGATCGGCAACGCCACACGGCCGAACGCAAAGATCTGCGACAGCGACGCACCGCCAGGCCCCAGCAATACGACGCCGATGAGCAAGAGCTCGGCATAGCCGCGCACGAAGCCCAAGCTCGCATAGCCCAGCATAGCGACGACGAGCGACGCGATCAGCAGCGCCCGGGGACGCCCGGAGCGATCGGACCAACGCCCGACGGCCGAGCTCGCGAATACGCCGCTCGCCGAGATGACCGTCATGAAGATGCCGAGCTGCCACGGCGACATCGACGCTTGCTCGACACCGAATAGCGACAGATAAGGCATCGTGAACGACAACGCGATACCGAGCATCAGCGTCGTCACCGCCAGCGGCATGAAATGCCGCGTCTTTAGAAGATCGCCGAAGCGCGTATTCACCGGTTAGGGTTCCTCGATCCAAGCCGCGACGTCGATAGGGCCCACCACGGAGCCGCCGAGCACGAATCGTGCACCGGCCGGTGCAGGCACGTTTTGCGATCGATCTCCGTAGTTGATCGCGAATCTCAACGCCCCGCGCCGGCGCAGCCGCAGGCCTTCGGGCAACGGCGCGGCGCCGATGCCCGCGTCGCGAACGCACTGTTGGATTGCCGCGCGCAACAGCGTGCGGTCGAAGCAAGCCGCCATATACGTCACACGTTCTCGTCGAAGCACGGCGGGCAGGCCATCATCGAAACGCGCGATCACTTCCGTCTGCACGCCGGGCTGCACGTGCTCTCGCCATCGCAGCGCCGTGCCCTCCTCATCACCGATCCGCAGCGTGGGCCTAAGCGACGGACGCAGCGATTCGACTTCGATCACGCGCGCAGGCAGCACCGCTTTCAGCTTGCCCGGCGGCAACTGCGGCACGATCGCCAGCGTTTCGGATTTCGATCCGGTACGCGGGCCGAACACCCAATGGTTCGTCCCGCGCTCGACCTGCTCCATCACGCTATCCGGCAGAATCGGCAGCGTCGGCGCCACCACGAGCCGATACTCGCTGACATCGGCGCGCGCCGACACGATGTCGACGTCGAGCCCAAGCGCTCGCAGCGTGCTGTACCACTCGAACACGTAGAACTGATAGTCGAAGTCGGCGCCGTGCCGCTGCGTTTCGATCACCCAGTCCGCTTCGTAATCGAACAACAACGCAACCGATGCGCGCTCGGCGCGCAAATCGCTCGCCGCCATGCCGAGCACGCGCAATTCCTGCCCAACCAGCGCTACCTCGCCGCCGCCAGGCGAGCGTTCGTCGTCGGGCGTATTGAGGCCCGAGTGCATTTGCTCCTGCGCATAAGGGCATTGGCGCCAACGGAAATAGGACACGAGCTCGGCTCCGTGCGCAAACGCTTCCCAGGTCCAAAGCCGAACCATGCCCGGCAGCGGCACGGGGTTCCACGGCGCCCAATTGACGGGACCGGCTTGCTGCTCCATCACCCACATGCGTCCGTTGCCGACCCCGCGATAAAGGTCATGGCTGAACGCCGATACATCGGGATGCCCCGTGCGAGCCCACCGATGTTTCTCGGCGTCAAGCAACGGCAACACCTCGGTGCGCGGCACGGGATAGCTGTCCCAAGCCGCCACATCGAGCCCATGCCGCGCGAACGCATAATGATCGAACGTGGAGTAAAACCCCATGAAGTTGTGCAGCAGGTCGCGCCCGGGGGAATGCCGGCGGATCAAATCGGCCTGCAACGCGTGGAAGCTCGCGACCTCCTCCGATTGAAAGCGCCGATAGTCGAGCAGGTGAGAGGGATTCACGTCCGTCGGCGTCCGGTGCGGCAACTCGATCTCGTCGAAGCTACGGTATTCCATGCTCCAAAACACGTTGCCCCAGGCCGCGTTCAGTACCCCGATCGTTTCATAGCGCCGCGCCAGCCACCGCCGAAAGCGATGCAGCGCCGCCTGTGTATAGCTCGGCAACGTGTTGTGGCAACCGAGTTCATTGTCGGTTTGCCAGGCCACGACCGCGGGATGCATGCCGTACCGCTTCGTCATCTCGCCCACGATGCGCGCGCAGTGCTCGCGATAAATCGGACTCGAGATGTCGTAATGACGACGCGAGCCGAACTGCATCGCGCTGCCGTCACGAGCGACCGGTAGAATGTCCGGGTGCGCATCCACCAGCCATTTCGGCGGTGAAGCCGTCGGCGTTCCGAGGACGACTTCCAGCGTGTGACTCGCGAGCATCGACACCGCGCGGTCGAGCCACGCCCAATCGTAGCGGCCAGGCTCGGGCTCGATCCTCGACCAGGCAAATTCCGCGACACGCACGCGTGCGATGCCCATCTCCGCCATGCGCCGCGCATCGCTTTCCCATTTGCTTTCCGGCCAATGTTCCGGGTAATAACAAACGCCGAGCTGCATTGATAGTGTCCTTGGTTCCGTAGATAGAGGTCGCGCGATTTATCGGTGCGCGCGAGCGCAGACGCGACCGGCTTCGCCTCCGGTCTCGTGCGGCGCCGGCATCATCCCTTCGTCGCCCCGAACGTCAGCCCGGCCACGAAGTGCTTTTGCATCGCGAAGAACATCGCCACCGACGGCAACGCCGCCAGCACGGAGCCCGCCGAGACGAGATTCCACGCCGTCGTCCACTGCCCCTTGAGGGCCGCCACGCCGACGGTGATCGGAGCCGCGTCATCGCCCTGCGTGAGACATAGCGCCCAGAAGTAATCGTTCCAAACGAACGTAAAGACGAGCACGGCCAGTGCCGCCAATGCCGGCCGCACGAGCGGCAGCACCACTCGCAGGTAGATTGCCCATTCGCTCGCGCCTTCGATGCGCGCCGCCTCGATCAATTCATAGGGCAGTTCGCGGATGAAGTTACGCAGGAACAGTGTGCAGAACCCGGTTTGAAACGCCGCGTGGAAAACGACGAGCGCCCATACGGTGTTGTAGAGATGCAAGCTCGCCATCAGTTCTCGCACCGGAATCATGAGAATCTGAATCGGCACGAAGTTACCGGCGACGAACAATCCGAGGAGCGCCGTACTGCCGCGAAATCGATAGTTGGCCAGCGCATGCCCCGCCATCGACGCAAGAAAGATCGAAATCGCCACCGCCGGCAACGTGATCAGGCAACTGTTGCCGAAGTAATGCAGCATCGGCGTTTGCGTGAGCGCCATACCGTAGTTTTCGATCAGTGCGAAATGTTTGGGCCACCCCCAGTAATCGCCGGTCAGCAGTTCCTCGCTCGAGCGCACTGAGGTGACGAGCACGGCCAGCAACGGCACCAGCCACACGAGCAGCGCGATGGGCAGAGACAGTCGATACAGGGCTCTCGGAACGGGTCGCCACCGTTCAACAGGCATCGGATACA
Organism: Trinickia sp.; assembly: GCF_051953955.1. Classification (GTDB taxonomy): domain Bacteria; phylum Pseudomonadota; class Gammaproteobacteria; order Burkholderiales; family Burkholderiaceae; genus Trinickia. The sequence continues at coordinate 67,454 of NZ_JBQCIF010000044.1, read as the reverse complement.
TCGAGGACTCCCTAATGTGCTAAGACTCGGTGCGCACCAAGCCGCGCAATTGCCAGGCGATGTAGACCAGCATGATCGCGAACAGGACGACGGCGATCGCGGCCGAATAGCCCTCGCGGTAGTACTTGATCGCTTGGTCGTACATGAAATAGGCGAGCACCGTGGAACTGTCGAACGGGCCGCCGCCGCTCATGACGGAAATCAGATCGAAGCTGCGCAATGCGCCGATCACCGTCAGCACCACCGCCATGAACGTGGCGGGACGCAACTGTGGCAGGATCACATGCCACAAGAGCGCGACACCACGCGCCCCTTCCATTCTCGCCGCCTCGACGATCTCGGGGTTGATACCCGTGAGCCCAGTCAGATAAAGGATCATGCAGAAGGGAATCTGCGGCCACAGTGCGGCGAAAATGATGCCGTAGGTCACGTAGTGCGGATCGCCCAGCACCGGAATGCCATGGCCGACGATGAGTTTCAACAAGCCGAACGTCGGATCGTAAAACCATGAAAACACCAGCCCCACCACCACGCCCGGCAACACGAACGGCGCAAAGAACAACGACTTCACGAGCCGGATGCCGAATACCTTTTGGTTCAAATACAACGCAAGCCCCAGCCCGGCAGGCGGCGCCAGCAAAAACAACAGCAGCCAAATCAAGTTGTTCTTCAACGCGACGTAAAACGTGTCGGCTGCGAACAGTTCACGATAATTGTCGAGGCCCGCGAAGGTCTTCGCCGTCATGCCGTCCCAATGATGAAAGCTCAGCCATATACTGCTGAGGATCGGATAGATGACGAAGACGGAGAAAAGCACGAGACCCGGCAGCAAAAACAGCAATGCCGCTCGCGTCCGCCGCTGATTGAGCGGTATCGGTTTCTTGGCCGCGGGCCGCGACGCTCGCCGCAACGACCGCTGCGTAACGGAAATCGACATGGTGTGAGACTCCGACTGAGTGGGGCGGGGGACCGGCACGCCCCCCGCTCGTCGAGCGCGCTTACTTTTTGTAGATGCGCTTACGCGTGGCTTCCAGATGCTGCAGGATCGAATCGATCTGAGTCGGATCGGAGAAGAACTGCTGCATCGCCTTCATGCCTTCATCCGCCATTTCCTTCGTCATGTCGCGGTCATAGAACTGTGCGATCCCGCCCGTCGTGCTCGAAAGCGTATGGAAGCCGATCTTCGCGATAGGGTCCTGCGGCTCGGCGGCCTGGCTGTTCGACGGCAATTGCCCCCAACCCTTCGCGAGTTCGCCGTTGATTTGCGGCGTGCCCATGAAAGCGAGCAAGCGGCGAGCGTCAGCCTTGTTTTTTGCCTTGGCCGGCATGATCAGCACATTGACGGGCCCGTCTTCGGCAACGGGCACGGACGCATCGATGATGGGAAAGCGGAAGTAGCCCATCTCCGCACGCGTGGATGCCGGCAGTCCCGCCGAAAAGAACGTGCCCATCAACAACATGGCGGCCTGCCCGTTCACGAGCAGCGGGCTCGTTGAATCGACATCGTAGGAAAGCGCGTTATCGATAAAGTACTTGTCGTCGATCAGCGTCTTCCAGGTTTCATAGATGTGCTTGACGCGCGGATCCGTATAGGCGATGTCGCCGGCCATCAACTTCTGATGGAAGTCGTAGCCGTTGATACGCAGGTCGAGGTAGTCGAACCATGCCGCGAGCGTCCAAGCATCTCTGGCGGGAACCGCGATCGGCGCGATGCCGGCGGCCTTCAGCTTCTTGCAGTCGTCGAGAAACTGAGTCCAATTCGTCGGCTCCGCCGTAATCCCCGCCTTTTGGAATAGGTCCTTGCGATAGAAGAAGCCATAGGCATCGGTGCCGAGCGGCACGCTGTACTGTTTGCCCGCATAGGTCGACGATGTCTTCACCGAAGCGTACATCTGATCCCAGCCGTTCTTCTTCCAATCGCTCGTGAGATCGGCAAGCAACCCGCGCTTCGCGTAATACGCCATGCGTTCACCGTTGTTCCAGCTCAATACATCGGGCGGCTCGGTAGTGAGCCAACCCGACATCTGCACCTTGTATGCCTCGTCGCCGACATAGCTCACTTTCAGATCGACGTCCGGATTCGCCTTCTTGAATTCGTCGAATGCGTTTTGCCAGGTGGCGCGCTGATTGCCGCGCGCCGATACGGTGACGTTCACGGTTCCCGCCTGGGCCGGCGCGATGGCGGCAACCGTCGCGCAAGCGATGCAAGCGAGCGCGATCATGCGTACAGGGTGCTTCATGTCTCTGTCTCCTTTTGTCGATCTCGACTGTCGGTGTGTCTACTGCGTATCGGCAACTACCTACGACCTATGGGCGACTACCTATGGGCTACTGCGTATTGCCCGCGACTTCACGCGGCGATGAGAACCTCTCGGTCTCGATCGAAGACGATGGCATGGCCTTGTTCATCAAATAAGTGCCACGCGCCGTTCGATAAATGGAAGGCATGACGATCGCCGCGTCGCAGCGAAGCGGTCCCCGGCATCTTCGCCAGCAGCGGCGCGCCGCCCGGCTGATCGAGATGAACGTAGGCCGCTTCGCCCAATTGCTCGACGAGTTGTACCGTTCTCACGATCGCGCATTCGGGTTTGACCGCCTCACCGTCAGGCGTCACACAAAGATGCTCAGGTCGAATGCCTAGCGTCACACGTTCGCCGGTATGAAGCGGTCGGCGCCACGCATGACCGGACATCGTCAGGCGTTCGCCGCTGTCGCTCAATCGCAATCCGATGGCATCGTCGCTGATCGATTCGATCACCGCCGGCAGAAAATTCATCCGGGGCGAGCCGATGAACCCCGCCACGAACAAGCTTGCGGGCCGATGATAGAGATCGAGCGGCGCACCCACCTGCGCGATGCTGCCCATCCGCGCCACGTCATCGCCGGAACGCAGCAGGACGATCTTGTCCGCCAACGTCATCGCTTCCACTTGATCGTGCGTCACGTAGACGGAGCTCGCCTCGCGATAGCGGCTATGCAAGCGCGCAATCTCGATCCGCGTTTGCCCACGCAATGCGGCGTCGAGGTTCGAAAGCGGTTCGTCGAAGAGAAACACCTTCGGCTCGCGCACGATGGCGCGCCCAATCGCCACCCGCTGCCGCTGGCCGCCCGAAAGCTGCCTAGGCTTGCGATCGAGCAGTGCATCGAGTTGCAGCACACCGGCGGCGTCCGTGACGCGGCGCCGAATCTCCTCCTTCGGCACACCGGCGATGCGCAGCCCGAAGCCCATGTTGTCGAACACGGACATGTGCGGAAACAGCGCGTAGCTCTGAAACACCATCGCGACACCGCGCTCGGCCGGCGGCGTCTCGTTCATGCGCCGGTCGCCGATGCGAAGCTCGCCCGTCGTCGTGTCTTCAAGACCCGCGATGATGCGCAGCAAGGTCGACTTCCCACAGCCCGACGGGCCCAGGAAGACGCAGAACTCGTGCTCGGCGATGTCGAGATCGACATCGCGCAACACCGGAGCATGCTGCCCGTACTGCTTCGAGACATGCCGTAGCGAAATAGCCGCCATCACGCCCTCCCTTCGTCGCCGAACCCGTATTGCTTGATGTCGCCGCAGAAATTTAAGCGCTTAAATTTCTGTCGCCAAAACACGGCGTATGCTCGTACCATGTCGTCTCCGGTCTTGTTCAATGCTATTCGATGGGATGGAACGTATCGCAATGGATCGAGGTCGCGCAACTTTTGGGAAGCCGTCCCAGGATATGAACAAGCAATACCTTATGCGCCGATCGACCGTACCGGCGCTCGCTGAAGTCGGGGGAAACCGTTTGTGGTAACGCTTGCCGAAGTGGCGCGACGCGCGCAGGTCACGGGCGCGACAGTGTCGAACGTGCTGCGCAATCCGCACAAAGTGAAGCCGGAAACCGTCGAACGCGTCATGGCCGCCATCCGCGAGCTCGGTTACCGGCCGAATTTGACGGCCCGTGCGCTCGCCCAGGGCCGCACGTCCACCCTTGCGCTGATGCTCTCGAACATCACGAACCCGTTCTATCCCGAGTTCGTGCTCGCGGCCGAGCGCGAGGCGCGCAAGCGTGGGTATTTCCTGCTCGTCTGCAATACCGATGACGATCCCGCGATCATGCGCGCATACTTGGAGCAAATCGCGGGTTCACTCGCCTCGGGCGTCCTCGTCATGAACACGAACCTCGGCGAAAGCGAGCTGACGGACATCGCCAGCCGCGGCATCGCCGTCGTCCTTTGCATGTGGGAGCACGTTCAGGCATCGCGCGCCCTGCCCTGCGTCACGACCGATTTCGCGGCGGCCGGCTCGCTCGCGGCCTCGCATCTATCGGGCCTCGGCCACCGCAAGTTCGGCGCGCTCGTCGGCGCCGGGTCGGGCAACCCGCAAACGATCCGGCTCGACGGTTTTGCCATGGGACTGGCCGCGCATGGTCATTCGGAGAAATCACTGGTCACTGTCCAGACGCATGATTCGATCGAATGCGGCTACGAGGCGGCCATGGGCCTTTTGCACAGGAAGCCGGGCGTGACCTCGATCTTCGCGACGAACGACTTGATGGCGATCGGCGCGATGCAGGCGGCGGCCGATCTAGGCAAGCGGGTACCCCACGATTTGTCCGTGATCGGCCTGACGGACATCACGCTCGCTCACCAGTTTCGGCCCGCATTGACGACTGTCCGCTTGCCGACGGCCGACATCGCGGCGCGCTCGGTTGCGCTCGCGCTCGAGATGGTGGAAGGCGGCACACCGACTCAAGAACGGTATGTCGTGCGGGCGCCCGAGCTCGTCGTGCGGGAATCGACGGGGCCGGCGCCTTCGCGGCGCCGCTGAGCCATCGCGCCCTCGCCTGCTCACGGAAAACGTTTCGGTGCGCCAGCACGGCTTTGCCAGTTCGGCGAGCGCGTCTATACTTCGGACAATATCCTATCCCAGCATGATAGCTTTACTCCGATAAGCCCGGTTCAACGAACCTAGTCAGATGCCACAGTCATTGCTGCAATAAAACGAGACTAACTTGCGATGCACGCGGCGCCGGAACCCGGTACCGCGGTGACTTGCCGACACGCTGACCGCCGCCGGGCTGCCGTGTCGTATTCCGGAATCCGTTTGTCCGGTGTCGAACTCGATCGCCCCGGACAGCAACCGAGGAGGCGCGCATGGCCGAGCAGTTCGAACAACGCGAATCGCTTGCGTTGATGCATCAAATGGGGCTCAACAGCGGGGCAATCGAGCGCCGCAAGCAAATCGTCGGCCTGACGCCGACCGACTTAGCGCGGATCGCGACGATCAAAGAGGTGGTGCTTCACCAGCTCGACGACTACGCGGCGGCGTTCTTCGATCACCTCGCGAGCCTCGACGAAGCGCGCACGCTCCTCGAAAATCGCGCCCTCGCCGAGCGAGCGCGGCACCTCAAGCTGGAACATTTGCGCGGCATGGTGTCGGGCGATTACGACTCCGATTATGTCGAGCAGCGGCTCGAGCTGGGCCTGCTCTATGCGATGGCGGGGCTCGATCTGCGCATGTTCCTCGGCGCATTCCTGAACCTGCTCAAGCACATCGGCACGCAGGTCATGAAACACGCCGATCGCTCGCCGATCGAAGCGTTCGAAGCGTTCATGTCGCTGAAGAAGGTCGCCTTCTTCGATCTCGGGTTGATCGTCGACGTGCTCGTCTTCGAGCGGGAGCGCGTCATTCGCCAGCAGCAAGAGGCGATCCGCGAGCTCTCCACGCCCGTGTTGCAACTGCGCGATCGGTTGCTGCTGCTGCCGATCATCGGCGTCATCGACACCTACCGAGCACGTCTCATCACCGAAAGCCTGCTGGAAGCGATCAGGGCGAATCGCGCAAAGGTGGTCGTGATGGACGTCACGGGCGTCGCGACGATCGACTCGCGCGTCGCCAACCATATCCTCCAAACGGTGACGGCGGCCCGCCTCATGGGGGCGAAGGTGATTGTGACGGGGATCTCCGCCCCGGTGGCGCAATCACTGGTCTCGCTCGGCATTGAACTCGGCAGCCTCGACACGGTCGGCGACCTCCAAGGCGGCATCGAGCTCGCCGAACAAACGCTCGGCTATCGCGTCGCGCGAGCGCAAGACGAGCCCATCGAGGCCCGCGTCAACAGGGGGATCTGACACCGTGGCCGTTCCCATTCTCAAGCAAGGCGACGTGTTGATCGCCTCGATCCAGTCGGTCCTGTCGGATCAGGATCTCATCCAGTTGCGGGACGACTTCGCCGACAAGATCGGCCGGTACCGCACGAAGGGCGTCGTCATCGACGTCACGGCGCTCGACGTGCTCGATTCGTTCGCCACGCGGACGCTGCGCGGCATCGCGTATGTCGCACGGCTACGCGGAGCCACGACCGTAGTCGTCGGCATCCAACCGGAGGTCGCATTCGCCATGGTGCAGCTCGGACTCGCGCTCGACGGCGTCGCGACTGCGCTCGACCTCGAAGAAGGCCTCGAGCGTTTGCGCAAATCCGCGATCAGGAGCGTGGGCCATGCCCGCTGAGATTCGCGTGCCGATCGAACGCGAGGAAGACGTCGTCATCGCTCGCCAGAAAGGGCGGGAACTGGCCGCAGAGACGGGGTTTTCGAATACGGACCGCACGATCATCGCGCTGGCCATCTCCGAGATCGCCCGCAACATCGTGAGCTACGCGCATCGGGGGGAAGTGAGGATATGCCAGCTCAACGACGGCATTCGGTCAGGCATCATGATCGTTGCCGAGGACGAAGGCCCCGGCATTCCCGACATCGAACTCGCGATGCGCGACGGCTATTCGACGGCGAAGAGTCTCGGCGTCGGCCTGCCCGGCACGAAGCGCATCATGGATGAGTTCGAGCTTACGTCCGTCGTCGGCAAAGGCACGACCGTGCGGATGAAGAGGTGGTTGAGATGACTGCGCCGGTCCCGCCCCGAACCTCCGTGATCGAGTGGGGCTGGGCCGGTCGTGCACTCGAGCAATTGTCCGGCGACGCACATGCCGTCGTCGAGCGAGACGACGGTGCACTCGTCGCGCTGCTCGACGGCCTCGGGCATGGCTTCCTAGCCGCGGAAGCCGTCAGCACGGCGATGCCGGTGATTCAGGCGCACGCCGGCGCATCGGTCGTCGAGCTCGTCCAACACTGCCACGAAGCGATGCGTCGAACGCGCGGGGCCGTCATGAGCGTAGCGTGGTTCGACGCCCGCGAATCGTCGTTGACGTGGACGGGCGTGGGCAACGTCGACAGCGTGCTGGTGCGAGCCGGCAAGCACGAGACCGCGCGCAACGAGGCGATCGCGACGCGCGGCGGGGTCGTCGGCTATCGCTTGCCTTCCCTGCACGCCAATCGGCATCCCCTCTTTCCCGGCGATCTCCTCGTCATGGCGACCGACGGCATTCGAAGCAACTTCAGTTCGGGTATCGTCGCGCAATTCAGCGCTCAGGCGATCGCCGAGTCGATTTTGGTCCGGTATGCGAAAGGAACGGACGACGCGCACGTCGTCGTGGCGCGCTTTCTCGGAGCGTCGCCATGACGACGCGGCTCGGGGCATTGCGCGCCGACTACCTTGCCGGTCTTCGCACCTACCTCGAAGACGAAAGCGAGGCGGGACTCGCCTACTCGTACGAACTGGGCCGGCGGGCCATGATGGAGCGGCTGGGGTTGCTCGATATGGCAGCCTTGCATCGCGCGGCGCTCGACACGCTCGTGCTGCCGGCGCCGCCGAGCGATCAACCGCGCCTCATGGAAGCCGCGACGGCCTTCTTCAACGAGCTGCTCGCGCCGTTCGAGTTGTCGATCGAAGGCTACCGCGCCGCGCTGACCGCCAGCGAAGAGCGGTTCCAGCTCGCCGTCAGCGGCGCAATGGCCGGGCTATGGGACTGGAATCCGCAGACCGACGAGATCTATTTCTCACCGCAATTCAAACGCATCATGGGCTACGAGGACAGCGAACTGCCCAACGAGCGTCAAGCCCACTTCGGCGCGATCGACGAGCAGGACTTCGAGCGCGTGACGCAATCGTTGATGTCGCACCTCGATCGGCGCCAGGTCTACGACGTCGAATATCGCGTGCGCACCAAATCGGGAGAACCGCGCTGGGTGCATTCGCGCGGCCAAGCGCTCTGGAACGATAGCGGCGAGCCCTATCGGATGGTCGGCTGGATCCTGGACATCACCGATCGCAAGCGCGACGAAGAAGCGCTGCGTGCCTCGCGCGAAGAGATGCGGCGGTTGTCGGCGCACATCCAGCACGTTCGCGAAGAAGAAAAGGCGCGCATCGCCCGCGAGCTCCACGACGATCTGGGCCAACAGTTGACGGCACTTAAAATGGCGACGTCGCTATTGGAAAGCGGTGTGCGCACCGATCAGCCGTGGCCCGCGCAAAGCACGTTGAACGGACTCTACGCCATGATCGACGAGCTGGTGGAATCGATCCGGCACATTGCCGCCGATTTGCATCCGGTCATGCTCGATGATCTCGGGCTGATTCCGGCAATCGACAATCTGATCGACGAATTCTCCGCGCGCTATGGCATCCGCGTGATCCGCCATATCGATCCGGACGCGATCGCGTTCAACCGCGAGTGCCGCATCGATATGTTCAGAATGGTGCAGGAAGCGCTGACGAACGTTGCGCGGCACTCGGGGGCAAGCGAGGTGGTATTGGACATCGTGCGCGCCGACCCGCATTGCATCGTCCGGATCGTCGACAACGGCCGGGGCGCGGCGATCGACGGCGCGAAGGGACGGCATTCGTTCGGGCTCTTGGGCATGCGCGAGCGAGCCGCGCTGCTGGGCGGCGAGATCAGGATCAGCAGCGAGCCCGGCGCAGGGTTCGCATTGACGGCTATTCTGCCGCTCGCCTCGCTCGAGGCGAAGGACGCCAGTTCAAGCTGAAAGTTCGACGCGGGAAGCGAAAAAATGGAAAGCGGATCGAGCGGCATTGCGCCGATCATTCACCGCGCACGTCGCCTTCGTCCCATTGCGTCAGCCTGATCGTTACGCCGGCGCCGGCGATCGACTCGATGTGGAACTCGTCGACGAGACGTTTCGCCCCCGAGAGCCCTAAGCCGAGACTGCCTTTCGTCGAATAGCCGTCTTGCATGGCCAGCGCGATGTCGGCAATGCCCGGCCCATCGTCGCGTGCGATGACGACGATGCCTCGACGTCGCCCATCCGTGATCGGCACGAACGACATTTTTCCCTTTCCCGCATGCACGGCGATATTGCGTGCGATCTCCGAGACGGCCGTTGCCAGCGCGACGGCCCTTGCCTCGGCGAAGCCTTCTTTCACGGCCAATTCGTGGACTGAGAGCCGAGCCCAATCGACATCCGACGCACCGTTGACGAATACGTGGATACCTTCGCCGGACGTGCGGCGGGTGGTCATGCTGCCGGCCCGATGATGAGGGGGAATACCGTACCGAGGAACGCCATGAACAAGCCTGCTCACGAAGTGATCATGATCGCTCATCGTACCACCGCACTCATCGACGAGCCCGCCAACCTGTGTAATGTGACAGGACTTTTTCAGTCCCGCCCGCCCGAGCGTTTCGACGTTGCGCGGCGCTGCGCCTGCGCGAAAATCTCGCGCAGGCGATCGCGCTCTTGCTCGGTCAAATGGATCGCCGCGGCAGGCATCGTGAGCGCCACGCGCAGCGTGAGATCGCCGCGCGCGCCGTTGCGGTCCGAAAGCCCCTGCGCACGAAGGCGGATCATGGCATCCGAGCCCGAATTCGGCTCGATCGTGATCGGCAATGGCCGCCCGAATACGTGCGCCTCGTAGGAGCCGCCGAGCATGGCGGTCATGAAATCGACCTCGATATCGCAAGCGATGTTCAGCCCGTCGCGGCGAAACGCGGTGCTGCAGACGATCACGACCGAAAAAATCGCATCGCCCGCCGGACCGCCGTTGGCCCCGAGATGGCCGGCGCCCTCGACCGTCACGCGTTGGCCGTCCCAAGCGCCGGGCGCGACCTCGACGGTCTCGCACTTGCGATAGGAGACCATGCCCTTGCCGCAGCATGCGGGACACCGCCCGCGCACATGACCGTGGCAATGGTCGCACGGCCCTTTCACGCCGTAACTGACTTCGACGCGCCCGCCGTGAATCGCGGCTTCCACCGGCACGAACAATTCGGTCATGCAGTTGGCGCCGCGCATCGGCGGCCCGCTGCGGTACGTGCGGTGCTCCGGCTCCTTTTCCGGGCTGGCGTTCGCGCCCCAAGCCCATTGCCAATCCCAGGCCCGCGCACGCGCGGGTTCGGGCGACGGAGCGGCCGGCTCGCTCGCCGGGACCGCCATCGGGGCCTTGCGCTCGCCGATCAGAATCTCGAATGCTTCCTGGATCCGCTTGAACACCGGCTCGACCGTGGCCTCGCGCCCCTTGTTCCGGTCCGGATGGTACTTTGCCCGGAGCCGCCGATATGCGCGCTTGACATCCGCCGGCGACGCCGTGTCCGGCAATTCGAGCCGCCGGTAGTATTCGTCGAGGCTCACGCGCTTCCCCCATTTCTCTTTCGCGAGGCGCCAGTTTATCAAGACCCGAGCGACAAGCACCGTGAGCGCCCCCAACGGTCGTGGCCACGCCGATGCTTGCCGCACGCACGGCGATGCCCGCCGGGCTATCGCTGCTGCCTCCGAGCCTATCGCGTGCCGTCGGGCAGTTGCGGGCGAACATCGTCTTCGCGGCCGTTTCGGTGGCGCAGGCGGCCATTGCGATGATCATCGGAACACGCCGTAGCCGTCATGCCCAAACCCGCACGTCGTAGTTCCACCGGCGCACCTTCGTGGCCGTTATACGTTTCGCGTCACGATGGGCCGGGTTGACGAGTACGTTGGCTTCCTCGGGCACGACAACCGACGGGATGCAAAGCAAGGCGGACTCGGCGGGACTTGCAAGCCAGCGGTCGCCCGCCTCGAGGCTGACCTTCCCGGCGGGGATCGCATCCCACCCGATAGGGGTCGTCTCGGCACTCAATACACGGGCGCTCTGCCAAACGTCATCCGGGACGTCGATACGCACGAGATAACGATTCAGCGGCAAACCGGCACCGCCCAAATGGACGATCGTCTCGAGGCACGCGAGCGCGATGTTCGAAGCGGTGTAGAGCACCGGCCTACCGGGACGATTCCAGCGTCCGCCCGAGCGCTTCGCGCCTTCGCCCGATAGGTCGTCTGCCGTGTAATCGGGTGTGTCCGTCGCGATGCGCCACAGGGCCACCGTCATGCGTAAGCCCCGCTTTGCAACTTCGCAAGAATGGAACTCACTAGATCCTGCCCCGCAACGGTATCCATCAACTCGGCGGGTTTCCGACCGCCGAGCGCCGCGTTCGGCAACTCCAGCCATTGCGCGACCCAAGGCGCGGCATCGAACCCTTCCGGATTGCCGGATTGCTCCACCATCGTCTGCACCTGGCCGATCAGCTTCGATAGACCAATCACCCGTTCGGACTGTTCCGTCGACAACTTTTGACGCGCCTTCGACTTGCGCACGATGGTCGCGCGCGGCAAGCCAAGCAGCTTCATCAGTTGGTCTTGGCTAGTGTGCAGACGAGCAGCCAGCTTGATCACCTGAACGGCATCGAGACCATGCCGGATCCACTCGATGCGCTCGATCGGCGCAGCGCTATATATGCCGGTGAAGTCGAACAGCTTCAGCTCCACGGGCTTGCGCCCGGCGGATTCGCGCGGCTTGCTCGGCGCGCGAGGCTTGGCCTGCGCCCGCCTCGGTTGCTTCATCGCTAGGCCCATGCGTTCCTCTCGTCTCATTTGAGACGATATTGTAGCTCATTTGAGCCGGTCGAAGCTCGCGACGAACCTCTGCACGATCGCTGCCTTCGGACCACGGCAACCACCACGGCGGCTCGCGTGGCGATGCGCGCCAGGCCGGCCGAGCGCCCCCTTCGCGTCGGCAGCCGGTATCATGGCGGTCTTCCGCACCCCCGGCCACGGTCCGCGCAGGCCGCCCCGGGGCCCACGCGGCGCACGAACACTCATCCACGACGACACAGAGGAACCCCGCCATGACGGCAGCAACGCAATTCGACCAGGTCTCCGTGATCAAGCGCGCCAACGTCTATTTCGACGGCAAGTGCGTTTCGCACACCGTTCCGTTTGCCGACGGTTCGCGCAAGACGCTCGGCGTCATCCTGCCCGGCACGCTCAACTTCGGCACCGATGCGCCGGAACTCATGGAAGTTCAATCCGGCCAATGCCGCATCCGGCTCGAGGGCAGCGATCAGTGGACGACGTACGGCGCGGGCGAGTCGTTCTCGGTGCCCGGCAAGAGCCGTTTCGACATCGAAGTAACCGAAACGCTCGACTACGTCTGCAGCTATCTGTGAAACCGATACGGCGAGGCGCAACGCCGCGCGTCTCGCCCGGTATCATAGTGGCCCGACTTCATCCCTCCGTTGCCGCGCCATGACTCAACCTCTTCGCGAACTCACCCTGCTCGAAGCCCGCGTCCTCGGTGTGCTGGTCGAAAAGCAGCACACGGTTCCCGATACGTACCCGCTTTCCCTCAATGCGTTGACGGCCGGCTGCAACCAGAAGACCGCTCGTGCTCCGGTGATGAGCGTCACCGAGCCCGAAGTCCAAACCGCGATCGATGGCCTCAAGCGTCTGAGCCTCGTCATGGAAGCGAGCAGCAGCCGTGTCACGCGCTACGAGCACAACATGAATCGCGTGCTCGGCATCCCGAGCCAGGCCGCCGCGCTGCTGACGATCTTGCTGCTGCGGGGCCCGCAGACGGCAGCCGAGTTGCGGTTGAACGCGGCACGGCTGCATGGCTTCGCGGACAACTCGTCCGTCGAGGCATTTCTCGACGAGCTTGCCGCACGCACACCCGCGCTCACCGTGAAGCTACCGTGCGCGCCCGGCGAGCGGGAAAACCGCTGGATGCACTTGATGTGCGGCGAAGTGAACATGGAGCAAGTCGCTGCCGCGCGCGAGCCGGTGGGCGAATCGGTTTCACCCGGCGAGCTCGAAACGTTGAAGGCCGAACAAACCCGCTTGGCCGGCGAAGTGTCCGCACTGCGCGCACTCGTCGAGCGCATGGCGGCCGAGCTAGGGATCGCTGTCGATCGCCCCGCTCAAGACTGAGTTGCCGCGCCTGCAAGCATCGGAAATTCGCGTTACGCTGCAAGCGGGCTGGCGATGGGCCAGCCGAACGGCCTGATCGGCCCGATCGGCCATCTTCGGAAGGTAGCAATGACAGCACAGCCGCTTCAAATCGATTTCGTCTCCGATGTCGCATGCCCATGGTGCGCAATTGGACTTTCCTCGCTTCAGCAAGCGCTCACGCGCCTTGGCGGGGAAGTCGATGCGCGCATCGTCATGCATCCGTTCGAGCTCAACCCGGACATGGTGCCTGAAGGCGAAGACGTCATCGAATATCTCGGGAAGAAATATGGCCGCACGCCCGAGCAGATCGCCGAAACGCAAGCGACGATTCGCGAGCGCGGCGCGGCGGCCGGCTTCGAGTTCGGCTCGCGCACACGCGTGTACAACACCTTCGACGCTCACCGGCTCCTGTACTGGGCAGGGATCGAGGGCAAGCAGGTGCAGCTCAAGCGGGCTCTGCTGCAGGCCTACCATACCGACGGGAAGGACCCGAGCGATCACGGCGTCCTGATCGATGCTGCCCAGTGCGTCGGGCTCGATGCCGCGCAGGCCCGCGAAATCCTCGCAAGCCAGCGATTCGCCGACGAGGTGCGCGCGGAAGAGCACGAATATCAAGCCATGGGCATTCAGTCGGTGCCGGCCATCATCTTCAACCGGCGGTACCTGGTGAGCGGCGGCCAACCGGCCGAAGTTTTCGAGCAGGCGATTCGGCAAATCGTCTCCGAAGCGAAGTGACGAACTGACGTTTTGCCCATCACTTCGTCACGTTGCGACAGACGCGCAATGCGCCTGTATGGGCGATGACGCCGACGCCATCCGCCGATCCGACTCCATCGTGGCCCCCTGCGCGTTCTCCGCGAGGCTCCGGCAGCGGCGTAGTATGTCGTAGCAGGAGACATCCCCGGGGCCACGAGCCTCGGCGGGGCATTCGGTCAATCGATTCCGTACACGGAGGAGGTGCATCATGCTGGTCGGCGTTCCCAAAGAGATCAAGAACCAGGAATACCGCGTAGGCCTAACGCCCGCGGGCACGCGCGAACTCGTCAGCCGCGGTCATCAGGTCCTCGTGCAAAAGGACGCCGGCGCCGCCGTGGGCCTACCGGACGACGCGTATGCCGCCGCAGGCGCAACGATATGCGGCGATGCACAAGAGCTCTTCGCGCGTGCGGACATGATCGTCAAAGTCAAAGAGCCGCAGCCTGCGGAACGCGCGATGCTGCGGCCCGGCCAGATTCTTTACACCTACCTGCACTTGGCGCCCGATCGCGAGCAGGCGAAAGAGCTCATCGCCTCGGGTGCCGTGTGCATCGCCTACGAGACGATTACCGGCCCCGGCGGCGGCCTTCCCCTGCTCGCGCCGATGAGCGAGGTAGCGGGCCGGATGTCGATTCAAGTCGCCGCCGCGCATCTCGAGAAACCGCACGGCGGAATGGGCTTGCTGCTGGCCGGTGTGCCCGGTGTCGCACCGGGGCATGTCGTGATCATCGGGGGCGGGACGGTCGGTACGAACGCGCTGCAAATGGCCGTCGGCATGGGCGCACGCGTCACGATTCTCGATACGAACGTCGATCGCCTGCGTCAGTTGGATCTGATTTTCGGCAATCGCATCACGACGATGTTCTCCAGCGCGGACGCCGTCGAGCGATGCGTCGAGCGGGCCGATGCCGTCATCGGCGCAGTGCTGATTCCCGGCGCGACGGCACCGAGGCTCGTCACGCGCGGCATGATCTCGACCATGAAGAAAGGCGCCGTCGTCGTCGACGTCGCCATCGATCAAGGGGGATGCTTCGAGACGTCGCACGCCACGACACACGCCGAGCCTACCTACGTCGTCGACGGGGTCGTTCACTACTGCGTGGCGAACATGCCGGGCGCCGTTGCCCGCACGTCGACGTTCGCATTGACCAATGCTACGCTCGGACATGCGATCGCCCTGGCCGGCAAGGGGTGGAAACGCGCCATGAGCGACGACCCGCATCTGCGAGCCGGCCTGAACGTGTGCGAGGGGCACGTCACGCACGAGGCCGTTTCGACCGCGCTCGGGCAACCGTACGTGCGCGCCGGCGATCTGCTCGCCTAGCGGAACGACGATACATCCATCGATCCATTTATGCCTTCGACCATCCGCAATTCGCTCGCGTGGATATTGGACGCTTTCGAACGCGAGCCGACCTACGTTCGAAAGCGCATGTTCAGCGCCGACGCGGCCTATATCGACGGGCGCCTGTGCGTGACCGTCGGCGATCGCGACGAGCCGTGGAACGGGATGCTCGTTTGCACGTCGCAAGACCATCACGCGTCGCTCATCGACGAGATTCCGGCGTTGCGGCCGCATCCGGTGTTGGGCAAGTGGCTCTATGTCTCGCAGAACGACGCGGCATTCGAACCGGCCGTGGAGCGCGTCGTTTCGCTCGTGCGCGCGCGCGATCCGCGCGTGGGCGTCGAGCCGAAACCGAAGCGCAGCCGTAAAGCGGCGTTGCCGAAGGCTCGATGAACAGCGCCGCATCCAAACGCTCGCGCGAGGATCGTTCGCACGACGATCCTCGCCCCACGCCGCCGCCGCGCCCCACCCAAGACGAATGCTGTCACAGCGGCTGTTCGCCTTGCGTGTTCGATCTTTATGACGAAGCGCTGGAACGCTACGAAGCCGCGCTGGCCGCATGGCAAGCGCGTCAGGCTGCCACTCACGTACGGAATCGTTCGAAATGAAAATCAAAATCGGCACGGCGCTCGAGCTGGTCGTCAATCTGTTGCTGCCTTGGCTCGTCTATCGATTGGCCCACCCCGCCCTCGGCGACCTCGGCGCACTCTACGCTTCCGCGGCACCGCCGCTGCTGTGGAGCCTCGCCGAATTCGCGAAGGTACGCCGTGTCGACGCGCTCAGCGTCCTCGTCTTGCTCGGCATCGTGCTGTCTGTCTCGGTGATGGCGATCGGCGGCAGCCAGCGCATTCTGCTCGTGCGCGAATCGCTCGTTTCCGGTTTGATCGGCGTCGTGTTCCTGCTTTCGCTGCTGCGCGAACGCCCGCTCGTCTATTACCTTGCGAGGGCCACCATGGCACGTCAGCAGGCGGACGGCGTCGCTCGCTTCGAGACGGCCTGGCGCGAGCGGCCTCCGCTTCGCGCCAATCTGCGCATGATGACCGCCGCGTGGGGCTCGGCATTGACGGCCGAGACGTTGCTGCGCTGCTGGCTCGCCTGGCACTGGCCGATCGAACGGTCGCTCGTCGCGCTCCCGATCATCAGCTACGCGATCTACGGCGCGATGATGGGGTGGACCGTGTGGATGCAAAAACGCATCCGCGCACGCGAACGCGCGGCGGCGCAGCCACACGAGACGCCGCCGCCGATCCGGCTCGAAGAAGCATCGTAACGAAACATTCGCGAATTCGTCGCCGCAGCGCTGAGCCGGCATGGCATCACCGGCGCTTCAGTCGCCCCGCCGGCTAGCCGTGCCCCTATCCGCCGTGCTGCGAGATCGGCCCCGCCTCCCCCGTCAAATTCAGGACGCCATCGATCCACGACAAAAACGTCGAAAACGTGAAATCGGATGATTGCTCCGTCCGAAACGCCTTCATCACCGGCTTGTCCAACGGGTCCTGCTGATTGAGCAAATCGGCGATGAACGTGCCCACGTCGGCATCGACGCCATTTTCATGGATGCCCGACCCCTTGAAACTGACCGCGGTGACTTGGTGGTTGTGCATGAATCCGTCGCGTGCCCATGGCATGAAATAGCCGAAGTTCGGCAACGGATTGATCGTCCGCTTCAGCATGTCCAATTCGCGCGCGTACATGTCCATCGAAAGCGCGGTCTTGGTCGCATCGTCGGGCGCCGCGATCACCGCCGGAACGAACGGGCGGTAGTGATAGGCCGCCATGATCTCGTCGCGCTGATAGGTCGTATAACCGAAGCGATCATGCGGAAACGTCTTCGACAACGCTGCATAGGCACTGCCCATGTTGTTCGGATCGAAATGCGCAGAGAGCTTGCTGTTGATCGCGATCATGCCGTCGGGCCCCGTCATGCCCCACTCATCGCGGACCTTGCTGTATAGGCCAACCGACGGGTGCACCGAGGGGTCCGCATCGAACGGCGTATCGAAGACGGTACCCGCATCGTCGAGCATCGAGCTGTGCGCCAGCGGCCGAAGCGTGTTGCGCAACGTCGCATAGTTGGCGAGCGCCCCGTAGCCCCCCGCGCTCGTTCCATAGACGAGCAACCGCTCCGGCTGGCCGAAGCCGTGATCGACGAGCCATTGCGATACGGCTTGCACGTTCTTCAATCCGTTGTAATGCTGAATGCGCCACTCTCCCGTGGATGCCGTGTAGCTGCGCACCGCACTACCCATATGGATGTCGCCCGTGCAATACGGCACGAACACGTGTGTCCAGTCCTGCGTCTCGACTCGCGGCTCGCGCACGAGCGCATGCGCGAGATCCATTCGTATCATCAACGGCGACAGGAAAGACGACATCAGCGTTTGGCTCGCCGTGCCGTTCATATAGTTGTGCGGAATGCCATCCGGATTGAAAGCGCCGAGCCCGGCCGCAGGTCCCGTCGTGGCGCCGCCGGCGCAAGTCGCGTAGTTCCAGCACGCGCCGCCGGGCTGCATGACGTAGAGCAGGTTGCTCGACTGTGCGCGATTGATGTAAAAGCGCATCGGCGTGCCGTTGCCGCACGAAGCGCCGCTGCTTTCCGGCAATACGACTTCATGCCATGAATAGAACGGAATCTCCGGGTCGGGCGGCACGCCGTTCGACGCTCGGGCATTCAGCGCCGCGCAAGTCAGGATGACGCCGAGACACAGCGTCGCCAGCCATTTCGGTGCAGACATCGTCGTTCCTCCCTTTGTCGATTATTCGAAGGCATGCAGGCTCGAACGAAATGCGCGAGCGCTGCGGTCAATGCATGCCGGTCGCCGCGCGCTCATCGAACAACTCGGCACGCAAAGCTTGAAGGCGCTGTGCAATGACGGTCTGCTGTTGCACAGGGTCGGGTATCGTCGCTTGCACTTCTTGAAAGATGATTCGGCTTCGCTGCACGTAGGCTCGATAGCGCGGGTCCTGTTCCGGAGATGGCCCTACCGTCTGCTTCGCATAGGCGTCCCACTGTTCATGCGACGCGGAGAAGGCCGCGCTGCGCGCGAGCGGGTCGGGCTCGGCATCGTTCAACAGCACGGCCGTCAACGCCTCCGCCTGAACCGGCACGATCTCGTTGCGGGCAACGTGCTCGGGCAGTTCGGCAAGGATTCGACGCGCTACCCTGGCCCTGTCCAGAGCGGACATCCGGGCTCGGTCACCGCTGTACGCCGCGACGAGATCGCGAAACCGGGCGAATGCGACGATGCGATGCTCCTCCGCTCGCGCATCCGATCGCCCCGCGAGTGCTTCGCGCAATGCGGGCAGATCGAGGGCGCGTTCCTGCGGGCCGGGCGCCGCGACGGGCATCGACGCCATCCGCGTCATCGACGTATTCGGGGATGTGAGCGGCTGCACGAACGCCACCCTGTCACTGCGCTTGGCGGTCAACGCGTTCGCGGGCTCGAAACGCCGTTCATGCCGCCATATCGCGGAGACGATGGCGATGATGATGATCGCACCCGCCACGAGCCATACCGACCAGCCAAGCGCTTTCGTCGTTTTCACACCGCATCCTCGATGCCGTCGTGGAATTGGACTACGTTCTAGGTCGAAACCCGCGGATCGTCAAAATCGGTCCTGGGTGCCGCACTCTAATTCTTCATGGAATCGCTTGCGCTTATGCGAAACGTGAGGATCAATAGCGGTTCGATGCGATTCACCTTGCCCACTCATGAATCTCTGGTTTCGCCTTTTGCTCATGATGCTGCGCCGTCCTTGGCGCAAGCACGCTCATCCATTCGAAACGACGCGCATTCGCATGCGCGTATGGCCGTTCGATCTCGATCCGAATCGGCACGTCACCAATGGCCGGTATTTCACGCTTGCCGATATCGGCCGCATGGACTACGTCCTGCGCACGGGCGCATTTCGCGTCGCGCTCCGGCATCGGGCAGTGCCGATCGTCGGCGATGCGTGGGGAAAGTTTCGCCGCGAGCTGAAGCTATTCGAATCGTTCGAGATTCATACGCGCATGCTGGGATGGGACGACAAGTGGAGCTTTGTCGAACACCGCTTCGTGCGAGACGGGCGCGTCGTCGGTGTCGTCGTCATGCGCGGGCTGTTCCGATCGCCGAAGGGCACCGTACCGCCTCGAGAGCTCATGCGTGAGATGGGAATTTCCGAGCAGTCGCCCGAGATGCCGCAGTGGTTGACGGCATGGTCGCAAAGCTGCGACGACATGAGCCTTCAGTTGCGACAGGAGGAAGGGCGGCCCATCGAGTCCGCCCTCGACATCTCACCGTAGCGCGAGCGCGCTGAGCATTCAGCCGGTCAGTTTGCCAGCCGGCGCGTCTCACCGCGCCGCCTGCCCCTTGCCCTTGCCCTCGCGCTTTTCCCAACCCGACAAGATCCGTTTTTCCAACGCGTCGTAGTCGTGGCCGAAATGATGGCCGCCGGGTGTCCGAATCACTTCTTGCGTGCCGGACAACGCAGGGCACAGGGTGTCTTCTTCGTCCGCGCCGTAAAAGCATTGCACGAGCCCCGCGGGCAGCCGATCCACCGCGGGTTTGGCCGGCAGCGCCCGATCGCTGGGCGGCAGGCCGAGCCAGCCCGTCACGCGCACCTGAAAGTCCGCCGCCTTCGCGAAACCGAGCAGTGCGACGATCGAAACCTTGTCGCGCACGGGGGCAGGCAGCCGGTCGTACGCGAACGGCATCACGTCGGCACCGAACGAATAGCCGATCAGCGCGAAGGAATTCGCATGCCAGCGCGCGCCATAGACGCGCAGAACGCGGCTCAGATCGCGGCTCACCTGCTCGGGTGTCTTCTCGCTCCAGAAATAGCGCAAAGCGTCCCAGCCGACGACCGATACGCCGTCCTTCTGCAACTGCTCGCCGATCGTCTTGTCGAGATCGCGCCAGCCGCCGTCGCCCGAAATGACGATCGCCAGCTTTCCGCTCGGATGCGCAGCCGGCAATTCGACGAGCGGCAAATCGGAGACGTCTTGATCACCGCTCGTTTCCGTCTGCAGATGCGGTTCGATCAAGGCGGTCAATTGATCGGTGCGCGTTGACGTTGCGGCGAACATCCGCGGCGATTTCGCCAACAAAGGGGCCGTCAAGCGATCGGCGTCCTTATCGAAATGAAAGCCCGGCGAATCGGCGCCTTCTTTCACGGCCGAACGCTCCGCCTGCCGCATCGCGGCGATCGCGCTCTGCTTCGTCACGCCCGTTTCGACGAAGCCGGGCAGCGCGCTGCCGCGGCTGATCGTCGGGTCAGGCGGGCACTGCAGAAAGTCATGGCCGAGCTTCGCATCGGCATCGACGGCTACGGCCCCTGCAATCGTATTGGCCGGCGCCTGCGCAAGCACATGCAGCGCGAGCGTCGCGCCCTGCCCCGTGCCGGCCATGATCGGCGCGAAATATCGGCTCGACTTCAACTGACGCTCGAGCTGATGGCTGACCGCCTCCGCATCGCCGTCCAAATGGCGGCACGCGTGTCCCGTTGCGGCGAGATTGGCCGCGTATCGTCCCGTGTCGACGCCGACCGTCAACGCACCTCGCTGCGCCAACGCGCGCGCCGCTTGCGCGTCGGCAGCGCTCCAGCCCTTGCCCGCGGAGAACAATACGACGAACCCGCGCATTTCGCCTTGCGGCCAGTCGACGGTCACGTCGCCGTAGGTGCCGCCCGGGACGTGGGATTCGGCCGCTTGCGCCGCGATGCACAGCGACGACGCGCCGGCCAGCAGGGCCAGCCATTTGATTTTTTTGAATACTGCTCGAAGTGTCATGAACGGCGGCCCCCCGCGAGAATTGAAAGGTCGAGCAGCGTCAGGACGGCGCTCGCCCAACCCGATACCGCGAGATAACGTGGTTCCCAGCGCGGCTGGAACTTCCCCTTGAACGCGCGCAGGCCTTGAAAGTTGTAGAAACGTCCGCCGAATCGCCAGACCAGCGATCCGAGTTGATGCAGCGGCGAGCCGAGCGGCATCGGCCGCACGCCCGAGAACGGGGCGATGCCGAGGCTCAACTGACGATAGCCCTGAGCCTTCAAATGCAGCGCGAGCTGCACGAACAGATAGTCCATGACGAACGGCGACGCATCGGATAGATGACGCATCACGCCCACCGTCGCGTCGACGTTCAAATCCGTCGTCATGAACGTCGTGAATGCGACCGGGACACCGGCCTGCCGCACGAGCATCACCGATTGCGCCGCGAGATAAGCCTCGCTGAAAGCCGCAACGGAGAAGCTCTTTTCGCGCCCCGCACGGCTCTGGAGCCAGTCGTCGGAGATGTGGCGCAAAAGGTCGAGATGCTGCGCCATTGCACTCGCATCGATGACTTCGGCCGTGCAGCCGTCACGCTCGGCCCGGCGCAGCGAATAGCGCAAGGCGGCGCGCTTCGGCCCGCTGAGGTCGAACTGCTCCAGTGCGAGCCGCGCCTCTTCGCCGAGCTTCATGAGCGTCAAGCCCGAATCCAAATAAAGCGGCAGCGAATCGGCACGCACCTGATAAAACGCGGCACGCCCGCCATGCCTCTGCGCGAGCAACACGAACTTGCGAATCAGCTCGGGCCATTCGTCGCGCGGCCCGACGGGATCGTGCAGCGCGGCCCACGTCCGGCCGTGCTTCGCATACATCAGGAAGGCTTCGCGCGAATCGGAGAACAGGAAGCTCTTGTCGCCCATCATCGCGAGTCCCGCATCGCTGCGCTCCTGCGCGCGAATGATTTTGACGGCGTCGTTGAGATCTTCCGTGCTCGGATGCACGAAACGCCCGGCCGCGGGACGGAGCAATTGCCAGCCGGCGAATGCGGCGGCGAACAGGCTCGATGCGAGCATCGCCCGCAGCGATCGGGAAACCGGCTCATGGAACGAGAACCGCCACCACAAGTCGCTCTCGTACGGTATGTTGCGATAGGCAAAGAACATGACCCATGCCGCGCAGATCAGCACGATGGCAACGGAGATCAGCCATCCCGACGTAAACGGCTCCGCGAACAATGCGGCGCGGCGGCTGAAGTCGCGGCGAGTCACGAACAGCAGAACGAGCAGCGTGCCGAGCACGCCGGCTTCCACGAAAGCCAGGCCCTTGATGACCGAGAGGATCAGCGCGACAGCGGTCAACGCAACCGTGAGCCACCACGCGGCGTCGAGCCTGCGCAGCAGACCTCGTGCGACGAAGAGCAGCAGCACGCCGAGCACGCCGCTCACCAATTGCGAGCTTTCGAGCGCCCAGAGCGGCACGAGTTGCCGGAGGATGGCAAGGCGATGCGCGAATGCCGGCGTCGCGCTCGACACGATCAGCATCGAGCCGACGACGAACGTAATCAGGCAGAGAAAGAGCGGCACGATGCGCCCGATGCGCGCCACGCGACCGAGCGGAAAGCGCGCACGCAATGCTCTGCCTTCGTAGCAGGCGAGCACGGCCGTGGACAGCACGAGCGGCAAACCGAAGTAAACGGCGCGGTAGGCAACCAAGCCCGCGAGGAGCGCGGGCGTCGAGACCTCGCCGCGCAGCGCGAAGACCATCACGGACTCGAACACGCCGACGCCGCCCGGCGTATGGCCGACGATACCGAGCAGCAACGAAGCCGAATAGATGGCGAGAAAGCTGACGAATCCCTCATGGGCGCCCGGCAAGAAAACCCATAGCGCAGCGCCGGCGCCGGCGACGTCGACGACCCCGAAGACGATCTGCGCGAGCAGGCTGGCACGCGTCGGGACCTCGAGCGCAATGCCGCGCCACCCCATTTCGATCCGCCGGGTCGTCTTGCCGCAGCAAACGACCGCCAATGCCAATACGACGAGAACGATGGCGCCACCGGCGCGCAACGCATCAGGCGCGAGATGCGTCATTGCCGCGAGCGAGCCGGTCGATCCGAGCGCACCCAATGCGCTGATCAACAGCGTCGCCAAGACGAGCGAGCCGCTCGTCAGCAGCGTGAGGCGTCCGACCTGCGACGGGGTCACGCCGGCCGCGCCGTAGACGCGGCACCGCACCGCCCCGCCCGTGAGCGCACCGAACCCGGCGATGTTGCCGAGCGCGGAAGCCGCCGTGGCGCCGAGCCACAGGAGCGGCCGCGGCACCTTCGCCCCGACGTAGCGCAGGCCGATCTCATCGCGCGCCACGAGCGCGACGAAGCTCACCAGCGTGGCCGCGAGCGCGGCGGCCCAGCGGCCGGCGCCGATGTGACATAGTTGCCGGCTGACGGAACGATAGTCGATGCTCTGCGACATCTTCTGCAGCGCGAGCAGCAGCAAGAGGCAGATGATCAGGGCGAGGGCGGGCGAGATGAGACGTTTGTAGTTGGCGTGCCGCGCCTTCGCATAGAACGCGGCGACGACTCTCGAACTACGATCTCCGTTACTTCCGTCGGGCATCTTCGTGTGGATCGGTCACGCAAGGTGGGACGGGCACGCCCTCGGCGACGGCATCTGCGTACCGTTCGTCGAGCCAGTCATCTGAGGAACCCCGCCAACCGATCGATATAGCAACTTGTGATCTGTCTAAACGCGGGAGGGACGGCTTCGGTTGACTTGGCGACGAGCAAGAAAAAGCGCGCCGCCGCGCAAACCAAGGCCCGGCGCGGGGCTGCGCGTATACACGATTAGGGTAATTGGGGACCCCGGGGGGCCGCCGCCGTGGCAGCGGCGGGCGGGCGAGAAGCTGACGGACGGAAATCTGCCGTCAGACGAATGGCTTGCCCTCGATCTGCTCGTAGAGGACGGCGCCGTCATCGCCTTCGAATTTCTCGACGTAGTTGCGGGCGCCGCACATGGGGCAGCGGAACAGCAGTCCCTGGCCCTCATTCTTGATGACGACGTCCGCGAGCGCCCATTGCGCTTGGCAGCTCTGATTTCTACAAGTGAACACGTTTCTTCTCCTGCCGAATCACCGGCTAATGTCATTGGCCGTCGTTGTTTTCCGTCGCGCTCTTGCGTGGACGATGAGCCCGCGATGCCGACTTGCGCGGCGCTTTCGCGGGCTTGGCCGCAGCCGGCGCTTCCGTCGTCATGGCCGGTTCGGCGGCGCGACGTTGGGCCTCGGCGGTCGTCATACCGCCGCCGCGTGTCGTGCCGGCCTTTTTTGCCGGCGCTTTGCGAGCCGCGCGGCGCGGCTTCGGTGCGGCTTCCTGCGCAGCCTCGGCCGGCCCGGTGGGCGACAGCGCCGGTTCCTCGATGGACACGACAGGCTCTGCCGGCGTTTCGCGCAAGTCCTGCCGCGCCGCTTCGACTGCCGCCGCCGCGGACATTTGCTCTGCGGCAGGCCCGTGCTCGCGACCCGGCTTGCGTGCACCCTTGCCTTTCTTTCGCCCTTTGTGACCGCCGGCTTCGATCGATGAGCCGTTGGTGTCCTGGACGGGCAGATCGGGGGCGGCTGGCTTCGTGGGCTCGGAGGAAACCGATGCGGACATGGGAGCCAAGGCAGGTACCGGCGCCGGCTGGCTCGGCCGATAAACGAATGCGCCCGATTTGTCGTCGCGCCCCACTTCGAGCAAGCCGCGCGCTTGCGCTTCGTCGAGCAGATTGCCGAACGCGCGGAAACCGTAGTACGACTCGCTGAAGTCGGGCTTGCGGCGCTTGATCGCGCTCTTGAGCACCGAGGCCCAAATCTTGCCGCTTTCGCCGCGCTCCGACGCGAGCGCATCAAAAGTTTCGACGGCGATCGCGATCGCCTTCGCCTTGCGCGCCTCCATCTCCGCCTTCGGCTGCTTATCTTCGTCGACGGCTCGCTTGACGGCGACGCTCGCTTCGCGCGCCTCGCGCTTGGCCGTTGCGCGTTGCTGCTCGCGGACGAGATCGTCGTAGAAAATGAACTCGTCGCAATTGGCGACCAAAAGATCGGACGTGGAATTCTTCACGCCCACGCCGATCACCTTCTTCGCGTTTTCGCGCAGCTTCGAAACGAGCGGCGAGAAGTCCGAATCGCCGCTGATGATGACGAACGTATCGACGTGCGACTTCGTATAGCAAAGATCGAGTGCATCGACGACGAGCCGGATGTCGGCCGAGTTCTTGCCCGATTGCCGAACGTGCGGAATTTCGATCAGCTCGAAGCTGGCCTCGTGCATCGAGGCCTTGAAGCCCTTGTAGCGATCCCAATCGCAATAGGCCTTCTTGACGACGATGCTTCCTTTCAGCAGCAGCCGCTCGAGCACGGGCTTGATGTCGAATTTTTCGAACTTCGCATCGCGAACGCCGAGCGCGACGTTCTCGAAGTCGCAGAACACCGCCATGTTGACGCTGTCTTGAGGGGAAGCCATGCAGTTCTCCAGCCGCTTGGGCGCAATGATTCGCAAATTCTCGAAATTGCGCACATGATAGCTGGTTCGCAGGCTAGGCCCTGTCGATGCCGATTCCCGCGAGGAGACGGGGGGCGTGCCGTGCGCTTCGGGCCGGCGCTGCCTCGGGCCAACGCAATCGCTCCACCGTCACCTGCCGATGCGGGGCATCGCGTACGAAGGCCTCGATTGCATCGCGAATGTCCGCGTCGAGGAAATCGGCGCGCTCGGCATCGATGAGCACGGTTGCGCGCTCGGGAATCTGCGAGAGGCAACGAGCGAGCGCCGGCTTCGCGAAGAACGTCGCGTCCTTTCGCACCGAGAGCAAGAAGTAATCGTCGTGACGCGTAAGCACGAACGTCCGAGAAAAGCTCGCTTGCACGGCAATGAGTGCGCTCGTTCCGATGCCGATGGCAATGCCGATCAGCAGATCCGTCGCCAACACACCGGCGATCGTCGCGACAAACGGCGCCCATCGGCCGATGCCTTCGCGAGCGATATCGACGAACAGCCGTGGCTTGGCAAGTTTGTAGCCCGTTTGAATCAGGATCGCCGCCAGGCTCGCAAGCGGAATCAGGCTCAGCACGGCAGTCAGCACGAACACGCTGGCGAGCAGCAACATGCCGTGAATGACGGCCGACATGCGCGTCTGCGCTCCCGCATGCAGGTTGGCCGAACTGCGGACGATCACGGCCGTCAACGGCAGCCCGCCGAGCAGCGCGGCCACGACATTGCCCGCGCCCTGCGCCTTCAGCTCGCGATCGGGCGAGGCACGGCGGCGCTTCGGATCGATCCGCTCGAGCGCCTCGAGGCTCAACAGCGTTTCGAGGCTGGCCACCACGGCCAGCGTCATGGCGACGCGCCAGACCTCGGGGCTCGCCAGCTGCGAAAAATCGGGCATCGAAATGGCATCGAGCAATGCGCGTGGCGAATCGAGTGCGGCAAGCGATACGCGATGCTCGACGGGTGTCGCGAGCGATGGCGCGATGCGGTCGAGCAACAGCGTCACGCCGATGCCGAGAACGACGACGGCCAAAGGCCCCGGCACCGCGCGCACGAGGCCGTAGCGCTTCGCACTCGGCGTTTCCCAGGCGAACAGCATCGCCACGGAGGCGGCGCAAAGCGCGAGCGAAATCGGTAGCACGGTGCCGAACGGCGTCGAGACCGTCATCGCGTGCGCCATCTTCGCATCGGCTCCGGCGACGAGGCCGGCCCCGACCGGTATTTGCTTCATGATCAATATGATGCCGATCGATGCGAGCATCCCTTTGACGACGGCGGCGGGCACATAGCTCGCCATGCGGCCGGCACGCAGCAACCCGAAGCCGAGCTGCAACGCGCCCGCGATCAGGACGGCCGCGAGAAATGCGGAGAAGCTGCCGAGCGACGCGATGGCGGAGACGACGATGACGACCAGGCCCGCGGCGGGGCCGCTGACGCTCACGTGCGACCCGCTGAGCAGCGCGACGACGAGACCGCCGACGATCCCCGACACGAGGCCGGCGAACGGCTCGACGCCCGAGGCGGTCGCGATGCCGAGGCACAGCGGCAATGCGACCAAGAACACGACGATGCCCGCCAAGACATCGCTGCGCAACGTCGAGAACGGGGTGGGCAAGCTTGAATCGGAAGAGGGGTGCATGATCTTTTGATGACGAATTGAGCCGCACCGCGAACGGCGGCGGTGAATCGCGGCGGCGAACGAAAAGAAGCTGCGGTTGGAGAACGGCTGAGACAGCGTGGCGTCAAGCCGCCGCATTCGCCGCTGCGAGGGCGGCCGGTGCCTCTTGCACATCGGCGTCGGTCAACGGCGTCAGCAGCCCTTCGCGCAACCCGAACACCCACCCGTGTACCGTCGGCGGCCGCGATGCGCTGCGCACGATCGGCGATTCGCGCAGCAGCTTCACCTGTTCGATGACGTTCAGTTCGACGAGTCGATCGACGCGCGCCTCGAAGTCGGCAATGGCATTCAATGCATCGCAGTGGCGTTGCGCGAGGTGCCGCAGCCCGGCGATGCGGCGATTGACGACAGGCAATGCATCGGAAGGCGGCGAGAGGGCCGCGCGCACGCCGCCGCAATGATGATGCCCGCAGATGACGATGTGCTCGACGCCGAGCGCATGCACGGCGTATTCGACGACGCTCGAGACGTTGCCGTCGTCGGACGTGTAGAGATTGGCGATGTTGCGGTGAACGAACAGTTCGCCGGGCTGCGCATTCGTGATGCGCTCGGCGGGCACTCGGCTATCCGAGCAGCCGATCCAAAGAACGCTAGGTTGTTGGCCGCGCGCAAGGCGCTCGAAAAAGCCCGGGTCGCGCGCCGTGACCTCTTGCGACCATGCGCGATTGGCTAGTAGTAGCCGCTTCGCGTGATTCATCGATGTCCTCCTGCTGAAGATCCGTATGAGCGTGCGCGGCGTCGTCGCGAACGATCCGCGCGTTCATTACGAAAAGCTTACGGACAAGAGGTTCCAAAAAAAATCGAAAAATAATCCTCTGACGTATTCCCGCCTGCCTCTGCACCGGGAAGGGGCGCAATCGAAGTCGGTCGTGAGCGGCCGCCTCGCCGCCCCGACCGCGGCCCGCTTATTGGAACGCGACTTCGGCGAAGCTGCGCAGCTTGCGGCTGTGCAATCGATCGAGCCCGTTCATGCGCAACAGTTCCATCGCCTTCACGCCGATCTGCAAGTGCTGGTCCACCTGCGCGCGATAGAACTGATCGGCCATTCCCGGCAATTTGAGTTCGCCGTGCAGCGGCTTATCGGAGACGCACAGCAGCGTCCCGTACGGGACCCGAAAACGAAAGCCGTTCGCGGCGATCGTCGCGCTCTCCATATCGAGCGCGATGGCACGGCTCTGGGAGAGGCGCTGCACCGGCTCGCGGTGATCGCGCAATTCCCAGTTGCGGTTGTCGACGCTCGCCACGGTGCCCGTGCGCATCACGCGCTTGAGCTCGGCGCCCTCCAGCTTCGTCACGTGCGCGACGGCGCGCTCGAGCGCCACCTGCACTTCGGCGAGCGCAGGAATCGGCACCCATAGCGGCAGATCGGCATCGAGCACGTGATCCTCACGCACATAGCCGTGTGCGAGCACGTAATCGCCGAGCCGCTGCGTATTGCGCAGCCCCGCGCAATGGCCGAGCATCACCCATGCATGCGGACGCAGCACCGCGATGTGATCGGTGATCGTTTTCGCATTGGAGGGCCCCACGCCGATGTTGATCATCGTGATGCCGCTGCCGTCGGCTCGCTTCAAGTGATAGGCCGGCATCTGCGGCAGCCGCGCCGGCGCGGCGCCATCGTCGGGCTGCTCGCCGAGGTTCGCGTTGTACGTGATCACGTCGCCCGGCTCGACGAACGAGGTGTACTCGCTTCGATAAGCGCGCAATTCTTCGTCGTCCGTGTGCGCCATCAATTGACGGCCGAGCTTCGTGAACTCGTCGATATAGAACTGATAGTTCGTATAGAGAACGTAATTCTGGAAATGCGTCGGCGAGGTCGCCGTATAGTGCTTGAGGCGATGCAGCGAAAAATCGACGCGCGGGGCCGTGAACAATGCGAGCGGGAGCGGTTCGCCCGGCAACGGTTCATAGGTGCCGTTGACGATGCGGTCGTCGAGCGCGGCCAGATCGGGCGTATCGAAGACGTCGCGCATGGCCATCAAGCGCTCGCGGCCGAGATCCCCTTCGAGGTGAATCCCTTCCGCAAACGCGAAATGAATCGGAATCGGCTGCTGCGAGACGCCGACTTCGATCTCGACGTGGTGATTCTTCGCCAGCAGGCGCAATTGCTCGCGATAGTAATTGCCGAAAAGGTCCGGGCGCGTCACCGTCGTCTCGAACACGCCCGGCCCTGCCACGAATCCGTACGAGCGGCGCGAATCGACATGGGTGTTCACTTCCGTGCGCACGCGCACGAACGGATAGCAGGCGCGCACGCGCTCGTGGAACGGCTCGTTGCGCCGATAGCGCGCGAACGCGTCGCGCAGGAACGCCGCGTTCGCTTCGTAGATCTCGGACAGGCGCATGACGGCGTCGGCGGCGTCCGTGAAGGCCTCGGTCGGGAAATCGGTCGGGTGCATGGCGCGCGCATGTTGTGTCATATCGTTTTTCATTTGTGTTCGCCTCGTTCGTTGAAACGACATTACCACGAAGCGCCGCGCTCCGACCCGCCTGCCCGCCGTTGCGGTCCGCACGCGCGGCCGCGCCTTGCAGCGCAGGATCGCAGCCGCCAAGCAAGGCGCATTTGCTAGAATCGAAGGATCTTCCGGAGATCCATCATGAAGCCGTACTTTTCCGCCGCCGTTTGCGCAGCGTTAGCCGTCGCGAGTCTTGCCGCCATCCCGCGCCTCGCGCTCGCGGCCCCGGCCGGCGACGCTCAAGCGCGCGAAGCGCAGCGCGCTGCCAACGAGGCGGCCGGGCTGCCCGACCTGACCAAGATCAACCGCCCCGCGGCGGAGGTGACGTCGAAGGTCGACATCAACGACGTCCCCCGCACGCCGAGCTTCTACGAGAAGAGCCGCAACGGCACCGAGATCATCGAGTATCGCGATCGCGGCAAGCCCGTCGAAATCGACGTCCACTCGAACTTCGGCACCCGCTACCAAATGAGCGCATCTCCGGATACCTCGCCGCAAGTCCATAGCAGTGCGCAACCGAGCACGCGCCTGCCGTCGATCAATCTGCGCTACTGATTCCCGCCGCATCGCCCGGCGCGTCGCGCGCGATCCGGATCGGCCGCCCGCGCGCTGGCAGCGTGCGGCCACTGCCGCTGTCGCGCTCCCCGTTCAATCGCACTCGAAGCTCCTCGCATGGCCGTCTTTACTGTCCTCAATGAAACCGATCTCGCGCATTGGATGCGCCACTACGATCTCGGCGATGTCGTCGATTTCCGCGGTATCCCGTCCGGCATCGAAAACAGCAACTTCTTTCTGACGACGACGCGCGGCGCCTATGTCCTCACGATCTTCGAGAAACTGACGGCCGAACAACTGCCGTTCTATCTCGAGCTCATGCGGCACCTCGCTCACCATGGCGTTCCGGTGCCGGACCCGATGCCGCGCCACGACGGAGCGCTGTTCGGGATGCTCCACGGCAAGCCCGCCGCCATCGTCACGAAGCTGCCCGGCCGGGCCGAATTGGCGCCCGCCGCCGAGCACTGCGCCGAAGTCGGCCAAATGCTGGCTCGCATGCATCTGGCCGGGCGCGCGTTCAAACCCTATCTGCCGAATCTGCGCAGTCTGCCGTGGTGGCAAGAAACGGTGCCGCACGTCTTGCCCTTCTTGACGGACGCGCAACGTGAGCTCCTGACGTCCGAACTGGCTCACCAGTCGGCTTTCTCCGCATCGGCCGACTACGCGGCGTTGCCGGGGGGCCCGTGCCACTGCGATCTGTTTCGCGACAACGTGCTGTTCGCGCCGGCCCCCCCCGCCACGGATCACACGGTGCGCCTCGGCGGCTTTTTCGATTTCTATTTCGCGGGCTTCGACAAGTGGCTCTTCGACGTGGCGGTGACGGTGAACGATTGGTGCGTCGATCTCGCAACCGGCCGGCTCGACGACACGCGCGCGAGTGCGATGCTGCGCGCCTATCAAACCGTGCGGCCGTTCACGTCCGAAGAACGCGGCCATTGGGGCGACATGCTGCGGGCGGGAGCCTACCGCTTCTGGGTGTCGCGCCTATACGATTTTTATCTACCCCGAGCGGCCGAGATGCTCAAGCCGCACGATCCCACCCATTTCGAACGCATCTTGCGCGACCGGCTAGCCGGCGTCGCGCCTTTGGCTGCGTCACATCCATGCAACTGACAGAAGTTTCCGCAAAGACCGGCTACGTCTGGTACCGGCAGGGCATTTGGCTGTTCCGTCGCAATCCGCTTGGATTTCTGACGATTTTCTTCACCTATCTGATCGCGATGTGGGCCATATCGTTGATCCCGCTCGTCGGCGCGGTGGTCCCGCTCGTGTTGATTCCCGGCATCGCAGTCGGTTTCATGACGGCGTGCCGCGATACCGTGGCCGGCAAAATGGTGTTTCCGACGGTGCTCGTCGATGGATTCAGGTCCTACGGCGCGTCCAGCGCCGTGCGCCTGCTCGAACTGGGCGGGATCTATGTGGCGGCGCTCGCGCTCGTGTTCGCCGGCTCGGCGCTGTCGGATGGCGGCGTGCTTTTCAAGCTCATGATGGGCACGCAGGACGTCGCTCCCGAGACGCTCGCGGCAAGCCCCTTGCTCAAGGCCGGGCTCGTAGCGATCGCGTGCTATGTGCCCGTGGCGATGCTATTTTGGTTCGCACCGGTGCTGACGGCTTGGCACGGCGTGCCGCCCGTCAAGGCGATGTTCTTCAGCCTCGTCACCTGCTGGCGCAACCGCGGCGCGTTCATCGTGTACGGCGTGCTCTGGTTCGCCACGGCGATCGTGGTTTCGCTCGGGCTATCGCTGCTGATGAGCGCCATCGGCGCACGCGAGTACGCGTTCACGGTGCTCTTTCCAGCGTCGATCACGCTGACGACGATGCTTTACTGCTCGTTTTACGCCACGTATCGCGGCTGCTATGGCGTGCAGGAGCCCAATGGACCGAGCACCCCGGGAACGCCCGGCGTCTGATTGACGCCAATCCGTTCCGCGTTTAGCTGCAAAGCAGGGGCTTTAGTTTGCCGTTTGCCAAGCCGGTTGCACGACCGCCGCTTCGCGGTCGAGCTTGCGCATGCGGAATTCGAGATCGTACAGATCGGTGGCTTCGGCCAGGTAGGCATCGTTGTGCGCCTTTTGGCGCTCTTCGGCCGTTTGGGTCAGGAACAGGAACAGGCGGCTAAGCAGAAACATGATGGTGGCCTCGTGCGGTGATAGGTGTTAACACCTAAGCGATAACCCGAATTATAGGGAAAACCCTAGGGAACCGCTAGAGGGCTCTTGCCGAGGTGTGGTTTTTCCGCATCAAAGGCCGCTCGCGCGGCTGCCGGCGGCGTTATCGGACTGCGGCCCGGCGCGCGGCCGAAACGGAACGTCGGCGCTGGTCGCGCAGGAAGGCCCAGATCAACGCGCTCGCATTGGGCCCGATCTCGGAATGGAATGGAACGGCCTCGTCACCCCCCGCCCAGGCGTGGCCAAGATCAGGAACGCGGCACACGCGCACCACGCGTCGCTGGCCGATCACATAGTCCTGGATCTGCGCGGCGCCTTCGCGCGTCTCGCGCAACGCACCGGAAACCCAGTTGCCGTCCCGATCGATGAAGCCGTTCAGGCGTAAGAACGCGCGGCCGAGCTGTTCAGCGTTTTTCGGGGCAACGACCCGATCGGCCTCGCCGTGCACGATGAGCGCCGGCATCCCGGGATAACGCGCGACGTCGACGATCGCGTCGATGAGGACCACCGGGTCGCGCCGCACCCCACGCCGCATAACGTCCATCGCCGTCATGCCCGAATGGGCTTCCCCCAGCGCTGGCCCCGAGTGCAGCGCGACGGCCGCGAACCGCTCGGGATAATTGAGCGCGAGCAACGACGCGAGGCCCGCACCGGCGGACAATCCCGCAAGATAGACCCGCTCAGGATCGATCCCGTGATGGGCGATCAGCGAGTCGACGAGCGACACGACCGCGCGCGCCTCGCCGAGCCCCGCCGTGTCGCGGTCGTCGTACCAGTGCCAACACCGATGCGCGTGCGCATGCTTCGATTGCTCCGGGTAGACGACCGCGAAGCCATGCTGATCGGCCACGACGTTCATGCGCGTGCCCATCGCGAATTCGTCGATCGTCTGCTTGCAGCCATGCAGCATGACGATGAGCGGCATCGGACCCTTCCCCGCCTTTGGCGGAATGTACAAGCCGTAGGACAAATGATTGACTAGGCGGCCCGGCAACGGCGGCGCCGAGTGATAGGAACGCGTCCACTCGCCCTTTGTCCAAGCACCGGCACGCGGGCGCACCCGGGATTCGCGGGGCTCGCGCGCTTCGCGCACCGCCTGCGCGGTCCGCTCCGGGGCGCGCCGCGGGGCGGCATCGGCGCGTTTGCGGCGCTTGGCCTTCGTCGCTTGGCGCAAGTACTCCGCTTGTGCCGCGGGCACGCTGGACATGATGCGTTTGAAACCCTGTAACCAGAGCTTCGTCAGGCTTTTGGTCATTGGACGTGGCTCGCTAAAAAGGGACGGTTCGGCCGTGCGACTCAGCTTTATGACGCAATGCACAATATACCCTCTTCGAGCGACGGCGCCCGGCACGGCGCGCCCTGGCCGAGGATTCGGCGCCGTGCGCCATCGCACGCGCTGGGTCCCCATGGCCGGCGAGGCGTCGTTATACTGTCCGTTCGCGTCGCGCCTGTCGTCGTTTCCAATGGCATGCGCGTTAAGCAGATAGGAGCCGCGCGGTCGTCCCCGCCCGGCTATGCACCATATGCACGATTTGCCTCTTCACCTCTGGTTTTCGATCACGCGCCTGGGCGGTGCGGGACTCACGCTGCCGCTCGCCATCGCGATTGCACTATGGCTCGCCATTGGCTATTCGCAACGCCTGGCGCTCGGATGGCTCGTGATCGTCGGTGCGGCAGCAGGGCTCGTCACGCTCACCAAGATCGCGTTCCTCGGCTGGGGAGTGGGAATTCGGGAATGGGATTTCACGGGCGTCAGCGGTCACGCGATGCTGTCCACTGCCGTCTAT
Source organism: Trinickia sp. (assembly GCF_051953955.1). Taxonomy (GTDB): domain Bacteria; phylum Pseudomonadota; class Gammaproteobacteria; order Burkholderiales; family Burkholderiaceae; genus Trinickia. The sequence continues at coordinate 33,355 of NZ_JBQCIF010000044.1, read as the reverse complement.
CCGGTTGCATTCTTCCTGACGCTGCTGCGAGCCCGAGCCGGCATTCGGCTGGCCGGCGTGGCATGCGGACTCGCCGCGGGCGTCGCCGTCGGGCTGTCGCGCGTCGTGCTGAGCGCGCACTCGCCTTCGGAAGCCGTGGCCGGCTGCATCGTCGGCGCGCTGGCGGCCATGTTGTTCATCTGGTGGGCCTGGGACGCCAAGCCCAGCAAATTGTCGGCGGTGCCCATCGCCGTCAGTCTGTTGATGTTGACGGCGGCACTTCACGACGTGCGAGTCCCGACGCAGTACTGGATCACGCACATCGCGCTGCATTTGTCGGGCCGCGACCGGCCTTTCATCCGCGCCCGCTGGAAGGCGGGGCATTATGCGCCGCGACCGGCGCTCGCGCCGCCCGCGGGCCGCAGTGCGGCGCTGACGCCCCCTTTCGCTTGAGCCCCGGCCCCGCCTGCGTCAGTCCGCCGTACCGAGAATCACGCTCGACGCCTTGAATACGGCCGTCGCACGCTTTCCCTCGGCCAATTCCAACGTGTCGGCGCTTTCGTTCGTGACGATGGCGGTAATCACCGTCGAATTGACGTCGGGCGGCACGCCCGTGGCACCATCGAGCGCAAGCGAAACCTCGGTGTTCACGGCACCGCGCGTCACGCGCGTAACCGAGCCGCTCAGTTGATTGCGCGCGGATAGGCGCAGTGCTCGCCCCGCAGCGGCGTCGTCGGCCATCAGCATCACCCACGATGCCTTCACGAGGGCGAAAGCCGGTGCGCCGACTACGAGGCCGAGCGTCTCCGTACTCTCATGGGTGAGCACGGCGACGATCGTCTGCCCGCCGGGCAACCCGAGCGAAACTTCATCGTTGACACTGCCGCGCATGACGGCCGACACCGTCCCGTAGAACTGATTACGGGCACTCGTTTTCATGCCGATTCTCCCGATCAAAGGCCAATCGCCGGCGAAATGCTCGATCGCAGCACTCGCGCGCTCGATGAATTTGCGGTGCTCGCGCTCTACCGCATGGAAGGTCTCGATGAGGCGGTGAGCGCGCGGCGTGAGGGTCGTGCCGCCGCCGCCTTTGCCGCCCGCCGCGCGCATGACGAGCGGCTCGCCCGCGAGATTGTTCATCGCGTCGACGGCATCCCACGCTGACTTGTAGCTGATGCCCACCGCCTTCGCCGCGGACGTGATCGATCCCGTATCGCGAATCGCAGCCAACAACGCGATGCGCGCCGCGCCGCCGAGCGTTTCCTCGCCGGCACGCAGCCAAACCGATCCGCCGAGTTCCAGCGGCGTGGCCAGGCGCTCGCCGGAGGCCAGGCACGCCGATGCCGCACGCTGTTCGCTCATGGGGGACACCTGGAGGCAAGAAGAAGAGGAAACGGAAAGTCGGAATTATAGGCCGCGGTATCGCGGCGCCCGAGCGTCCCTACTGCTCGCTTCTTCGCTCCTGCCTTTCTGCCTTTACCAGGCGCGGATGATTTTCGGCTTGCCCAACTCCCGCAGCAGGCGTTCGCCCTCGATGGCCGACCAGCGATTGACTGCCTCGCACCATCCGCGCGCGAAACCGTGCACGTAAGGCGGCGCATCGAGCGCCTCGAGAAAGCGCAATGCCGCCGTCGCGTCGCTGCCGTCTCCGAGCACGCTCTGGATGGCGCCGAGCTGCTTCGCTATCTTGCGGCGGGTCTTGCGCGATGCGAGCGGTTGAAAGAATTCGAGCGTGTAGCGCAAGCGCTTGGCCTCGATCCGGCGACGATGGCGTTCGGCAGGGGTAAGCTCGGGCAGCCCCGGCTTGGCGACCAACCGGCGGTAATGCTTGCGTACCCGCTTTGCGGCGTAGTCGGCCAGCGGCTTGCCCGCCATCGACGACGGCCCCTCCGAGAAGCGTTGCATCGTCAGCCAGCGCAGCCACGCCAACGACAGAACGGCATAGCGCCGCGTGCGCAACGCCGCTTGGACTTGCGCTCGCGCTTCGCCGCGTCGCGCCCCGGCGCGCGCCTGCAGCGGCGCCCAGGCGGCCGGATCGACGTCGGCCGCCACAAGCATCGGCAGTGTGGTGTCGACAAAAACATCGAGATCTCGCGCTTGGCCGAGCTGCGTGCCGAGCCAATCGAGATCGGTGGCGATCGTGCGCTCCCAGGTGTCGTCGGCCCAGCGCGAAAACGTCTTGCTCCATGTTTTCAACCGTCGCAGGGCCACTCGCATCTGATGCAAGAACTCTGTGCCGTCGCGCGCGCCGTCCCGTACTCCGCCTTCGTTGCCGAACCATTGCCGTGCGATGTTCGCCGCCACCGCGATCAGTGCATCGTGAGGCGTCTTCGCATGGCGCAAATCGACGCGGGCCGCGCGAACCGGCGCCCGGCTTCCGCTGGGTAGGCATGCCCTCGCGTAGCCGTCGATCAACGACGGAAAGACCGGCAGCGTATCGATCAAAGCGCCCGCCGCGACGAACAGAGCATGCACCGCCGAATGCTCGGCCGCGCTTTGCTCCCTTGCTTCAGCGTTCGATTCGGCGTGCTTTCCTTCCTGCGGCGGCTCCGGTTCAGCCGCTGCATGCGGCGACCCGGCCCCGGCGTGGATCGTGGCTTGCGCTCGATCGATCCGGGACACGAGGCGCAATTCGCAGAATCCCATCGGCACCGCACTGCGCGCTCGTTGGTCTGCCGCTGTAACGGGCGCAGCCGCTTCAGGCCTCGGCGGAGTGGCAGACGCGATGGCCGGGTCGTGGAAGCGATCGAAGCCCGCACGCGCGTCGTGCAATTCGATATCGACGACGGCGCCGTCGGGACCCTCCCAGCGCCACTTGCCGCGTGAAACGGTCAACGCAGGTATCGATGCGAACTTCTCCGGCTTTCCTAGCACTGCTTTGAGCGCCTCGGGCGCGGTCTCGCCGAATGCGAGCAGTGCCTGCGCCGAGAGCGATTCGCTACCTGCCTCGTCGCATAGGGTTTGGCATCGCCATATACCCGGGGTGAGTTCGTCGGCACGCACAACCGTGATGCGACGCGCCTCGTCCCCCGCATCGGCGAGCATGATGCGCCACGTGCCCTCCGGCTCGACGAATGCGCGGACGGTCGAACGGTAGACGGCGCCAACTTCGACGATCCCCGGCATTCGACTCAACGCGTCGGCAACGGCCGCACCCGCGTCCGCCGGCGCCAACGCGCGCGCCGCCGTACGACGAGTGCCCGCTTTCTGCTTCCGCACCCCGGCGGCCTTCACGCCCGCAGCCGCGGTGCGGCCGTTGCCCTGCTCCGCGGCAGGGCCGGCCATCCATTCGCTTGCGGCCGCAGCCTCGATCGCAAGCACGAGTTCTACGGTGCCCGACATCGGCGCTCCCCCTAAGCTGATGCGCGCCTTCCATGATATACACACCGCGCCCCGCCATCTCGGCCGGACGTCGGGCAGCGCGCATTCGCTTCAGGGAGCACGCTCGCTCGTTCAGCCTGGAACGTACTGCGCCTCGCCGTTGCCGAACGACCAGTTCTCGGGCAATACCTCGACGAGACTGATGAAGACGTCCTCCTTGCGGACGCCGGGCTTGTCCGCCAGCAATTCGACGATCCGGCGATAGAGCGCGCGCTTTTTGTCGAGCGGCCGCGTATTGCTGACCGTCAGCTGAATCATCACGAAACCGTCGCTGCGCTCGATGCCGAGATAGCCGCGGTCATAGATCAAGTCCTCGGGCGCATGCTCGGTCAAGACCATGAACTGATCGTCCTTCGGCACGTTGAACGTGTCGACGAGCGCGCGCAGCACGCCGTCGGCCAACGCGTTCTTGTATTCGGCCGAACGGCCGGCGGGAAGCGAGATACGGGCGAGCGGCATGGCATTCCTCCATGAATGATCGATTAGGTGTAGGCAGAATACGGCGCGCCACCCATAATGAACAGAAATCAAAGGCGATTTCTATCATTTACATCAGAAATGAAAGTGCTCGATCTCGATGCCGTGCGTGCGTTCGTCCACGTTGCCGACTTGCGCAGCTTCACGCGCGCAGCCGATCTGCTCGCCACCACGCAATCGGCCGTCAGCCTAAAGGTGAAACGGCTCGAAGCTCACCTCGGCAAGCCGCTGTTCGAACGCACACCGCGCTCGGTGCGCCTCTCGCCGGCCGGCGGCGCGTTTCTCGATGCGGCGCGCGAACTGCTGCTTGCCCATGATCGCGCGTTGGGCTCGCTCGGTACCGAACGCCGGCGGCTCAAAGTGGGGCTCAGCGAGCATGTCGCCGGGCCTCACCTCGCACCGCTCGTGGCGAGCTTGCATCGGCACGATCCGAGCCTCGTGATCGAAATGCATTTGGGCTCGTCGGCCGCGCTCGTCGCACAGTACGACGAGAGGCGGCTCGATGCCGCAATCGTCCGGCACGAGCCCGAGGAGGTCGCCGCACGCACCGCGCAGGCGGGCGGCGGGACGGACGGCGAACCGTTGTTCGTCGAGCCGCTCGTCTGGCTCGCAGCGTCGGATTGGGCGCCGCCGGCCGATGCACCGCTGCCGCTTGCCGTCCTCTCGGCGCCCTGTGGCGTGCGCACGGCAGCGCTGCGCGCGCTGGAGCGCGCATCGATCGAATGGGAGGAGACGTTCGTCGGCGGCGGCATCGCCGCGATCGGGGCGGCGCTTTCGGCCGGGCTCGCGGTATCGGCGCTCGCCCGCCGTGTCGCACCGCCGGGCGTCGTCGATGTCGGCGACACGTTCGGCCTGCCCCCGCTGCCCGAATCGCACGTCGTCATGTACTCGCGCGTGCGCGAGCCGCGCTCCGCCGACGCGCTGCGCACGCTTGCAAAGTCCCTTGCTCGCGGATAACGAACAAGCAGAACGGCTGGTTGCAGGTTTGCATTCGTCGTCCGCTGGGCGGCGCGATGCGCCGGCCCTTGCGGGACTAGGAACTAGGAACTAGGGACCAAGCGCCTAACGAGGCATGTCGATGCGGTATTGCACGAACTCGCTGCGCGGCGTGTAGCTGTCGTACAAGGCCCGCGCCCGGTAATTGTTTTCTTTCGTCGTCCAGTACACGCGCGACCAGCCCTGCCTTCGCGCTTCCTCGAGCAGCCAGTCGATCAATTGACGGCCTACGCCGCCGGCACGCACACGAGGATCGACGAACAAATCCTGCAAGTAGCAGACGGGCGCGAGCAGCGACGTGCTCTCATGAATGACGTAGTTCGCGATGCCGATGACTTTACCGTCTCGCTCAGCGACGATCGCGTGAACGGGCGAATGCTCATCGAGGATGCGCGACCATGCATGGCGCGTGAGGGGCTCGGAGGGCTCCCGCTCGTAAAAGCGCGTGTAGCCGTCCCACAATTCGCGCCAGCGCACTTCGTCGCGCGCTTCGATTCTTCGTATCGCCGTCGTTGCGTCCGTCATTGCATCCCACTCCCCCGTCGATGGAATCCATGCCCACCGCCGAAGCGGCGGGTGTCGTCAATTTACCGCAGGTAGCGCGCTGCCGCGGCACGGAAATTCGTAGTGGGCTTCACGGCGATCGGACTTGCATAGATCCATAAATAGACTAATATTGAACTGTGGTTCAAATAGAGATCGATTATGTCGCCCGCTGCCGTCCATCGCTTATCGTCTGCCGGTACGCACGCGCGCAAGCACGCGCCCGTAGCCGCCCCGTCGCTCACGGAAATGTCCGCGGCGGGCTTGCGTGCGTTTTTCAATATCGCTCGCGACTGGGGGCTCGCCATCGACGAGCAAATCGTTCTGCTGGGCTCGCCCGGCCGCTCCACGTTCTTCAAATGGAAAGCGGCGCCCCACTCGGCGCGGCTTTCACGCGACACGCTCGAGCGGCTTTCGCTGCTGCTCGGCATCTATAAGGCACTGCAAATTCTCCTGCCGGAGCCGGCCACTGCCGACGGATGGGTCAAACGTCCGAACAGCGCTCCGCCGTTCGGAGGCGCCAGTGCGCTCGACCGGATGCTGGCCGGCAACGTCAGCGACTTGATCGCCGTTCGGCAATATCTCGATGCGATGCGGGGCGGATGGGCGTGACGACCGCGCAAGGCCGCTTTTCCCCGCAGCGCGTCGCCCACATTGATTGGTCGCCGGCTTATCGCGTCATCCCCACGCGCTTTCCGGCAGTCAATCTGTTCGATCGCGTGGCGTCGCCGGAGGATTTCGAGGCGCTTTACGCGCTCGAAGCGATGACGAACGACCGCTTGCGCACCGAAGTGGGCGAACTCGACCTCGTACCGCCCGAAGAGCGCTGCTTCGGCCCGGGCTGCGGGCCGATCATGGCCGCCTTCACGCATCTGAATCCGCTCGGCAGCCGGTTCTCCGACGGCCGCTACGGCGTCTTTTATTGTGCGCGCGACGCAAAAACCGCCGTGGCCGAAACGCGCTATCACTCGGCCCTGTTTCTCGCCGCGACGAACGAACCACCGCTGCGCCAGCAGATGCGGCTCTATACCGTGCTAGCACGCGGCGATGCGATCGATCTGCGCGACGATCCTACGCTCGAGCCGGCCGTGCTTTCGCCGATCGACTATTCGGCCGGCCAGGCCCTGGGCCGGCGTCTTCGCGAAGCCGGAGCGGCAGGCATCGTCTATCCGTCGGTGCGCGATTCGTCGGGCGAATGCCTCGCCGCCTTCAAAACGACACTGCTGCGCGACTGCCGCCATGCGGCATACCTCGAGTACAACTGGAACGGCCATGCGATCGACAGCGTGTTCGAGTTGAATCAGATCGGGTAGCGTCACGGAAGTGCGGGTGCAGGCGTAGCTGGTGGAGCACGCCGAAAAGGCCTACGGCAGCGACATTTGACGAGCGCCTTCGGCAACGGCCTGCTCGACCGAGACGGACCATGCACGCGGCGTCAATGCTTCGGTGATGGTCAGCTTGCCCGTCGCGGCGAACGCGCCCGTATCGATGAAAATCTGCGCACCGATACGACCCATCTCCCGCATCGGCGTATGGCCGCAGTAGGTCGGCGACAGCCCGGCCTGCCGCTCCGCGATGCCACTGCCGAGCGCGAGCTCACGCCCCCAGAGCAATTGCTGGCGCACGCGTTCGGTGAAGACGCCGACGTCGAGCGCATCGTCGTCTCCGAAGAATTCCGCATGCAGGACATTGAAACGTTTCGGCCCGCTGCCCACGACGCGCACGAGCGGCAGCGTCCGCAGGCGTTTTGCATAGTCGCGTAGCACGCGCTCGGGCACCGCTTGCGCCCAGTCGCCGCCGAGGCCGTCCCAAACGCTGCGCCGCATGATGCCCTCGGCCACCAGACAGAGGGCTTCTTCGTGATTGCCGAGCACGGCGAAGAACCACGGCTTGTCCAGCAGCGCGAGCGCCTCTTCCGACTGGCTGCCGCGATCGATCAGATCGCCGACCGAAAACAGCCGGTCGCATGCCGGATCGAATACGATCTCGCGCAGCAAGTAGCGCAGCGCGTCGACGCAACCGTGCAGGTCGCCGACGACGAAATCCCGGCCGGCGGCATTGGCCGCATGCCGGCTGACGATGGGATAGGCCTCGCTCGTTGAGTTCATACGGCCATCATAATCCGGCACGGTGGCCGGTGTACCTGCATGAGCTTGCGCATGGAAATACGCCCCTCGTTGGCGCTTCGGCTTCGAGCGCGGCCTTTATTGTCGACGCCGGCGCAGCTTCGCGACGTCGTCCGCCGTCACGCTCGCCTTCGGATCGCCGAAGTGCTTCGTCACGTAATTCGCGATGGCAGCGATCTGATCGTCGTCGAGTTCATCGCCAAAGCCCGGCATCATGACGTCGGCCTCTTTGGTATGGCGATCCACGCCATGCAGGATGACCATTGCCAAATTGCCCGCATCGGGCGAGCCCACCGCGCTGTTGTGGATCAACGAAGGGTACGCGAGCGGCGAGGCACCGCCGATGCCCTGCCCCGTCCAATTGTGGCAGCTCGCACAGTTGGCCACGAACAGCTGCGCGCCATCGACACCGGCAACGCGCGTGCCGCGCAAGCGCTTGACGTCGTCAGCCGGCTTGCCCCACTGATCGCGCGGACGGGTTTGACCGCCCGAGACCGGCGGCACCGAGCGTAGGTAGACGGCAATCGAACGCAAGTCCTCGCGCGTGAGGTACTGCGTGCTGTCGGCCACGACGTCGGCCATCGGCCCGGCGGCATTCGCGCGGCCCGGCACCGCGCCGGTGCCGAGGTACCGGACGACGTCGTCGTCGCTCCAGTTGCCGATGCCGCCGGCCTTGTCGGGCGTGATGTTGAATGCACGCCAGCCGGCCTGCACGGCACCCGCGAAGCGATCGCTCGATGCCAGGCCCTGCGTGAAATTGCGCGGCGTATGGCACTCCTCGCAGTGCGCCAGGCCCTCCACGAGATAAGCGCCGCGATTCCATTGCGGGCTTTGTTTCGGATCGGGCACGAAGCGGCCTTCGCGGAAATTGAACAGCTTCCAGAAGAACATCAGCCAGCGCTGATTGAACGGAAAGCTCAGTTCGTTGGGCGGGGGCGTATAACGGATCGGCGTCAGCGTGTTCAAATAGGCGCGAATCGCCAGCAAGTCGCGCTCGGTGACGCGCGTGTATTCGGCATACGGAAACGCCGGGTACAGATGCTCTCCGCTTTTGCCGATGCCCTGTTGCATGGCGCGCAGAAAATCGGTATCGCTCCAGCGGCCGATGCCCGTCTCGGGATCGGGCGTGATGTTCGGCGTGTAGAGCGTGCCGAACGGCGTGCCGATCGCCAGCCCGCCCGCAAACGGCCGAGCCTTGTCTGCCGTATGGCACGCTATGCAATCGCCGGCGCGCGCCAGATACTCGCCGCGCTTGACGAGGTCGGCATCGTTGCCGTCCGTCGATGCGGCGGCGGGCACCGCTTTCGCCTCCGAACCGCCGGAAGGTCCCGCCGAGCCCGCGACTTTGCCGGCCGGCAATCCGCTCGTCGCGGCAGCCGGCGAAACGCCGCTCGGGAGGGACCCCATGTTCCTCGGCATCGGCGCGCTCGCGGGCAGTGACATGCTCGGGGCCGATGCCCGGGCAGCCGCCGCTTCGCTCGCGCCCTGCGCCTGCGCTGCGGCGACGGGCACTTCGTCCGCGGGCAACGTCTCCCGCTCGTCCGACGCATGCCAGGCAAGGTACAGGGCAAACACCGAAAACGCGGCCGCGAAGCCTCGCATGAACATCGGACGGCGCCGCAGGCCATGATGCTTCGCACTCGCGGGCAAATCGGTTGCGTCGGAGCCCAGTCGCAGATTCGTCATGGAAAATCTCATGGAGTCGTCGCGCAATCAGAGTTCGCGCTTGAGCTTATCGGCAAGCCGCAGCGCCAGCGCCGCAATCGTCAGCGTGCAGTTGACCGAGGCGGCGGAGGGCATCACACCGCTCGTCGCGAGAAAGAGGTTCGGTGAATCGTGCGTTCGGCAATCGGCATCGACGACGGAATCCTGCGGATCGGCACCCATGATCGTCGTGCCCATGATGTGGTTGTTCGGAGCGAAATGATCGTCGAACGTCACCTCCGTGCCGCCGAACAAACTGGCAATCTGCGCATACAGTTCGTGCGTGTTGGCCGCGCTCTTTTTGACGTAGTCGTTGATCGAGTAGTAGATCTCCGGCTGGGGAATGCCCAGCGCATCCTTGCGATCTTGCGACGGCAAAATCCGATTCCGCGGCTCGGGCAGATGCTCGTGAAAACTGTTGATCGTCAGCGTGCGCGCGGCGCGATCGCGAATTTGACGATCCAGCTCGGCACCGGTCACGCCCTTGTCGATCAAGGACGACGTCACCGCCATCGTCGGCACGCCGTTCGAGAGATGCAGTTTCTTCGACGCGTAATCGGACCGGAAGGATCCATCTCGAAAATTAACGACCGACGTCATTTCCATCGGGCCACGCCCGGGCCACAGCGCTTCGTTGGCGAGAAAGCTCACGCCCGTGCCGGGATGATCCATCAAGTTGCGGCCGACTTGATCGGAACGGTTGCCGATGCCATGCGGGAACTTGTCCGACGTCGACATCAGCATCAGCTTCGGTGTCTCGATGCCGTTCGCGGCGAGCACGAACAGCTTGCCGCTCACGCGTGTCGTGCGGCCCGACGGGTCCTTGTAATGAACGGCCGAGACGAGGCCTTTGTCGTCGGCCTCTATCCGGTAGACGACGGCCTGATCGATCAGTTTCGCACCGGCCTTCTCGGCTTTCTCGGCATGAACGATCCCGTTGTACATGGCCGCGATCGGGCAGATCGGCATGCAGTTGTTGTTGCCGCAGCAGGTGGGACGCGCATCGTAGGGGCGACTGTTGCGCGCAACGGGCTCGGGCACCACCGTGAAGCCGTTGGCGTTGAGCACGTCGGAAAAGCGCGCGTCCATATAAGACAGCGGCAATTGCGGCATCGGATACGGCTTCGAGCGCGGCGAGCCGAGGTCGATGGAGACATCGGGGCCCGACACGCCAAGCTCCACCTCGGCCGCGTAATACCAAGGCTCGAGGGTTTCGTAGGGAAACGGCCAATCGCGGCCGACGCCGTAGGTCGTCTTAAGCTTGAAATCGGCCGGCAGCAAGCGCCAAGCGGCCGCGGCCCAGTGCCACGTCGTGCCGCCGACGAGCCGCAGATATTGCGAATCGTACGGATAGTCGCCCTTCTGAATCAGATAGCCGTTGGGCGGCGCATATTCCGGATGCGGGGCGTACGGCATCGACGGATACGGCGTCGCGAAATCGGCTTTGGCCGGCGAATTGCGGAAGTTCTCGACGATCTGCCAACGCGCCAAGCGCGGCCCCGCCTCGAGAATGATGACCGATGCGCCCGCCAAGGCGAGTTGATGCGCGACGAGACCGCCCGCCACGCCCGAACCGACGACGACGACATCCGCGGAAGGGTTGTTTGCCATAAGCGCTTCGCCTTGTTTCGTACTTTTTTACAGTCCACATGCCGGGTGCACGGAGCAAGACGCCGGCGCGCCGTTCGCTTCTCGCCGCGGCACCGGCATCACGCGTTGGACGGTTTCGGCGCCCAGTAGAACGGCACGTCCCGGCAATACGAGGGGATCGTGAGGACGTCGTTCACCGGGTCGAACATCAGGGCGTGCTCATAGGCGACCACCCGAGTCGTCGGCATGTCGCCGACGAGCCCGAGGTACCAGGCGCGCATGATATGGCCAACCGTTTTCGCCAACCGCGGATCGTCGGCCGTCAGGGCGGCCGTCACGGTGTCGCTCGGTACGCCCGCGTGCGTCTTCAACCACGCGTTCAGCGCCGCCACGTTGGCCACGAATGCGCTGTCGGACTTCGACAATGCGTCGTAGATACGCGATGAGAGCGTCGCGTCGAGGGCGGGGCGGCCCGTCAATTGCCGAGAAAGCGCAGTGAACGCATCGAGTCCGCCGCCGGCCGGCGGAGCGAACGCCCATGCGGGCGACGCGGCCAACGGCAAGCCGATCGCAGCGGAAAACCCCAGGGCCGCGGCCGAAGCGCCGGCACCGAGCACAAATCGTCTGCGGGCCGCAGCCGGCGCTGCCTCGCGCGGCCGGCTCGTTCGGGCATCTGTCATGTGGGCTCCAGCATCGTTGTCCAAGACGCCATCGGCATCAGCCGACGCTCTTCGTTCCCCGATTCCGGTCTTGAATGCCGCCCTCGTCGTGGCGGTCTGTCCCTTATCCGTGATAACCCTTGGACTCTGTCATTGGCAGCGACTATAGCCGCGTCGCAGCATTTACACAATCAGCATGGCCGAACGCCTCATCGCACGCTTCGACCGGAAACGACGCACGCTCGTTTCCGTCGCGGCGGCCTTCGGTCGAACGCCACAGTTTGCGAATCGCACTCATCGCGCCGGGCGACGCCTATGCCGCGCGGCGCCGATGTAAAAACGCACCTCCGGCTGTCACATTTACACCGCGCTGCACCGATGAAACACCGCGCGGAACGAGCCGACGGCTGCACCTTTCCGCACGAATTCCACGAATTCGATGGCGGCCGCAACGCGACGCACATACCGGCATCGGGCAACACGCGCATACTTGATGCGATCGACGCCTTCCGTTCGTCGAACGCGGGCCCTGCTCCGGGTACAGCGGCATGCATCGTGCTTTCGGCTCTCTCGCGCGCTCATGCTGCCGGCTGCCGGGCAATCCCGCGCCGGCGCGCGGATCATCGAGCGCCGCCTGACAACGCGATGCGATCGCACGGCCAACGTGCATCCACATCGCCGACGAACTGGAACGGACCGATGGAACCTCGTCACGCGTACGCGCCGCGGATTTATTTTCTTCACCCGCTTCTCGTCGGGCCGCTCGGCGCTTGGCCCGCTCAGTTCGAGCATGCAGCGGCGCTCGGCTTCGATCATGTCCTGATCGGCTCGCCGTTCGCGACGGGAGAAGCAGGGCACTTGCAACTCGTAGCCGATTCCGCGCGGCTCCATCCCATCTTCGATGCGCCCGGCGCTGCCGATGACGGCTTGCACCGTCTCGCCGAGCAAGCGCACGCCGTCGGGCTCGCACTGCTCGTCGATCTCGTGCTCGATCGCGTCGCCGCCGACGGCGAATTGCTGCGCGCGCATCCGCAATGGTTTCACCCCTACGAGCCGGCACGCGTTCGGCTCGATCCCCGGCATGCGCGATACGAGGACAACGCGGCCTACGCCAACTTCGGCGATCCGCACGCCTGCGCACAGCTCGGGGCCTGGTGGAGCGAGCGGCTTACCGCACTCGTTGCAGCAGGCGTCGATGGCTTCAGGTTCGATTCGCCGCATCACGTCCCCATCGGCATATGGCGCGAGTTGGGCGCGGCCGTGCGTGCGAAGCGCGAGAGCGTGCGCATGCTCGCCGCGACGCCGGGGCTCGCGCGCGACGACCTCGCTAGCTTGGAGCAAGCGCAGTTCGACGGCGTCTTTTCATCGGTGCGCTGGTGGGATTTCCGCGAAGACTGGCTGGCCGAGGAACATGCGGCGCTCGCGCGCGTCGGTTCGCCGATCGCGTTCCCCGAGGCGCCGTATGGGCCGCGTCTCGCAAGCGATTCTGCCCTTGCCTTCGACGCAGCCGTGATCGAGCGCGCCTACCGCCGCGCGATTGCGACGAGCGCCTCGCTCGGCACCGGGTGGCTCGTGCCGATGGGCTTCGAATACGGGATTGCCGAGCCGATGTCGTACACGACCGGCAGCGCCGAGCGCTACCGCAACGCATGCGCCGCCGCGCGCTTCGATCTAGGCGAGGCCGTTGGGCAAGCCAACGCGATGCGGCAACAGGCCTCGTTGCTCTCCACCGTGGGCGAATTGCGTCAGTTGTCGGCCGCGGGCGCGAACGTCGCCGCCGTCTTGCGCGGGGAGTGCCGCGATCTGCGCGATTCGCGCGAAGCTGCGCTGCTCATCGCGAACCCCGATCTGACGAGAGCAGCCCTCGTCGAACCGACGCGTTTTCTCGACGGCGTCCCCGGCAACTTCATGGCGTTCAAGCCGCTGACGAGCCCGTGCACCGAACCGGCCGAGCCGCTGCCGGCCTTTGCGCTCGCTCCGGGCGAAGCACGCGTCTATCGGGCGCAGCCGTGCCCCACCATCGCCGTGCGCCGCGCGACGAAGCGCAGCGCGGTGGCGTCGGCTCAAGAGGCGCTCGCCGCGCCGCGCATCGCGATCGAGAGCGTGACGCCGGCCATCGACGGCGGCCGCTTCGTCGTCAAGCGCGTCGTGGGGGAGGAAGTCGATATCGGTGCCGCCATCTTCGGCGAGGGCCACGACAAGATCGCCGCCGCCGTGATCTGGCGCGCCACGGACGAAACGGCTTGGCGCGAAACGCCGATGCGGCCGGCTCAGCCGGCCGGCCTCGATCTGTGGCATGCGACGATTGCGCTGCCCCGCGTCGGACGCTATGAATTCACCGTCGTCGCATGGCGCGACGACTTCGCGTCGCTCGTCGACCACATCCGCAAGAAACTCGACGCCAATCAATCGGTCGAGCTCGAACTCGAAGAGGCTCGCCATCTGCTCGCGCGCGTCTTGGCCGAAGCCGAGACGGCCGACGAAACCGGCGCGCAGCAACAAATCCATCACGAGCACCGCGAGCACGACACGCAACGCGCCGCGATCTCTGCATTGAAGCGCATCGCCATGCGCTTCTCGAGCGCAGATCATGCCGCCAGGCTCAAGGCCGTCCTCGCGCCCGAGACGGCCGATGCAGTCGCGAAATCCCGACACCGCCCGTTCCTCGCCCGAGACGCAACGATCTATCGCATCGATGCCGAACGCTCGGCCGCGCGCTTCGCAAGCTGGTACGAGATCTTCCCCCGCTCGATGAGCGGCGACCCCACCCGCCACGGCACGTTCGACGACGTCATCGGCCAGTTGCCGCGCATCCGCGACATGGGGTTCGACGTGCTGTACTTTCCGCCGATCCACCCGATCGGCAAGATCAATCGCAAAGGGCGCAACAACACGCTCAAAGCACAGCCTGGCGACGTCGGCAGCCCATATGCGATCGGCAGCGATGCAGGCGGCCACACGGCCGTGCATCCCGAGCTCGGCACGCTCGACGACTTCAAGCGCATGCTGGCCGCCGCGCACGAGCATGGGCTCGAAATCGCGCTCGATTTCGCGATCCAGTGCGCGCCCGATCACCCCTGGCTGACCGAGCACGCGACGTGGTTCGCGTGGCGGCCGGACGGCACGCTGCGCTACGCGGAAAATCCGCCGAAGAAGTACCAGGACATCGTCAATCCCGAGTTCTACGCGCACGATGCGAAGCCAGCGCTCTGGCTCGCGCTGCGCGACGTCATCGCGTTCTGGATCGATGCCGGCGTGCGAATCTTCCGCGTCGACAATCCGCACACGAAGCCGCTGCCGTTCTGGGAGTGGATGATCGCGGACATCCGGTCGCGCGACCCCGACGTCATTTTTCTGTCGGAGGCGTTCACGCGCCCGCGCCTCATGTATCGGCTGGCGAAGCTCGGCTTTTCGCAGTCCTACACCTACTTCACCTGGCGCGAATCGAAGCGCGACTTCACCGAGTACTTGACCGAGCTCACGCAAACGAACGTGCGCGAATGCTTCCGGCCGAACTTTTTCGTGAACACGCCCGACATCAATCCTCGCCATCTGCAAGCGCAGGGTCGGGCCGGCTTCATGATTCGCGCGGCCCTCGCCGCGACGCTCTCGGGCCTGTGGGGCGTATACAGCGGCTTCGAGCTCTGCGAATCGGCGGCCTTGCCGGGCAGCGAGGAATACCTCGATTCGGAGAAGTATCAGATTCGCGCGTGGGATTGGAATCGGCCGGGCAATATCGTCGACGTCGTCACGATGCTCAACCGCATCCGCCGCGCCAATCCGGCGCTGCATTCGCATCTCGGCCTGACGTTCCTGACCGCCCACAACGATCGCATTCTTTTTTTCGAAAAGGCGACGCGCTCACGCGAGAACGTGATCCTCGTCGCGATCAGCCTCGATCCGTTCGCCCCGCAGGAAGCCGATCTCGAACTGCCTTGGCATCTGTACGAGCACTGGCACATGCAGGAATGGGATGCGCTGACCGTTACCGATCTCGTCATGGGGAATCGCTCCGAATGGCGCGGCCGCCGCCAGCACGTTCGGATCGAACCCGATACACGGCCCTTCGCCATCTGGCGCATCGCGCCCGCCGCGGGCTTCCCGCACGACGATCTGACGCTCGCTTCGCTCGAGCGCGTCGGCCAACTCAGCCCACCCGGTGGCAGCGGTCACGGCCCCTCGGAGATTCACCATGAAGCGTGAAGACCATCCTCTGGAATCGGCCCCCGTGCAGAGCGAGGCGGGTCAGCGCTCGCGCACGTCGCGGCGCGCGGCCAAATCGCCGCTGTCCGACGATCCGCTCTGGTACAAGGACGCGATCATCTATCAAGTGCACGTAAAGTCGTTCTTCGATGCGAACAACGACGGCGTGGGCGATTTCCCCGGCCTCATCGCCAAGCTCGACTACATCGCGGAGCTCGGCGTCAACACGATCTGGCTCCTGCCGTTCTATCCGTCGCCGCGCCGCGACGACGGGTACGACATCGCCGACTACCGCAACGTGCATCCCGACTACGGCACGCTCGTCGATCTGCGCCGCTTCATTCAAGGGGCGCACGCGCGCGGCATGCGCATCGTGACCGAACTCGTCATCAATCACACGTCGGATCAGCACCCGTGGTTTCAGCGCGCACGCCGCGCGAAGCCCGGGTCCAATCATCGGAACTACTACGTATGGTCCGACACGGACAAGAGATACGAAGGCACGCGCATCATCTTCATCGACACCGAGCCTTCGAACTGGACGCACGATCCCGTGGCCGGGGCCTATTACTGGCATCGGTTCTATTCGCATCAGCCCGATCTGAACTTCGATAATCCGTCCGTCCTGCGCGAGGTGCTGCAGGTCATGCGCTTCTGGCTCGACATGGGAATCGACGGCCTGCGGCTCGACGCCGTACCCTATCTCGTCGAGCGCGAGGGCACGAGCAACGAGAATCTGCCGGAAACGCACGCGATCCTCAAGCGCATTCGCGCGACGATCGATGCCGAGTATCCGAACCGGATGCTGCTTGCCGAAGCGAATCAATGGCCGGAGGACGTACAGGAATACTTCGGCCAGGAAGACGAATGCCACATGGCGTTTCACTTCCCGCTGATGCCTCGCATTTACATGGCGATCGCAAGCGAAGACCGCTTCCCGATCACCGACATCATGCGGCAAACGCCGGAGCTTCCGCCCACTTGCCAGTGGGCCATCTTCCTGCGCAATCACGATGAGTTGACGCTCGAGATGGTGACCGACTCCGAGCGCGACTATCTGTGGAATACCTACGCGAGCGACCGCCGCGCGCGGCTCAATCTCGGCATTCGCCGCCGGCTCGCGCCGCTGATGGAGCGGGACCGGCGCCGCATCGAGCTCATCAATTCGCTGCTGCTGTCGATGCCGGGCACGCCCGTCATCTATTACGGCGACGAGCTCGGCATGGGCGACAACATTCACCTCGGCGATCGCGACGGCGTGCGCACGCCGATGCAATGGTCGTCAGACCGAAACGGCGGCTTTTCGCGAGCCGACCCCGAGCAACTCGTCCTGCCGCCCGTCATGGGCACGCTGTACGGCTTCGATGCCGTCAACGTCGAAGCACAGACGCGCGATCCGCACTCGCTGCTCAATTGGACGCGACGCATGCTCGCCACGCGCCGCTCCAAGCTCGCGTTCGGCCGCGGCACGATCCGCTTCCTGCGTCCGTCGAACCGAAAAATCCTCGCCTATCTGCGCGAAATGGAAGGCGAGGCGCCGATTCTCTGCGTCGCGAATCTTTCGCGCGCGCCGCAAGCGGTCGAACTGGATCTGTCCGAATTCGCGGGCCGCGTGCCCGTGGAAATGACGGCCGATTCCGTGTTTCCGGCGATCGGCCAGCTCACTTATCTGCTGACGTTTCCGCCCTACGGCTTCCTTTGGTTCCTGCTGTGCAATCGCGAGGATCGTCCGTCGTGGGCGCAGCCCGGCTCCCAGCAGTTGCCTGAATTCGTCACGCTGGTGCTGCGTGCGGGCCAAACGGGGCCGACGCCCGAGAACGTGCGGCTGCTCGAGTCCGAGGTGCTCCCCTCGTATCTGAGCCGGCGTCGCTGGTTTGCGTCCAAGGATCAAAAGCTTCACGGCGTGCGGCTCGCGGCCCTGACCACGATTCCCGACGCAGGCTTCGCCTTCACGGAGATCGAAGCCGACGTCGGACGCCACACCGAACGCTACGTACTGCCGCTCGCCATCACATGGGGCACCGACACGACGGTGCCGCTGTTCATGCAGCTCGCGCTTGCTCGCGTGCGCCGCGGGCGCAACATCGGGCATCTGACCGATGCGTTCTCGCTGCCGCTGTTCGCGCACGCGGTGCTGCACAACCTGCGCGCGCAGGCCGTCGTGCCGACCGTGCAAAAGAGCGAAATCCGCTTCGTCCCGACGGCACGGCTCGCCGAGCTCGACGCGCTCGGCGACACGCCCGAAATCCGCTGGATCGCGGCCGAGCAGAGCAACAGCTCGCTCGTCATCGGCGAGCGAGCCGTCCTCAAACTCGTGCGGCGCCTGATCGGCGGCATCCACCCCGAAGCCGAGATGAGCCGCCATTTGACCGAGATCGGCTATGCGAACACGGCGCCGCTTTACGGCGAAGTCGTGCGCGTCGACCCTCAGGGCGTGCCGCATACGCTGGCCCTTTTGCAGGGCTTCATCGAAAACCAGGGCGATGCCTGGAATTGGGCGCTCGACTACTTGCGCCGCGTGATCGACGAACTCGCGCTCGCGCCCGAAACCGAAGAGCCCGATGCCGAGAAATTCGAGGGCTATCGCGCGCTCACGGGGACGATCGGGCGGCGCCTCGGCGAATTGCACGCCGCATTGGCCACGCCCTGCGACGATCCCGCCTTCGCGCCCGAAAAAGCCACGCGCGCCGACGTCCGCGCATGGGTGGACGGCGCGCGTTCCATGCTCGAACATGCGCTCGACGTGCTGGCAGCGGAAGCGGCGAAGGAAGGCACGTCGATCGACGATGAAACGCGCGCGCTAGCGCAGGCGCTCGTCGATCGCCGGCGCGCGCTCATCGACGCGCTCGAGCATCACGTACCGCATCAAGTGGATGCGCTGCGCATCCGCGTGCACGGCGATTTCCACTTGGGCCAGGTCCTGATCGCGCAAAACGACGTGTATCTGATCGACTTCGAGGGCGAGCCGGCCCGCCCCATCGACGAACGCCGCATGAAGCGCAGCCCGCTAGTCGACGTCGCGGGCATGCTGCGCTCGCTCTCGTATGCGAGCGCGGCCGCTCAGCCGATTTCCGAAAACGCGCCGATGCTGACCGCCGATCGCAAGCGCGCCCTGTTCGAACGATTCCGCGAGGAGGGGCAGCAAAGCTTCCTCGACGGCTATCGCGAAGCCATCGGCCATGCCGTGCATCCGCTCGTTTCGCCCGAGGCAGAGGATGTGCTGCTCGACTTGTTCCTCGTCGAAAAGGCCGCCTACGAAGTACGCTACGAAGCCGCGAACCGGCCCACTTGGCTCGGACTTCCCCTGCGCGGGCTTGCGGCGCTCGCATCGCGTCTGCTCGGCGAAGCGCGCAATGGCGATGGCGATGGCGACGGCGCGGCCGCACCCGACCAAACGTGAGGATTGCCAGATGGGTTCCATGAACGAACGGTCTTCACGCATCCGCGAGATCGCCGACCGCGATCCGACTACCGGCATGCATCCCGTCGATATCGAGGCACTCGTCGACGGCCGCCATCCCGATCCGTTTTCGCAGTTGGGCCCGCACCGCACGGCCGACGGATACGCCGTTCGCACGCTGCTGCCGGGCGCATCGGGAGTCTCGGTCATCTCGCGCGCGAGCGGCGAATGCATCGGCAAGCTGAGCCAGATCCATGCAAGCGGGCTCTTTGCGGGCCTCGTGCAGCACGAAGAGCCCTATCGCCTGCGCATCGACTGGCACAGCGTCGAGCAGGACATCGAGGACACGTATTCGTTCGGCCCCGTGCTCTCGGAGGAAGCGCTCTCCCGTCTCGCACGCGCCGATCCCTATGCCGTGCTCGACTGCCTCGGCGCGCGCCCCTGCACGTTCGAAGGCATTGCCGGCGTGCGCTTTGCCATCTGGGCGCCGAATGCGCGCCGCGTTTCCGTAGTCGGCGACTTCAACACATGGGACGGCCGCCGGCATCCGATGCGGCTGCGGCACATCGCCGGCGTCTGGGAGCTGTTCGTGCCTCGGCTCGCAGCGGGCGCGTCCTACAAGTATGAAATCGTCACGCGCGAAGGCCACACGCTGCAGCTGAAGGCCGACCCTTGCGCCTTACGAACCGAACGGACGCCGGCCACGGCATCGGTCGTCGCCGATTGGGCCTCGATCGAGCAATTCCCCTGGACCGACGGCGCTTGGATCGCCAATCGCGCCGCGCTGCAAAACGCGCAATCGCCGATCGCCATCTACGAGGTGCATGCCGAATCGTGGCTGCGCATCGAAGAGGACGGCCGCCGCGGGCTCGATTGGTACGAGTTGGCCGATCGGCTGATTCCGTATGCGCTCGGCATGGGCTTCACGCACGTCGAGTTCTTGCCGATCGCCGAGCATCCGTTCGGCGGCTCGTGGGGGTACCAGCCGCTGTCGCCGTTCGCGCCGTCGGCCCGCTTCGGCCCGCCGCAGGGCTTCGCGCACTTCGTCAATCGCGCGCACGAGGCTGGGCTCGGCGTGATCCTCGATTGGGTCAGCGCGCATTTTCCGAACGACGCGCACGGCCTCATTCAATTCGACGGCACCCCGCTCTACGAACACGCCGATCCGCGCGAGGGATACCACCAAGACTGGAACACGATGATCTACAACCTCGGCCGCAACGAGGTCAGCGCGTTCCTGGTGGCCTCCGCCCTCGCATGGCTGCTCCGCTATCACGTCGACGGGCTGCGCGTCGATGCGGTCGCCTCCATGCTCTATCGCGACTACTCGCGCGCGGAAGGCCAGTGGGTGCCGAACATCTACGGCGGCCGCGAAAATCTCGAAGCCATCGCGTTCCTCAAGCGCGTCAATCATGAAGTCGGCTACGCGCCCGGCGTGCCCGGCGCCATTACGATCGCCGAGGAATCGACGGCGTGGCCCGGCGTAACGGCGCGCCCCGAGGACGGGGGCCTCGGCTTTCAATTCAAGTGGAACATGGGCTGGATGCACGACACGTTGCATTACATGCACGAAGACCCGGTCTACCGCCGCTACCACCATCACAACATGACGTTCGGGATGGTCTACGCGTACTCGGAGCGCTTCGTGCTGCCGCTCTCGCACGACGAAGTCGTGCACGGCAAAGGCTCGCTGCTCGGCAAGATGCCCGGCGACCGCTGGCAGCAATTCGCGAATCTGCGCGCGTACTTCGGCTTCATGTGGACGCACCCCGGCAAGAAACTGCTCTTCATGGGCGGAGAGCTCGCGCAATACGCCGAGTTCGATCACGATGCGTCACCGCACTGGCATCTGCTCGACGACCCGATGCACCACGGCGTGCAAACGCTCGTGCGCGACTTGAATCGCTTCTATGCCGCGGAGCCCGCACTGCACGCGCTCGATTCGGAGCCGGGCGGCTTCGAATGGCTCGTCGGCGACGACAGCGGCAACAGCGTGTTCGCTTATCGGCGCTGCGACGGCGCGGGCCGTGAAGTCACGATTGTCTGCAATTTCACGCCGGTCCCGCGTCACGGCTATCGCATCGGCATGCAGCGCGCGGGCTGGTGGGCCGAGGTGTTGAACACGGATGCCGCCGTATATGGCGGGTCGAACGTCGGTAACAACGGCGGCGTCGTCACCGAGGAGGTGCCGAGCCATGGCAAGCCGCAATCGGCGGTGTTGACGCTGCCGCCGCTCGCCACCATCGTCCTGCGCGCCGAGTAAGCGGGCACGCGCCGCCCTTCGGGCCGAAGCGCATCACGACGCACTCCATCGACACAAGGGCAAGGACGCGGCATGGCGAATTCGTTACCCGATCGACTCGAGCCTGGGACATCGTATCCGCTCGGTGCGACGTGGGACGGACTGGGCGTGAATTTCGCCGTGTTTTCGGCGAACGCGCACCGGATCGATCTGTGCTTGTTCGATCCGGCCGGTCATAAGGAACTCGCCCGCCTGCCGCTACCCGAATGCACCGACGAGGTCTGGCATGGCTATCTGCCCGGCGCGCATCCAGGCACGGTCTACGGCTTTCGCGCACACGGCCCTTATCAGCCGCAGTACGGCCACCGCTTCAACTCGGCGAAGCTGCTGATCGATCCCTACGCGAAGAAGCTGACCGGTCCTTTCCGCTGGACCGATGCGCTGTTCGGCTACCGCGTGCACTCGAATAGGCAAGACTTGTCGTATGACAGACGCGACTCGGGGCCGGCCGTGCCGAAATGCGTCGTGATCGACGAAGCCTTCGATTGGTCGCGCGACGTGCGGCCCGACGTGCCGTGGCCCGAAACCGTCATCTACGAAGCCCATCTGCGCGGAATCTCGATGCTGAACCCCGACGTGCGCCAACACGAGCGCGGGACCTTCGCGGCGCTCGCCTCGCCGCGCTTCATCGATCATCTACGCGACCTTGGCGTCACCGCGCTCGAATTGCTGCCGATTCACGCATTTCTCGACGAGCGTTTCCTGCTCGAGCGCAGTCTCACGAACTACTGGGGCTACAACACCGCCGCCTTCTTCGCGCCGCATGCGCCGTATCTATCGACGCGACGGCTGAACGAGCTACGCATCGCCGTGCGGCAATTACATGCAGCCGGCATCGAAGTCATCCTCGACGTCGTCTACAACCACACGTGCGAAGGCAACGAACTGGGCCCGACCGTCTCGTGGCGCGGGCTCGACAATGCAAGCTACTACCGGCTCATTCCCGGCGACGAGCGGCACTACATCAACGATACGGGCTGCGGCAACACGCTCAACCTGTCGCACCCGCGCGTGCTTCAGATGGTCATGGATTCGCTGCGCTATTGGGTCGAAGCATTTCACGTCGACGGATTCCGCTTCGATCTCGGCGTGACGCTGGGACGCGAGGGCAACGGCTTCGATCCGGGCTCGGGCTTTTTCGACGTCATCCGCCAAGACCCGGTGCTATCGAAGCGCAAGCTCATCTCCGAACCGTGGGACGTCGGCCCCGGCGGCTATCAAGTCGGCCGCCATCCACCCGGGTTCGCCGAATGGAACGACAAATTTCGCGACTGCGCGCGCCGTTTCTGGCGCGGCGACGCCGGCGTGCGCGCCGAACTGGCCGCGCGCATCGCGGGCTCCGCCGAAATGTTCAATCATCGCTTCCGGCGCCCCTGGGCCTCTGTGAACTATCTCGCGTCGCACGACGGCTTCACGCTCGCCGACGTCGTGTCATACGAGCACAAGCACAACGAAGCGAACGGCGAAAACAATGCCGACGGTCACAACGAGAATTGCAGTGCGAACTGGGGCATCGAGGGGCCGACCGACGACGAGTCGATCCGAGCGACGCGAGGGCTCGTTGCGCGCTCTATGCTCGCGACCTTGTTCACCTCGCTCGGGACGCCGATGCTGGCCGCCGGCGACGAATTCGGGCGCAGCCAGCACGGCAACAACAACGCCTATTGTCAGGACAATGAGCTGTCGTGGCTCGACTGGCAGGCAGCCGATTCGAAAGAAGGGCGCGCGCTGGCCTCGTTCACCGCGCGGCTCATCGCATTGCGCCGGCAACACCCGTTGCTGCGCGACGCGCGTTTTCTGCGCGGAGAGCAGGATGTCTTGCCAGACGTCAAAGACGTCGGCTGGTTCGACGAGCGCGGCGAACCGCTGACGAGCGATGCGTGGCACGACCCGCAGGCGCGCGCACTCACGCTGCGCCGAGCCGGGCCCGACTCGGACGGACAGTTGGAAGTGCTGCTGCTGATGCACAACGGCTCCCACGTCGAGCTCTCGTTCGTCCCGCCCGCCCCGCCTCTGGAATGGAACGTGCTCGCCGACAGCACGAACCCGGACGCCCCCGTGCACCGAGTCGACGACAACACGCTGCGAGTCGGCGCGCACGGTTTCGTTCTGCTCGCCGCGAAGCCGGCGCCGCGCGACGGCGATCCGATTGATTGATCATCCCGCGTTCTCGACGAAGGAGCCGACGACATGTCCGAAAACCGATCCGCCCCGCACGATCGCAGCGCGCACCCCTTAGCGTTCGGCGCCGAGCTGATCGGCACGCCGGGCGCCGGCGCGCCGCACACGCGGTTTCGGTTGTGGGCGCCCTCGCGCGCGGCGGCGCGCGTGGAGTTCGAGTATGCAGGCAAGCCTGGCATCGCCGAGATGACGCCGACGGGCGACGGCTGGTTCGAAGCCCACGCGGAATGCGGTGCCGGCACGCGCTATCGCTACCGGCTCGATGGCGACTTGGCCGTGCCGGACCTCGCCTCGCGCTTTCAGCCCGAGGACGTGCACGGGCCTTCCGAAGTCGTCGATCCGCTCGCGTACCGTTGGCAGCACCCCGAGTGGCTCGGCCGCCCTTGGGAGGAGATGGTCATCTATGAATTGCACGTCGGCGCGCTCGGCGGTTATGCGAACGTCGCGCGGCGTTTGCCGCACATCGCGCAACTCGGTGCAACAGCGATCGAATTGATGCCGGTCAACGATTTTTCCGGACGCCGCAATTGGGGCTATGACGGCGTGCTGCCGTTCGCACCCGATTCGGCCTACGGCCGCCCCGAAGAACTGAAGGCGTTGATCGATCGCGCGCACGAACTGGGGCTCGCCGTGCTGCTCGACGTCGTCTACAACCACTTCGGCGCTGACGGCAACTATCTGCCTCAGTATGCGCGAGCGTTCTTCCGCGACG
The DNA here is from genome assembly GCF_051953955.1 of Trinickia sp. Classification (GTDB taxonomy): domain Bacteria; phylum Pseudomonadota; class Gammaproteobacteria; order Burkholderiales; family Burkholderiaceae; genus Trinickia. Next base: position 9,102 of record NZ_JBQCIF010000044.1, on the reverse strand, counting down.
ACGTCACGACGCCGTGGGGTCCCGCCATCGATTTCCGCCGCGAGCAAGTGCGTGAATTCTTCTGCCAAAACGCGCTGTACTGGCTCAACGAATACCGCTTCGACGGTCTGCGCCTCGACGCGGTCCATGCGATCGGCGACGACGACTGGCTACGCGAACTGTCCGACTGCGTGCGCGCTTCGATCGAGCCGCGGCGACATGTCCATCTCGTGCTCGAGAACGAACACAACACGGCCAGCCTGTTGCGAACGCACTTCGACGCGCAATGGAACGACGATGCGCACAACACGCTGCACGTGCTTCTCACGGGCGAACACGAGGGCTACTACCGCGCCTATGCCGAGCGGCCCATCGCGAAGCTCGCGCGCGTGCTGTCGGAAGGATTCGTTTATCAGGGCGAGCCGTCTCCCATCCACGACGGTGCCCCGCGCGGCGAGCCGAGCGCACAACTGCCGCCGACGGCCTTCGTCATGTTCTTGCAGAACCACGATCAGATCGGCAATCGCGCGTTCGGCGAACGGCTGCGCACGCTGTGCGACCCGCAAGCCTTACTCGCGGCGACGGCGCTGCTGCTGCTCTCGCCGCAAATTCCGCTGCTGTTCATGGAGGAAGAATTCGGCTCCACGCAGCCGTTCCTCTACTTCACCGACTATGCGGGCGACCTTGCCGAAGCGGTCCGCGAAGGCCGGCGCCGCGAGTTCGCGAAGTTCTCGGCGTTCACCGACCCGGAACGCCGCGCACGCATCCCCGATCCGAACGCAGTCCAAACGTTCGCGTTGTCGTCGCCGCCGACCGAAGAAGAACCGAACGGCAATGCCAATGACAATGACAACGGCGACGGCACCAGCACCAGCACCAGCGACAAAGGCGCCGGCACCGCGCAACCCGCGGCGCGCGGCGAGCGCGAGGCGTGGCTGCACTTTTACCGGTCGGCCCTCGCCGTGCGCGCGAAGCTGATTGCGCCGCGGCTTCGCGGCGCGCGCGCGCTCGGCGTCACGCCGTTGCGCACCCGATCGGGCCACGACGCCAATGCACTCGTCGCATCCTGGCGATTGGCCGATGACGAAACGCTGGCGATCGCGCTCAATTTGACGTCCGACACGCTCCCGTTCGACACGCGGCCCGATGGCATGGTCGTCTTCGAAACACCGGCTCGCGCGCGCGACAGCGTCGATGCCGGCCAATTGCCCGGCTACGCCTGCGTCGCTTGGCTGACGGGCGACGTGAACGCGTTCGCCCTGCATCACGACGCCCGCGTGCCGATGCCGGGAGGGAGCGCCGAATGAGCGGAGCAGGATCGATCTCGCCCTCGCTCGGTCGAGAGACGATCGAGCGAATCGCCACGCGCGCCGGCTTCGAAGTGCACTGGGAAGATGCGAACAAGCGCATGCACCGCGTCAAGTCCGACACGCTCGCCACGCTGCTCGCGGCGTTGGGCTTACCATGCGGCACATCCGAAGAGGCGCGGCAAACGCTGGCACGCCTCGATGCCGAACGCACCGCGCGGACGCTGCCCCCGCTCGTGACGGCCGAATGCCATCGTGCCACGGCGCTGCCTGCGACATCGAGCCCGACGGGCACCGCTTACCGGATCGAGCTGGAAGGCGGCGGCACCGTGGAAGGACGCCTGGGCGTGCCGAAAGGGGAATCGACGCTGCTCGCCCCCATCGCCGAGCCGGGATATCACACGCTCGAGGTCGGGGATCAGCGCGTGTGCTTGGCGGTCGCGCCGGCCCGCTGCTACACCATCGAGGATGCATGCCGCAGCCAATTGGCCGCTGCCGACGTCAAGGCCGTGCGGCGCAGCAACGCCGACGCACCGCGCGCCGCGTCGATCTGGGGCATCGGCGCACAGCTCTATGGACTGCGCCGTGCCGGCGACGGCGGCATCGGCGATTTCACGGCGCTCGCCATGCTCGCGAGCCAGAGCGCACAGGCGGGTGCCGATGCACTGGCGATCAGCCCGACGCATGCGATGTTCAGCGCCGAGCCGCGCAAGTTCAGCCCTTACGCGCCGTCGTCGCGGCTGTTTCTGAACGCTGCCCATATCGATCCGTCGGCCGTGCTCGGCGTGCAGGCGTTCGAGGCGGCGCTCGATGCCGTGCGGGCGGACGGGCCGCCGACGTCGCGGGAGCGATGGGCCATGCTCGAAGCGTCGCCGCTCATCGATTGGCCGGCTGCGCTCACGCTGCGGCTCGCGGTCCTGCGAGCGCTCTATGAACGGTTTTGCGCGCACGAGCGCTCCGCCGCCACGGCCCTCGCGCATGAATTCGACGCGTTCAGCCGGGCAGGGGGACGGGCGCTCGAAGACCACGCCCGGTTCGAAGCGATCGATGCGCTCGAGCGCGCGATGCACGGACGAGGCCATTGGCGCGACTGGCCCGCCGCGTTGCAGGACCCGCGCAGCCCCGACGTCGACGCATTCGCGCGCGAGCATCGTCACGAGGTCGATTTCCATCTGTTTCTGCAGTGGCTAGCAGCAAAGGGCGTGAGCCAGGCCCAGCGCGCGGCACGCGAGGCGGGGATGGCCGTCGGGCTCGTCGCCGATCTCGCCGTCGGCTGCGACGGTGCCGGCAGCCACGCCTGGTCCTATCCCGACGATATGCTCCGTGCGGTCTCCGTCGGCGCACCGCCCGATCTGTTCAATCAGGCTGGCCAGGCTTGGGGGCTCACGACGTTCTCGCCGCGCGCCATGCGCATGCAAGGCTTCAGTGCGTTCATCGACATGCTGCGCGCGACGTTCGCCCACTGCGGGGGCTTGCGCATCGACCACGTACTCGGCCTACAGCGGCTATGGCTCGTGCCGGAAGGTGCGAGCGCCGCCGATGGCGCCTACCTGCGCTACCCGATGTCCGATCTGCTGCGGCTGATCGCGCTCGAATCGATGCGCCATCGCGCGATCGTCGTTGGCGAAGATCTCGGTACCGTACCGGAGGGATTCCGAGAACGCCTCGCGCGCCACGGCCTGCTCGGCATCAGCGTGCTCTGGTTCGAGCGCAGCGAAAACGGCGGCAGCTTCAAGGCGCCTGCGCAATACAGCCGCACCTCGCTCGCCACCACGACCACGCACGATCTGCCGACCGTTGCCGGCTGGTGGAGCGGACACGACATCGCCTGGCGCGATCGGATCGGTCAAACCGCCCCCCGCCCGGACGGGCGCGACCCCGTCGCGCTAGCCAACGCCGAACGAGCGGCCGACCGCCACGCACTATGGCGCGCGTTCCAGCACGCGGGCGTCGCGGCGCACGGGGTCGGGGCGCCGCCGAAAACGGAAGCGCCGATCGACGAAGCACTGGCCTTCGTCGCTTCGACACCGGCCCCGCTCGCGCTGTATCCGCTCGAGGACCTGTTGGGCCTGGCCGATCAACCGAACCTGCCGGGCTCCATCGACGAGCATCCGAACTGGCGTCGGCGTCTCACGGCGCCGATCGACGTTCTTTTCGGAAGCGGTCCGTTGCGCGACCGCCTGCTTGCCGTATCGGGCAGACGCGCCTCGGCCTTGCATAGACGCCTTGGGCCGCTTCCTGATTCCTCCCGCACACCATGACCGTCCCGCGCTCCACGCTGCGCCTGCAGCTCCATCACGGCTTCACGTTCGACGATGCGCTCGCTCACGTCGACTACTTCGCCGCGCTCGGCGTGAGCCATCTTTATTTATCGCCGATCACGAGGGCGATGCCGGGCTCGCTGCACGGCTACGACACGATCGACTACACCTGCGTGAACCCCGAGCTCGGCGGCGAAGCAGGACTCCTGCGCCTGGCCGAAGCCGTGCATGCGCGGCAAATGGGGCTCATCGCCGACATCGTGCCCAATCACATGGGGATTGCGGGCGGCCATAACCCGTGGTGGCTCGACATCCTCGAATGGGGCCGGCACGGCACGCATGCGCGCTACTTCGACATCGACTGGCATTCGCCCGATCCCGCGCTGCGCGGCAAAGTGCTTGCGCCGTGCCTGGGGGCACCTTACGGCGACGAACTCGCCGCGGGCCGCATCGCCCTCTCGTTCGACGCAAGCCAAGGCCGCTTCTTCGTTTGCTACGGCGAACATCGGTTTCCCATTTGCCCCGTCGACTATCCGGCGATATTGCGCGGCGGGGCGCATGGCGAACATCCGGAGCTCGCGGCGCTTGCCGACCACTTCGAGGGCGTGACGGTGCAGCCCGAGCAGCGGCAGCGTGCGCAGGCCGCGCAAGAAGCGCTGCGTGAATTCGCGCAGACGCGGGGCGCGAAGCCGTTCGACGCGGCGGTGGCGGACTATGCGCCGACGAGCGCTGCATCGCGCGAGCGTTTGCACCGCCTGCTGGAGCGGCAGTTCTTTCGTCTCGCCTGGTGGCGCACGGCCGCGGACGAAGTCAACTGGCGCCGGTTCTTCGACATCGGCACACTCGCGGCCGTGCGCACCGAGCGCATCGAAGTGTTCGATGCCGTGCATGCGCTCGTCTTGCGACTGTTCGCGCAAGGCGTCATCGATGGCGTGCGCATCGATCACGTCGACGGGCTCGTCGACCCGCGCGAATATTGCCAGCGGTTGCGGGAAAAACTCGCCGAAAGGGAATCGGAGCGGCCGGCGCAGCTCGACGGGCCTCGCGCCTATGTCGTCGTCGAAAAGATCTTGGCCCGCGGCGAGGCGCTGCCCGAGGACTGGAAGGTCGACGGCACGACGGGCTACGACTTCATGAACGACGTAGGCGCCCTGCTGCACGATCCACGAGGCGAAGCGACGCTGACCGCGACCTGGAGCGAGCTGTCGGGCTCGCCGCAACCGTACGCGGACATCGCCTGCGAAGCACGGCGCAAGATTCTGGCTGAAAACCTGTCGGCCGAGCTCGACCGCGCCGCTCGCGGCATCCATCGAATCGCGCGCGAACAGCCCACGACGCGCGATTTCACGTTCATGGCGATACGCCGGGCGCTCGCCGAAGTGGCCGTGCACTTTCCGGTCTATCGGATGTATCCGCAAAACGGCGCGCGCACCGCTGCCGATGAGGCGTATTTCAATCAAGCACTCGAACGCGCACGCCGCTCGATGGCCCGAGGCGATCACACGGTGCTCGCCTACGTCGCGGCGTCGCTCGGCGGCGACGGCCGCGACGGCGAGGCCCATTCGCCGACGAGCGCGGTGCCGAGCCGGGAGCGGCGCACCGCGGCAACGCTTTTCGCGCAGGTCACCGCGCCGCTGGCGGCAAAAGCGCTCGAAGACACGGCCTTCTACCGCTATGGCCGATTACTGTCGCGCAACGAAGTCGGCGCGGATCCCGCCGAATTCGCGCTCGACGTCGATGCTTTTCATGCAGCCAATCTCGAACGTGCGCAGCGCTACCCCTATGCGCTTATCGCGACTGCCACGCACGATCACAAGCGCGGCGAAGACGTCCGCGCGAGGCTCGCCGTCTTGAGCGAAATCGCCGACGAGTGGACGGCCACGCTGCGCGCGTGGTCGACACTGAACGCGCCGCACCGCCGCGCCTTCGCATCGGAGGACGCGCCCGACGAAAAGGCCGGGCTGGCCATGGCCTGCACCCCGCTCCTGGGCCCGGCACCGAACTGGGCACCGGGACCAGCCGCCGAGGCCATGCTTTATCAAACGTTGGTGGGGGCTTGGCCTTATGGGCTCGACCCTACCGATGAGCAGGGCGTGCATGCATTCGCGGAGCGCGTTGCACAGTGGCAATTGAAAGCGTCGCGCGAAGCCAAACTGCAGACGAGTTGGCATGCGCCCGACGAAGCGTACGAAACCGCCGCGCGCGCGTTTCTTTTCGACATTCTTGCGCCGCAGCGGCGCGACGGCTTTCTGCGTGAGCTCTCTTCGTTCGTCGCACGCATCGAGCGCGCCGGAGCCGTCAATAGTTTGTCGCAGACGCTGCTGCGGACGACTTGCCCGGGCGTGCCGGACCTCTATCAAGGCACCGAGCTTTGGGATTTCAGCCTCGTCGACCCGGACAATCGCCGGCCCGTGGATTTCGATCAGCGAAAGGCGTGGCTCGCCGGCACGCCTCCAAGCGAGCAGTTGACCCATTGGCGCGACGGCCGCGTCAAGCTCGGCATCGTGCACCGTGCACTGACGTTGCGAGCCGTCTCACCCGCGCTCTTTCTCGAAGGCTCGTACGTCCCGCTGACGGTGACCGGCTCGCGCGCGCATCATGCGATCGCGTTCGCCCGGCAGCACGGCGACGCCTATGCGATCGTCATCGCCACGCGGCTCGCATCGTCGTTGATGGGGGAGACCAATGACGTGCCGCTCGCCGATCCGGCCGTGTGGGAAGACACGGCGATCGCATTGCCGCCCGCACTGGCCGGGCGGGCGCTGTTCGACTGCATGAGCCCCGCCGCACCCAAAGCCGACGGTACGGGCAGGCTCTATTTGCGCGACGCTCTGAGCGCGCTACCGGTGGCACTGCTCGTCGAGGAAGGCGTGCCGCGCGAGTAGCAGGGGCATCGCTGCGGCGGCGTTGGCGATGGCATTGGGCTTGCCGCCACCGATCGCCGTAGACACGCTAGCGGCGACCGCGGCGGCGTGGGAAGTCCACACTCGACTACATGGCGGCAAGGGGGATGCGCAGCACGAGCATCGTGGGTTCGCCGTCGTTCGTCGCACCTTGCTCGAACGTGCCCCCGTGAGCGGACGCGACGCGCTGCACGAGCGCCAGCACCCAGGCGATGCGCCCCGCCTCGCGCGGCTGCATCGCCTGCGTCCTTGCGAACGGCTCCAATGCATGCGGCAATTCGGCATCGGCCAACGCGGCGAAGCTCGTCGTGAAGGCGATCTCGATACGCCAGAACGGGGCCTCCAACGCCGACTTCAGCGTGACTGCCGCGCCGGGCGGGCTCGCTTCCGCGGCAAAGACGAGCATCGTCCAGAGCGCTTGCGCAAGGCGCTCGCCGTCACCGTCGCAACGCTCGGCATCGAGCGACGATTCGAGTGCGACGGTCGTGCCGCGCGCCTCGATGAGCGCTCGGCGCGCATCCTCGAGCGCGCGCTCGATGGCCGAGCGCGCGACAAACGATTCACGCGCGAGGGGCAACGATTTGGTTTCGGCGCGCGTTTTGTCGACGGCATCCTCCAGCAGCTTCACTTGCTGTTCGACGCCCGAGCGAATGCCGGCCAGCGCGCGCTGGGCCGATGCATCGGCGGCATCGAGCTTGCGCTCGAGCACGTACGCCCAGCTATGAATGGCGTTGAGCGGACTGCGTAAATCGTGGGATACGAGGGACAGGACATGATCGCGCATGAAGAGCGCGACTTCGGCCCGCAAATGAGCGAGACGTTCGTCGGATGCGGCAGCGGCGTTGAGAAACGTCGACACGATCGGCCTCTCGAAAGGTAATTGGATGTCCCGGCCACGGCGCGGCGGCGAGCGGGGCCCATGCAAGTGCCGCTCGCGCACGCGCGACGACCGGGTGACGCCGTAGGTGCGTAGAGTAGACGGACATTATAGGCACCTCGAGGACCGCAGCGCCTACAATGATGGTTTCTTCTGAAACTGGAGCTTAAGAATCATGACGATCGTGACCACCGAATCGGGGCTGAAGTACGAGGATTTGACCGAAGGCACGGGCGCGGAAGCTGCGGCGGGGCGTACGGTCACCGTTCACTATACGGGCTGGCTCACCGACGGCCAGAAGTTCGATTCGAGCAAGGACCGAAACGATCCGTTTGCGTTCGTGCTCGGCGGCGGCATGGTCATCAAGGGTTGGGACGAAGGCGTGCAGGGCATGAAGGTCGGCGGCGTGCGGCGCCTGACGATTCCGCCGCAACTCGGCTACGGCGTGCGGGGTGCGGGCGGCGTGATCCCCCCGAACGCGACGCTCGTCTTCGAGGTCGAACTGCTCGAAACCTGAGCGAAGCCGGCACGGAACTGACCTCATCGAGCGCGACGATGCACGCACACGAGCACGCGATCGACTCGCCGGCGCTATCGCTTCGGCGCTACGGCGCCGTCAGCGCATGCGACGTTCATCCGTTCCATCAGATCGTGCTCGGCGTGGCCGGCGAGATGGAGATGGCTGTGGACGGCATCGGCCATCGTATCGACGCACACCGTGCTTGGCTGATTCCAGCCGGTGCGCGTCACGAGTATGCGGGCATCGGCGAAAACCGTCAGCTCGTGCTCGACGTGCCGTGCGCTTCGCTGGCATTGCCCGAGCGCTTCTTCGCTCGGGCAATGCCGTTGACGATGAACGGCGCGCTGGCCGGCGCGGTACGTGAAGCCGCATCGCATGCGGCGCACATCGATCGGGCATCGCGCGCGCATCGCGGCGATGCGGGCAACCGCACGGACGCCGGCGACGATACGGAGCACACGGCCCGCTCGTTGCTGCCGGCGCGCCGCTTGGCATGGGAAACGGCGGCGCGCTTGGCCGTGATGCTCGGCGACAGCATCGGCGTTCAAGCGCCGGCCGCGGGGCTCGACTACGCACGCATCGACAAATGGTTGCGCGCGCACCTTTCCGAGCCGCTGCGCGTGGGCGATCTTGCGGCACACTGCGGCTTCGGCGAGCGACGCTTCCACCAGTTGTTCAACGAAGCATTCGGCACGGCACCCTACCGCTATCTGCAGCGGCTGCGTCTCGACACGGCGCTGATGATGCTGTGCGATGCACGCCACACGCTGATCGACGTGGCGTTGACGGTCGGCTTCGCCGATCAGAGCGCGTTCACGCATGCCTTCACGCGCCGCTTCGGCATCGCGCCGGGCCAGTGGCGCGCGGCACGGGTGCATTGAGACGCGCAGAACGGCGCAAGTCCACTTGAACGAGGCGGGCATCAAACCGGCAAGCTGAGGAATTTAGCGGAAGTGCCACTGTTTCTCGACTCGAAAGCGTCGAGGCTGATCCAAATGGCAGATATCGTTGCCTACTGGATCTTTCGGTACTTTCAATCGGGCGATTCGAGAGGATTCGAAGTAATCAGATGCGCTCGCTGCCGGAGCCACCCCGGCAGCGAATAGGGCGAAGTCTACCCCTCCAACCCCCGCCCCAAATCCGCGCAGATATCGCGCGCATCCTCGAGCCCTACGGCCACGCGAAGCAGCGCCTCGGTAATCCCGGCTGCCGCACGCGCCTCGGGCGTGATCCGGCTGTGCGTCGTCGTGGCCGG